>JBASAM010000068.1:0-56802 GCA_049650605.1 Rhodococcus sp. (in: high G+C Gram-positive bacteria) | reverse complement strand
GGTCAGCGCGGCGCAGCAGCAGGTGCCTTCGGTCGTCCGGGTGGCGCAGTGCGCCGCGGACGCAAGTCGAAGCGGGCCAAGCGCGCCGAGTACGAATCGATGCAGGCTCCCGCAGTCGGCGGCGTGCGGTTGCCGCGTGGCAACGGCGAGACCATTCGTCTCGCTCGCGGTGCCTCACTGTCGGACTTCGCGGACAAGATCGATGCGAACCCAGCAGCATTGGTGCAGGCGCTGTTCAATCTCGGGGAGATGGTGACGGCAACTCAGTCGGTCAACGACGAGACGCTCGAGCTGCTCGGCGGCGAGATGAACTACGTCGTCCAGGTGGTCAGCCCGGAGGACGAGGATCGCGAACTGCTGAACTCCTTCGACCTCACCTACGGCGAGGACGAGGGCGGCGAGGACGAACTCGAGCAGCGTCCTCCCGTGGTCACGGTCATGGGTCACGTCGACCACGGCAAGACACGACTGTTGGACTCGATCCGTAATGCCACGGTGCGCGAAGGCGAAGCCGGCGGCATCACGCAGCATATCGGCGCTTACCAGGTCCTCACGGAACTGGAAGGTAACGAGCGACTGGTCACCTTCATCGACACGCCGGGTCACGAGGCATTCACGGCCATGCGTGCTCGTGGTGCGAAGGCGACCGACCTGGCAATCCTGGTGGTCGCAGCCGACGACGGCGTCATGCCGCAGACGGTCGAGGCCATCAACCACGCTCAGGCCGCGGACGTCCCGATCGTGGTCGCGGTCAACAAGATCGACAAGGAAGGCGCGAACCCGGACAAGATCCGGCAGCAGCTGACCGAGTACAACTTGATCGCCGAGGAGTATGGCGGCGACACCATGTTCGTCGACATCTCTGCCAAGCAGGGCACCAACATCGACGCTCTGCTAGAGGCCGTGCTGTTGACGGCCGACGCAGCGCTGGATCTGCGTGCCAACCCGGACATGGATGCTCAGGGTGTCGCCATCGAGGCGCACCTCGACCGTGGTCGCGGCCCGGTCGCAACCGTGCTCATCGCTCGCGGAACGTTGCGAGTCGGTGACTCGATCGTGGCCGGTGACGCCTACGGACGTGTTCGCCGCATGGTCGACGAGCACGGCGAGGACGTCGTCGAGGCGCTTCCGTCGCGTCCGGTTCAGGTCATCGGCTTCACGTCGGTACCCGGCGCCGGAGACAACCTGCTGGTGGTGGACGAGGACCGAATCGCGCGGCAGATCGCGGACCGACGCAATGCGCGCAAGCGCAACGCGATGGCCGCGAAGTCTCGCAAGCGGATCAGCCTCGACGATCTCGATGCAGCACTGAAGGAGACGTCGCAGCTCAACTTGATCCTCAAGGGCGACAACTCCGGCACTGTGGAGGCCTTGGAAGAGGCCCTCGTCGGTATCGCGATCGGCGACGAGGTCGAATTGCGCGTCATCGACCGCGGCGTCGGCGGCGTCACCGAGACCAACGTCAACCTGGCGTCGGCGTCCAACGCGATCATCATCGGTTTCAACGTGCGTGCCGAAGGCAAAGCGACGGAGCTGGCGAACCGCGAAGGCGTGGACATCCGGTACTACTCGGTGATCTACCAGGCCATCGACGAGATCGAGAAGGCCCTCAAGGGTCTGCTCAAGCCGGTCTACGAAGAGGTCACGCTGGGACAGGCCGAGATCCGCGCATTGTTCCGCTCCTCGAAGGTGGGCAACATTGCCGGTTGCCTCGTCACCTCCGGTCTCGTACGCCGCAACGCCAAGGCGCGCTTGCTGCGTGACAACGCGGTGGTCGCGGAACTGGTCACGATCTCGTCGCTCCGTCGGGAGAAGGACGACGCGGTCGAGGTGCGTGAAGGTTACGAATGTGGTCTGACGGTGACGTACTCCGACATCAAGGTCGGCGACGTCGTCGAGGCGTACGAGCTTCGAGAGAAGCCGCGCGAGTAGAACAGCACGAATGCACGGTGTGGCCCGCGGTTTCGTCTACGCGGGCCATACCGCACTACCGGACCTGCCCGCCCTCGAACACGAGGTGGTCGATGTTTCTCGGAGCGCTCGAACTCGACATTCTTCTCGGCGACGTACATTCGCTGAAGGAGAAACGGTCGGTGATCAAGCCTGTGATTGCTGCGTTGCAACGGTTCGGGGTGTCCGCTGCCGAGACAGGGGAGCAAGAGCGATACCGTCGGTCCATGGTGGGCGTGGCCATCGCCACGTCGGACGTCTCGCACCTGCACGAGGTGTTGGACTCCTGCGAACGACACGTGGCGGAGAGGCCCGAGTTGCAGCTACTCGGAGTTCGGCGTCGCGTGTTCGGGCCGGAAGACTGATCGGGTAGAACGACAGACCGTGACAGTGGCACAACGCTCAATGGAGAAGGAGACGCATCGTGGTGGATCAAGCCCGTGCTCGGAAACTGGCCAAGCGCATCGGCGCCATCGTCGCGACGGCCATCGATCACGAGATCAAGGATCCTCGGCTTTCCTTCGTGACCGTCACTGACACCAAGGTCACCCCCGACCTGCACGATGCCACTGTCTTCTACACCGTTCGCGGTGAAACCCTCGACGCCGAACCCGACTTCGTCTCTGCTGCTGCAGGTCTGGAGAAGGCGAAGGGCGCGTTGCGTACCAAGGTCGGTGCCGGCACGGGTGTGCGTTTCACTCCGACGCTGACCTTCCGCGCGGATACCGTTCCCGACACCGCGCGCCACATGGAGGAGCTCCTCGAGCGCGCACGCCAATTGGACAGCAAAGTCGCGGAAGCGGCCGCCGGTGCGACACCCGCGGGTGAGGCCGATCCGTACAAGGTGCCGCGGTCCGACGCTGCCGACGCGGACCCCCGCGAGATCTGATCGTTCCCGTGACGGACTCGCTGATCGCGGACATGCAGACCGCCGTGCGTCTGATGGAGGATGCCCGGACGGTGACGGTGCTGTGTCACGTGCAGCCTGACGCCGACACGATCGGTAGCGGATTGGCCCTGGCCATAGCGCTCGATCGCCGCGGTGTTTCCCCGCAGGTCGCTTTCGCGGCGCCGTCGAGCCTTCCGGAGTCGATGCTCGGTCTACCCGGGCTGCATTTCATCACCGCTGCAGACGATGTGCGGTCCGAAGTCGATCTGGTGGTGACGGTGGACGCGGGTAGCCGTGGACGGTTGGGTGAGCTCGGTGATCGGTTGGACGGTGCCGTGTCGGTGGTGATCGATCACCATCGTTCCAACACGCGTTACGGCACCCATCACGTCATCGACCCCGCCGCAGAATCCACGACGGCCGTGCTCACCGCATTGTTCGACGAGTGGGGAGTCGAGCTCGACCGCGATCTCGCGCATTGTCTGTTCGCCGGGTTGGTCACCGACACCGGATCGTTCCGATGGGTGCGGCCTGGATCACATCGGCTTGCGGAACGCCTGTTGGCAACCGGGATCGACGGGGCGGCAATCACGAGGCGATTGCTCGATACGCATCCGTTCGGGTGGTTGCCCATGCTCGGCGCTGTTCTCGGTTCGGCACAGTTGTTCCCTGACGCTGCCGGAGGGCGGGGCATGGTGTGCGCGGTGGTCCGGCTCGACGATTCCCGGGGGTTGCGCCCGGAAGAAATCGAGAGCGTGGTCGATATCGTCCGCACCACCGCCGAGGCAGAGGTCGCAGCCGTGTTCAAGCAGAACCGTGCGGGTTGGGCGGTCTCTCTGCGCGCCAAGCAGGACGTCGACGTGTCCCTCGTTGCTACCGCACTGGGCGGTGGAGGTCACCGACTGTCGGCCGGCTACACCGCAACAGGCACCATCGAGGACAACATCGACGCGCTGGTCGCCGCGCTCGAGTGAACGCCGACGATGCACAGGTTCGCGCAGCGGGCGTCGACGGCCAAGTATCTGCGCGAACGATGTTCGGGTTGGCGTTCCCGGCGTTGGGTGTCCTCGTGGCCGAGCCGTTGTACCTGTTGCTGGACACGGCAGTGGTGGGACGGCTGGGCGCGCTGCCGCTGGCGGGGCTCGCTGTCGGAGGGCTGGTGTTGGCTCAGGTCAGTACTCAGTTGACATTTCTGTCCTACGGGACCACGGCGCGCGCGGCGCGACTGCACGGCGCCGGCCTGGACGACGATGCTCGGAACGAGGGTGTACAGGCCACATGGTTGGCCGTGGGACTGGGCTTGGTGTTGGTCGCGGTCGTCCAGGTCTTGGCCGGACCCATTCTGTCGGTTCTCGGGGGCGGAGGTGACATCACCGAGGAAGCGACGACGTGGCTTCGCGTCGGTATTTTCGGTGTCCCGCTGATCCTGATCACGCTGGCCGGGAACGGCTGGATGCGCGGGGTGCAGGACACCGTCCGACCGCTGCGCTACGTGGTGGCGGGCCTGGCGTTGTCGGCAGCGTTGTGTCCGGTTTTGGTGCACGGACTTCTGGGAGCCCCCCGGCTGGGCCTGGTGGGGTCCGCCGTCGCCAATGTGGCGGGACAGTCGGTGGCGGCGGCGCTGTTCCTGTCGGCACTGGTGAGAGCACGAACGCACTCCGTTCGGCCCGATCTGTCGATCATTCGTCGTCAGCTGGTTCTCGGGAGAGATTTGATTCTGCGCTCGCTCGCCTTTCAGGCGTGTTTTCTCTCTGCCGTGACCGTGGCGTCGCGCTTCGGTGCCGGCGCTGTCGGTGCGCATCAGGTGGTACTGCAGCTGTGGAATCTGGTTGCTCTGATGCTGGACTCGTTGGCCATTGCTGCTCAGTCTCTGGTGGGTGCGGCGCTCGGAGCCGGGAAAGGGCGCGCCGCATCGATGGTGGCGTCGCGAGTGACGGCGTGGTCGGTGGTGTTCGCCCTGGCGCTGTCCGGTATTTTCGCCGCCACGCACGGGGTGATTCCGAATCTGTTCACCACCGATCAGGCCACCCTCGCGGGCATCGACGGCATCTGGTGGATCTTCGTCGCACTGATTCCGCTCGCCGGTGTCGTCTTCGCGCTCGACGGGGTGCTGCTCGGCGCGGGTGATGCGGCGTTCCTGCGGACGGCGACGCTCGTCAGCGCGATCGTCGGATTTCTTCCGATGATCTGGTTGTCGTCGGTGTTCGGTTGGGGACTGCCGGGAATCTGGGTAGGACTGACACTGTTCGTCAGCCTGAGAGCTCTGTCGGTGATCTGGCGGACCGTCTCGGGTGTCTGGATCACCACGGGCACCGATACCGTGAGCGGCCGGACGACCACTGTCGCGTCGAGCACATCGGCGGCGACCGACGAGAACAGAACAGAAGGGTTGTGACAGTGCCAGCGAAGCTGTGGGCCGTCAGCGACATCCATGTCGGGCACAAGGGCAACCGCCCGATCACCGAGAACATCGAACCGGAGACCGAAGACGATTGGCTCATCGTGGCCGGGGACGTGTCGGAGAAGACGGACGATATCCGGTGGGCATTGTCGGAGCTGAAGTCCAAGTTCCACACGGTGATCTGGGTCCCGGGCAACCACGAGCTGTACACCACGGTCAAAGATCCGGTGCAGATCCACGGTGCGGCGCGCTACGACTACCTGGTGACGATGTGCCGCGAGATCGGCGTGCTCACCCCGGAGGACCCGTTCCCGGTGTGGACGGGCGAGGGCGGCCCGGCGACGGTGGTACCGATGTTCGTG
Organism: Rhodococcus sp. (in: high G+C Gram-positive bacteria); assembly: GCA_049650605.1. GTDB lineage: Bacteria > Actinomycetota > Actinomycetes > Mycobacteriales > Mycobacteriaceae > Rhodococcoides. The sequence goes on along the minus strand of JBASAM010000068.1, from coordinate 51,200 downwards.
CTCTACGACTATTCCTTCCTGCCGGCCGGAACCAGCACCAAGGTGGAGGGGCTCGCGCTTGCCCGCAGCCGCAATGTCGTCGCGACCGACGAATTCCTCATCAACCCGACTCCGTACGCCACGTTGGATGCGTGGTGCGCCGAGCGTCTGCGAATCACCGAGGCGCGTCTCGCGGAGGTCGACACCTCCATCCCGACGGTGTTGATCAACCACTGGCCGCTGGTACGACAACCCACCGAGGTGTTGTTCTACCCCGAGTTCGCGCTGTGGTGCGGAACGGTGGAGACCAAGGACTGGCACACCCGATTCAACGCAGCCTGCGCGGTGTACGGGCACCTGCACATCCCACGCACCACCTACTACGACGGTGTGCGCTTCGAGGAGGTCTCGGTGGGTTATCCACGGGAGTGGAAACGCCGGGGTCTGCCCGATCCTGTTCTTCGACAGATATTTCCAGTTCCCGACTACCCGCCGGGTTCGCTCAACAAGTGGGGTGGACACTTCACCGTGACGCCGGAGATGGAAGCGGAAGTGGACAGGATGAGAGCGGAGAAAAGACCGTGAGCGCCGAACCCTCCGCCCAGTTGCTCGGCAACCTGCTCGCGCGCGGCGTCGTCGCCGAGGAGTTGTTCGAGGATCCGCCGGGACTGTTGCCACATCCACTCGAGGCACATCTGGTGGAGAAGGCGGTCGACAAACGCAAACGGGAATTCACCTCTGCTCGGCACTGCGCTCGACTGGCCATGGGACGGCTCGGTCTCGAACCGTCCCCGATCATGCGCGGCGACATGGGGTCGCCGGTCTGGCCCAGTGGCGTCGTCGGCAGCCTCACCCACTGCGACGGGTACCGCGCCGCCGCGGTCGGTTACGCGCTCGCAGTCCGGTCGGTGGGCATCGACGCCGAACCGCACGAGACGCTTCCGGACGGAGTCCTGGGGGCCGTGAGTCTGGCCGCCGAGCGCGACGTGCTCGCATCTCGCACCGACGACGAGGTGCACTGGGACAAGTTGCTCTTCTGTGCCAAGGAGGCGACCTACAAGGCGTGGTACCCGCTTACCGGACGGTGGTTGGGCTTCGAGGATGCACACATCACGTTCGAGCGAGACGCCGTCGGCCACGACCAGGACGCCGGGACCGGGGTGACGGGTACGTTCCGATCGCGGCTGCTGGTGCCGGGTGACACCACCAGCGGTGCCACTCTGACAGCTTTCGACGGCCGATGGGCCGTGTCGAACGGTTTGGTGCTGACGGCCATCACCGTCTTCTGATCGCGGTGAGAACCGCATGGCACACTTTCTTACCGTGTCTGCACACGTGAAGCCCCCGACCGGTCTCGACGGCGCAGGCCTATTGGTGGTGGACAAGAGCGGCGGAGTGACCAGTCACGACGTGGTGTCCGCCTGCCGGAAGGCGTTGAAGACGAGGCGGGTGGGCCACGCGGGGACGCTCGATCCGATGGCGACAGGTGTGCTGGTGCTCGGAGTCGAGCGCGCTACCAAGATGTTGGGTCTGCTGTCTCTGACCACCAAGGAATACACGGCCACCATCCGGTTGGGATCGGCTACCACCACCGACGACGCGGAGGGCGAGACCGTCTCGCGTGCCGACGCGAGCGCGGTGACCGACGTCGACATCGACAGTGCGGTCGCAGCCCTGACCGGCAAGATCAGTCAGGTGCCCTCCAGCGTCAGCGCCATCAAGGTGGACGGCAAGCGGGCACACGCATTGGTGCGAGACGGTGAGACGGTGGTCCTCGAACCTCGAAAGGTGACAGTCTCTCGCTTCGACGTCCTGGAGCGCCGTCGGGTGCACATCGAAACCGGGGCCAGCGAAACCGGGGCCAGCGAAACCGGGGCCAGCGAAACCGGGAACACACCCCTCGATCTCGACGTGCACGTCGAATGTTCGTCCGGCACCTACGTCCGGGCGCTCGCACGGGATCTGGGGACGGCCCTGGGCGTGGGTGGCCACCTCACCGCGCTTCGGCGCACGCGCGTTGGGCCGTTCACGCTCGACCACGCGCGCACGCTGGACGAGCTGCGGGACGATCCGCGGGTGAGCCTCGACATCGACGCGGCCGCGCGTACGGCGTTCCCGCACCGCGACGTCACCGACGACGAGGCCGAGTCGCTCAGCCAGGGACGATGGCTCGATCCGGTCGGAATTGCGGGCGTATACGCGGCAGTGAACCCGGCCGGACACACCATCGCGCTGGTGCAGGAACGGGGCAAACGGGCCAGCACGGTGATGGTGGTGCGGCCCGCGACGCTTCGTGATTGACGAGTGAGCGGGGACGCTCAGTCCGTCGTCATCCAAATCGCCTCGGCCGCAACGTGGCCCAGATCCAGCACCGACCCGGAGACGTCCACCGCGACTGTGCCGGCGAAATCCCGGCGTTCGACCATCGTGATGGACAGATCGAGGGCGATGCCGATCGAGCCGAAGTACCGAAGCATGTCGGGATCGGAATCGGAGATGCGCGTCACCTTGCCGGTCTGGCCGACGGCGAAGTTGCTGAGCGGGACCGCCGGTGGTGCGGGGATGGTGCCGTCGACGGTCGGTATGGGGTCGCCGTGAGGGTCCCGCGACGGGCGCCCCAGTTTGGCGTCGATCCGCTCGACCAGAAGATCGGACACCGCGTGTTCGAGAATCTCCGCCTCGTCGTGCACCTCGTCCCAGCCGTATCCCATCTCGTCGACCAACCAGGTCTCGATGAGTCGGTGCCGACGAACCATCGCCACCGCTGCCCGGCGACCGTCCTCGGTCAAGGTGATCGAACCGTAGCGGGCGTGATCGACGAGCCCTTGATCGGCCAGTTTTCGCACTGCCTCGGACACCGTCGACGGCGACACGCTCATCCTGGACGCCAACATTTTGGTGGTCACCGGCTCGTCCGAGTACTCGCTCGCGGTCCAGACGACCTTGAGATAGTCCTGCGCGACGGGGGAGAGGGCAGGGATCGACACGACGAACAGCTTAGCCGCCGACCACGTCGGCGCGGGATCTCTGTGCTCAGCGCGCCATCTCGGGTGCGCCGAAGGTGACCCGGCGATCGTCGGGCCGTACGCTTTCCCCCGTGGAGAGATGGCGAGGTCTCGACGACGTCCCGGCCGACTGGGGCAGGTGCGTTCTCACGATCGGCGTGTTCGACGGCGTTCATCGCGGTCATGCTCAACTGATCGATCGTGCGGTCAAATCCGCCGCGGCTCGTGGAGTGTCCAGCGTTCTGATGACATTCGACCCGCATCCGATGGAAGTAGTGCGTCCCGGTAGTCATCCCGCGCAGCTGACCACGTTGACTCGGCGCGCCGAGCTCGCGGAGGAGCTGGGGATCGACGTTTTCTGCGTCATGCCCTTCACCCCGGAGTTCATGAAACTCACGCCTGATCGCTATATCCACGACATCCTCGTCGAGCGGCTGCATGCCGCCGAGGTGGTCGTGGGGGACAACTTCACGTTCGGCAAGAAGGCCGCCGGAAACGTCGATCTCCTGCGTACGGCCGGCAAGCGCTTCGGGTTCGCCGTCGATGGCGTCAGCCTGCTCGCCGAGCACGCGGTCACGTTCTCCTCCACCTATATTCGCGCGTGTGTCGACGCCGGCGACGTGACCGCGGCGGCGGACGCGCTCGGTCGGCCGCATCGGGTCGAAGGTGTAGTCGTGCACGGCGACGGTCGCGGGCGAACCATCGGATATCCCACCGCCAACGTCAAGCCGCCGATGCATGCCGCCATCCCGGCAGACGGGGTGTACGCAGCCTGGTTCACCGTGCTGGGCCCCGGACCCGTCATGGGAACGGTGACGCCGGGAAAGCGTTGCCGGGCAGCAGTATCGGTGGGAACCAACCCCACCTTTTCCGGGCGCACGCGCACCGTCGAGGCCTTCGTGCTCGACGGCGACGCCGATCTGTATGGCCAGCACGTGGCCGTGGACTTCGTCGAACGACTGCGTCCGATGGAAACGTATGCGTCGGTGGACGAGCTGATCGAGCAAATGGCGCGCGACGTGGGCCGGGCCCGAGAGGTCCTGGCCGCGCTCGACGTCTGAGCGTGCTGGATGTTCGGCCCGCTCGTGTGTCCCTGCTAAGGTGGACAACTGTTGTTCGCTGCGGTCCGCGGCGGCTGCAACGCCGAATCGCATCATATTCGGATCCCATTCACGCGCGGACGGCACCAACGGGAGTATCACTGTGGCTTTGACCACCGAACAGAAGAAGCAGATCCTGGGCGAGTACGGACTCCACGAGTCCGACACGGGTTCACCCGAGGCGCAGGTGGCGATGCTCACCAAGCGCATCCAGGATCTGACCGAGCACCTGAAGATGCACAAGCACGATCACCATTCGCGCCGTGGTCTTCTGCTGCTCGTCGGACGACGTCGTCGTCTGCTCAAGTACGTACAGAAAGTCGATGTCGCTCGCTACCGTTCGCTCATCGAGCGTTTGGGACTGCGTCGATAATTCGTACCTCGATGTTTCACGCGATCGTGCCGGCGAGGCAGCCCAGTGCTGCTCCTCGTCGGCCGTTCGTCGTGGAGCGGTAGGGTCGTTTCGTACTCACGAGAGAGTGCGGATGCACAGCACGACAGAAGATGAGCAATACAGGTAGAAGCAGTACAGGTAGAAGCAGTACAGGTAGGCCGCCGATACGGCGGTGAGCACCATCAGCCGTTCGTTCCCGACACCTCGCGGTGTCGGTCCTCGGTAGTGGTCTCTCGGTGCGAGCGCTGTCGGCGCTCGGTCCGGGGGACTTCGATCGTGGGCCGCCCCGCTCGCAGGGTTATCGGGGACGCCGCACGCGAGCCACCGGGTTCGCTGCGCGCCCGGGTGGGCACGGCGAAGACGAGAGGACGAGAAAAGCTACATGTCACAGACCACCACCGACACTGCCGCCGCGACCGAGGTCGACGAAGGCGTGTTCGAGACCACCGCCACGATCGACAACGGTTCGTACGGCACCCGCACCATCCGATTCGAGACCGGTCGGCTGGCACAGCAGGCCGCCGGCGCCGTCGTCGCGTACTTGGACGACGAGACCATGTTGCTGTCGGCTACCAGCGCCTCCAAGCACCCCAAGGACCACTTCGACTTCTTTCCCCTCACGGTGGACGTCGAGGAGCGCATGTACGCAGCCGGGCGCATCCCCGGATCGTTCTTCCGCCGTGAAGGACGCCCCAGCACCGACGCAATCCTCACCTGCCGCCTTATCGACAGGCCGCTTCGTCCGACATTCGTCGACGGACTGCGCAACGAGATCCAGGTCGTCATCACCGTGATGAGTCTCGATCCCAAGGATCTGTACGACGTTGTGGCCATCAACGCCGCGTCCGCGTCCACCCAGCTGGCAGGTCTGCCGTTCTCCGGCCCCATCGGCGGCGTGCGCGTGGCCTTGATCGACAAGCAGTGGGTCGCGTTCCCCACCAATGAGCAGCTCGAGCAGGCCGTGTTCAACATGGTCGTCGCCGGCCGCGTCGTCTCGGGTGAAGGTGCCGACGCCGACGTCGCCATCATGATGGTCGAAGCCGAGGCCACCGAGAAGGTCATCGCACTCGTCGAGGACGGCGCCCAGGCGCCGACCGAGGCCATCGTGGCCGAGGGCCTCGAGGCGGCGAAGCCTTTCATCGCGTCGCTGTGCGAAGCGCAGAAGCAGTTGGCAACGGCGGCCGCCAAGCCGACCGGCGACTTCCCTCTGTTCCCCGCGTACCAGTCCGATGTGTTCGAGGCTGTCGAGGGTGCTGCACAGATCCCGTTGAACGAGGCACTCACCATCGCCGGCAAGGCCGAGCGCGAGAGCAAGTTGGACGAGGTCAAGGACCAGGTTCTGACCATCGTGGGCGACAACTTCGCCGGACGCGAGAAGGAGATCGGAGCGGCGTTCCGCGCCCTGACCAAGAAGCTGGTGCGTCAGCGCATCCTTCGTGATCAGTTCCGCATCGACGGTCGCGGGATCACCGACATTCGCGAGCTCTCCGCCGAGGTCGCCGTGATTCCTCGTGCCCACGGAAGCGCACTGTTCGAGCGCGGTGAAACACAGATCCTCGGTGTCACCACCCTCGACATGGTCAAGATGGCCCAGCAGATCGACTCGCTCGGGCCCGAGACCAGCAAGCGCTACATGCACCACTACAACTTCCCGCCGTACTCCACCGGTGAGACTGGCCGCGTCGGATCCCCGAAACGTCGCGAGATCGGCCACGGCGCGCTCGCCGAGCGTGCGCTTCTGCCGGTGCTCCCCAGCCAGGAAGAGTTCCCTTACGCCATCCGTCAGGTCTCGGAAGCGCTGAGTTCCAACGGATCCACGTCGATGGGCTCGGTCTGTGCGTCGACGTTGGCCATGCTCAACGCGGGCGTGCCGCTGAAGGCGCCCGTGGCCGGCATCGCCATGGGTCTGGTGTCCGACCAGGTCGACGGCGAGACGCGCTACGTCGCACTCACCGACATTCTGGGTGCTGAGGACGCGTTCGGTGACATGGACTTCAAGGTCGCCGGAACACGTGAGTTCGTGACCGCCCTACAGCTGGACACCAAGCTCGACGGCATCCCGTCTCAGGTGCTGGCCGGCGCGTTGTCGCAGGCCAAGGACGCTCGCGTCACGATCTTGGACGTCATGGCCGAGGCCATCGACGCCCCGGACGAGATGAGCCCGTACGCACCGCGAGTCACCGCGATCAAGGTGCCCATCGACAAGATCGGCGAGGTCATCGGGCCCAAGGGCAAGATGATCAACTCGATCACCGAGCAGACCGGCGCCAACATCTCCATCGAGGACGACGGCACGGTCTACGTCGGTGCAGCGGACGGCCCGTCCGCACAGGCGGCGATCGATATGGTCAACGCCATCGCGAACCCGCAGCTGCCCAAGGTCGGCGAGCGGTTCCTCGGAACCGTCGTCAAGACCACGGCATTCGGCGCGTTCGTTTCGCTGCTCCCGGGACGCGACGGTTTGGTGCACATCTCCAAGCTGGGCAGCGGCAAGCGCATCAACAAGGTCGAGGATGTCGTCAGCGTCGGATCGAAGCTCCGTGTGGAGATCGCCGACATCGACAACCGCGGCAAGATCAGCCTGGTTCCGGTCGAGGACGACGCAGCTGCCGCCCCCACCGAGTCGGAAGACAACGCAGCCGAGGTCAGCGCTGAGTAAGAACAAATTCTCCACTCCGACGGCGCAGTCCACCGAGCTTTCCGGCTCCGGACTGCGCCGTCGGCGCGTGTCCTCGGCAGATCCGTCGGGCGTTCAGCGCACCGTGTTGCCCGGTGGTGTTCGGGTGGTCACCGAGTTCGTGCCCGGCGTCCGATCGGCGTCGGTCGGGGTCTGGGTGGCGGTCGGATCCCGCGATGAGGGACGGTCCGTCGCCGGAGCGGCGCACTTCCTGGAACATCTGCTGTTCAAGGCGACTCCTTCTCGCACCGCGTTGGACATTGCTCAGGTGATGGACGGAGTCGGCGGCGAGCTGAACGCGTTCACGTCGAAGGAGCACACGTGTTTCTATGCCCACGTCCTGGACGAGGACCTGCACCTCGGGCTCGATCTGGTGTCCGACGTGGTGCTGCGCGGCCGGTGCCGAGCGGAGGATGTCGATGTCGAGCGCCAGGTGGTGCTGGAAGAGATCTCGATGCGCGACGACGACCCCGAGGATCTATTGGGCGACGCGTTCTTGACGGCGCTGTTCGGTGATCACCCGGTCGGTCGCCCCATCATCGGGTCCGTCGAGTCGATCGAGACGATGACACGAAACCAGCTGCATTCCTTCCACACGCGTCGCTACACCCCACCGCGGATGGTGGTGGCGGTGGCAGGCAACGTCGATCACGCGGACGTCGTGGACGGCGTCCGCCGAAGCTTCGCCGACCGCATCGCCGGCCCTGCCGATCCCGCACCCCGGCGTGGGGGAGTCGGACGCATCGCCGGGCGTCCGTCGCTGAGCTTGACCACCCGGGACAGCGAGCAAGCTCACCTGTGTCTCGGAGTCCGCGCATTCGGGCGCCACGAAGGCCACAGGTGGGCGCTGTCGGTGCTGAACACGGCAATAGGCGGTGGGCTGTCCTCGCGCCTGTTCCAGGAGATCCGGGAGGAGCGCGGTCTCGCGTATTCGGTGTACTCCTCGGTGGACACCTTCGCCGACACGGGGGCCTTCTCGGTGTATGCGGGATGCCAGCCGGAGAATCTCGGCGAAGTGACCGAGGTGATCCGAGACGTTCTGGCGCAGGTTGCGACAGAAGGCATTTCGGATGCGGAATGCGCACGGGCCAAGGGCTCCATGCGCGGCGGACTGGTTCTCGGACTCGAGGATTCGGGGTCGCGAATGAACCGCATCGGACGAAGCGAGTTGAATTACGGTAACCACAGATCGGTGGAGGAGACCCTCGCACGCATCGACCGGGTGACCAACGACGAGGTGCGCGCCGTGGCCCAGCTGCTCCTGAAGCGCCCGATGGCTGCGGCGGTAGTGGGGCCGTTCGGCAAGATTGCGAAGCTTCCCGCATCCGTGCGCGGAGTCGTGGCGGGCTGATTTCGCCCGTCACGACCCCCCGCCGGAGGTGATTGCCGGAGCGTCAGGCCAGGTGAACGGTCGCGCGGGCTTTGTGACCGAGGATGCGCTTACCGTTGTAGCGCGCGTCGATCGACACCTCGGCCGTCCGGTTCGACTCATCCTTCGACTTGACCATGCCGTCGATGACGATGGTGGCGTGCTCGGTGGGGGGAACCATCACCGGGCTGGTGAACCGCACGTTGCAGTTCTTCAGAGCGCCCGGATCTCCCAACCATTCCGATACGAATCCGGTACCGAGACCCATGGTCAGCATGCCGTGCGCCACAACGGTGTCGAGATCGAGCAGTGACGCGAAGTGATCGCTCCAGTGCACCGGGTTGTTGTCTCCGACCACACCGGCGTAGTTCACCAGGTCTCCACGAGAGAGTTCGATGGTGCGGGTGGGGAGCGCGTCACCCACGGAGACGTCGTCGAAACGACGAACCGGGTTGCCGGTGTGGGGAACGAGCACGGGCGGGTCGAATGCGGTCTCGAGATCGTCACCGCTCGGGTTGACGTTCTCCACCTCGGCCGACGGGTCGGGAAGGGTGAACATGCCGTTCATGACCATTCCGCGGGCGATATCGGCGATCGACGCGTCGCCGTCGTCCGAGCGTCCGATCAGCAGAGTCGTGTACGTGATCTGGGTGAGCTCGTTGCGCTGGTTCGTGATGATGTTCTTGGTCACCATCATGTCCCTACCGACTACCTTGCGGAACGAGTCGAGCGAAACGTCACAGACCAGCCTGTCGCCCGCCAAGACCGGCGCGTACCACTCGGCGTATTGATCGGTCTGCAGCATGCGGCTGAGGTCGTACCCGGTGGCGATGCGCTCGAGGAGCTTCTGCTGAGCAAGAATGCCGACCAGTGAGAAGAACGTGGGAGGCATCAGCAGGGCGGAGTAGCCGCGCTCCCTGGCGCCCTCTTCGGTCCAGTGAACCGGGTGGAAGTCGCGGACCGCTTTGGCGTACTCGCGAACCTTTTCGCGTCCCACCTCGTAGTAGTCGTCGACGCGGTAGTGGTAGCCCACCATGTCGAGAGCATGCTGTGCCGGGTCGAACGTGGAGGCGTCGGTGGCGAGAGTCTCAGCAGTCATAGCTAAAATTTACCCGTAACAGGTAAACACGCGCGGGAACGACCACGTTCTTCGGACTAGTCACAGAATATACATGGTCGGTTTGGTGAGATGGCTGTAACAATCACCAAGATTGTTTTGACGCCGGTCAGACCGTGGTTGTGCGCAAGCCCTTTCGGACCCTCATGAACGATCGCGCGTTGTTCATCGCGATCACGGCCGTCACCTCGTCCGCGCGTTCGTACACGGCCACGAAGGAACTCGACGTCGCGTCACCTTCGACGACGCGCACCGAGTCCGTCGGCTGGCGGTGTCCGGCGAACTGGATTCTCGCGCCGTACTGGTCCGACCAGAAATACGGAACCACCGGCCGAGGGGGAGCGAGTCCGACGATCGTCCGCGCGACGCGGTGAGCCTGCGCCACGGCGTGCGACCAGTGCTCGCTGCGGTGGTGATCTTGCAGTACCTCGTCGTAGGAACGCGCGCAGTCGCCGATGGCGAAGACCCCGGGAACCGTTGTTCGGCACTCGGAATCGGTGACGAAGCCCCCGTCGATCGCCAATCCCGACGCCGCCGCCCATTCCGTGTTGGGAATGGCACCGATTCCGATCACCACGACGTCCGCGTCGAGCACGGTGCCGTCGCCCAGAAGAACTGCCGTGACGGCCCCGTCCTCTCCAAGCAGGGAGTCGACGGCAGCGCCGAGGAGCACGGTCACCCCGTGCGCGCCGTGCAGGTCGACGAGAATCGATGCCATCTCCGTGCCCACCGGGCCGGACAGCGGCGATGTCGATGCCTCCACCACGGTGACCGCCAGCCCGAGCCCGGCGGCCGTGGAGGCGACCTCGGCGCCGATGAAGCCGGCCCCGATGACCACCATCGTCGTGGCATCGGACATGGATGTTCGTAGGGCTGCGGCATCGTCGAGGGTCCGGAGGGTGTGTACCCCGCGGAGGTCGGCTGCGCCGAGCAGTGTGCGGGCACGTGCGCCGGTCGCGACGATCACGGCGTCGGCAGCGACGTCGCGACCACCGTCGAGCGAGATCGTGCGGCCGGTCATACCCACCGCGGGTGTCCCCAGAATCCACTCGACGTCGAGATCGTCCCGTCCGGCGAGTAGCCACGGATCCTCGACCGTCCCCTGCAGGTAGCCCTTGGACAGCGGTGGCCTGTCGTACGGAGGGTGCGGCTCGTCCCCGATCACGGTCACGGATCCGGTGAACCCGTGTTCGCGAAGCGCGGACGCCGCAGTGAATCCTGCGAGTGAGGCTCCCACCACCAGCACGGACTCGACAGGTGCCGAACTGCTCACGAGCTCGGAAGATCCAGGACGACCGCGCCGTCGGCGACGTGTACCGCGTGGGTGCGCACCGGAGTCGTCGCCGGTGTCCCCGACGGCATTCCGGTTCGGAGGTCGAAACACGCTTCGTGCAAAGGACACTCCACGGCACAGTTTTCCACCCACCCGTCGGCCAGCGACGTGTCCTGGTGCGTGCACGTGTCGTCGATCGCGAACATCCCGTCCTCGGTGTGGAACACCGATATCGCGGAGTGACCGGGTGGCGTGACCGTGACCACTTCGCCGACGGGGAGTTCCGATGCGGTGCAGACGACGATGCGATGAACTGTGCTCGGCATGGGGCCTCCCGGCATCCGTTACCTCGATAGTGGCGTTGTCCGTGTGTTGCATACAACGCAACACATATCCAACTGCGCAACAGAATGCACCCGCGGCGTAGTGAAGTCAATGAGCCGGTCGGTGTCGTCGAACACACTCGAGCCGTGGCGTGCGCAGTGGCGTGTCCGGGTTGACAGCATGCATGTCGCGGTTGATTGTGTGTTGCGTAATGAAGTCCGCGTTGCGATACACGCAACATAGGTAATGATCACCGCCGGACTCGGCGACGTGAATCGAGAGGATGACTCGTGGCAACCAGCACCGTCGTTCCACCCCGCACGGGCTCGACGCCGCGGGTCGTCGTGATCGGGGCCGGCATCGTCGGGACGTCGCTCGCGGACGAGCTCACCGTGCGCGGATGGACGGACGTGACGGTGCTCGACCAGGGCCCGCTGTTCTCCACCGGCGGGTCCACCTCGCACGCGCCGGGGCTGGTGTTTCAGACCAATGCGTCTCGGTCGATGTCGCACTTCGCGGCGTACACCGCCGACAAGTTTCGGCGACTCACCCACGACGACGGGCCGTGCTTCGACACCCTCGGAGGCCTGGAGGTGGCGACGACTCCGAAGCGCTGGACCGATCTGCAGCGTAAGGCGGGATGGGCCACTTCCTGGGGCGTGGAGGGCCGGTTGATCGACGCGCGGTCGGCTGCCTCGTTGCACCCACTGATCGACCCGGACTTGATACTCGGTGCGTTTCATACGCCCACGGACGGACTCGCACGTGCCGTCCGAGCCGCCACACTCCAGGCCCAGCACGCTCGGTCGCGCGGAGCAGTCTTCCTCGGCGATACCCCGGTGACCCATATTCTCTCCGAGGGGGGCCGGGTGACAGGGGTGCGGACGCCGAACGGAGATATCGCCGCGGACATCGTCGTCTCCGCGGCCGGTTTCTGGGGCGCCGAATTGGGGCGCACCGTGGGTCTCACCGTTCCGCTGGTTCCGATGGCGCATCAGTACGCCTACACGGGGCAGATCGATGCGTTGGTGGGTCGAAACGTCGGGTCGAGCGATGCAAGTCTGCCTATCCTGCGCCACCAGGACGGTGATCTGTACTACCGGGAACACGGCGATCGCATCGGGATCGGCTACTACGGGCACGATCCGATGCCGGCCGACATGAGTGCCTTGTCCCGCGAGGACGACTCCCCGATGCCCTCCATGCTGCCGTTCACGGAGGACGATTTCGATCCGGCGTGGCGCGAGTCGACGCGTCTTCTTCCGGCGCTCGCCGAATCCAAGGTGGAGTCGGGGTTCAACGGGATTTTTTCGTTCACCCCCGACGGGCAATCGATCGTCGGCGAGCACCGGGACCTCGCCGGTTTCTGGGTGGCGGAGGCGGTCTGGGTCACGCACTCGGCGGGAATTGCGCGAGCTGTCGCCCAGACGATGATCGACGGCGCATCCGAGGTAGATCTGCACGAATGCGATCTGTACCGCTTCGAGGCAGCCGAACTCAGCCCGACGTTCGTCGCCGCCACCAGCGCACAGGCTTTCGTCGAGGTGTACGACATCGTGCACCCGCGTCAACAGCGCGCCGCGCTCCGGGGCCTGCGGAGAAGCCCATTCCACACCGCGGAGCAGGACCTCGGAGCGAGCTTCGTGCAGAGCGGCGGATGGGAGCGTCCTGCCTGGTACGCAAGCAACCAGGCGGAACTGGACGCTCTGGTCGATGCCGGTCTGTACGTCCCCGCGCGAGACGACTGGTCGGGTCGCTACTTCTCCGACATCGCCGTCGCCGAGGCGGTGCTCACGCGCTCCCGCGTCGCGATGTACGACATGACGCCGCTGACGCGGTACGAAGTCGAGGGACCGGGCGCGGCACAGTTCCTGCAGTACGTGACCACCAACAACGTCGATACCGCAGTCGGGCGTGTCACCTACACGTTGATGTTGGACGACGTCGGCGGCGTGCGAAGTGATCTCACGGTCGCGCGACTGGGCGCACAGCAGTATCGCGTGGGGGCCAACGGACCCGCGGATCTCGACTGGTTGACCCGTCGGGCAAGGGCGATGGAGGGTGAGCTCGACGGTCCCGTCAGTGTTCGCGACGTCACCGGGGCGACGTGTTGCGTGGGCGTCTGGGGGCCGAGGGCGAGGGACCTGGTGCAACCGCTCACCGACACCGATCTCTCGCACCGGGCGTTCGGCTATTTCCGGGCGGTGCGGACGTTTCTCGGAGCCGTACCGGTCACGATGATGCGGGTGTCCTACGTCGGGGAACTCGGGTGGGAGATCTACACCGATGCCGAATATGGTGGCGCCCTCTGGGATGCGTTGTGGGAGAGCGGAAGCGATCACGGTGTCATCGCTGCCGGACGACTGGCGTTCGACAGTCTCCGACTCGAGAAGGGGTACCGGTCGTGGGGCCACGACATGACGTCCGAGCACACTCCCGCCGAGGCCGGGGTCGAGTTCGCCGTGCGCGAGTCCAAAGATTTTCTCGGAAAAGCGGCGCTGGCCGAGCGGAAGGCGAGGGGACGGCTCCGAACGCTCGTCTTCACCGATCCTGATGCGGTCGTGCTGGGCAAGGAGCCGGTCTCGGTGGACGGAGAGGTGGTGGGGTACGTAACCAGCGCAGGGTGGTCGGCGACGGTGGGGCACTGTATCGCCTACGCGTGGCTTCCCGTCGGAACCGAGATCGGTACCACCACCCGAGTGACCTATTTCGGCTCGACCTTCGAGGCAACGGTGTCCGACGACGCCGTCGTCGACCCTGCCGGATTGTTGATCAGGAGATGAGAACCGTGAAGTACGACGTCATCGTCATCGGACTCGGCGGCATGGGCAGTGCCGCGGCATTCCATTTGGCCGATCGTGGTCAACGAGTACTGGGCCTCGAGAAGTTCACCCCGGCCCACGACAAGGGCTCGAGTCACGGTGGGTCCCGCATCATCCGGCAGTCGTACTTCGAGGAGCCGGCATACGTTCCGTTGCTTCTGCGGTCGTACGAGCTGTGGGACCGGCTGAAGGAGGAGTCCGGTGAGGAGGTTCACCGCATCACCGGGGGACTGTTCATCGGCCGTGAGGACTCGACGACCTTCGCCGGTTCGTTGCTCGCCTCCCAACAGTGGTCACTTCCACACGACGTGTTGGACGCCGACCAGGTGCGCACCGAGTTCCCGGTGTTCGATCCGAACTCTGACGAGGTCGCCCTTTTCGAGGCGAAAGCCGGATTCGCCCGCCCCGAACTCACCGTGTCGGCGCACCTCGGCCTCGCGGAAAAGCGCGGCGCGACGCTGAAGTTCGGCGAGACCGTGCTTCGGTGGGACGAGGACGGCGGCGGGGTCACCGTCGTCACCGACAAGGAGTCCTACACCGCCGGTCAGCTGGTGATCTGTCCGGGCGCCTGGGCGCCCGGGCTGCTGGAGAAGTTCGCCGTTCCTATCGTCGTGGAACGGCAAGTGCTGCACTGGTTCGGCGCCGGCGCCGGGGTGTCCGCCTACGAGCGCAGCCCCATTTTCATCCACGAAGCCGCAGACGGCCTGCAGGACTACGGATTCCCGGCGATCGACGGTCCCGACGGCGGTGTCAAGGTCGCGTTCTTCCGCAAGGGCATCGAATGCACGCCGGACACCATCGATAGGACTGTCCGCGCGCACGAGGTGGAGGCAATGCAGGCTCGGGTCCGCGAGACTGTGCCGGGACTGGATGGTCCGAACCTGCGCTCCGCGACGTGCATGTATTCCAACACCCCCGACGAGCACTTCGTCATCGCGCGCCATCCCGATGCGGCCAATGTGACGGTCGCATGCGGCTTCTCTGGCCACGGCTTCAAGTTCGTCCCGGTGGTGGGGGAGATCCTCGCCGATCTCGCGACCACCGGCACCACCACACATCCCATCTCCCTCTTCGACCCTCGTCGATTGGTGTCCGCATGACGATGACCGATCCGCGCTCCGCATCGCCCTCGCTGATGCGGACGCTCCCGGGTTCCTGGTACACCAGCGCGGAGATTTTCACCGCCGAGCAGGAACAGGTCTTCGAGAAGATGTGGTTCTGCGCGGTCCGGGCTGCGGATCTGCCCGCTGCCGGGGCGTTTCGACGCGTGAACGTCGGCCGAGAGAGTGTCCTGGTGGTGCGCGGCAGGGACGGTGAGCTTCGCGCGTTCCTCAACGTGTGTCGCCACCGAGGCGCGCAGATCTGCACCGAGGAAACCGGCCAGGTCAAGCGGAATCTACAGTGCCCCTATCACGCCTGGACGTACGGTCTGGACGGGAAACTTGTTGCGGCACCCAACTTGTCGTCCCTGTCGGAGGCGTCGGGCGTCCCACTCGACCGAACCGAGTGGGGCTTGATTCCCGTCGCTGTACGGCAATGGTTGGGTTACGCGTGGCTCTGTCTGGCCGACGATCCACCTTCGTTCGAGGACGACGTCGTCGGAGCGGTCACCGAGCGCCTCGGCGATCCCGGCGCGATCGAGCGGTACGGCATGGAGTCCCTCGAGCTGGGCCGACGCGAGGTCTACGATGTCGCGGCCAATTGGAAGCTGATCGTCGAGAACTTCATGGAGTGCTATCACTGCGCCACGATTCATCCCGAGCTGACCGAGGTACTCCCCGAATTCGCCGACGGACTGGCAGCGCAATACTTCGTCGGTCACGGAGCCGAGTTCGGCAGTGACGTCGCGGGGTTCACCGTGGACGGTTCCGTGGGATTCGACGCGCTCCCCACACTGAGCGAGGATCAGGATCGTCGGTACTACGCGATCACGATCAAACCGACGGTGTTCGTCAACCTCGTGCCGGACCACGTGATCCTGCACCGAATGTTCCCGGTGTCGGCGGAACGGACCATCGTCGAATGCGACTGGCTCTACAGCGCGGACGTCGTCTCGTCGGGACGCGATGTCAGTCGCTCGGTGGAACTCTTCCACCGCGTGAACCAACAGGATTTCGACGCATGTGAGCGAACTCAACCAGCAATGGGCTCGCGCGCTTATCGTGACGGAGGCGTTCTCGTTCCGGCGGAACACCACATCGGTGAATTCCACGAATGGCTCTCCGGGTTGGTTCGACGGTCCGGGCGCATTCATGGCTGATCGACCCGCTGACGTAGATACCGCCGTCCGTGGGTTTCACGTCGGTGAAAGGGTGGGCGGGTGACCGAGACTTCGGCGATGTCCGAATCGAAAGAATTATCCGCTACGGCCGATTTCGATGCGACGCTGTTCCAGAACGTCCTGTTCGTCGACGGTCGTTGGACACCTGCGACGTCAGGTGAAACCCGCGACTGTATCGACCCCGCGACCGGCCGGGTGCTGGTGACGGTCGACGAGGCGTCCGAGAACGATGCTCGCGCGGCGGTCGCTGCCGCGCGTGCAGCGTTCGATGCCGGCGAGTGGCCTGCCACCCCGGTCGCGGACCGGTGTGCATTGCTCGATCGCATCGCTGGTCTGTTGCAGCGCGACAAGGAACAGCTGTCCTTGATCGAGACGCTCGACACTGGAAAGACCCTCGCGGAGAGCAGAATCGACATCGACGACGTCACGTCGGTATTTCGCTACTACGCACAACTGGCGGCTGTATCGAGCGATCGTCTCGTCGACGTCGGAGACCCGGCGGTGATTTCCCGAGTAGTACACGAGCCCATCGGGGTATGCGTGATGATCGCGCCGTGGAACTATCCGCTGCTGCAAATCTCCTGGAAGATCGCGCCCGCGCTGGCCGCAGGCTGCACGATGGTGCTCAAGCCGAGCGAAGTGACACCGCTGAGCACCATTGCGTTCACGCATTTGCTGCAGGAAGCGGGTGTGCCTGCCGGTGTGGTGAATCTGGTGCAGGGCAGCGGCGCGAGCATCGGCCCGACAATGACCGACAATCCCGACGTGGACTTCGTGTCGTTCACCGGAGGACTCGCGACGGGCAGTTCGATTCTGGCCAGCGCGGCACCGCATGTGACCAAAGTAGCGGTCGAGCTGGGCGGCAAGAACCCGCACATCGTGTTCGCCGACGCAGCCGACGACGCGACCTTCGATGCCTCGGTGGACCAAGTGCTGACCGGAGTTTTCCTGCATTCGGGCCAGGTATGTTCCGCCGGAACGCGGTTGATCGTGGAGGAATCGGTGGCAGACCGGTTCGTCGACGAAATTGTCGCCCGCGCCGAGGCTATCCGGATGGGTCCGGGAATCGACCCCGCCAGCGAGACAGGACCACTGGTGTCCACCGCCCAGCGCGCCAAGATGGAGAAGTTCGTCGAGTCCGCGGTCGCCGACGGCGCCGTGCTTCGAACCGGGGGGCGTGCCCCGTCCGACCCTGCGCTCGCAGCTGGAAGCTACTTCCTCCCGACCGTATTCGACCACTGCACACGCGACATGGACATCGTGCAGCTCGAGACCTTCGGGCCGATCTTGACCGTCGAGCGTTTCTCCACGGAGGCGGAGGCGCTCCGCCTGGGTAACGACACCGCGTACGGGCTCGCGGCCGGGGTCCGCACCACCGACCCCGAGCGCGGCGAGCGCATGGTGCGCGGTCTCCGTCACGGAACCGTGTGGCTCAACGACTTCGGGTACTACACCGCCGCTGCCGAGTGGGGTGGCTACAAGAAGTCCGGCAACGGCCGCGAGCTCGGGCCGGCCGGCCTCCACGAGTACCAGGAGACCAAGCACATCTGGAACAACACCTCGTCTCCGCGCGCGGGGTGGTTCGGTAGCTCGAAGTGATCGACCCTCCCGAGAACAGACATAACGCATAAGATCGTCAACCATCATGGTCATGGGAAACGATGCTGCAAAGAACAGTGATGCGGGTAAGAGCGCAGTCCAGTCGGTGGACCGAGCGCTCGAGGTACTCGAGATCATTGCGCGGTACGGCAGTGCCGGCGTCACCGCCATTGCCGACGAACTCGGCGTGCACAAGTCCACCGTGTCCCGGTTGATCGGAGTTCTGGACTCGCGCGGGTACGTCGAGCAGATTGCCGAGCGGGGGAAGTACCGGCTGGGATTCGCCATCGTTCGGCTGGCCGGTTCGGCGACGGCGGAACACGATCTGGCCAAGGCTGCGCAGGGGGTGTGCGACAGGCTCGCCGAGAAAGTGGGAGAGACCACCAACCTTGCGGTTCTCGACGGGGATCGGGCCGTGAACATCGTCAAAGCGCGATCCGAATCCGAGGTGGCCCTGCGTACCTGGGTGGGCCAGAGCAGTCCTGCGCACGCGACGTCGAGCGGCAAGGTCTTGTTGTCGGAACTCTCACCCGGCGACCTGCGTGATCGGTTGTCGTCGAGGCTCGAGTCGTTCACCGATACCACCATCACGTCGCTGACCGTGCTCGAGAAGGAGCTCGCCGAGGTGCGGGGCACCGGTTGGGCATCGGTCTGCGAGGAGCTCGAGGTCGGACTGAACGCGGTGTCCGCCCCGGTGCGTGATCACACGGGAGCGGTCGTGGCCGCACTGAGCATCTCCGGTCCGGCCTACCGGCTCGAGCCGGGCAACTTCGCCGATGTCGGCGCCGACGCGATGGCCGCGGCGGTCGAGATCGGCCGCAAGCTCGGCTTCATCGGCGACTAGTTATCGGTGTGACTTTTCACAAGCAAATCGGAGCATTCGACCCCGCTAAACAAACTTCAGGTACGGTTGCGTAGTCCTTGACCTGATAGCCGACGGTTCGGCAGTGGGTGGTGTTGCGTTCATGTCTCCAGTTCAACCCAGTACTTCTCGGCCTGACACGGCAGTGCGTCCTCTCAGCGCGCTTCTCGGCGACTCGGTGCTGTCCGCGCTCGACGGCATCGCCGCGACCTTGCCCACCACCACTGCATTCGCCTCGCGCGACGACAGCATCACCTACGGTGAGCTCGCGATTGCCGCGCGTAATCGCGGCGAAGCGCTGCGCTGCGCCCACGCTCGTGCCAACACCGGCAGGATGCCGCTCGCCGTGGTCATCGACGGTTCCGTCGACTCCGTGATCTCGATTCTTGCCGTATTCGCCTCCGGTCACCCGCTGTTCGCCGTGGACGCGGACCTGCCCGACGTCGCGCGTTCGGTGCTCACCGAGGCAGCCGGCGCCATCGAGGCTGCATCGGTCGACTACTACTCGCAGGATCAGGCCGATACCGCCGACGACGGCATGTGGTGGGAGTCGCGTGCCTGGGACCGCGGACTCACCGAGGGCGGAACGTCGACGGCTCTGGACGCATGGCGTCCGGCCCTGGTACTCGTGGGCCCCGGATCGACCGGCCGTATTACCGTGACGCAGGAAGAGTTGCTCTCTGCCGCGAGTGACCTGGCCGCACGGGCAAGACTGGGCCCGCGAGAATCCTTCGCCGTGTCGCATTCGTGTGCGTCCGTCGCCGGTCTCGTCGGGCTCGTGGCCGGACTCCTTCACGGATGCACGGTCTCCGGTGTCGGACGCGGCTTTCCCACGAGGCGCGATCTCCTGTGACGATCAGCGCACCGGATAGCGACCCGCTGCGCGTCGAAGGTGGTCGGGGCAGACTGTTGCGGTGACCGACGCCGTACATCAGCACTCCACTTCAGACGTCGGGCCGAACGACCCCCCGCGCCCGGCACATCCCACGGTCGAGCATTCTCGACTTGCCGAATCTCCCGGTGCACAGAGTGCCTGGCGAACCTGGGGGCCCTACCTGGCGGGCCGTCAATGGGGGACAGTTCGTGAGGACTACTCCGACGACGGCAACGCGTGGGAGTCGTTTCCGTTCGACCACGCTCGTTCTCGCGCGTACCGATGGGGCGAGGACGGTCTGGGCGGTATCTGTGATCGCTTCGGGTTTCTCAATTTCTCGGTGGCGCTGTGGAATAGGCGAGATCCGATACTGAAGGAGCGGTTGTTCGGCCTCACCAACGGTGAGGGCAATCACGGGGAGGACGCCAAGGAATACTGGTGGGCCGTGGACGGAACTCCGACCCACAGTTGGATGACCTGGCTGTACCGGTATCCGCACGCCGAGTACCCGTACGAGCAGCTGCGTGAGGCGAGTCGGGGACTGAGCCGGCTCGATCGCGAGTTCGAGCTCTCCGACACCGGCATCCTCGACGAGAACCGATTCTTCGACGTGGCCGTCACCTACGCGAAGGCGTCGCCGGACGACATCTGCATCGTCGTCGACGTGACCAACCACGGACCGGAAGCGGCGTCGGTCGACGTGGTGCCACAGCTATGGCTCCGCAACACCTGGTCGTGGGGGCGCGACGATCGCGTCGGCTCGATAGCCGATGTCACCGACGGCGCGCTGTCCGGGATCCTCTCCGCCGTCCGGGCGGAACACGGATTCCTGGGCCGATACCACCTCGCCGCGGAGGGCTCCCCGCGGGTGTTGTTCTGTGACAACGAGACCAACGCGGTCGCACTGTTCGGTTCCGAGAGCAATCGCTCCGAGTACACCAAGGACGGTATCGATCGGCGCATCGTCGGGGGAGAGACCTCTGCGGTGAACCCGGACGGTACCGGAACCAAGTGCGCATTCTGGTACTCGCTCGACGACATCGAGCCCGGTGAAACCCGGCGCATCAAATTGCGACTCGGCGTGTCGGTGCCGGATGCGGCCAGCTTCGGCCCCGGATTCGATGCGGTCCTCGCAGACCGACGCTACGAGGCGGACCAGTTCTACGATCACGTCATCGGGCCGGATCTGTCCGAGCCCGATCGCCACGTCGCTCGTCGTGCCTACGCGGGTCTGCTCTGGTGCAAGCAGCTCTATCGCTACGACGTGAGGGAGTGGGCGCAGGGCGACCCGACGGGTAAGCCGGTGCCACAACCGCGGGCTCGCAACGACGCGTGGGCGCATTTCTCACTCGCGGACGTGGTCTCGATGCCGGACGAGTGGGAGTACCCCTGGTTCGCGGCGTGGGATCTGGCGTTCCACACCATTCCTCTGGCCCACGTCGACCCCGACTTCGCCAAGGAACAGCTGGTGCTCATGTGTCGTGAGTGGGCGATGCACCCCAACGGGCAGCTTCCCGCCTACGAGTGGGAGTTCGGCGACGTCAATCCACCGGTGCACGCGTGGGCGGCTTGGCAGGTGTACGGCATCGACGGCCACCGTGATCGCAACTTTCTGGTGCGTGTGTTCACCAAGCTGCTGCTGAACTTCTCGTGGTGGGTCAACCGCAAGGACGCCGGTGGCTCGAACATCTTCGAGGGTGGGTTCTTGGGGATGGACAACATCGGTCTGTTCAACCGCTCGGAGTCGCTTCCGCCCGGGTTCCGGCTCGAGCAGTCGGACGCGACGAGTTGGATGGCGTTCTACTGCCAGCAGATGCTCAAGATCGCGATAGAACTGGCCCGCTACGACTCCGCGTGGGACGACGTCGCGACGAAGTTCTTCGAACACTTCTTGTCCATCGCCGCCGCGATGGGGTCGCTGGGCTCGGAACAGAAGTCGCTGTGGAACGAGGAGGACGGATTCTTCTACGACGTGCTCGCCTCGCCGCACGGTGACTCCGTTCCGCTGCGCGTTCGGTCGATGGTGGGACTGTTGCCGATTCTGGGCGCGACCGAAATCCCGTCGTGGCTGCCCAGAGAGTGTCCTGATCTGACGTCCCGGCTGCGCTGGCTTCAGCATCGCCGCCCCGACCTGGTGTCGCCGTTGGTCTCACGCAACGTCGACGGCAAGTTGCTGATGCTGCTCGCGCTCATCGAGCCGGAGCGACTGCGACGCATCCTCGAGCGCATGTTCGACACCGACGAGTTCCTGTCCTCGTTCGGCATCCGATCGCTTTCGGCGTCGTACCGCGACGGTCTGACCATGGAGGTGGACGGCCGCTCGCTGTCCATCGAGTACGAGCCCGGCGAATCGCGCACGTCCATGTTCGGCGGAAACTCGAATTGGCGTGGGCCCGTATGGTTCCCGGTCAACGTACTGCTGGCCAACAAGCTCCGCGCCTACGGCCGGTTCTACGGCGATACCTTCACCATCGAGATCCCCACCGGGTCCGGGAATCAGCACACCTTGGTCGAGGCGGCGGAACTGATCGAGAACGGCCTGTCGGATCTGTTCCGCTTCTCCGGCGGCAAGCGTCCGTCCGACGGTGATCGCATCGAATCGAGCGACGATCCGCTGTGGTCGCAGCACCCGACGTTCAGCGAATACTTCGACGGGGACACCGGTGAGGGGCTCGGTGCCAGTCACCAGACCGGATGGACGGCGTTGGTCGCCCACTTGCTCAATCCCCGCGTGCCGCACCCTCCCGCCCGAAGTTGATGTGATGCAGGGTCGATCGCGAGACGAGCGCGATAGCGTGGCTTCATGAAGATTCGCGGAGCCGTCCTCGAGGAGATCGGTCGACAGCGGCCGTTCGCCGAGTCTCGCCCCTTGACCGTGTCCGAGCTGGACCTCGACCCGCCGGGCGACGGTGAGATCCTCGTCCGCATCGAGGCCGCGGGTCTGTGTCATTCGGATCTGTCCGTCGTGGACGGAAACCGGGTGCGACCCGTTCCGATGCTGTTGGGCCACGAGGCGGCAGGGATCGTCGAGGAGATCGGTCCCGGCGTCGACCTCGAGATAGGTACGCGGGTGGTGATGACGTTCCTTCCGCGGTGCGGCGACTGCGCCGGGTGCCGCTCCGAGGGCAGGATTCCCTGTGTGCCCGGCAGTGCCGCCAACAACGCGGGCACGTTGCTCGGTGGTGACCTTCGACTCCAACGGGATGGAGCGGAGATCAAGCACCACCTGGGGGTATCCGGCTTCGCGACGCACGCCGTGGTGGATCGGCGATCGGTGGTCCCCGTGGGAGCCGACGTTCCCCCGGCGGTCGCGGCCGTCCTGGGATGCGCAGTGCTGACCGGAGGAGGCGCAGTGCTGAACGCGGCGTCGCCGAGAGCCGGCGATTCGATCATGGTGGTGGGTCTGGGAGGAGTGGGCATGGCCGCGATCCTCACCGCCGCGTCGCTCGGTCTGGGTGAGGTCATCGGCGTGGATTCCATGACAGACAAGCTCGACATGGCGCGCGAGCTGGGTGCGACCGCGGTCTACACCCCGCAGGAGTTGCTGGAGGCCGGGGTGCGGGCGCAGGTGGTCGTGGAGGCCGCGGGAAACGCACGAGCCTTCGAAACCGCGCTTGCTGCAACGGCTCCGGGCGGTACCACTGTGACCGTCGGCCTCCCGTCGCCCGACGCTCGCGCGTCGATCTCACCGCTGACCCTCGTGGCCGAGGCGCGCACTGTCGTCGGCAGCTACCTCGGTTCGGCGGTGCCCGAGCGGGACATTCCCACGTACGAGCAGATGTGGCGCGAGGGCCGATTCCCGGTGGAGAAGTTGGTATCCTCGCGGATCACGTTGGACGACATCAACGCGGGCATGGACGAATTGGCCGACGGCAAGGCGATCCGCCAGGTTATCGAGTTCGACCGATAGGTCGTCGGTGGCGACAACTAGGCTGGCCGGATGACTGACATGATTCGCGTCGGAGTGCTGGGCGCGGCGGGAAAAGTAGGTCGAGCGGTGTGCGACGCCGTCGAGGGAGCGCCGGACATGGAGTTGGTCGCCCGCGTCGACAAGGACGACCGGTTGGCCTCACTTGCGGAGAACGGTGCGCAGGTAGTGGTCGATTTCACGCACCCCAGTGTGGTGATGGACAACCTCGAATACCTGATCGGCGAGGGAATCCACTCGGTAGTGGGCACCACCGGATTCGATGAAGAACGTCTCGATCGTGTGCGGGGCTGGCTGCAAAACTCGCCCGGAACCGGTGTGTTGATCGCCCCGAACTTCGCCATCGGCGCGGTGCTGTCGATGGCCTTCGCGCAGCAAGCGGCTCGGTTCTTCGATTCGGTCGAGGTCATCGAGTTGCACCACCCGAACAAGGCTGACGCCCCATCGGGAACGGCATATCGCACTGCCGCCCTCATCGCCGACGCTCGCAAGTCCGCCGGCGTCGGAACCGGTCCCGATGCCACCACCACCGAGCTGGACGGCGCGCGCGGCGCCGACGTCGAGGGTGTGCGGGTGCATTCGGTGCGCCTCGCCGGCCTGGTGGCACACCAGGAAGTGCTGTTCGGCACCCAGGGCGAGACCTTGACCATCCGGCACGACTCGATCGATCGCACCTCGTTCACTCCGGGCGTCCTGTTGGGAGTTCGGCAGATGGGGTCGCGTCCCGGGTTGACGCTGGGCATCGAACCGCTGATGGATCTGTAGACACATGAGCAAATACACGAGAACCGTCGCGTTCGTCGTCGTCATGGTGGTCGTGCTCGGGGTTTACTTCGTGATCCTGGGCTCCCGCGGAGTCGATCTGGTGCGACTCGGCGGCCCGGTCAACATCGGACTGGGCATCGGCGTGCTCATCCTGCCGGTACTGGGCGTGTGGATCGTCGCGGCGACACTGCGAGCCGGGCTCAGCCACCAGCACCTCGCGCGCCGTATTCACGCGGAGAACCTCGAGCTCGATGTCGACGATCTTCCGCGTCGGCCGTCGGGCCGGATCGAGCGTCCCGCTGCCGACGCCTTGTTCGCCGACGTCAAAGCCGAGTACGAGAAGGCGCCGGATGATTGGCGTAATTCGTACCGGCTGGCACGGGCGTACGACTACGCGGGCGATCGAGGTCGCGCTCGCGAAATCATGCGCCGCGCCGTCGAACTCGAGCGCGCCGAACGCGCATGACGGTACTGCTGGTCGTGCATCACACGGTGTCGCCGCCGATGCACGAGATGCTCGACGCGGTACTCGCCGGGGCTCGCCATCCGGACATCGAGGGTGTCGAAATTCGGGTCAGACCGGCTCTGGGTGCCACGGTGTCGGACGTGGTGGACGCAGACGGAGTCCTCTTCGGCACCCCGGCGAACTTCGGTTACTTCTCGGGCGCGCTGAAGCATTTTCTGGACACCGTCTACTACCCGACGCTGGGTTCGATGGACGGGAAACCGTGGGGCGCGTGGGTGTACGGAAACAACGACGTCACCGGCGCGGTGCGTGCGCTGACGTCGATCGTCACAGGCTGGGGCCTGGAGCAGGCCGCGAGGCCACTGGAACTCACCGGTTTCGATGCTCCGACAAGCGAGCAGCTGACCGAGCTCGGGGGCACTCTGGCCGCGACGCTAATGACGGGCTGACCGCTGTCGTTTACGGCAACGTCGTCATTCCGGCAACGTCAGGGGCGAATCCGGGTCGGGCTCCATGGGAACGAACGGCGGCGGATTCGCCGTGTCGAACGAGCTGGGCAATGTGGCGCAGGTGGCCCCCGGCTCGGGGAACGTGTTGGGGTTCATGCGTAGGGCCGAGATGAACTGATCGATACGGTCGTCGCCGGCGTCATCCAGCCCCAGTCGATGGCCCCAGGATTGAAGCGAGATGGGTCGGTCCATCCCCGGATAGGGCGACATCATGGTGTACGGAACGCCCTCGACGCGACGCGCCAGACGGGCGATCTGCTGCGGTTCCAGAACATCCGGGTCGTAGGCGATCCACACCGCGCCGTGCTCGAGCGAGTGCACCATGTTCTCGGTGCGCACCGCAACCGGGTAGACCACCCCGGTGCACGTCGCCCACGCGTTGTCGTGCCGCCCACCCATCGGGGGCGAAAAATTGTATGCCACACGGTAGTTCGGCAGCACGTGGTACGCGGGCGGGTAGTCGACCACCTCGATGCCGTCGATGGCCAAGGACGGATCCGGATCGGACGCGGTGGCGACCCACCGGTCGGCAGTTGCTTCACCCGGCACGGCCGACGAGCATGCCCCGCAAGCGAGGGCGGTCGCCAGGGCGAGCGCGAGCGCACTACGTTGCATTGTTCCAGCGTACCGGTGGGCCGCGCGGCCGCGGCTCTCACTCTCCCGGGGCCAGCACCGCGTTCGTGTCGGGGTCGCTCACCGTGATGGCGGACGCGGGGCACGATTCTGCCGCGTCGAGATAGACCTGGTCGTGCTCGACCGTGTCGGCGACAGCGCGAGCGCGACCAGACGACAGATCGAACGAGTCGGGGGCTATGGCGGCGCACATTCCGCTACCGATGCACGCCGACGAGACGTCCAATTTCC
Source organism: Rhodococcus sp. (in: high G+C Gram-positive bacteria) (assembly GCA_049650605.1). Classification (GTDB taxonomy): domain Bacteria; phylum Actinomycetota; class Actinomycetes; order Mycobacteriales; family Mycobacteriaceae; genus Rhodococcoides. Next base: position 24,992 of record JBASAM010000068.1, on the reverse strand, counting down.
ACGACACGTCCGTCACCACTCGATCTCGAGCTTGCGGGGCCCGCGGACAACCATCTCGGTTTTCCATTCGAGGTCTCGGATTCGTAGCCCGGGAATGTGCTCGGTGAGCGCTCGGAGTGCTTCCTGTAGCTCCATCCGCGCCAGCGCCGCTCCCAGGCAGTGGTGAGCACCGTGGCCGAAGCCCATGTGACCGGATTCTTGCCGCTCGGGATCGAACAGGTCGGGAGCGTCGAAGCGATTCGGGTCGCGGTTGGCCGCGCCGATGGAGACGACCACGGCATCTCCGGCGGCAACGAGAGTGTCGCCGATCATGATGTCTTCCAGAGCGAAGCGTGGCTGACCGCCGCCGAGACCGAGCGGAACCAGTCGAAGCAGCTCTTCGACCGCGCCGGGGATCGACGACGGGTCGGTGCGCAGCCGGTCCCACGCGCCGTCGTTCGAGAGCAGGTACAGCACGAAGTTGGGTATCTGTGTCGCGGTGGTCTCGTGTCCTGCCACGAGGATCCCCACACACAGGTCCACCAGCTCGAGTTCGGACAACTTGTCGTCGACGTCGCGCGCACCGATGAGGGCGCTCATCAAGTCGTCTGCCGGCCGGTCGCGCTTGATCGCGATCAAGCCACGCATGTAGTCGCGGAGCTCCTCGCGGTTGGCGTCGAACTGCTCCGCCGAGAGCGACGTCGTGGACAGCACCCCGTCGCTCCAGACGCGGAATCGCGGGCGATCCTCGGCAGGAACACCCAGCAATTCGCATATCACCTGTACCGGAAGTGGTAGCGCGAACAGATCCACCAGGTCTGCGGGTTGTCCTTCGTCCAGCATTGTCGCGGCCAACTCATCGGCGAGCGTGGCCACCACCGGTCGCAATGCTTCGACGCGCCGCATTGTGAAGGCCTTCGAGACGAGAACGCGTAGTCGTGTGTGGTCGGGTGGATCCATCGACAGGATTCCCGTGTTCTGCTGCCCTGCGCGCACGCGCGGCTCATCGTGGTCGCCCGCGGCCGCGCGGCTGAAGCGTTTGTCGCCCAGTACCGTTCGGACGTCTTCGTATCGCGTTGCCAACCACGCCTGTTCGCCGAACGGTAGCTGGACACGGGGGAGGGTCGCCGCGTCGCGAGCGATGGCGTATCTGGGGTCCAGGTCGAGGTTCTCCGCCGTGTTGAAGGGGTAGGGCAGGATGCTCTCGTCGACTGTGGTCATGATCTGCTCCCTCGGTCGGATGCGCGCTATACGCATGCTTCGTTACTGTCAGAAATGATATTACGACTGTAGGACCAGAGTGGAACATGTTGCAATTGCTGTGAAGAGAACAGTTGATTTCGGTCGACTCTGTTCGCTCTCACGCGGCAGTGGAGACGACGGCCACGACGAACACGCGACGAAACGGGAACGAGGTGACACCGTCCTGCCCGGGCGGGTACGCGGCCGTCAGGCGGGGCGCGAGGTCGGCTCTGAATTCATCGCGTTCGTCTGCGTCGAGGACGTCGTAGATCGGTGTCAGCGCCGTGCCGGACACCCAGTCCAAAACAGGGTCGGTGCCGGCCAATCGTTGGATGTACGTCGTCTCCCACGCGTCGACCGAACAACCACGAGAGGTCATCAGTTCGACGTACTTCGCGGGATCGTCCACCGCGTCCGCCGGTCGCAGTTCGGCCGAGGCCAGTCGTTCCGCCCATCGCGTAGTGGTGGCCAGTTCGCGAATGATGCGGTGGGACGGGGCGTCGAAGTTGCCCGGCATCTGGACTGCTATCACGGCTCCATCGGAAAGTTGCGCCGGCCATCTCGCCAGCAATTCTCGGTGCTCGGGTATCCACTGCAGGGCGGCGTTCGCCACCACGATGTCCGTGTCGGCCGTCGGCGACCACTCTCGGACGTCGAGCACCGCGGCACTCACCCCGTTCGCTCGTGCAGCTGCAACCATGTCCGGAGAGCTGTCGATCGCGTCGACGACGGCGTTCGGCCATCGGTCGGCCAGGGTCGCGGTCGAATTGCCGGGCCCGCAGCCGAGGTCGACGATGCGGCGTGGCTCGGTCGCGAAGATGCGGGCCGTCAATTCCACGAACGGACGATTCCGATGGTCGGCGAACGAGAGGTAGTCGGCGGGGTTCCACATGACAACTCCCTTCGGTTGATCCGACCTCTAACAGTACGCTCGTACTGTTGAAGGCAAGTCCAGCGTAACGCGGGCGTCGACATCGAGCCGATACGGTCGAACGGCACCCGGCGCAGGTGCAGAGCGAACCGAGAGAGGGGCCGACCATCGTGACGGTCACGAGGGCATCTGTACAGGCGGGCCGCACGCATGCGTGAACTCTCGCCCGCCGCGGCTCGCCGAACCGCAGTCGCGGCACAGGGTTTCGCCCGTCCGAAGGCGCGAGCGTCGGACCGGCGCGCCGTGGCCGGAGTGCTGCGCTCGACTCGACTGCTGCAGATCGACTCCGTGTCGGCGGCGGTGCGTGCCCACTACGCGCCGGTATTCAGTCGCATCGGTCCTTACGACCGTCAGGTTCTGGACGATGCGGCGTGGACCGACACCTCGAAGTCGCCGCGCTTGCTGGTCGAATACTGGGCGCACGAGGCGGCGTTCCTGCCGGTCACCGACTGGCCACTGATGCGCTGGCGGATGGATCGCTACGAGCACGGCCGCTATGGCGGCGCCCACCGGGTGACCGAACGCAATCCGGGCCTGGTGGACGAAGTTCTGGACGCCATCCGCCAGCGCGGGCCGGTGACTGCGCGAGAACTCGAAGACCTTCTGGGCCTGCGACGAGATGGCCCGAAGGGGCCCTGGTGGGACCCCACCGACGTCAAGGTGGTGTGTGAGCAGTTGTTCGCGTCGGGGGTGTTGTCGGTTCCGCGTAGAGAACGCTTCGTGCGGCTCTACGATCTTACGGACCGGGTGTTGCCTGCCGACGTGGTGAACCGCCGCGTCGACGAAGTCGACGCAATCCGAACGCTGGTCGAGATGTCGGCATCGTCGATGGGGATCGCGACCGCATCAGATCTACGCGACTACTACCGACTCTCCGCTGCCCAGACCACCCCGGCCGTCGCCGACCTCGTGGACGACGGCGCCCTGGTCCCGGTGTCCGTGCACGGCTGGAACGAACAAGCATTCCTACACCGAGACACCCGCGTGCCCAGGACGACGGCCTGTGCCGCGCTGCTGTGCCCGTTCGACCCGCTGGTGTTCGGCCGGCCCCGCACCGAGCGGCTGTTCGACTTCCGCTACCGCATCGAGATCTACACCCCGGAAGCCAAGCGAACCTTCGGCTACTACGTCTTCCCCTTTCTGCTCGACGACGAATTGGTCGGACGGGTGGACATCCGAGTCGATCGCGCGGGGGGAGTGCTCACGGTCCCCGGTGCCTTCTCCGAACCGTCGGTCGATGCGCGAGGTCGACGCGGCGACGTCGTGGACGCGTTGGCGTCGTCGCTGCGTCAGATGGCGTTGTGGCTCGGCGTCGACGACGTGGTCGTGGGTGAGCGCGGGGATCTGGCGCCGGACCTCCGTCGATCGAGGCGAATAGTCTGAGCGGCGTGCAGAGTGCTCCGCTAACGGTCCAGCTCGTCGCCGCCACGACGTTCACCACACCGCCCGACGTCCCATGGGACACCGATGCCGATGGCGGCCAGGCGTTGGTCGAGTTCGCCGGTCGGGCCTGCTATCAGAGTTGGTCGAAGCCCAACCCCAGAACCGCGACCAACGCCGGTTACCTCCGCCACCTGCTGGCGGTGGGCAATTACTCGGTACTGGAACACGCATCGGCCAGCTTCTACATCTCCGGAATTTCGCGGTCGTGCAGCCACGAGTTGATTCGTCACCGTCACTTTTCCTTTTCGCAGCTCTCGCAACGGTCGGTGTCGGAACGCGACGCGCGAATGGTGATCCCCCCGGCGCTCGAGGCCGACGACACGCTGCGCGAGCTGTTCCGCGACGCGACGGACAACTCGCGTGCGGCGTACGACGCTTTGCTGGACGCGCTCGAGGCTGCATCGGGACCGGACTCGCCGGCGGTTGTAGCCGGGAAGCAGGCACGCCAGGCCGCGCGCTCGGTGCTCCCCAACGCCGTGGAGACACGCGTGGTCATGACCGGCAACTATCGATCATGGCGACACTTCATCGGCATGCGTGCCTCCGAGCACGCAGACCTCGAAATCCGTCGACTCGCGGTGGCCTGTCTGCGGCTTCTTCTAGAGTTGGCTCCGGACGTCTTCGCCGATATGGAGATCGAGACGCTGCCCGACGGTACGGAGGTCGCACGGAGCTCGTATCCCGGCGAATGACCGGTGCACGTCGTGGGGGTCCGTCGGCTGCGGAACGACCGGGTAACCTTCCGGTTCATGACCATCGGTGACACCGCCACTTCTGTCGAGAGCGCACGGCGGGAGCAGACGACTGCCAAGCCTCTGCCGTTCGGCGAGGTGTCCGTCGCCATGGTGACGCCGTTCACCCCCGACGGTGCGCTCGATATCGACAAGTCGGTGTCGTTGGCGAATCACCTGGTCCACAACGGGTGCGACAGCCTCGTCATCTCCGGAACCACCGGAGAATCGCCCACGACGACCGACCGGGAGAAGGCCGAGCTACTTCGGGCCGTCGTCGCGGCAGTGGGCGACCGCGCACGCATCGTCGCCGGTGCCGGAACCAACGACACCGCGCACAGCGTCGAGCTGGCCAGAACTGCAGCCGAGGCCGGGGCGCACGGTCTACTCGTGGTTACCCCGTACTACTCACGGCCTCCGCAAGCAGGTCTGTTCGCGCACTTCGTGACGGTCGCCGACGCGACCGATCTGCCGGTGATGTTGTACGACATTCCGCCTCGCTCGGTTGTCCCCATCGAAACCGAGACGCTGCGCCGTCTGGCCGAGCATCCGAACATCCTGGCGGTCAAGGACGCCAAGGGTGATCTGGCCGCCGGCGCCGAGTTGATCGCGTCCACCGGACTGCAGTACTACTCCGGGGATGATCCACTCAACCTCCCGTGGCTGTCGGTCGGCGCCATCGGATTCGTCAGCGTGATCGGGCACCTCGTGCCCGGAAAGCTTCGCGATCTCCATGCCGCATGGACCGCCGGCGACATCGCGACAGCTCAGGCGATCAACGTGAGCCTGCTTCCCATCGTTCGTTCGTTCGCTCGCCTCGGCGGCGTCACCGGGTCCAAGGCCGGTCTACGCCTTCTTGGCATCGACGTCGGCGACCCTCGACTTCCGCAAGTTCCACCGTCCACCGATCAGATCGACGCTTTGGCAGCCGATCTTCACCGTGCAGGAGTTCTTCCATGACCCGACCGCCCAGGCGGCGCAGTGCCACTCGCAGCGCCGGACCGCCGGTCGAGACGCCGCCGCAGGCATCCGCTGCCGCCGCCTCGACCCCGTCCACCGACACCGACACCGACACGCCGGTGAAGAACAACTCTTCCGCCCCACGCGAGAAGTCCGACAAGTCCGCGTCCCGTGGCCGCGAGGGGTCGTCGTCCGGAGGCAATCGCGGACCGCGCTCGCGTCCGCCTCGCACCCCACAGAACTCCGCGGCCATTCAGCGCCCGGACAATCGCACCGCGGTGGACAAGACGCAGCGTCTGGGTTCACCGCCGAAGGCTCCCAAGAACGGTCTGCGCGTCGTCGCGCTCGGTGGCATCGGCGAAATCGGTCGCAACATGACCGTCTTCGAACACCAGGGCAAGCTCCTGATCGTCGACTGCGGCGTGCTGTTCCCCGAGGACGCCCAGCCCGGTGTCGACCTGATTCTTCCCGACTTCCGACACATCGAGAACCGGATGGACGACGTGGTCGCGCTCGTGCTGACGCACGGGCACGAAGACCACATCGGAGCTGTGCCCTTCCTGCTCCGCCTCCGGCCGGACATCCCGGTCATCGGGTCGAAGTTCACGCTTGCCCTGCTCGCCGCGAAGTGCCGTGAGCACCGTCAGCGTCCCAAGCTCGTCGAGGTTCGGGAAGGTGAGAGCACCAACCACGGTCCGTTCGAGGTCGAGTACTTCGCGGTCAACCACTCGATTCCCGACGCCTTGGCCGTCGCCATCCGTACCGATGCGGGCGTCGCGCTGCACACCGGCGACATCAAGCTCGACCAGTTGCCGCTCGACGGCCGGTTGACCGACCTCGGCGGTTTCTCGCGGCTCGGCGACGAGGGCGTCGACCTCTTCCTGGTCGACTCCACCAATGCCGAGGTGCCCGGCTTCGTCACCCCGGAGCGCGAGATCGGCGGCGTCCTCGACACCGTCATCGGCAAGGCCAAGAATCGCGTCATCGTCGCGTCGTTCGCGAGTCACGTGCACCGCATTCAGCAGGTCATCGACGTGGCGCACCGGTACAACCGCAAGGTCGCGTTCGTCGGGCGCTCGATGGTGCGCAACATGGCCATCGCGCAAGAACTCGGTTACCTCAGTGTGCCCAGTGGCGTCGAGGTCGACATGGACACCGCCACGAAGCTGGCGGACGACAAGCTGGTGCTGGTGTCCACCGGTTCCCAGGGCGAGCCCCTGTCGGCGCTGTCCAGGATGGCGCGCGGCGAGCATCGCCAGATCAACATTCGAGCCGACGATCTGGTGGTACTGGCCTCGTCGCTGATCCCCGGCAACGAGAACTCCGTGTTCGCGGTGGTCAACGGGCTGGCCAAGCGCGGGGCCAAGGTGGTCACTCAGCAGAGCGCGAAGGTCCACGTCTCGGGTCACGCGTCTGCCGGTGAGCTGCTCTACCTGTACAACGCGGTACGCCCCACCAACGCCATGCCCGTTCACGGCGAGTGGCGCCACCTACGCGCCAACGCTGCGCTGGCAGTATCCACCGGCGTCCCGGAAGAGCGTGTCGTGCTCGCCGAGGACGGCGTCGTGGTCGACATGGTGGACGGTCTGGCCGAGATCGTCGGTCAGGTTCCGGTGGGACACGTCTACGTCGACGGCTTGTCGGTGGGCGACGTGGGCGACTCGACGTTGTCCGATCGCCTCGTTCTCGGCGAGGGCGGCTTCATCGCCATCACCATGGCCATCGACAGTTCGACGGGTAAGTCCGTGGGCACCCCGGAGGTGTCGGGTCGAGGGTTCTCCGACGATCCGGCCGCGCTCAAGGAGGCCGCAGAGCTGGTCGAGGCCGAGCTGGTTCGGCTCGCGGGCGAAGGCGTGCACGACACCCATCGCATCGCGCAGTCGGTGCGTCGCATCGTCGGTCGGTGGGTGGCGGACAAGTACCGCCGGAAGCCGATGATCGTGCCGACGGTCATCGAGGTCAACCAGAGCTGAGTCGGCTCTCCTTTGCACAGCTCCCAGCAGTTCACACACGTTCGGGCGTGAGTGAACTGCTGGGAACTGTGCGGATGCACCTCGGCTAGCGGAAGAGCAGGGTGTAGAGCCCGACCAGGCCGAGCGCCACGATGCAGAGTCGAAGCACGCGCGGGGACAGTCGGCGCCCATAGCGTGCGCCCACCGCACCGCCTGCGAGAGAACTCACCGCGATCAACCCGGCGGCGGCCCAACTGATGCGGTCGCCCGCGAAAATGATGAACGACGCGGCGGCGACCACGTTCACCACCAGCGACAGCAGATTCTTGGCCGCGTTCATACGCTGAATGTTCTCGGGCAACAATGCGCCCATGACGCCCATCAACAGAATGCCCTGAGCTGCGGTGAAGTATCCCCCGTAGACGCCGACGGCGAACGTGCCGAGAACCAGCAGGATGAACCTGCCCTTGCTTAGTCCCGTCGTGATGTCGGCATCTGCTTCCGAGCGCTGCTGCGCCCACTTCTGGATCCGCGGTCCGGTGACCACGAGAATCAGAGCGAGCACCAGCAGTACCGGCACGACTGCCGTGAACGTCTTCTCCGGTAGGTGCTGCAACAGCCACGCGCCCAGTAGTCCACCGAGCAGGGATCCGGGAAGCTGCCAGCGTAGTCGCGGCCACTGACCCCGCAGTTCTCTGCGATACCCCCACGTGCCCGACACGCTGCCTGCCACCAGTCCGATCGCGTTGCTCATGGTGGCCGTGACGGGCGGGTATCCGAAGGCAACGAGTGTCGGGAACGTGATCAGTGTTCCCGATCCGACTACCGCGTTGATGCCTCCCGCGGCGAAGCCCGCCAGCAGGATGAGGACGATTTCGGTGGCGGGCACACTCGGGACGGTACGACACCGCTAGATTCAGCTGTCATGAGCCTTGCGCATGACGAACGTCTGGAACTGGCAGAAACGATGGCACAGGTCGGGCCGGACGCGCCGACTCTGTGCGGAGACTGGACGGTCCGAGATCTCGCCGCCCATTTGGTGGTTCGTGAACGCCGGCTCGATGCGGCTCCGGGGATCTTTCTCCCGCCGCTGTCCGGCTACACGAAGCGGGTGCAGGATCGGGTGGCGGCGGGGGAGTGGGTGTCACTGGTGGACGACGTGCGCACCGGTCCGCCGATCTGGTCGCCGTACAAGCTTCTGGACGCGCAGATCAACCTCGGCGAAATGTTCGTCCACCACGAGGACGTTCGACGCGCCGACGGCTCTGCCCCCAGCCCCCGAGACCTCGGCGCCGAGATGGAGTCCGCGTTGTGGGGTGTGCTCGGACTGGTCGGGCGGCTCGCGTACCGGGAAGCGCCGGTGACGGTGGTGCAGGAGACCCCCGACGGTCGCACGCGGCGCCTGGGCAAGAAATCGGCGTCGCGATCCGTCGCGCTACGGGGTGAACCGTCGGAGCTGTTGTTGCACGCGTTCGGTCGTGACGCCGTCGTTCTCGAGTTCGACGGCGACGAAGGCGACATCGCTGCGGTCAAGGGGTTGGATCGCGGTTTCTGACGGAACCGAGCCGGTGTTACTGGTGTTGCGGATGGTCCGGGTGAGGTCGACCGACTAACCTGACGGACATGGCAGGGAAGACGAGTACGCGCGCGTCCCGATCCGCTGGCGCCGGATCGGGCAGAACCGGCAAGAGCGCTGCCGGATCGACGACTCGCGGGCGCACGGTCACCACTCCGCGCAAGCCGACGGCTCCGCGCAAGACTGCCGCCACCAAGACCACACCCACCAGGACGCGTGCGTCGACCACGCCGCGAGGCGGTACGGCACGCACCAAGGCATCGACGTCGCGGGGTACGTCACCGGGCCGGGCTGCGGTGAACTCGGTCGGCCGAGGTATCGGCAAAGGTTGGTCGCTCGCTGCGCGTGGGCTGGGCGCCACCACCCGCACCGTCGGTAGGGCCGCCGACATCGAACACGGCCACCGCCGGGACGGCCTGGCGCTGGCCTGCCTCGCCGTGAGCGTTGTCGTCGCCGCGGGTCTGTGGTTCTCCGCCGGTGGACCGGTAGGGCAGTGGATCGAGATCGGATTGCGTGCGGTCGTAGGCAGCGCGGCCATCGTCCTGCCGGCTTTGGGGGTCGGCGTGGCTGTCGCATTGATGCGTACCGAGCCCGTACCGGACACCCGCCCGCGGTTGGTGCTGGGATCTGTCCTGGTGGGCCTGCCATTGCTCGGTCTGTGGCACCTCGGATCCGGTTCGCCTGTCGATGCTGCGGGCCGTGCGTCGGGTGGCGGCTTCCTCGGCTTCGTCGTCGGCGGTCCGCTGAGCAGTGGTGTCACCGTGTGGCTGGCTGTTCCGCTGCTCTTGCTCGCGATTTTGTTCGGCGTGCTGCTGCTCACCGGTACGACGGTTCGCGACATTCCGTACCGCATGCAGGCGCTGTTCGGCACCGCCAGTCGCGGCGAGGAGTACCTCGAATACGAGGAGTGGGAGGACGGCGGCTTCACTCCGGACGGATACGACGCCAGGAGAGACCCTGCTTTCGGCTTCGACCCAGCCGGATACGACCCTGCTGCCGACGACTACGACCCCGCAACGTTCGACGCCGACGGTTATCCGGTGGACGACAAGCCGTCGCGTCGTCGTCGTGGTTCGACCGGTCGGTCTACCGATCCCTCGCCCGACGCCGCGTATCCGGTCGACCAGCCCACCGAGTACGTGCCCGTTGCGAAGCCGACGCCGCGTCGCAAGCCGGCAGTCGCCCCTGATTCCGACGACGTTGCACCGATGACCAAGGCCACTCCGGCGCCCAAGGTCGCACCGGTCGTCGCCGCGACGCCCAAACCACCCGCGGACGACGAGAAAATGGTGGTCGACCGCGTCGTCGACGGCGATTATGTCCTGCCGTCGCTGTCGTTGTTGATCGACGGGGATCCGCCCAAGACGCGCAGCCAGGCGAACGACGCCATGATCGAGGCCATTTCCGAGGTACTCGAACAGTTCAAGATCGATGCCGCGGTCACCGGGTTCACCCGCGGACCCACCGTCACGAGGTACGAGGTGGAACTCGGACCGGGTGTGAAGGTCGAGAAGATCACGGCCTTGGCGCGCAACATCGCGTACGCGGTGGCCACCGACAACGTGCGGCTTCTCGCCCCGATCCCGGGCAAGTCGGCGGTCGGAATCGAGGTGCCCAACTCGGACCGAGAGATGGTGCGCCTCGCGGACGTCCTGACCGCCCCGTCCACCCGGAAGGACCACCACCCGCTGGTGATCGGCCTGGGCAAGGACATCGAGGGCGATTTCGTCAGCGCGAACCTGGCCAAGATGCCGCACCTGCTGGTGGCCGGCTCCACCGGCTCGGGCAAATCCAGCTTCGTCAACTCGATGCTGGTTTCGCTGATGGCGCGGGCCACTCCCGACGAAGTCCGCATGATCCTCATCGACCCCAAAATGGTCGAGCTGACACCGTACGAAGGAATTCCGCACCTCATCACGCCGATCATCACCCAGCCCAAGAAAGCGGCAGCGGCGTTGGCGTGGCTGGTGGAGGAGATGGAGCAGCGTTACCAGGACATGCAGGCCAACCGCGTACGCCATGTCGACGACTTCAACAAGAAGGTGCGCTCGGGCGAGATCACCGCGCCGCTGGGTAGCGAGCGCGTCTACAAGCCGTATCCGTACATTCTGGCGATCGTCGACGAGCTCGCCGACCTGATGATGACGGCTCCTCGCGACGTCGAAGAGGCGATCGTGCGGATCACCCAGAAGGCGCGTGCGGCCGGTATTCACCTCGTACTGGCTACTCAGCGGCCGTCGGTCGATGTCGTGACCGGTCTGATCAAGACCAACGTTCCCTCGCGTCTCGCGTTCGCGACGTCGTCGCTGACCGACTCGCGGGTCATCCTCGACCAGCAGGGTGCCGAAAAGTTGATCGGTATGGGCGACGCGCTGTTCCTGCCGATGGGAGCGGGCAAGCCGACCAGGCTTCAGGGTGCGTTCATCACGGACGAAGAAATCACCGCCGTCGTCGATTTCGCCAAGAATCAGGCGGAGCCCGAGTACCAAGAAGGCGTCACGGCGCAGAAGGCGGCCGAGAAGAAGGACGTCGACGCCGATATCGGCGACGATCTGGACGTACTGCTACAGGCCGTCGAACTCGTCGTCACCAGTCAGTTCGGCTCGACCTCGATGCTGCAACGCAAGCTCCGCGTGGGCTTCGCCAAAGCCGGCCGACTGATGGACCTCATGGAGACCCGCGGCGTGGTCGGCCCCAGCGAGGGCTCCAAGGCGCGGGACGTCCTGGTCAAGCCCGACGAGTTGGACGGTCTGCTGTGGTCGATCAAGGGCGGCGATCCGGCCGAGTCGGAGTCGGACGACTGAGAGTGTGCGTGCGCGCGGGGGTGTGTACGAGGTCAGTCGGACAGCAAGCCCATCACGGGCTTCCACTCGGTGACGCGCACGGCCTCGACGAGACCTTCCTGCGCGAACGGATCTTCGGCGAACAGTGCGGTGACATCGGATGTCGACTCGCCCCTGACGACGATGGTCGCACCCGCATCCGCCGCGTGCGGACCCGCGGACTGCACGACGTCGCGCGCGAGCAGCTCGCGCAGCCAGTCTCGGTGCGCGGCGCGCACGCGGTCACGGCCGTCGGCAGTGGCAGCGGTGTACGTGTAGTCGACCAGGAAGAATGCCATCAACTGTTCTCTTTCTTGGGCGAGATGATCAGAGCGAGAGAAGCATACGGGTATTGCCGAGGGTATTCGGCTTGACGTAGCTCAGGTCGAGGAACTCGGCCACACCGGTGTCGTACGAGCGGCACATCTCGGCGTAGACCTCGGCAGTGACCGGGGTGCCGTGTATTTCGGCGAATCCGTGCCGGGAGAAGAACGACACCTCGAACGTCAACACGAAGATCCGGGAGAGCTGGAGCTCACGAGCGACGTCGAGGAGCCTCGACACCACGAGGTGGCCGACGCCGTGGCCCTTGACCGCCGGGTCCACCGCCACCGTGCGGATTTCGCCGAGATCGGCCCACAACACGTGCAGTGCGCCGCACCCGGCAACGACGCCGTCCACCTCGGCCACCCAGAATTCCTGGACCGCCTCGTACAGCGTCACCAAATTCTTCTCGAGCAGAATTCGGCCGGCGTAGATATCGATGAGGCGCTTGATTTCCGGGATGTCCGACGTGCGGGCACGACGCAAGCGGACGCGATCGGTCGGGGGAGCCTGCGGCGAGGCCGAGGTGTCCCGAGTGCCCCGCTCCGCCCGAGAGTCCGGTTGCGGATCGAGGTCGGATGTCATGGGGTGAACATTAGTCAACGGTCTTACCGATATTGTGACCGTGTGTCACGCGTCCTTTTCTTCGATCACGTCCCGCGAGCGGACGTGTCGAGGTGAGCACGCATCCCGATATCGGCCGCGGTCCCGGCGATGCGTCGGCGCCCGTTCCGGACGCAGTGGCAGGAACGACGTCGGTGAGCCAGGCACCTCTGTTGAACATCGCCAACGTCCTCACGGTGCTGAGAATCGCGCTCGTACCGGTGTTCTTGTGGGCGTTGTTCCAGGAGAATGGCGACGATCCGCGCTGGCGATCGGTCGCGTTCGGATTGTTCGTCGTGGCTGCGATCACCGATCGCATCGACGGCCAGCTGGCACGCAAGCACGGGTTGGTCACCGAGTTCGGCAAAATGGCCGACCCCATAGCGGACAAGGCGCTCATCGGCGCGGCCCTGGTCGGACTGTCGATGCTGGGTGATCTCCCGTGGTGGATCACCATCGTGATCGCGGTTCGGGAAATAGGCATCACGCTGTTGCGGTTCGCGGTGTTGCGACATGGTGTGATCCCGGCCGGTCGCGGGGGCAAGCTGAAGACTCTGGTGCAGAGCGTGGCCATCGGAATCTATGTACTCCCGCTGCCCGACGCGGTGGTACCGGCAGCGATGATCGTGATGATCGTGGCCGTCGTGCTCACCGTCGTCACCGGACTCGACTACCTGGTCCAGGCGCTGCGGCCCCGTGTTCGGGCGACTCGAACCGCTCGGTGAGCCCATCGCCGCATGCGGAGCGCGTCCGAGGGTTAGGGTTGTTTCGATAGCAACCAGCGGTGAGTCTTTCCGAGCGGTTCGGGAACCGATCGGGCACGCTCGGCGTTGTACGAGATGACGGGCGGGGTTCAGTACACGATGACGGGGCTCGGCTCCGGCTGCTCTTCATTCGGACACGATCAAGGAGGGGCCACATGGCGCTGCTATTGCGCGAGGCACTCGGCGACAGTCTTCGCCGCACACGGGTCGCTCAGAGTCGCACGCTGCGCGAGGTGTCCAACACCGCGCGAGTGAGCCTCGGATACCTCTCCGAGGTGGAGCGTGGTCGAAAAGAGGCGTCGAGCGAACTGCTCAACGCCATCTGCGACGCACTCGAGGTTCCCCTCTCGGACGTCCTGTCCGACGTCAGCGAGTCGTTGACCGACACGGTGTCGGGGTCGGCGGGCACAGTTCGTTCGGACGGCAGCTCGGGTACGGCGCACATCTCGGACGAGACTCGTGTGGTCATCCCGGCCCCCGGTGCAAGGGCACTGGCCGCCGCCTGACCGTAGGACCGGGAGGTCACTCGGGCGGTCGGCCGTGGAACACTGAAGACTCGAAGAGCACCACCGGCGGTGACGGTCGCCAGCCGGGTCGCGCACGCGGCGAATCACATGGAGGCAGGAAGAATCGATGGCCAATCCTTTCGTCAAGGGCTGGAAGTATCTGATGGCCCTGTTCAACGCGAAGATCGACGAGAAGGCAGATCCCCAGGTCCAGATCCAGCAGGCCATCGAGGATGCGCAGCGTCAGCACCAGGCGTTGTCCCAGCAGGCTGCGTCAGTGATCGGCAACCAGCGTCAGCTCGAGATGAAGCTCAGCCGGCAGCTCGACGAGGTGGAGAAGCTCAACGCCAACGCTCGCCAGGCGGTCACCTTGGCCGACCAGGCCAACGCTGCCGCCGACGTCGAGAAGGCCACCCAGTACACCAATGCCGCAGAGGCGTTCGCCGCCCAGCTGGTCACCGCGGAGCAGGGCGTCGAGGATCTCAAGGTCCTGCACGATCAGGCTCTGCAAGCCGCGACGCAGGCCAAGAAGGCCGTCGAGCAGAACGCCATGACGTTGCAGGCCAAGGTTGCCGAGCGCACCAAGCTGCTCAGCCAGCTCGAGCAGGCGAAGATGCAGGAACGCGTCAGCGAGTCCTTGCGCTCGATGGACTCCACACTGTCGGCGCCTGGCAACACTCCCAGTCTCGACGCGGTCCGCGACAAGATCGAGCGTCGGTACGCCAACGCGCTGGGCTCTGCGGAGCTCGCTCAGAACACCGTTCAGGGCCGGATGATGGAAGTTCAGCAGGCCAGCACGCAGATGGCAGGGCACAGTCGACTCGAGCAGATCCGTGCGTCGATGAAGGGTGATTCACTCACCTCCGGCCCAGCAGCAGGCAGCGCTTCCATGCAGAAGCCGGCCCAGCAGCAAGCCAATCCTGAACCGCCACAGGCCAACTGAGACCGCGCAGGAACAAGGTCGACGCGATGTCGGAAGAGTCTCGCAGCCGGAACACGGCCACGAGTAGCGTCCTTCCGACGTCTGTCGACGACCTTCGACGGCGTGCTCGCGGGGTGGTCGGCGCGACGCTTCCCGTTCTCGATCGCGCCCGGTCGTGGAACGATCCGCGAGCCAGAGCGGTCCGAAAGCGTCGTCGTGTTCGTCGGCGCGCTGCGTTTCTCGGAACCGCTTCCGGTTCCACCGCAGTTGCCACGGCAACCGTCGCCGCGACGTCCGCGCCGGACTGGTTGATCGTCGGTGGCAGCGGGACGACGCTGCTGCTGGGGGTGCCCGCCGTTCTTGCCGCATCCACCTATCGCAGGCTGCGGAGGAAACCTCTTCCCTCGGAGTCTCGGGTTCGGCGTGTGCTCCCCCCCGCACATTCTGCCGCGCGCGCACACATGGAACGGTTGGCAGCGGCAGAGCGCAGCTTGCACGAACTACTGGGCCTGCTCACCCGGTCGGGCAGCATCGCCCGCGGCGACGTCGACGACACCGGCCGGATCGCGGCGGCCGCGTCGTCGGCCCTGTCCGATGTCGCCGGCGACATCGTCGCCATGGAACGCGCAGCCGTGGGCAGTCCGGGTGCGGCCGCCCACCTGACCGCGTCCATCACGTCCACCGCCGCGAGTCTGCACGACGGTGTGCAGCAGTACGACAGTCTTGTCGCCGCGGCTGCATTGTTGACCACTCCGGGTGCTTCGGGTTCGGTCACGGCGCTTGATTCGCGGCGCGACGCGCTTCAGTTCGCCTCCGACCGTCTCGAAGGATGGGCATACGGCCTCCAGCGCGTGCAGCGCCCCTGAGTCCGACCCTGGCCCCTCTCACCGGGCAGACCGGGGTACCTCGGGGTGCACCCTGATCTTCACCCTGATTCCCGCGTCGGGTCGGGCATGTCGCGGCCGATTGCTGGCAGTGTTCGAGGCACCGGTGCATCGATCGGCGGTCATGCCGATCATCGATGACACCGCCGAACGAGGAGTGGTCACGATGTTCTGGAAAATTCTCGGTGCCGTGGTGTTGGTGTGGATCGCCGTCATCGTGCTCGGCGCAATCCTGAAGGTGCTGTTCCCTTTGCTCGCTCTCGCCGTCATCGGTACGGGCTTGTACTTCCTCTATCGATCCATCGCCGGAGACCGGACCGACGCGAAGACCACCTACTGACCTAGGCTCGTGCGATGCGAGTCGCGGTGGTCGCCGGGCCGGATGCCGGTCATGCTTTTCCCGCCATCGCGCTGGCGGAGGCGTTGGTTGCCGCCGGAGACCAGGCGGCGGTCTTCACGGGTGATCGATGGCTCGACGTCGCACGCCGCGCAGGTGTGGACGCGCGGCCCTTGCCGGGGCTGGAGCCCAGGCCCGAGGACGACGACGGCGATGCCGGACAACGCATCCACGAACGCGCGGCTCACATGTCGACAATGCTGGGCCCCGCGTTGAAGGAGTACGCACCCGACTTGGTGGTCTCGGACATTCTCACGGCCGGGGGCGGCATTGCGGCCGAGCGGCTGACATTGCCGTGGGTGGAGCTGGCTCCTCACCCGCTCTACCGTCCGTCGGTGTCGTTGCCGCCCATCGGAAGCGGTCTCGCACCCGGTACCGGTGTCCGGGGACGTCTGCGCGACAGTGTGATGAGGGCGCTGACCGATCGATCCGTGCGCGCCGGGCTCGCCCAGCGATCGCGGGCGCGAGAATCGGTCGGCCTCCCGGCGTTGGACCCGGGGCCGGCACGGCGGCTCATCGCCACGATTCCGGCGCTCGAGGTGCCTCGTTCGGATTGGCCGACCGAAGCTCGCGTCGTGGGGGCGCTGTTGTGGGAACCCACCACCGACATACTCGAGCCCCCACCGGGCACCGATCCGCTGGTGGTGCTCGCGCCATCGACGGCAGCCACCGGCGCGGTGTCCATGGTCGACGCCACGCTGGATGCGCTCACCAGGGCGCGCTCGGCCGGCACGCTGCGCAGGTTGGCCGTCAGTTCGGTCGACGCGGTTCCTCGGGATCTGCCGCCCTGGGCAGTCGGCGGGCTGGGTAGGCAGGACGAGTTGCTTGCTCACGCGGCAGTGGTGGTGTGCGGTGGGGGGCACGGGATGCTGGCCAAGACGTTGCTCGCAGGCGTTCCGATGGTGGTGGTTCCCGGTGGGGGAGACCAGTGGGAGTTGGCCAATCGTGTTGTGCGCCAGGGGAGCGCGGTGATGGTGCGGCCGGTCTCTGCCGACGCGATAGCCGATGCGATCGAGACGGTGCTGGGTGATCCGCGCTTCGCGGCGGCGGCCTCACGAGCGGCTGCGGGCGCCGGCTCCGTGAAAGATCCGGTCGCCGTCTGCCGGAGCGTTCTGGCGTGATGGGCGTTCCTTCGGTCACGCCCGACGAGCCTGCCAACGTCCCGGGTTACGGTGGAATCGTGCGTTTGACCGAGTTCCACGATCGCGTGGCAGAACAGTTCGGCACCATGTCCGGCGATTCGATTCTGGTCGATCACGTGATCACCAGCCTGGGCAACCGCAGTGCCGCTCGCGCCATCGAGGACGGCGAGGATCCGAAGGACGTGTGGCGCGCTCTGTGCGGTGAATTCGACGTCCCGCGCTCGCGTTGGTGAACTCCCCGGCGTGTCGGCGCTGATCGAACACCTGTTCGTTTATAGTCGTCTGCAGTGTCATCGGAAGTAACGACGGTCATCGAAAGTAACGACTTTGCAGTTCTTGTCGGTGCCCCCATCTACCTTGACGGCAGATCGCAGGGTTGGAAAAAACTTCTCAGAATTCGAGTAAAACGTCGAGGACATCAGCCTCGAGAAGGAGACCATGATGGCTGCAGCAGCTTACGACCGGGACAAGGCGCTCGATCTTGCGCTCGCACAGATCGACAAGAACTTCGGCAAGGGTTCGGTGATGCGCCTCGGTGACGAGGCCCGGGTTCCCATCGCCGTCATCCCCACCGGCTCCATCGCGCTCGATGTCGCACTCGGCATCGGTGGCCTGCCGCGTGGGCGCATCGTCGAGGTCTATGGGCCGGAATCGTCGGGTAAGACGACGGTGGCATTGCACGCTGTCGCCAACGCACAGGCCGCCGGCGGAATTGCTGCCTTCATCGACGCCGAGCACGCGCTCGATCCGGACTACGCTGCCAAGCTCGGTGTGGACACCGATGCATTGCTGGTTTCCCAGCCGGACACCGGTGAGCAGGCGCTCGAGATCGCCGACATGTTGATTCGCTCGGGCGCGATCGACATTCTGGTCGTGGACTCCGTGGCGGCATTGGTTCCCCGCGCGGAAATCGAGGGCGAGATGGGCGACAGCCACGTGGGTCTGCAGGCTCGCCTGATGAGCCAGGCGCTGCGCAAGATCACCGGTGCCATCAGCTCGTCCGGCACCACCGTGATCTTCATCAATCAGCTGCGCGAGAAGATCGGCGTCATGTTCGGCTCGCCGGAGACCACCACGGGTGGCAAGGCCCTCAAGTTCTACGCGTCGGTACGCCTGGACATCCGCCGCATCGAAACGTTGAAGGACGGCACGGACGCGGTGGGCAACCGTACTCGCGTCAAGGTGGTCAAGAACAAGGTGTCGCCGCCGTTCAAGCAGGCCGAGTTCGACATCCTGTACGGCAAGGGCATCAGCAAGGAGGGCTCGCTCATCGACATGGGTGTCGAGCACGGCTTTGTGCGCAAGTCCGGCTCGTGGTTCACCTACGAGGGCGACCAGCTGGGTCAGGGTAAGGAGAACGCTCGCAAGTTCTTGCTCGAGAACACCGACATCCGTGACGAGATCGAGAAGAAGATCAAGGAAAAGCTCGGTATCGGCGCAGACCTTCGCACATCCGATGATGCTGCGGCGGTCGCTCCGGTCGAATTCTGACAGTGGAGAGCATGGAGTCACCCAAATCCGGGTCGGACTTCCGTGAGACGGGCGCCCGACGACACTCGGGCGCCCGTTCTCGTTCACGGGCGCATCAACCGCCGAAGGAGCCCGCAGGTGGTACTGCGGTACAGGCCAAGGATGCTGCGCTGCGTTTGCTCACCGACAGAGCGCGCAGCCGCGTAGAACTCGAGCAACGTCTGACGGCGAAGGGATTCACGGACGAGATCATCGCGTCGGTGTTGGACCGGCTGACGGAGATCAAACTGGTGGACGACCGTGACTTCGCGCATCAGTGGGTGCGTTCGCGGCACACATACTCCGGACGCGGCAAGGGGGCTCTGCGAACAGAACTCAGAACCAAGGGGATCGACGCGGCGCTTGCGGCCGAGGCGCTGGACACCATCGAACCCGAGGATGAGCGTGAGCGCGCCCGTGAACTGGTGGCGAAGAAGCTTCGGTCACCGGCGGTGACGGCGGGACTCGACGAGAGCGTCGAGGATCCGCGTGCACGTCGCGCTGCTCGCGACAAGGTGGTGCGCAAGCTGGTCTCCATGTTGGCGCGACGGGGATTCGCGCAGGGCATGGCATTCGAGGTGGTCCGCACAGAACTCGAGGCCCACGGAAACGACACCGAGGGCCTCGAGAACTGACGGAGGAAAAGATCAGGCTGCGGTCGAGGCCGCACCCTGGTCGGTATCGACAGGGTCCGCGGTCCCCTTGGTGCCCTTACGCAGACGCTTCTCCAGAAGCGTCGCCACATAGGTCAGCAGCGAGTTCAAGATGATCATGATCACGGCGACGACTATCAGCGCGGGCAGGAAGTTGCCGTAAAACGCGCCGATCTGTTGCCCCGATCGGACCACCTCCACGTAACCGATGATGTAGCCCAAAGCGGAGTCCTTCAGCGCCACCACCATCTGCGAAATGATGGCCGGGAGCATGGCGGTGATCGCCTGGGGGAGCAACACGATGCGCATGATCTGGCCCTTGCGCAGACCGATTGCCATTGCCGCCTCGGTTTGACCCTTGGGCAGCGAGTTGATGCCCGAGCGCACGATCTCGGCGATCACCGAGCCGTTGTAGAGGGTCAGTCCTGTCACTACGGCCGCGAGCGCCAGGTAGCGCGACTTGAAGACCTGATACTCGGCGAAGAACTGGTACAGGAAGATCATCAGAATGAGCACCGGGATGGCGCGGAACAGCTCGACGATGAATCCCGCCACCACCCGCACCGGCCGGTGGTCCGACAACCGAGCGATGCCCAGTCCTGCACCGAGGATCAAGGCAAGAACGATCGACAGACCCGCAGCGATCAACGTTCCTTGAATGCCGGGGATGAGGTACGTCGTCCACGTGGTGGATTCGGTGAACGGGCTCCACTTGTCCGAGGTCAACTGCCCCTTGTCCTCCAGCGCCACGTACACGTAGTACGCGGCCAGCAGCAGTACTGCGAGGACCACGGCAGAGAGGATGTTGTTGCGAACCTTGGCACGTGGGCCCGGTGCGTCGTACAGCACCGTGGCGCGGTCGCCGGATGACTTCTTTGCTGCCTTCTTCGGCGCAGTCTTTTCGAGAGTGGTCGGTTCCGTGGTGCTCATCGAGCCACCGCCAATCGCTTGCTGAGATATCCGAAGAGCAGGCCTGTGGGCAGCGTCAGGATGACGAAGCCGAGGGCGAAGATGCCGCCGATCACGAAGATCGCGGCTTCGTTCTCGATCATCGTCTTCATCAGAATCGCGGCCTCGGCCACTCCGATCGCCGCGGCGACGGTGGTGTTCTTCGTCAGGGCGATCAGCACACTGCCCAACGGGGCGATGACGGCGCGGAACGCCTGCGGCAGGACGATGAACCGCAGATTCTGCGAGAACGTCAGCCCCAGCGACCTACCTGCTTCTGCCTGACCGACGTTGACGGTGTTGATACCCGACCGCAGCGATTCACAGACGAACGACGCCGTATAGACGCTCAATCCGAGCACAGCGAGACGAAAGTTGTTGTCCGCCAGCCCTGTAGGCGAGCTTTCCGACGCCAGCGATAGCCCGAGCGTCTGATACAGCCCGAACGAACAGAACAGGAGAATCAGTGTCAGCGGGGTGTTCCGGAAGATGGTCACGTAGGTCGCTCCGACCCACCGGGCGACCGGGACGGGCGATACGCGCATACCTGCGAGAATCGTTCCCAGTACCAGTGCGCCGATCGCGGACAGCACGGCCAACTTGATGGTCATCCAGAACGCATCCACCAGTTCCGACCGGTAATCAGTGAAAATTTCCACCGACGGTTCCTTCTTTCTTGGTCGGCCACGACTTGTTCACCAGCAAACCTTTGTCTTACCGGCAAACCCGGGGTTGCCGGTAAACGGGGGCGGGCGGCCCGTATGGAGCCGCCCGCCCGGTCCTACCGACGGGGTTGAAGCTGGATCAGTAACGGTCGACGGTGGGCGGAGCCGGCATCGGGTAGCCGGACGGGCCGACGGTGTCGGTGAAGGCCTTCTCCCACGAGCCGTCCTCGATCATTGCTTCGATGGCGTCGTTGATGGCGGTGCGGGTCTCGTCGTCGCCCTTGGCGAGGCCGATTCCGTACTGCTCCTCGGTGAAGGGCTCGCCGACGATCTTCAGCTGTCCCGGGTACTGCGCTGCGTAGCCGGCAAGGATGATGTCGTCGGTGGTGACGGCGTCGACTGCACCATTACGCAGGGCCTCGATGCACGCCGAGTAGGTGTCGTACGGCTGCAGCTGTACCTGCGGGTACTGGTCGGCGATCTTCTGCGCGGGGGTGGATCCCGAGACGGAGCACAGACGCTTGCCCGCATTGAGCGAATCGGGGCCGGTGATGTCGGTGTTCGACTCGTTGACCAGCAACGACTGTCCCGCGACGAAGTAAGGCCCTGCGAAGTCGACCTTTTCCTTGCGAGCGTCCGTGATCGAGTAGGTGGCCACGACGTAGTCGACCTCACCGTTCTCGATCAGGGTCTCGCGCTGTGCGGACGGCGATTCCTTGAACTCGATGTTCTCGGGCGTGACTCCGAGCTTGCCGGCGACGTACTTGGCAACCTCGACGTCGAAGCCGGAGAAGGTGCCGTCCGGGTTGCGCAAGCCCAGGCCGGGCTGGTCGTACTTGATGCCTACTCGGAGGGAGCCGTTCTCTGCGCTCTGCGCGGCGCTACTGGCCTCGTCGCCGCCACAGGCGGTAGCGGCGAATGCGAGTGCGATCACGGCTGCGCCGACGCGAATGGTGCGGGTGATTCTCATCGAAATCCTCCAGAAGGTGACAGGTGACAGGTGAGTCAGTGCGTAAGGATCTTGCCGAGGAAGTCTTTGGCGCGATCGGATTTCGGTGCGGTGAAGAAGCTTTCGGGGTCGGTGTCCTCGACGATCTGACCGTCGGCCATGAAGACGACGCGATCGCCGGCCTTACGAGCGAAGCCCATCTCGTGGGTGACGACGACCATGGTCATGCCCTCCTTGGCCAGCGAGGTCATGACATCGAGAACCTCGTTGACCATCTCGGGATCGAGTGCGGAGGTGGGCTCGTCGAACAGCATCACCTTGGGGTTCATCGCGAGCGCCCGTGCGATGGCGACGCGTTGCTGCTGACCGCCGGACAGCTGTGCCGGGTACTTGTCGGCCTGGTTCGCGATGCCGACTCGCTCGAGCAGTCGTTGCGCGGTCTTCTCGACCTCGTCCTTCTTGAGCTTGCGAACCTTGCTCGGCCCCAGCATGACGTTCTCGCGAATCGTCTTGTGTGCGAACAGGTTGAACGACTGGAACACCATTCCGACGTCGGACCGGAGAGCGGCGAGTGCCTTGCCCTCGGACGGTAGTGCTTTGCCGTCCACCTCGATGACGCCCTCGTCGACGGGCTCGAGTCGATTGATGGTGCGGCACAGTGTCGATTTTCCCGATCCCGACGGACCCAGAACAATCATCACTTGACCACTCGGGATTTCGAGTTCGATGTCCTTGAGGACGTGGAGATCGCCGAAGTGCTTCTGCACCCCGCGCATGGAAATCATGGGAGTCGCGCCGGACGCGCGCTCGGGAACGGGGTCGGTCATGGCGATGACCCTAGAGGTATTTTCCACTGTCGCTGCGCGTTTTCGCGGTGAGACCATCCGAATGTAATGGAAACTTTACGCGCGGTCGGGAACCGTCCGGGGTCCCCGAGGTAGGCAGCAATTCCGTCTCGCCGGTGTGCCGCCGTACCCTGGAGGCTGTGGACACGATCTACCCGGACACTCGACCTACACCTGAGTCCCATGCCCCGGCATCCCGGACGGGACGCACCTACGAGGTGCGCACCTACGGCTGTCAGATGAACGTGCATGATTCCGAACGGCTGTCGGGTCTGCTCGAGGAGGCCGGTTACGCCAAGGCCGTTGCGGGCGCGGCGCCAGATCTGGTGGTGTTCAACACCTGCGCAGTCCGAGAAAACGCGGACAACAAGCTGTACGGCAACCTCGGCCAACTCCGCCCGGCCAAGGACGCGAACCCCGCCATGCAAATCGCAGTCGGCGGGTGCCTGGCCCAGAAGGACCGCGACGTGGTGGTGACGAAGGCGCCCTGGGTGGACGTCGTGTTCGGTACACACAACATCGGGTCGCTTCCCGCGCTTCTCGATCGGGCTCGCCACAATCAGCGCGCCGAGGTCGAGATTCTCGAATCACTCGACGCATTTCCCTCGACGCTTCCGGCGAAGCGTGACTCCGCGTACTCCGGCTGGGTGTCCATCTCGGTGGGATGCAACAACACCTGCACCTTCTGCATCGTCCCCGCACTGCGCGGCAAGGAGGTCGACCGTCGACCGGGGGACATCCTCGCGGAGGTACAGGCGCTGGTGAACGAGGGCGTCGTCGAGGTCACGCTGCTGGGTCAGAACGTCAACGCCTACGGTGCGTCGTTCGCGGATCCGGATCAGCCGCGTGACCGCGGCGCCTTCGCGTCGCTGCTTCGAGCGTGCGGTGAGATCGAGGGGCTCGAGCGCGTGCGTTTCACATCTCCGCACCCCGCGGAGTTCACCGGCGACGTCATCGAGGCGATGGCCGCTACGGCCAACGTCTGCCCGACTCTGCACATGCCGTTGCAGTCGGGGTCGGATCGGATCCTGCGGGCGATGAAGCGCTCGTACCGCAAGGAGAAGTTTCTGGGCATCATCGACTCCGTGCGAGAGGCCATTCCGCACGCATCGCTGACCACCGACGTCATCGTGGGGTTCCCCGGCGAGACCGAGGAAGACTTCGAAGAGACGCTCGACGTGATGCGTCGGGCACGGTTCAGCAGCGCGTACACCTTCCAGTACTCCAAGCGGCCGGGCACTCCTGCCGCCGACATGGCCGATCAGGTTCCGAAAGCGGTGGTACAGGAGCGCTACGAGCGACTCGCCGCCCTGCAAGAGGAGATTTCGCTCGCCGAGAACAGGCGTGTGGTGGGGACCGAGGTCGAACTGCTGGTGGCGGCCGGGGCCGGTCGCAAGAACGCGGTGACCGAGCGGATGAGCGGCCGGGCTCGCGACGGGCGGTTGGTGCATTTCACCCCCGTCGGCGCGGTGGACCGCGCCATCCGCCCCGGCGACGTAGTGGTCACGACGGTGACCGACGCCAAGCCGTATCACCTCGTCGCCGACGTTCCGGTGCGCAGTCATCGCCGGACCACGGCGGGCGATCGCCACGAGACGGGCACGATGCCCAAGACCGCGCCCGTGGGGGTCGGACTGGGCCTGCCGGCAATCGGTGTTCCCGAGACCGTGCCGACGACGACGACAGGATGTGCACTGTGAGCCCCGAACGGAACGCCACGTCCGATGCGGCCGCGGAGGAACGTCGAGTATCGGGTCGGATCGACCCGGGTGCTCGTGCCGTCGTCGTTGCGGTGGTCGTCCTCCTTCTACTGCTCAGTTTCGCGCTGCCCCACACGGGTTCCGCGAACGCGTGGGAAGTGCTGGTGGGCGACGACGATGCGGTCGCGGAATCGATTGCGCTGCCCTCTCGCATATTCGTGTGGCTCGCTCTGGTGTTCGCCGTCGGGTTCTCCGCGTTGGCGCTGGTGACTCAGCGGTGGGCGTTGGCCTGGATCGCGCTGTACGGCTCCGGCGTCGCAACAGTGCTGGGCATCCTCGCCATCTGGTCACGCCAGACGGTCCCGCCCGGCGTCACCGGGGCGGGCCCGGGGTTGGGTCTGGTGCTCGGCTGGATCATGGTCGTCGTGTTGGCGTTCCACTGGTTCAAGGTGGTGTGGAACCGCTCGAACGCGCAATGGGCCGCCGCGGCGGCGCGACGCGACGCTGCCGTGATGGACGAAGCCGCGCGCGAGTCCATCGTCGAC
>JBASAM010000067.1:0-30122 GCA_049650605.1 Rhodococcus sp. (in: high G+C Gram-positive bacteria) | reverse complement strand
GCCCCGCCGCGCCCACGACGACGCCTTCGCCGGCAAGCACTGCGGCGGTGGCGAAATCGCGTTCGGGGGGCAGCCCGGACACATCGCCGGGGGCGGGGAGCACAAGGTCGACGGTGACCTCGGTGTCGCCGACAGGCGCGGCGTCACGAACCACGCGAAGCAATTCGGCCACACCGACGTCTCGCGGAGTCGGCCAAGGAAGGGCCAGCCGGTCCGCGGTGTCCGGGTCGCCCGCCACGACGAGGCCCAGCGGGGCCCAGTCGGAGACGGCGTCGATCACGTCGTCGGGCGACGCGGCTCCGGCGAGCCATGCGCCGCACCAGATGGCCAGGCTTGCGGATGGAGATGACACGCGACCAAGCATAGGACGCGACCGGCCGTGCAGGCACGGGGTTCACCGGCGTGGCTGGGTCTCCCGAGCCGTTCTCGCCGGTAACGTGAGGCGGCCCGGCGCACTCCGGCGCCAGGGACACCGAGAGCGAGGACGATCATGGCCGGGGACAGTCGTTACGGCGGGGACATCTTTTCCGGCCATTCCAGGAAAGCGCGGCGAGCAGTGCCGGCGGTGTCCGCGGAACGCGATCTGGTGGTCGAGGATGCGGCGACCGGCTTCTGCGGCGCCGTGGTCGGGTTCGAGCGCACCTACGACGGTGATTTCGTCCGCCTGGAGGACCGCCGCGGTACCCGACGGTTGTTCGCGATGCGTGAGGCGTCGTTCATGGTGGACGGCGCGCCGGTGACGCTCACACGTCCGGTTCGGTCGCAGCCTACGGCCCCCACCCGGTCCGCGTCGGGCTCGACCCGAGTGCGACACGTTCGGGCCAAAGTTGCGCTGCCGAGCCGTATCTGGGTCGAAGGTGTGCACGACGCCGCGATCGTGGAACGAGTGTGGGGACACGATCTTCGCGTCGAGGGTGTCGTGGTCGAGCACCTCGAAGGCTTGGACAACCTCGCGGATCGCTTGCGCCGGTTCGGGCCCGGACCGGGGAAGAAAGTCGGTGTGCTTGTCGACCATCTCGTCGACGGGTCCAAGGAGGATCATCTGACGAGGTCCCTGGGCCCGTACGTCAGCGTTACCGGCCACCCCTACATCGATGTCTGGGAGGCGGTGAAGCCCGCGGCTGTCGGGATCGACGCGTGGCCGCGCATTCCGCGTGGGGTGGACTGGAAGACCGGTGTCTGCGACCAGTTGGGTTGGGGCACACCGCAGGACGGATGGCGTCGGGTCTACGGGGCGGTGTCGAGCTTCCGTGATCTGGAGGCCCCGCTCATCGGCGCCGTCGAACAGCTCGTCGACTTCGTCACCACCTCCGATACGTCTGCATAACGAAATCCTTTCGAGGGTCCTTCGGCACCCCACAGCAGGGCGCGCGGTCCGTACTCTGGGAGTTGTGGTTCCACTCCTCTGGCTACTCGGTGCTGTGCTTCTTGCTGCCGGTGAGGCGATGTCGGGAGACTTCTTCCTGCTGATGCTCGCCGGTGGCGCCCTCGGTACGGCCGGCGTCTCGGCTCTCGTCGACGGTCCGGTGTGGGTCGACGGTCTGGTGTTCGCGGCGCTGTCCGCGGCGCTGATCCTGGGCGTGCGCCCGGTACTCACCCGGCGTTTCGGCACGCCGCCGCCGGTCTCGATGGGGATGGCTGCACTGACGGGCAAAGAAGCGGTCGTGGTCGACGAGATCGCCGCGCATTCGGGAACCGTGCGCCTCGACGGCGACGTGTGGACCGCGAGGCCTCTCGACCCGCTCGATGTGTACACGGCCGGATCTACCGTGACCGTGATGAAGATCGACGGCGCTACCGCCGTCGTGTGGAAAGGACTCTAGATGGCTGACTATGCCGCGCTGATCGTCCTCGCCGTGGTCGTACTGTTCGTAGCTGTCGTGGTGGCGAAGTCGGTGACGCTCGTACCGCAGGCGGAAGCCGCGGTGATCGAACGACTCGGCCGCTACTCCAAGACCGTTTCCGGTCAGCTGACATTTCTGGTGCCGTTCGTCGATCGCGTTCGTGCCAAGGTCGACTTGCGTGAGCGTGTCGTGTCGTTCCCGCCGCAACCAGTGATCACCCAGGACAATCTGACGGTATCCATCGACACCGTCGTGTACTTCCAGGTGACGACGCCGCAGGCTGCGGTGTACGAGATCAGCAACTACATAGTCGGTGTCGAGCAGCTCACTACCACCACCCTGCGAAACGTGGTCGGCGGCATGACGCTGGAAGAGACGCTGACCTCGCGTGACCAGATCAACGGACAGCTGCGCGGCGTGCTCGACGAAGCGACGGGCCGCTGGGGCCTTCGCGTCGCCCGCGTCGAGCTCAAGAGCATTGATCCACCCCCGTCGATTCAGGAATCGATGGAGAAGCAGATGAAGGCGGACCGTGAAAAGCGGGCGACGATTCTGACCGCCGAAGGTCATCGCGAATCCTCGATCAAGACCGCCGAGGGTGATAAACAGTCACAGATTCTGTCGGCCGAGGGTGCCAAGCAAGCGGCGATCCTGTCGGCGGAAGGCGAGCGTCAGTCCCGCATCCTCCGGGCGCAGGGTGAACGTGCGGCGAAGTACCTCAACGCACAGGGTGAGGCGAAGGCCATCGAGAAGACGTTCGAGGCCATCAAGGCAGGTAAGCCCACTCCGGAGCTGTTGGCCTACCAGTATTTGCAGACGCTGCCCAAGATGGCTCAGGGCGACGCCAACAAGATGTGGGTCGTGCCGTCCGACTTCGGCGACGCGTTGAAGGGGTTCGCCAAGACTTTGGGTGCACCGGGCGACGACGGTGTCTTCCGGTTCGAGCCCAGCGATCAGGGTGCGCCGCAGTCCAAGCCGGAGGACGACTCCGCCGAGGTGGCCGACTGGTTCGACACCAAGACCGACCCGGCCATCGCTCGCGCCGTCGCGGACGCGGAGGCAGTGGCACGCAAGCCCGTCGACACCTCCCTGGCAGCAGCATCGCGTCCGTCGAGAGCCGCGATGGCGGTGGAGTCCGCTGCACCCGAGCCGGCAGGTCTCACCGCGGAAGGCTCACCCGATCCCCTCGAGAAGGGTGCTCAGGAGGAGGGTCAGCCGGAAATCGATCGCTGACGTCGTGTCCGCTCGGTGCGCAGTCGCTCGTCACCGGATCAGGGCGATGCCCACGCCTCCGGCCCCGAGGGCCCACAGCACGCTGGTGAATGTCCCGATGATGAAGTATTCCGAGGCCCGAGGGTCTCGCAGTTCGGGGTAGCGTGCCAAGCCTTTGACGGCGAGCACGACGGCGATTCCTTCCGGCCAGCCCGCCAGTACCGAAACGACGACCGCGACACGTTCGAGAGCGCCGATGACGAGCCCCCCGCGCAGTGTGGGGTGCGCGTTGTCGGCGCTGTCGTCTGTGTCCGGGTCGGCGCGCTCGGGTCGGCGACGCGCCAGGTGAAATGCCGCGGGTGCCACCACGGTGCCGCCTGCCAACGCGACCAGAACCACCAGGACGAGTACGACCACGAGCGCAACGCCGGTCACGGGTTCGCGAGCTGCCACTGCGGCAAGTGCAGCGGCAGCCAGCGCGGCGACCGTGACAACGGCGGGTAGCCACCATGGCGTGCGACTCCGTGGTGTGGACCGCCGCGACGATCTGGGGGCAGACGACGTGGGGACAGATGCTGCCGGGATCGATGGTGCTGCTCCGCAGACGACCAGAGCGACGATGGCGAGAACGATCACCGGACGTCCTCCGATCCTGTGCCTAGCGAGCGGCGGTCTGCATTTTCGAGCATTCTCGCGACGACGGGGCGCGCTGCGCGTTCGACCTGCCACCCCGCCACCGCAAGACGTTGCGACACTGCCTGCGGTGAGATGGACAGCTCGTCGGCCACGGCGCTCTGCGACCCGAGTCGACGAACGGTGTCGACGGCAATACGACCCTGGTCTGTTCGCCGTGCGATCAGGATCGCCAACAGCGCCACCGTGGCGTCGGCTTCTGCGGCCCCAGCACTGTCGCGTCCCCGAACGGCGATGTGTGTGAGGGAATTCTTGGCGGCCTCCACGGCATCGCGGGCGTCTTCGAATGCTGGTCCGCGCCCCGCTCGGGTGGATCGAGGCAGGGGAGTGTCCACCGCGCCCACACCGATTCCCACACTCCAGTGCCCGTCCTGGACCAGCATCAGGGCGGTGTCGAGTGTTTGCTCCGCGTCGTTGGATACCGCCTGCATCTCGTCTCCGGCGGTGCGCTCGAACGGCCGGAGCAGCGACGTCGCTCTACCGAGAACGTCCTCGACTCGGTCGACGTCCCGTCTGCTACCCCGCTGGTCGACGGTCAGTACGAACATTGTGCAAGTCTATAAGCTTGATATACAAAAATCAAGTTCTCAAGCTTGATGATCTTAATGGACTCCGGTATGGAGACTTGATTCGTCATAAACAAGTCTAGAGGCTTGTATCAGGGCAAAGGGGTTACCGGTAGGCGCGCGTCCAGGAGAAGGCCGAGGACACCGATCCCGATACCCACACCGGATATGACCAGCAGAATCGGGTTGGTCTGCCCCGCCAGCGCATCGCCCAACAGCACCACTCCGACCGTTCCGGGAATCAGGCACACCAGGGTTGCCAGCGCGAACGGGATAAGCCGTACCGAGGACAGACCGGACGAGTAGTTGATCACCGAGAACGGCACCGGGGCGATGAGCCTCAGGCTGCCCACTGCGAGCCACCCCCGACGCGCCAGTCGCGCGTCGACGGCCCGAAACAGCGGATGGTCGATTCGTGACGCCACCACGTCACGCCCCAGGGCGCGCACCAGCAGGAAGGCGAGAACAGCACTTACCGTCGCGGCCGACACCGTCACGATCACGCCCGTCACGGGTCCGAACAACACTCCGGCGGAAACGGTAAAGAGGGTGCGGGGGATTGGGGCCACCGTGACGATGACATGAGCGGCGAAGAAAGCCAGAGGAAACAGCGGCCCGACCGCGAGGGCCCATTCACGAAGCCGCTCGACCGACGGCAGCGGAATCAGCGCCGCAACGGCAATGAGGGCGGCGACGACGACCACGGCGCCGGCAACGCGGACGATCAGCATTCTGCGAGACCCGCGCACGACCGGTGTCACCCCGTCTGGCTGCAGTGGCTGCTCCGGAGTCGTCACGGTTGCTCACGCTACCGAACCTGCGCTGCGTCCGAGCTCGCGTGCCATCCGCATTCTCGCGGACGTTCTCGCAGCGTGCCGACGGTCTTCCGACGTCGGCACGTGTTGATGGAATATCACTAGGAGGGCCAATGCTCGGACGACCAACGAATGTGAAATTTGTCTCGAGCCTTCGAGATGCGTCTGGGGATGCTGGGGCCGATCGGCGGTTAGCATCACTGGCAATCGTGGACGCGAAAGGCAGACATGGTCACCCCTATTCCCGACAGCTCTCACCCCGACAGCTCTCACCCCGACGACTCGCATCTCGACGCCACCCAGCAGTCCGACCCGGTGGCGATCGACGATGTCGGAGTCGCAGTGCCGGTGAGTGACGCCGAGGCAGGCCTGAAAACGTGGCGACGGGGAGTCGCTGGAGTGTTGGCCAAGAGTCGAAAGGTCGACGTCTCCGAGCTTCCCGAGCGCCCCGAGACCTTACTCGAGAGCACGACCTACGACGGCGTGACCGTCAGCCCCCTCTACGGCCCGCTGGACGAGACGCCCGAAGCCCCACTGCCCGGCACGTTCCCGTTCACCCGCGGGACCGACGCGACCCGAGACGCGAACGTCGGCTGGCTCGTGACCGGACGGTTCGGGTACGACGGCGGCACCGCATCCGAAGTGAACGAGCGCATCCTCGACAACCTGCAGAACGGCGTCAGCGCGCTGTGGCTGAACACGGCCCGGATCGGCGCCGACGGTGTGGCGGCCGCGCTGAAGAACGTATTACTCGACCTGGCTCCACTGAGTCTCGATGCCGGCGCCGACGTGCTTGCGGTGTCCGACGCAATTTTTGCCGTGCTCGACGATCGTGACGGCGGCGCCGGCGCCGACGTCCGCCTGGGCGCCTCCCCGCTGACCGATGCGTTCGCCTCGCTGCCGGGCGCACGTCTCGACGACACCGTCGACCTCGCCCAGCGGGCCAGCGTGCGCACCGAACGTGTTCGCGCCGTGACCGTCGACGGCACGGTGTTCCACGCAGTGGGGGCCGCGGACGCGCAGGAAGTTGCCCTGTCGGCTCTGGCGGGCCTCGACTATCTCCGCGCCTTCACGTCCGGCGGCCTCTCGACCGTCGACGCGCTCGACCAACTCGAGTTCCGCCTCGCAGCGACGGACGAGCAGTTCGAGACCATAGCGAAATTCCGTGCGGCGCGGCGTGTTTGGGCGCGTGTGGCCCAAGTGGTCGGTGCCCCCGAGCACGGCAACGCACCCCAACACGGAGTCACGTCCGCGGCGATGATGACCCAACGCGATCCGTGGGTGAATATGCTCCGCACCACCCTCGCTGCGTTCGGCGCCGGCGTCGGCGGAGCGAACTCGGTCACCGTTCTTCCTTTCGACGCGGCGATTCCCGGTGGCGCGGCCGATGTGTCGCCTACCTTCGCCTCGCGCGTCGCCCGGAACACGCAGCTCCTTCTGCTCGAGGAATCGCACCTCGGACGTGTCGAGGATCCGGCGGGCGGGTCCTGGTACGTCGAGTCGCTGACCAACGCGCTTGCCGAGTCAGCATGGTGCTTGGTGCAGAAGATCGAGTCGGCCGGCGGATACCGAGTGGCGCTCGAGTCGGGCGAGATCGCGCGTCTGATCGAGCAGACCCGGCAGGCTCGGGCCGACGACATCGCGCACCGCCGCACCTCGGTCACCGGGGTCAACGAATTCCCCAATCTGCAAGAACCGTCTCCCACATCGGTTGACGACGGCACCGTCGCCGGACGCCCGGCGCGGCGATACGCAGCCGAATTCGAAAAGCTGCGTGACCGTAGTGATCGAATCCACCGCGCCAAAGGCAGTCGGCCGGTGGTGCTGTTGGCGCCGCTGGGCAGCGTCGCCGAGCACAACGCCCGCACGTCCTTCGCCGCAAACCTGATGGCGTCGGGGGGCATCGAAGCAGTCGATCCGGGCGCGGGCGCCGATCTCGCGGCGGTCGCTGCCGAGACCGGCTCGCCCATCGCCGTCGTCTGTGGATCCGACAAGCGATATGCCGCGGAAGGTCGTGAGGCCGTCCGCACGCTTCGCGCAGCAGGTGTGGCCACAGTTCTGGTGGCGGGGGGCAAAGCCGCGTTCGCCGAGGCTTCGGCCGAGGAGACTCCGGACCGCTTTCTCACCTTGACCATCGACGCCGTCACCGAACTCGGCACACTCCTCGACGTCCTCGACCCTGCTTTGACTTCGGACCCTGCCGGCAGCATGTCCACGGAAGGAATTCACGCATGACCGACTCCGATCGGATCGGCAGTTTCGCGGACGTTCCCCTGCGTGCATCCGACAACCGTGCATCCGACAACCGTGCATCCGACAACCGTGCACCTACTGCCGAGGAAACGTCCGCACACGTCGAGGCGGCCGCAGCGGCGCACGGGTACAGCCCCGAACAGGTGATGTGGTCTACCCCCGAGGGCATCGACGTCCGGCCCATCTTCACCGGCGCCGACCGGGCCGAGGCAGCCGACGCCGGCTACCCTCTGGACTCGTATCCCGGTACAGCTCCGTTTCTGCGCGGTCCCTACCCCACGATGTACGTCAACCAGCCGTGGACCATCCGCCAGTACGCGGGATTTTCCACCGCCTCCGAGTCCAACGCTTTCTACCGTCGCAACCTCGCGGCCGGTCAGAAGGGACTGTCGGTCGCGTTCGACCTCGCGACGCACCGCGGTTACGACAGCGACCACCCGCGTGTGCAGGGCGACGTGGGCATGGCGGGTGTCGCGATCGACTCGATCTACGACATGCGGCAGCTTTTCGACGGAATCGACCTGGGCTCGGTCTCGGTGTCGATGACCATGAACGGTGCCGTGCTGCCGATCCTCGCCCTCTATGTCGTGGCGGCGGAGGAGCAGGGCGTGGGGCCGGAGAAGCTCGCGGGCACCATTCAGAACGACATCCTCAAAGAATTCATGGTGCGCAACACCTATATCTATCCGCCCCAGCCGTCGATGCGGATCATCTCCGACATCTTCTCTTACAGCTCGACGAAGATGCCGAAGTTCAATTCGATCTCCATTTCGGGTTACCACATTCAGGAAGCCGGAGCGACGGCCGATCTCGAGCTCGCTTACACCCTCGCCGACGGCGTTGAGTACATCCGAGCCGGCCTGGCCGCGGGAATGGACATCGATACGTTCGCCCCGCGGCTGTCGTTCTTCTGGGCGATCGGCATGAACTTCTTCATGGAGGTGGCAAAACTACGCGCGGGCCGCTTGCTCTGGGCCGAGTTGGTGCAGAAGTTCGAACCGTCGAACGCCAAATCGTTGTCCCTGCGCACACATTCGCAGACCTCGGGATGGTCGCTGACGGCCCAGGACGTGTTCAACAACGCCTCACGAACGTGTATCGAAGCCATGGCTGCCACACAGGGGCACACCCAGTCGCTGCACACCAACGCTCTCGACGAGGCACTTGCGCTGCCCACCGATTTCTCCGCTCGTATCGCCCGGAACACCCAGCTATTGCTGCAGCAGGAGTCCGGAACGACGCGTCCCATCGACCCGTGGGGTGGGTCGTACTACGTCGAGTGGCTCACGCACCAACTGGCCGACCGCGCCCGCGCCCACATCGCGGAGGTCGAAGAAGCCGGCGGTATGGCCAAGGCAATCGGTGAGGGCATCCCGAAGCTGCGGATCGAAGAAGCCGCCGCGCGCACCCAGGCCCGAATCGACTCCGGTCGCCAGCCCCTGGTGGGAGTCAACAAGTACGTGCCGGACGAGCTCGACTCCATCGAAGTTCTCAAGGTGGAGAACTCGCGAGTGCGGGCAGAGCAGATCGAGAAGCTCGAACGGCTCCGGGAGGAGCGAGATCCGGGCCGGGTGGAGGCTGCGCTGTCGGCACTCACCGCTGCTGCGGCCTCGACCGACGGAGGTATGGAGAACAACCTGCTCGCTCTTGCCGTCGACGCCGCGCGCGCCATGGCCACGGTCGGCGAGATCTCCGATGCACTCGAGAAGGTCTACGGCCGTCACCGCGCCGAGATCCGCACGATCAGCGGTGTCTACCGAGACGAAGCAGGGAAGGCGAAGAACATGATTCGTGCCGGTGAGCTGGCCCGAGAATTCGCCGAGGCCGAAGGTCGTCGTCCTCGAATCCTGGTGGCCAAGATGGGGCAGGACGGGCACGACCGTGGTCAGAAGGTGATCGCAACGGCCTTCGCCGACATCGGATTCGACGTCGACGTCGGCCCGCTGTTCCAGACGCCCGACGAGGTGGCGAACCAGGCCGCGGACAACGACGTCCACGTCATCGGAGTGTCGTCACTCGCCGCCGGTCACCTGACCCTGGTACCGGCGCTGCGCGAAGCTCTCGCCGAGGCCGGTCGTCCCGACATCATGGTCGTCGTCGGCGGCGTGATTCCGCCGGGCGATTTCGATGCCCTGAAGGAGGCGGGCGCGGCGGCCATCTTCCCGCCCGGCACGGTCATCGCCGACGCTGCGGTGGACCTCATCGAGCAGCTCGCTCGGTCACTGGGACACCACGATTCCACCTCGGACGCGGGGGCGAACGCCTGACCATGGTCGATCCCGCTTCGCCCACAGGCAGGACTCGTCCACCGATCGATCCGGGCGCGCTGTCTGCATCGATACGGGCCGGTGACAAAGCCGGTCTCGCGCGCGCGATCACGCTGGTCGAGTCCACTCGCGCCGACCATCGCGATCTGGCGCAGCAACTGCTGCTCGAGTTGCTTCCGGAGGCCGGGGGTGCGCACCGCGTCGGGATCACCGGCGTGCCGGGTGTGGGAAAGTCGACGTTCATCGACGCGTTGGGGATGTACCTCATCGAGCGCGGTCACCGCGTCGCCGTGCTCGCGGTCGATCCGTCGTCCACGCGCACCGGTGGCTCGATTCTCGGAGACAAGACTCGAATGGCCCGATTGACCGTTGCCCCGGAAGCCTACATTCGGCCGTCTCCGACATCGGGCACTCTCGGTGGCGTCGCGAAGGCCACGCGCGAAACCATCGTGTTGCTCGAGGCCGGCGGTTACGACGTCGTTCTGGTCGAGACCGTAGGTGTCGGACAGTCCGAGATCACCGTCGCCGGCATGGTGGACACCTTCTGTTTCCTGACGCTCGCGCGGACCGGGGATCAGTTGCAGGGCATCAAGAAGGGTGTGCTCGAGCTCGCGGATCTCGTGGCCGTCAACAAGGCGGACGGCAGCCATCTTCGCGACGCGAAGAACGCTGCCCGCGAACTCGCCGGCGCGTTGAGGTTGATCTACCCACACGATTCACTGTGGACTCCTCCGGTGCTGACGATGAGCGCGATGGAGGAAACCGGGCTGGGCGAATTCTGGGACACGGTCATCAAGCATCGCGACGTGCTCACCGCCGCAGGGGAGTTCGACGCCCGGCGCCGAGAGCAGCAGGTGCAGTGGGTCTGGACGATGGTCCAGGATCAGCTGATGCGGCGGTTGTCCTCCAATACCGCTGTCACTGCGGTGAAAGCGGACGTGGAGCGGCGCGTCGCGGACGGGTCGCTGACAGCGGCGCTGGGCGCGCAGGAAATTCTCGGCGCATTCGACTCCTGACCCGCGTTCTACTCCTCACCCCGGTGAACCCTGTGTTCACCGTCCGGCGGCGAACGCGCCCACGGTGTCCAGGAGATGGTCGAAGAACGCCGCCGCTTCGGTGCGCACGGCGATCGCGGCATTGGGGCCTCGTCCCCAGAATCCCCGGCGGTCGGCCACCGTCGTTCCACGCGTGAGAGAGCCGACGAGTTCGACGTCGATCGTCGCCTGCTGGTACTCCGCCATCTCCGGATGCAGCGCGAGAGCAGCAGCGAACGGATCGTGCATGTGAGCGAGGTATCCCTCCCCCTGCGAGTGGTGGAACTCCATGTAGAAGCGAATGGCATCGGTCAGGTGGCGAACGATCGTCGACGACGCCTGCGACCGGGCGCCGCGGTCGTCGATCGAGAGATGCTCGACCGGAACACTTCCCGCGATCTCTGCCAACCGAACCAGATGCGAGGGATGCATCTCGATCTGTTCGGTCAGGCCCAGTGCGCACACGATCGGTTCGCGGCCCGCGGGTACACCGTCGAACGCGTCGAAGACCTCTTTCGCGGACTCCGGGTCGACGGCGACGTTCCACTCCGAGGTGGGTGTGGTGTTGCCCGGGTGGTCGATGCTGCCGCCCATGATCACCAGACGCCGGAGCAGAGTCGGCAGGGCGGGCTCGATGCGCAACGCCAACGCGAGGTTGGTCATCGGTCCCGTCACCAACCCGACGATCTCGCCGGGATACTTGCGGGCGAGATCGACCCACGTCTGTGCAGCAGACCTGTCCGACACTGCCCGGGTGCTCGCCGGAAGCTCCGCGTATCCGACTCCGAGCGGGCCGTGGGTGTCTTCCGTGGTCATCAGTGGCGCGACGAGCGGGCCGTCGGCTCCCACGGCGACCTCGACATCGGTCATGCCGCAGATGTCCAACCACGACAAAGTGTTTCGGGTGACCTGCGCGGTAGGGACATTGCCCGCCGAGCAGCAGACTGCGAGTACGTCGGCGGTCGGACTCGCAGCCAGATAGACCAGGGCCAGTGAATCGTCGATTCCGGTGTCGACGTCGACGATCAAGCGGGTGCGCTGCGGCGGATCGTGGGCGACCATGTGGGTCATCCTGTCAGGACGGAAAACGAGGCTGGTCCTGTCCCCACGCTCGCGCCGGCCATGGGTAGCACTGGTACTCGGCCAGCGCGGGGCGAGCGGTGCTGACGTCGCCGTCCGTCACCACAAAATCAGGCCCGGGAAGGATCGGCGTCTCGGGACGGTCCACGCGAGCATTGCTGTCGAGCAACCACGCAGCCGTACGTGCCAAGGACACCGACACAGTGCGCCCGATACCGCCGTCCTGTCGCAGAGCGAGTGCGTCGACGATCCCCGCCGCGAGCAGATGTCCCGACGCGTGATCGAGCGCCTGCACCGGAAGTGCACCCGGAACGCCATCGTGTCCGCACAGGTCGGCGATTCCCGACGCCGCCTGCACCAGTGAGTCGAAACCTCGCCTGCGTGCCCACGGACCTCGCGAACCCCATGCGTTCACTGTGCCGACGATCGCTCCGCCCGGGCGATAGGTCCGCACGTACTCGTCGATGTAGGAGCCGGGGCGGTAGCCGCTCACCACGACGTCGACGGACGACATCAGGGCGGCGAGGCGCTCGTCCTCGTCGGGGTTCAGCACGTCGAGAAGGGTCGAGTATTTGCCCGCGCCGGTCTCGAGGTGTTGCGAGCCGAGCTCGGGCAGCGCGGGGGAGTCCACTCGCAGTACCGACGCGCCGAGAAGGGCCAGGTCTCGGGCCGCCACGGGGCCGGCGATGACGCGAGTGAGGTCCAGCACTCGGATACCGGCGAGCGGGCGGTCCGGGTCGGTTGGTGGGTCAGGTAGTGAGGAGGCGCCGTCCGGCCGAACGGTCGACGAGACCACGGGGAAGGTCCGGGCGAACCGGCCGGGCGCGGACGCAGCCCACTCGGACTCCGTGCGTACCGCGATCACCAGCGCCCCTGCCCTGGCGGCGCGCTCTTCTATGTCGAGCGCGTCGCATCGGGCAAGAGCCGCTGACACCTGTTCGCGATCGGCGGTGTCGGGGAGTCCGAGTACAGACGACAACCGCCGACGGTGGTGCTCGTAGTTGGCGTGAGTCCGCACCCACCCGTCCGCCGCCGGGAAGAACCCGGAAAGCTCGGCGAACCCCGCGACGGGCTCACCGTGGATGCGAAGCATCCTGTCTCCGGCGAACGACGCCGCGACACGATCACCGACGACCGTCCTGTCGGGCGGCGTCAGATCAGCGGCGGTCAAGAACCGATCGACGGCCGAGTACACCGCGGCGATGCTCCCGGTCGCGAGACTGGCCACCGTGAGTCGGGACGAGAGGATGCCGTCGGACATCGGAAGCAGACCGATGTCGGCGACGGACTCCACTCCGAGACCCGACTGATAGTCGCGAAGCATCGACGCCTCGTCCATGGCCCGTCAGACCTTTCGCGCGGAGATCTCCATACCGGCACCGCGGAGTCGATCGACGAACGCGTCGCCGATTCCCGACGCCGGGGTCAGCACACCGCCGCCGATCGACGGCAGCGCATCCCGGTTCAGTGCCAACGCCAGAGCCGACTCGCCCAGCATCATCGCGGTTGCGGCGTATCCGGGGTCTCCCTTGGCCTTGACCCGCGAGACGTACCGGTCGCCGGTACTGGTCGTGGTGTAGATGTCGATCGTGAAATGCCCTGTCTTACGGGTTTTCTCGCTCGGTCCGTCGCCCGGCTTCGGGAGGACCTTGTCCAGCAGGAAACGGGTGGGCTTGAAGGCCATGCCCGCGACGAACGCGCCCAGACCGGCCAGGACCGCACCGGCGATGACGGGCGAAGCGGGGGAGGACCCCACACTCATCACTTCGCTGTAACGGAAATGCTTGCCGTAGGCGTAGCCGCGCAGCGCATTGGTCCGCCTGACGACGCGGGTGTTGTACGACGCCATCACGAACGGCGCCTTCCACCCCGAGAGGTCGGGGTGAATGTCCGATCCCTTCACGATGGGAACGTCGCTCTGCTTTCCCAGGTCCGGCTCGATGGAGCGATCGGGACTGAGCGAGTAGGGCCCGGCGGCGAGCTTCGCGGACTCACGGTCCTTCGTGATCTCGTCGATCTGCCCACGCAGCGAATCGATGGTGCCGCCGCTGACACCGCCGCGCATCGACGTCACCACCAGCGTGGTGTCCGTGAGATCACCCGCCCCGTCCGCGTTCACCTTCGAATACAGCTCATGGACACCGATGTCGGACGGAACGGAATCGAACCCGCACGAGTGCACGATTCGCGCTCCGGTCGAGTGCGCCAGATCGTGGTTCTCGTCGGCGCTGGCCCGTGCGAACAGGACCTCGCCGGTGAGGTCGACATAGTCGGTACCGCCGGCAGCGCAGGCGTGGGCAAGGGTGCGACCGAACTTGGCGTACGGACCGACGGTGGTGATGACCACCTGTGTGCGCGCCACCAGCTCGCTCAGTGCTGGTTCGTCATCGGCGTCGGCGATGATCAACGGCCAGCCCGCGGCCCGCGTCGGCAGTCCGGAACGCGTGGATTCGAGCTTTCCGCGCGAGCGGCCCGCCAGCGCGATCGATGTGCCGTCCGGAGCGTGGTTCGCGAGATATTCCGCCGTCAAGGCACCCACGAATCCTGTGGCGCCGTAGACGACGACATCGAATTCGCGATCGTGTGAATGAGTCTCGGTCTTCGGGGTCTCAGCCATGACCCGACCCTACAAGTTGAGGACCCCGGAAGTTGATCACCAGGTCCAGGTGTGGACAGGCTCTCCCTCGTGCATGAGCTCGAGGTAGTCCGAGAGCATTCCGGCGATGGCGCGTTCACGGGTATCGCCCGCACGCGTCCGAGCTGCGACGGCTTCGCGCTGCCACACCGAACCCGATTGTTTCCGAAGACACCTGCCTTCGATGACGCGGAGGTAGCGGTCGCGTACGGCCGGTTCCACTCCGTACGAGTCGAGACCGGCTTCGGCCATCGGCAACAGCCGGCGCAGCACCAGCTCCTGTGGCGAGATCCACCCCACCTCGGGCCAATAGAGCCTGGAGTCGAATCCGCTGCGCGCAGCCGAATGCAGGTTCTCCACCGCCGCGTCGAAGGACATCTGCGTCCACACCGGTCGATCCGCGTCGACGAGGGAGCGCACGGCGCCGTAGTAGAGGGCGGCGTCGGCCATCACGTCCACGACGGTCGGAGCCGCAGGCAGCACTCTATTCTCGAGTCGGATGTGGTGTTCGCCGTCCGAGGTGTCGTAGATGGGCCGGTTCCAGCGATACACCGTGCCGTTGTGCATTTTCAGTTCGGTCAGTTCCGGCGCGCGGCCGGCGGCCAGCTCGGCCATCGGATCCTCGTCGGACACCACCGGCAGCAACGCCGGGAAGTATCGAGAGTTCTCCTCGAACAGGTCGAAGATCGAGGTTATCCACCGTTCGCCGAACCACACTCGCGGCCTGACCCCCTGGTTCACCAGTTCCGGTGGTCTGGTGTCCGTCGCTTGCTCGAACAGTGGGATCCGCGTCTCGTGCCACAGCGCTTTGCCCGCCAGGAACGGTGAGTTCGCGGCCAGCGCGACCTGTACGCCGGCGAGCGCTTGGGCTGCGTTCCAGTGGGCGGCGAACTCCGACGGGGCGACCTGCACATGCAGCTGCACCGAGGTGCAGGCGGCTTCGGGAAGTATGGTCTCGGAGATTTCGTTCAGAGCCTCGGCTTCGTCGCCGCCGGGCAACGGCACACCGGTGATGGACAGCTCGATGTCTTCACCGCGGGCAGCGAAGATCTGCTGGTTGAGCAGGTCGTAGCGGGGATTGCTGGACAGCCATCGATGAGAGAAGTGGTCTTTGGTCAGCGTCGGGAGCATCCCGATCATGGCCAGTGCCCGGCCCGACTCCTTGGCGCGCGCGTCCGCACTGTTCAGCGACGTCCGCAGGTCGTCCTCGAGTTGGCGCATTCGTGCTCCGGCGAGCGGCGCCGGTGGAACGTTGATCTCGATGTTGAACTGACCGAGTTCGGTCTGGAAGTCCGGGTCCGCGATCGCGTCCAGTACCTCGGCGTTGGCCATGGCGGGTTGCATGTGTTCGTCGACCAGGTTGAGTTCGATCTCCATGCCGAGTCGGGGTTCGTCCACCTGGAAGTTGTCGGTGGCCAACATCGACGCCAGAGCGTCGAGATCTTCCTGCACCTTGTGCCGGAAGATCTGCCGATCCTTGCGGCTGAACGTGCGCTGCTCCACCTCGTCGCCCATGGACTCATTGCACCACGAGTCACATCACGTCGGCAGGGCGGTCGCCGCGACGGGGCCGTCTCACCAGGGCGAGGGCGCGTAATCCTTGAGGAATTTTCCGTGGAGGTCCACTCCCAGCTCTCCTTGGACTATCGGGTCGTACACGCGCGCCGCGCCGTCCACCAGATCCAGCGGCGCGTGAAACCCTTCGTCGGCCAGTCTGATCTTGGTGGGATGCGGGCGTTCGTCC
The DNA here is from genome assembly GCA_049650605.1 of Rhodococcus sp. (in: high G+C Gram-positive bacteria). Lineage (GTDB taxonomy): Bacteria > Actinomycetota > Actinomycetes > Mycobacteriales > Mycobacteriaceae > Rhodococcoides. Next base: position 13,979 of record JBASAM010000067.1, on the reverse strand, counting down.
GTGATCCACCCGGTGTCCACCGCGCTCATCGAGATGCCGTCGTCCATCATCTCGTTGGCGCTGGTGCGCGTCAGCATGTTCAGTGCGGCCTTCGCCATGTTGGTGTGCGGGTGGCCCGGCCCCTTGTATCCGCGGCCGAACTGGCCTTCCATCGCCGAGACGTTCACGACGTAAGAGCGTCGGTGCGTCGACGCCGACAACGCCGCCCGCAGGCGTGAGACCAGGATGAACGGAGCAACCGAGTTGCACAGCTGCACCTCGAGCAACTCCACCGGATCCACCTGATCAACGGTGTGTATCCAGCTGTTGGTCGGGGATTCGTCCGGCACCAGACCGCCGGCGTCGATCGCTGTGCCTGCAGCCATCGCCTGCAGCGAAGCGGACCCGGCCACCAACGCCAGCGAGGTCACCTGCGACGGACCCATGTTGGCCATGACTGCCGTGTCCAGCGCTGCCGCGCCTGCCGAGGCGTCGCCGCCCCGCACCGGACCGACATCGGCGAACGATCCCACCAGGGCTGCCGGATGCGCATCGCTTGTCGCGCCGTACGTGCGTACGCCGAGTTCGGCGAGGTCGACTCCGTGCTCGCCGTCCTCGAGCGCGGAGTACGACCCTGCAGATCGCTTCACAGTCTGCGCCGCGTTGTTGATGAGGATGTCCAGCGGACCATCGGCCGCGACCGAATCGGCGAAGGCCACCACCTGGGCTGGGTCGCGAAGGTCGATACCGACCACGGACAGACGGTGCATCCAGTCGTGACTGTCGGTCATCGAGGAGAACCGACGCACGGCATCCGCGGGAAACCTGGTGGTGATGGTCAGGTGTGCCCCGTCACGCAGAAGTCGGAGGGCGATGTACATGCCGATCTTCGCTCGGCCTCCGGTGAGGACCGCGCGCCGACCGCTCAGGTCGGTCCGCGCGTCGCGCTTGGCGTGGTTGAGTGCGGCGCAGTCCGGGCAGAGCTGGTGATAGAACGCGTCCACGGTGGTGTACCGCTGCTTGCAGATGTAACAGGGGCGGGCACGAATCAGCGTTCCGGCGGTATCCGCGGCCGCGGACGACCTCAACGCCAGCCCGGCGGTTTCGTCGTCGATGCGGTCGGGGGAGCCGGTGGCGGTAGCGGCGACCACGGCTCGATCGGCGTCGGCCACCTTGGCGCGCGATGCAAGACGACGGCGCTTCTTGATCGACTTGAACAGACCTGCTGTGGCTCGCCGCACCTCGACCGAATCGGGATGGTCGTCGTGCAGTTCGGCAGCGTGGCTCAGAACCCGAAGACAGGTCGCGAGGTCATCGGGGTCGATGCTCGCCTGCGGCGTCTCCGCCATCTCGGCCTCCAGTCCAATATCCGACACGAGAAAAGCCCCGACTCCGGGAGGAATCGGGGCTTTCTCGTGCAAGTTCTTCGGTGTCCGAGGGGGGACTTGAACCCCCACGTCCGTTAATAGGACACTAGCACCTCAAGCTAGCGCGTCTGCCATTCCGCCACTCGGACATCATGCACCGAAGTTCTCGGTGCGGTCGCTAAATCTAGCCGATCACGCCCGTTGGACCAAAACCGCACGTCGGAACGCCGCTGACACCGCCACGGTGGTAGGAACGATCTGTGTCATCACCAGGAGAAGACCAGGGCCCTGACCGTACGAATGCCACGGTGGCGGTGGACGAGGTCGTCGACCTCGTTGCCTCGCTCATTCGGTTCGACACCTCGAACACCGGCGAGCTCGAGACCACCGTCGGTGAGAAGGAATGCGCCCACTGGGTCGCCCGGCAACTCGAAGCCGTCGGGTACGAGACCGAGTACGTCGAATCCGGAGCTCCGGGCAGGGGGAACGTGTTCGCCCGGCTCGCCGGCGCGGACCCCTCACGCGGTGCGCTTCTCGTGCACGGACATCTCGACGTGGTGCCGGCCGAACCCGCCGACTGGAGCGTGCACCCGTTCTCGGGTGCCGTCGAGGACGGATATCTGTGGGGACGCGGTGCCGTCGACATGAAGGACATGGTGGGCATGGCGCTCTCCCTTGCCCGCCAGTTCAAGTCCTCGGGAACGGTTCCGCCGCGCGACCTCGTGTTCGCGTTCCTCGCCGACGAGGAAGCCGGCGGTACGTACGGGTCGCACTGGTTGGTCGAACATCGTCCCGACCTGTTCGACGGCGTGACCGAGGCGGTCGGTGAGGTGGGCGGCTTCTCGCTCACGGTGTCGACGCCGGAGGGCGACGAGCGCCGTCTGTACCTGGTCGAGACCGCCGAGAAGGGCCTTGCCTGGATGCGTCTGACCGCCAAGGCACGCGCCGGGCACGGTTCTTTCCTGCACGAGGACAACGCGGTGACCTACCTCGCCGAGGCCGTGGCGGCACTGGGCAAGCACCAGTTCCCGCTGGTCATGACCGACTCGGTCACCGAGTTCCTCGCGGCGGTCAGCGAGGAGACGGGTCTGACGTTCGATCCGGAGTCCCCGGACATCGATGGCACCCTGGCCAAGATCGGCAGCATTGCGCGCATCGTCGGGGCGACCCTGCGCGACACCGCCAATCCGACGATGCTCTCCGCCGGCTACAAAGCGAACGTCATTCCGCAGACCGCATCCGCCACCGTCGACTGCCGCGTGCTGCCGGGCCGGAAGGCCGAGTTCGAACGCGAGGTCGATGCACTCATCGGGCCGCACGTCGAGCGGTCCTGGATCACCGATCTCGAGTCGTACGAGACCACCTTCGACGGGCACCTCGTCGACGCGATGAACGATGCAATCCTTGCCTTCGACGAACATGGCCGCACGGTTCCGTACATGCTGTCGGGAGGCACCGACGCCAAAGCGTTCGCGAAGCTCGGCATTCGCTGCTTCGGATTCGCCCCGCTCAAGCTCCCGCCCGAACTCGATTTCGCGGCGTTGTTCCATGGCGTGGACGAACGGGTACCCGTTGAATCGTTGATCTTCGGAACACGGGTCTTCGAACATTTCCTGATGCACAGCTGAACCAGATTCGTCGAAAGGACCCCACATGCCACACGATCCCTACGCATCGCTCCCGTCCCTGCCCTCCTTCGAGCTCACTTCGGAGGACATCACCGACGGTCAACCGCTGAAGGTCGACCAGGTCAGCGGCATCATGGGCGCCGGCGGACACGACAATTCCCCCCAGCTGTCCTGGAGCGGCTTTCCCGAGCAGACGAAGAGCTTCGCCGTCACCGTGTACGACCCCGACGCGCCGACAGCGTCCGGTTTCTGGCACTGGGCCGTCGCCAACATTCCGGTGTCTACGACGACGCTGGTGTCCGGCGCCGGTGACGACAGCTCCACCGGTCTTCCCAACTCGTCCGTGACGCTGAAGAGCGACGCCGGACTCGCGCGGTTCATCGGCGCGGCGCCGCCGCAAGGCCACGGACCGCACCGCTACTTCGTGGTCGTGCATGCCGTGGACGTGGAGAAGCTCGAGGTCGACGAGACGGCCTCACCGGCGTATCTCGGCTTCAACCTGTTCTCGCACGCCATCGCGCGTGCCGTGATCGTCGGGACGTACGAGCAGTAGCGGTGATGCGGCGGCGCGGAGCGCCTACCTGCCCGCGCCGACCGCGTCGGAAACGGACGCGTATCCGGCGGCCCGTGCTCGCGCCGCCAACCCGGTAGCGATGCGGCGGGCCCAGAACGGCCCCCCGTAGACGAATCCGGTGTAGCCCTGCACCAGGGTGGCACCCGCCAGGATGCGCTCCCATGCGTCGTCGGCGGTTTCGATCCCGCCCACCGAAATCAGCGTCATCCGATCCCCGACGCGGGCGCGCAGGAGCCGCAACACCTCGAGGGAGCGATCCGCCACAAAGGGTCCGGACACCCCGCCCGCGCCGAGTTCTGCCGCTCCGGGAGTCCGTAGACCGTCGCGCCCGATGGTCGTGTTCGTCGCGACGATTCCGGCCGATCCCAGCTCCAGTGCGAGGTCGGCGACGGCGCCGACGTCGTCGTCGGACAGGTCCGGCGCGATCTTGACGAGTACCGGCACATTCGCGACCCGCGTGACCGCCGCCAGCAACGGTCGCAGCGACTCGACGGCCTGGAGGTCGCGGAGACCCGGGGTATTCGGAGAGCTCACGTTGACCACGACGAAGTCGGCGAGAGGTCCCAGTGCTCGCGCGCTCGCGGTGTAGTCCGTCGCAGCATCGGCCGCCGGCACCACCTTCGTCTTGCCGATGTTCGCGCCGATCGGGATGTCACCGTGCCGGCGCCGTAGACGGTCGGCGACCTCGTCCACACCAGGGTTGTTGAACCCCATACGGTTCAGTAGTCCGCGATCGTCCGGCAGTCGGAACAACCGGGGCTGGGGGTTTCCGGCTTGCGGTTGTGCGGTCACGGTGCCCACCTCGGCGAAGCCGAAACCGAGCGGACCCCACGCGTCGACGCCGTGTCCGTTCTTGTCGAACCCCGCGGCCAGTCCGACCGGGGTGGGAAACTCCACGCCGAACGCCCGCGTCACCAACGCCGGATCACGCACGGCCAGCACGCGGCGGACGAGTGCGCGCAACGGGCCGAATCTGGTGGCCCACACCATCGCCGTGAAGGCGACGTGGTGAATTCGCTCGGGGGGTAGCAGGAACATCGCGCGCAACAGCAGCCTGTAGGGGTTCACGGGCCGGAGGCACCTTTCGGTCGTCTGTTCGGTCAGGCACCTGAATTTCGGAGATCTGGATCTCACAGACCCGGATCCGGAACATGATGGGGAGTCTTGCGTCGCTTGAGCAGGATTCGCCTGCTGCCGTCCGTGTAGAGCCGAACTCGGGACAGCTCCCACCCACCGAACTCCGCCGAAATGGCCAAGCGCATCGACGCGGTGACCCGGGTGACGTCGGGTGGCAGCTTGATGGGCACGTACTCCCACTCGTCGGACTCGGTGTCCCAGCCAGCCGGCATCGCACGATTGTTGCGGTTCATGCGCTGCTGCCCCTCACTGTCCGGTGCGAATGACCTGAACTCCGCCGCCGGTCTTCGAGCCTACGAATATGGTGCCGGTCTGCGAATCCACGGCAAGCGAGTCCGGTTGCCTCACTGTAGGGAACCTCGACGTTTCGACTGGCATTCCGGAGGAGATGTCGAATCCCAGCACCTCGTTGGTCGCCGTGGTGGTCACCCACACCGTGCCGGCGTCGTCGCACGCGAGAGCGTACGGCGCGCCCGCCACCGGGAATCGCTGCCTCATGATCAGATCGTCACCGGTGAAGATCAGCAATTCGTCGTCGGCGGTGTCCGCTACGGGGATTGCGCCGTCGGCGCAGCCGGTCATGCGCGTGGCACCCTCACCCGCGCGAAGTGCAGCGCCCAGGCGTTCCGCGCCCACATTTACGGCGGTCACCGATGTTTGCTTCGTGTCCAGCGAAATCAAGTCACGGCCGGCAGGCACCAAGGCATCCACCGACGCCTGACCCGCAATCATCGCCGTGCTCTCCCCATCGGAGCCGAGGATCACCACGGTTCCGGTCGGCGTTCCCGCGGCGTAACCGTTTTCCCACACGGTGGCCGAGACCGCTCCGCCGTCGACCGACAGAGTGGTCACGTTGCCGCTGGAGGCGTCGACCACCTCGACCCCGTCGGACGCGCTCACCAGAAGCTCGCCATCTCTACCTGGCGAGACCGACGTACCGGGGCTGGAAAGGCGCACCGTCCGCGGTTCCGAATTTCCATCGAGAGCGCTCAACAACAGGCTCGTGCCGTCGTCCGTGAGAACGGCCGCGATGCGCGTCGACGGTTCGATCGCGATCGACTCCACCGCGGTCGCGCCGCCGAACCTCTCGGCGGCGACGTCGCCCGCGGGCACAGCCGACAACTCCGGGGACACCGCTGCAGTCTCGGGCTCGCGTGTGTTCAGCTGTTCGGGGTCGGTGTTCGCGGAGCACCCTGCCGTGACGATGGTCACCACAACGAGTCCGACAACGGACATGCGGGTAATCATGGGTCGGCTTCGGTGTTCTGCCGTGCGGGGCGCCATCGATCTCCTCTTCGTCTTGTCCCATCCGATCACTACGGCGTGCGGCAACGAAATCAGGGGTAGGGGAGCATGCCCGCGGGGCCGAACGCCGGCCGATAAGGCCACGTCATCGACGTCAGGAGCTTCGATCGTGACGAACAACTCATTCGACGAGTTCACCGTGGAAGATGTGTCCGTCGGCGCGCATGCCTACGGATTCGGATCGACCGCGGACGGGCGCAGCTATGCGTTCCGGGTCCGCGGAAAAACACTGCGGCTCGAGGTCTACCGCGCCGATCTGGTGCGCCCCGTGCCCGACGACATCGACATCGACGCCGTCGCGGAGACCGATGTCACCGACATCGACCTCGCGGACGAGCGATCCATCGTCGCAGCTGTACGGGATTTGGTTCCGTCCGCGCGCACGGTGGATCCGGCTCATACCCCGGACACCGCCCTCATTCGTTCCTTGCTGGCTCGGCTCGGAAACGCCATCGACCCGACCTGACACCAACGGAACGGCCGGACCCGGGGGCCGGTTACGAGCTCACGTCGTCGAGCGCCGAGGTGATGGCAGGGGGAAGCTCGATGTCTTCCGCGGCCAACACCCCGGTGAGTTGGCCGATGTCGCGGGTGCCGACCACCACCGACGAGATTCCCGGCCGATCCCGTGCCCAAGCCACGGCGACGGCAAGAGGGGAAGTCCCGAGACCGTCGGCCGCGGTGATGACCGCCTCGACGACCTTGGCGCCGTCGTCTCCCAGGAACGGCAGCAGCGCTCGCATCCGCTGATCATCTGCTCCGCGAGAGTCCGCGGGGACGCCGTCACGATATTTCCCGGTCAGCACTCCGCCGGCCAAAGCGGACACCGCGATGACTCCGACTCCGTGGAACTCGGCGGCAGGAAGCAGATCGTCCTCGATTCGGCGAGAAAGGAGTGAGTACTCGGCTTGAGCAGCAACAGGGGTGACCGCGGTCGTCGTGCCGGCGGCGACGGTAGCGAGCTGCCAGGCCGTGAAACCGCGGACGCCGGCATACCGAACCCGCCCCGAGGAGACGGCGTGCTCGAGCGTCGCAGCGACTTCGTCGAGCGGCGTGTGCGGATCCCACGCCCCGACACTCCACAAATCCACGTGGTCCGTGCCCAGATCACGCAGTGTCCGATCGAGCTCTCGCAGCAGTGACCGCCGTGAACAATCGACGCTCCACCGACCCGAGTCGGTCGGTGCGCAGACCCCGGCGTCGACGCTGAGCACCACATCCTCGCGGGGAACGACGTCATCGAGCAGTTCGGCGAGCACACGCAGGGCGCGACCGTCCCCGTACGCGGCCGAGGTGTCCACCAATGTGCCGCCGGCGTCTACGAATGCCGATACCTGAGCTGCGGCGTCGTCTCCGTCGACACCGCGGCCCCATTCGCCGGTTCCCAGTCCCAGCCGTGACACTCGCAGTCCGCTGGATCCGACCGTTCTGTGCTTCATGAGGGCAACGCATCCGTTTCGCCGTATTCGGTTCGTGTCATGTCCAGTCGACACGGTGGTCGAGGCACGACCCTAGTACGGTCATGCCTCGTGACTTCGACAGCAATACTCGTCCGCGGCAGGTCGACTCGGTCGTTCTCGACTCTCCTGCGTGACAACGTGGGCGGTGTGTCGTGATCGGCGAATCGATGACCTGGGTGCAGGCCATCGTCCTCGGCGCGGTTCAGGGACTCACCGAATTTCTGCCGATCTCGTCCTCTGCCCACCTGCGAATAGTGTCCGAGGTCTTCTTCGGTGACGATGCCGGTGCATCCTTCACCGCTGTGAGCCAGCTGGGCACCGAGGCCGCCGTGCTGCTCTACTTCGCCCGCGACATCGGCCGCATCGTCTCGGCGTGGTTTCGCGGACTGTTCGACAAGTCTCAGCGCGGCACCCTCGACTATCGGATGGGGTGGTACGTGATCTTCGCGACCATCCCGATAGGTGTTCTCGGATTGTTGTTCAAGGACGCGATCCGCACCTCGGCTCGCAATCTGTGGATCATCGCCACGCTGCTCATCGTCTTCGCCGTCGTCATCGCCGTGGCGGAGAAGGTGGGTCGACAGACTCGCCCGATAGAGAAGCTCACCACGCGCGACGGCCTGGTCATGGGCGCCGCGCAATGTCTTGCGCTGATTCCCGGCGTCTCGCGTTCCGGTGCCACCACCAGCGCGGGGTTGTTCATGGGTCTCACCCGCGCCGCCGCCGTTCGCTTCTCCTTCTTGCTGGCCATCCCCGCCGTCACCGCCTCCGGCTTGTTCTCGCTTCCCGACGCGTTCGAGCCGGCGGGGGAGGGACTGCAGGCGTCCGGCGCGCAGTTGATCGTGGCCACGCTGGTGGCGTTCGCGCTGGGCTACGCGTCGATCGCCTGGTTGCTCCGCTTCGTGGAGAACCACTCGCTGTACTGGTTCGTCGGGTACCGCATCGTCGTCGGCGTCGTCGTTCTGGTGCTGCTGGCGACAGGTGTCGTCGCCGCGACCTGAGCGAACTCCGGTCACCTCAGCGCCTAGGGTGGAACCATGACGGTCATCCTTCTGCGCCATGGACGTTCGACGTCCAACACCGCGGGCACCCTGGCCGGTCGATCAGAAGGCGTGGAGCTGGACGATCTCGGCCGCGAGCAGGCCGACCGGGTCGTCACACGGTTGGCAGGGTTGACGATCGGCGCGATCGTCCGATCTCCGCTGCTCCGCTGCGAGCAGACGGTGGCGCCGCTCGCCTCCGCTTTGGGCCTCGAGCCCGTCGTCGAAGACCGGTTGGTCGAAGTCGACTACGGCGACTGGACGGGCAAGCCCATCAAGGACCTGGTCGGCGAGTCGTTGTGGAAGGTGGTGCAGCAGCACCCGTCCGCGGCGGTGTTTCCGGGCGGCGAGGGCCTTGCCGATGTCCAACTTCGCGCTGTGCGCGCCATTCGTGAGCACGACGCGCGCTTGGCCGCCGAGGCAGGTTCCGACGTGGTGTGGGTGGCGTGTTCCCACGGAGACGTCATCAAGTCGGTTCTCGCCGATGCGCTGGGCTCGCACCTCGACCAGTTCCAGCGCATCGTGGTGGATCCGGCGTCCATCTCCATCGTCCGCTACACCGAGACCAGACCCTTCGTCCATCGCGTCGGCGACTTGGGAGGGGATCTGTCGCAGTTCGTCCCCAAGCCGAAGTCGGAAGAGCCGGCGGACGAGGAAAAGTCGGACCAGCCTGAATCGGGCGAGTCGGAGGCCTCGGAATCAGACGCGGTGCCCGGAGGTTCCACCGGTAGGTAGACAGCACCCGGATAATGGACCAAAGCTGATGGACTCACAGCCGCGGCGAGTCACGCGGCGCGATCTCAGGAGGTGCACGTATGCCACGCGCTATTCACGTTTTCCGCACCCCCGACCGGTTCGTCGCCGGAACGGTGGGTGAGCCCGGCGACCGTTCCTTCTTCCTCCAGGCAGTACACGACGCACGGGTGGTGTCGGTCGCACTGGAGAAGCAGCAGGTGCAGGTGTTGGCCGACCGCGTCGGGCTCCTGCTCGACGAGGTAGCTCGGCGATTCGGCACCGACGTTCCCCCGGAAGAAACCGATCCGGGCGACACCGACCCCTTGGTGACCCCCGTCGACGCGGAGTTCCGCGTAGGGACCATGGGCTTGGGGTGGGACGCCGACGCAGGAGCAGTGGTGGTCGAACTGCTGGCGATCACCGATACCGAAATAGACGAATCGGTGGTGCTCGACGACACCGACGAGGGCCCCGACGCCGTGCGTGTGTTTCTGAGTCCGGAGCAAGCCAGAGAGTTCGCTGCACGCAGTGAGCGCGTCATTGCGGCCGGTCGTCCGCCGTGCCCGCTGTGCGGTGAACCGTTGGCCCCGGGCGGACATATGTGTGTGCGCACCAACGGGTACCGGCGTGGAACCGTTCTGGGAACGGACACCACCGAGTTCGGAGACGAGTCCTGACCCCCACCGGCGATCCCGCGGCACCCTGGGGCGATGCCGACGCGTCGCTGCTCGCGACCGGGGACATGACGATCGTCGGCCGCGTGATGCAGGCGTCGAACGCGACGCTGGTGTGCGAGATCGAACGCGCCGAATCGGCCACACCACTGCGGTGCGTCTACAAGCCGGTGCGCGGCGAGCAGCCGCTGTGGGATTTTCCGGACGGCACGTTGGCGGGCCGTGAGATCGCGTCGTTCATGGTGTCCGACGCTCTCGGGTGGGGCGTCGTGCCGACGACGGTACTGCGCGACGGTCCGATCGGCCCCGGCATGGTGCAGCGGTGGATCGATACCGTCGAGCGCCATCCCGAGAAGGGTGAGGGCATCGACATGGTCGATCTGTGTCGCCCCGACCTGGTGCCCACTGGGTACATCCCGGTACTGCGCGCCTACGACGACGCCGGCGACGAAGTTGCGCTGGTGCACGCGGACGATCCCCGCCTCGAGCGGATGGCCGTGCTCGACGTGGTCATCAACAACGCCGACCGTAAGGGCGGCCACGTTCTCGAGTCGCTCGACGGAAGTGTCTACGGCGTCGATCACGGGATCGCCATGCACAGCCAGAACAAGCTCAGAACAGTGCTGTGGGGGTGGGCCGGCCGCGCGATCGACGCAGCACTCGTCGCCGATCTGGTGGACTTCGCTCGGGAGATTCGAGGATCACTCGGCGATCTGCTCGCACCGCACATCACCGACGCGGAGATCGATGCTCTGGGCGCTCGGGTCGCCGCCCTGCTCGACGATCCGGTGATGCCGACCCCGCTGTCCAGTCGGCCCATACCTTGGCCTGCTTTCTGACCGGATAGTGTTGGGCGCATGCAGTCGTGGCCCGAAGTCGACGTTCCCACCGTTCCGGGCGAGGGCCCGCCGCTTCGTTTGTTCGATACGGCCGACCGAGCTGTTCGCCCGGTCACACCGGGTTCGACCGCCACGATGTACGTCTGTGGAATCACGCCCTACGACGCTACACATCTGGGGCACGCCGCCACCTACCTGACCTTCGACCTGGTCAACCGTGTGTGGCGCGACGCCGGTCACGACGTGAACTACGTGCAGAACGTCACCGATGTCGACGATCCGTTGTTCGAACGCGCAGCACGCGACGGCGAGGACTGGATCTCGCTGGGGCAACGCGAGACCGACTTGTTCCGCTCCGACATGACCGCGCTGAGGGTCATTCCGCCGCGTGACTACATCGGCGCCGTGGAATCGGTGTCCGAGGTGGTCGAGCTGGTGGAAAAGCTCGTGGCGTCGGGCGCCGCGTACGTCGTGGACGACGAGCAATATCCGGACGTGTACTTCCGCGTCGATGCGAACCGTCAGTTCGGCTACGAGTCCGGTTACGACCGCGAGACGATGAACCGGTTCTTCGCCGAGCGGGGTGGCGACCCGGATCGGGCTGGTAAACGCGACCCCCTCGACGCCCTGATCTGGAAAGCCGAGCGACCGGGGGAGCCGTCATGGCCCTCGCCCTTCGGACCGGGCCGACCCGGGTGGCACATCGAGTGCGCCGCTATTGCCTTGAACCGCATCGGATCCGGCTTCGACGTACAGGGCGGCGGAAGCGATCTGATCTTCCCGCACCACGAGTTCTCGGCAGCCCATGCGGAGTCCGTCACCGGCACAGAGCGATTCGCTCGCCACTACGTACATACCGGCATGATCGGCCTCGACGGCGAGAAGATGTCGAAGTCGCTGGGTAACCTGGTTCTGGTATCCAAGTTGACCGCGGCCGGTGTCGATCCCGGTGCCATCCGACTTGGCCTGTTGGCCGGGCACTATCGCCAGGACCGAACGTGGACGGACGAGACCCTGTCCAAGGGTCAAGAGCGACTTGCGTTGTGGCGCAGGGCAGTTGCGCTCGGTTCGGCGCAGTCTGCCGAGGACACCGTCGCGCGCGTGCGTCAACACCTGGCCGACGACCTCGATTCCGCGAAGGCACTCGACGCGATCGACGCCTGGGCCCGCGATGCTCTGACACTGGGCGGCTCGGACACCGAGGCGCCACGACTGATCGCCCTGGCCGTCGACGCGCTGCTGGGTGTGACGCTCCGCTAGCAGCCCGGCACATCCCGGCACATCCCGGACCCAGGCACTCCCGGACCCATGCACTGTGGGAACTAGGCACTGTGGGAACTAGGCGTCGGCGAAGTCCAAGCCACCCTCCGTGGGCGCGGTCAGGCGCCTGGTCAACGGCGATCCCAGCGCGGCCGCAAGATCACTGCCGTCGTGTTCGGCGAGCAATCGGCCGCTGTCCCACACCAGAAGCGCTGCGCTGACGGTGTTCTCTGCCGCGGAATGCGCGAGGTCGTAGTGCGCGCAGCCCGGAACGTCGGCGTACGTGATCCACAGGTCGTAACCGGTCATGAACAGGTCCAGATCGAATTGCACACTCAGTCCGAGTAGCTCGCTGCGGCCGTTGTCGTCCACACCCGCGAATGCTTCGTCCAGCGCGAGCAAGCGCGGCGAATGTGGATCGGCGGACGAAAGCATGACGTGTGCTGCTGCGAACAACGGAAGGTGCAGCGACACCGACTGCTCGCCACCCGACAGCGCACTGTGCCGGGCGACGGTCAGTCGATCCTCCGAACCGTCGCCGCCGATGAGGGTGAAGGCGAACACCCGCCACTGGCGGTAGTCCAGTGCAGTGGAAAGGATTTCGGGATAGGACCGCTCGGGGTGCTGGGCGCGCGCCGTCCGGATTTGCGCGGCGAAGTGCATACGCATCTCACCCAGTTCCTCCGAACCCAGCGCCGACACATCTCGCTCGAGCAGCTTCGACACCGCCCGCGTGCTGTCGTCCAGGGTATCGGCCAGCACCCAGTGCACACCGATGGTGTTGCCCGAGGACATGCGGCGCTGCTTCATCTCCGCACCCATACGCGCGATCAGCTCGCGTGCATCGACGGTGCGCTCGTGAATCTGCTGAGCGAGCCCGGTGAGCAGCGCGTCCTCGAGGATTCGGCGCTCGGCATCGGTGAGCAGAGTTTCCTGGCTCTGTCGTGCAGCGTCGATACGGTCGGCGAAGTCGGCGATGGTTGCGTGCCCCTGCTCGTCCTGCACGCGGACGACGGTAACGCCGTCCGCGGCGTCCCAGCTGAGCCGGAAGTCCTGACCGGACGCCGCCAACTGGGTGTCGAACTCCTGCAGCGCCGCCGTCAGGGCGCTGCGTGTCGACCGTCTGGATGCGTCGCTCACCTTGACGTGCTCGGTCGCGGTGGTGAGCTCGAGGAGAAGCCGATGTACCTCGGGTGGCAGAACATCGGGGGAGTCGTCGGGACCGTCGGCGGCGCCGGTCCGATAGAGCAATTGCTCGACCGACGACCATGCGGCATCGCTGGCAGGCCAGGTGCAATCGGAGGCTGCGCCGAGGACGGCCAGCAGATCGCGCTGGGCGTACGGGGCAAGTCGAGAAGCGTCGGCGAGGGCCTCGGTCAGCGCCGTCGTCAGCCCTGCCACCGCCGTCTCGTGGGTGCCCTCGGCCTTGCCGATCGCCTCGCCCGATTCGCGGTCCGCCTTGGTGGCCGCACGCTGCTCTGTCTTGCAGGCTTCGATGCGGCGGCGAACGGTATCCAGTTCGGCATCGATCTTCTCCGCGCCCGCGCCGAGGGCGTCGCGCAGTGTCTCGAGCTTCGCGAACTGTTGTTCGTAGTCGGACTGTGCGACTGCGGCTTCTTCCGCGTACTCCTCGGCGAGGATCTGCGCTTCGTCCAGCCGCCCGGAGGCTTCCCGATCGCGCTCGGCCGATCGGTCCGACTCGGCACGGTATCGGAGAATGGACGAACCGGTGTTCTCGAAATGGCGAATAGCCGCGGCGAGCGCGTCGAGTTCGCGCGGCGAGTGGGGTACGCGTCTCGCCACCGCGTCGGTACGCAGCCGGCGCTCGGCAGCGGACAGTTCCGCGACGACCCGGTCCAGCTCACTGTCGGCCACCGCCACGGCTTCGGAGGTCGAGCGCAGCGAGCCCGCGGCAGACACGACGTCGCGCAACGCGGCGGTGACGGCGGCCGTCCGCGGCAGCGCGTCGACGGCCTTGCGG
>JBASAM010000066.1:0-40631 GCA_049650605.1 Rhodococcus sp. (in: high G+C Gram-positive bacteria) | reverse complement strand
GCCGCGGACTGTGCAGCAGCGGACGCGGCCGCCGTCGCGGTGGCAGCAAGCGCGGCGACCTGGGACACGACAGGCGGGGGCTGTGGGATGTACTGCTCGATGAGCGGCCACACCTCGTGCTCGGCGGTGTCGTTGGGGACCACGATGTCGAACGGTCCGTACCGCTTCGTGGAGGAGATGAACTCGATCTGCGCGTGCCCGGGCAGCAGGTCCCGGCTCAGGAATGCGCCGCTCTCGACCTTCTCGGACACGGTGCCGTCGAAGACTATGCCGCCGGCCGCGTCCGATCGGAGCTTCGTGGCCGAGGTGATGTTCACGGTTCCCGACAACATCGGCATCTTCCCGACGTTCCGGATACCACTCGTGAGCTTCGCCATGGGTCAGACCTCCTGCATGTCGTAGCCGAGCTTGGTGAGTGCCTGCTCGTGTGGGGTGTCGTCGGGGAAGCGGGACAGTACCCACCAACGCCCGGTCTCCGGATGAGGCCGAGCGGCGCCCGACTCTGTCGCTGCGAACACGATCGTCTCGTCGTCGCAGTGCAGCTCGGTCGACACGCATATCGCGACATGGTCCACGCCCTCGTGCGGGGGTTCTAGTCGGTAAATGTTCGTGGTCGCCTGCCAGGACACGGAGTCCTTTTGGATCAGGGTCGCGTCACCCATGTGCCCGCCTCACTTGTAACTTGTGATGAAAATGGCGCCGGGTGCGCCGTTACCGCCGTTGCCAGCGATGCCGAAGGTCGTGTAAGCACCGCCGCCGCCACCGGGTGCGCCGGGGACGGCACCGTCCCCGCCACGACCGCCGCTGCCGGTGCCACCCTTCGCTGCACCGCCACCGCCTGCGGTTCCGTATTCGGACAAGGTGTTCGGGGTTGGCCGGTTGCCAGCGCCGCCGGGTTCACCGGAGCCCGTTGGTGTGCCCGCAACCCCGCCGTTTCCGAATCCGTGCCCTGTTCCGGCGCTCGCAGCGAACGTTTGCCCGTTAGCACTTGCGCCACCGTTACCGCCTCGTAGCGGGCGGGTCTTCTCACCGAAGCCATGTGCGGATGTAGTGGCCCCGCCAGCGGCTCCATATACCCCGAAAGAACTCTGCAATCCACCCGAACCCGGAGTCCCGTCCGAAGTCGCGCCAGCGCCGCCAAGGCCAATCGAGCATGCGACCGTCGCGGGTAGATCTGAGTCGAAAAACTCGAACTCGTTACACCCACCTGCCCAGCCTCCAACGCCGCTTCCGCCAGCGATGCTGTTGGATCGACCGCCGCCCGATGCGCCGCCGATGATCTTCACAACATGTCTGGAGTAGCCGGTGGGTTTCGTCCACGTCCCGTCTTGGAAGAACGAGGCGCGCTGAGCAGACGCACCGCCGACGCTGACCTCGTCGATGCGGTTATCTAGCCGAGGAATCTCAACTGCAACGGTCGTTGCCGTCTGATCGCCCTGGATTTTGATACCGGAAATGAAGCTGTTAATGGCACCGAGCACCCCGCCGACGATCGCGCCGGGCGCAGCAGTGATCGCGAGCCCGATGTCGTTCAACAGAGATCCGAGCGCGGACGGGATGTTGAGGAACCCGCCGAGCAGCTTGAGAAACAGGTTCCCCCGAATACCCTCGAGCGCCTGCTGCATGTCGACGTTGCCGGCCGTCGAGAACGCCTGCGGGTCGACGTCCTGCATCGCAGCGACCGTGTTGATCTGATACGCCGACGCCGGCCTCTCGCCGTTCGGTGATCCCATCAGCCCCCTCCGATCGAGTCGTCTTCGTCAAGGTTCGGAAACTCCGGAGCATCGATTCCGCGTTCGGCGAGCAACGACCGCAGTCGAGATGCGTAGCGCTGCAACCGAAACAGCCGCCGGTCCTGACGAGCGATGTGCTGGTCTCGCTCCCTGATGCGGGTGTTGATCTCCACCATCTGGCTCTCGTGCGCCTTCGCCGCGTCGGCGGCTTTGCGCTCCGCCTTCTCGGCGCGTTCCTCGAGATCGTCGACCCGTTCGTGCAGGGCCGCGGTGTTCTCGCCGTCGGTCCTCTTCAGCAATGCGACGCCTGCAATGACAGCGCCGACCAGCGACGCCAACGCCGTGAGGACAATTGCGATGTCGTTGGCCACTACTCGAGTCCCTTCGTCATGCACGCCCTCCCGCCAGGCGAGCGAAACAGTCCCGCGTACTGCAACCAGATCAGCGCGCACACCACGTGCAGCGCAGGGAACAGCAGCGCCATGGACCCGAGAACGATCGGCACGGGCGGCTGGGTGAGCATCGCGCCCACGAGGATCGAGCCGCCGTAGAACGTCCACGCGAACGCGGCACCCATGTGGGCGACCACGAGCGAACGTCGACCGGGGAAGGTAGCCGAGAGCGCCACCGCGGTTCCCGCGAGAAGAAACAGCCCCGGCCACACAGGGCCGAAGCTCTCGATGGTTACCACGAGCGATTCCTGTCCCGGAGGCAGCGGGCGCCGCACCAAACTGGGCATGCCGAGATACGACACGGCGTAGAGCAGCCCGAGCAGGAACGACGCCAACGCCAGCACCGCCGACAGCGCGCGAGCTGCTGTCACCGGGTCAGTACTCGCGGACGCGGGTGGCGAGGACCAGGCCGTCGACGACGGTGGGAGTCTTCGCCGCAGCCAGGGACGTACCGAGTACGGACACCGCGATCGCCGCGTACTGAGCCCACGTGGCGCCCTGAGTGAACCCGTAGATCTGCGCGACCGCAGCCGCGGCGCCGAGGAGGCTGTACAACGCCGTCCGCACCGTCGAACTGGAATACAGCACCGCGAAGAACAACGTCACGAACGACGTCGCGGCCGCGGTCCAGGCGGACGCAGCGTTGTCGTCGACGATGCTCAGCGCACCCAGAACGGGAACGACCGCGGAGACGACGACGTACACGCGCTCACGCCACGCCGCGGGGACGGAGGATCGGATGGGATCGAGAATTGCAGACATGTGGGAGTACTCACTTTCGTTTTCGGGTGACGACACGCGCCGCCGGCGGCTGCGCGTGGGGGAGGTGGCCGAGGATCTCGGCGGTGAGGACATGTCGCCCTCAGGCGACGGGACCGAGCGGCCGCGACGGATCGCACCACTGCACGGTGACCCGATCGTCGGTGTCGACGCGCAGCACATCGAGCGCGGTGGCCGACAGATCGATCACCCGGTACTTCGGTCGGCCAGGACGCGCCCACGCCCCCGGGCCCCAGTCGGCCGGCCGCACGACGACCTGCGCGCCCGTCGCCGGGTTCGTCACCAGCAGGCGACGAGCAGGCAGGTACGCCTTCAAACGCAGATCCGACGTGCCGGGAACAGGTTTGACCCAGTCCGGGTTCGCCGGGTCCACCTGCACGGCGCAGTAGGCGAAACGCATCGCGGCGTACCACTGGTCGGTCGGTGCGTCCGCCGGTTCCCCCGACAGGCCCATCTTCCGGCCGCGCGTCGACGCGTCGTCCGGATTCGCGAAGTGGGATACGCCGCCGTCCATGCCGTCCGCCGGGGTGGCGGCTATCTCCTGCGCCGTGGGGGTGTAGCCGGGCGCAGGTGCGGCGCCGCGCCCCGATTCGGCGATCGGGAAGATGGGGAGCCCTTTTCGTGAGACGGCCAGTGCGGTGTTCGACGCTGCGCGCCAGAAGATGCGGCCGTGCTCGAAGTGCTGCACCTTGCCGACGGTCGCGATGTCGACGACGGCACCCTTCGACCAGATCGGTTCGGCCCAGTCCTGCTCGTCGGACGTCGGCCATCCGAGATCGCCGTTCTCGTAGTTGGTGGCGCGGTAGAGCTCGCGGATCGTGCCCTTCACGACGCAGCTTCCCTGCACGCCGTCCTGGACGTAGAGGGTGCCGCCCTCGAAGGCCTGCACGAGTCCGCCAGGGACGGGCACTCCCGACGAGCGGTGATGCTCGATCAGCTCCAGACACAAGCCGGTGGGGAAGCCGAGCTCGCCGGACTCCCATCCGCGGGCCTGATACTCGTCGCGGATTCCCAGGCGCATCGCGTGGGCGCCGGTGGCTTCGGTCCAGTAGATCGAGCCGTCGACGTAGTGGGCGTAGCGGCCGCGGTCGTGCGGGGGCGGAGTGACGAGCTCGCGCTCCTCCGTCAACCGGTTGCCGAGCCACTCGTTCGCGAGGCGCTCGTACTCGATCGCGGTGACGTCGACGATCACCACGTCGTCGGTTCCCTCCGTGACGAAGCGGTGCACATGACCGTGGAAGACGTCCCACGGGTAGTTCGGTCCGGTGTCCCAGTGGCCCTTCGCGCCGAGATACGCCTCGTTGACACCGCGGTGGTCGGTGGCTCCGGTCTTCCGCCGGCGAATGTCGTCCCAGGAGATGGGGTACGGGTCGAGGCCGTATTTCTTCGCGTCGAGCACCCACAGGTACGCGTGGATCTCGATCGCGATGCCCATGTTGTCGAGCCACTCCTGGCGCGACCACTCGGCGAACGATCCGGCGTAGCAGTAGTTCAGGGTGACGTCGTTCGCGTTGCCCACCGACCACGACGCTTCGTCGGTGTCGACGACCGCGACGACGTTGCGGTCGTTGTCGATCGTGTTGTGGTAGGACACCTTCGAGGCGGGGTTGTTCAGGTAGTTCGCGAGCGTGGCTGCGTTGCCGCGGGCCTGCTGGGTGTGGCCGGCGCCGAGCAGGATCCGCTTCGGGTCGCGGCCGTGGCAGTTCGGGCTGAACTGGATGCGTTCGTTGTAGATGGGCTTAGGCATCGAAGGCACCTCCTTGCGCTGTGTCGTCCTTGACGTGGGGGTCGGCACCCTCGGCGAGGATGCGATCGGTCTTGCGCTTGTCGAGCGCCGCGGCGACGACGGCCTGCTCGGTTTCGAGCAGCTCCGCCTGTTCGTCCGTCAGCTCCGAGAGGTCGAGCATTCGATCGCGGGGCGGGGTGGAGGTGTCGTCGATGTCGACCCACTTGCCGGACGGGTTGATCCAGATGTCGGGGCCGTGCTCCGGCGGGAGCTGCTTGATGCGCTGGTTGTCCGCACTCCACGACCACCCCGCTTTCTCGAGGTGGAACAGGATCGCGTCGGCGTCGCGCGGTTGGAACACCGTCGGTTGACCGTTCGCGAGCGGAGCGCCGCGCATGGTGAACCGTCGAGGGTGCGACTTCGGGGTGTCGTCGGCCGCTTTCGGTGGATCCGGAACGGGTGGCGGCGCATTGACGGGCTCGTACGGCGGGATGTACGACGCCGGGTCGACATCGTCGGGACTACTCATGGTGCGGTTCCTTCCTGGCCATCGATCACATGTCGACGCCGAAAATTTGCAGTCCGGCCTTGACCTTCTCGACCAGACGGCCCAGACGGGACGTCGGCGCTTCTTCTTCCTTGTCGGTTCCGAGTGCAAGCTCGAAATCCGGGTCCTTGGTCCGCGACCACGTCAGGCGCACGGAATGGATGGTGTCGACGTAGAGGCGTCCGGAACGGCCGATCTCGCCGGCAGCGCGGCCGCCGAGACCGATGTGGCGGCCGATCCAGAACGGCGCCATGTTGACGACCTTGATCTTGAAGCTGGTGTAGGCGCGGGTGTTCCACCGTCCCAGCCGGATCGTCGACAACGTGGAGAGACTGAACCCTTCACCGGTGCCCTGCTCCCAGTGCTCGCCGTACGACGAGCGGCCCATGATGGCCTGCCGCAGCGAGAACGCGACGCGCTGGAACGCGAGGAGCACGTCCTCGACCTGCTTGTCGAAGATGCCCAGCGCGAGACCAGGATTGCCGATCAGAGCGCCCAGGTACCCCAGACCTGCATTCAGTAAGAGCTTGACGGAAGCGTTCAGCCACGCCGGGCTGCGTCCGCCCGTGACCACGGCACCTGCGAGCGCTTTGTGAATCGTCATGTGCCAGGACCGGATCCCCGACTCTCCCGATCCGCGGACGCGGTCGCGGCGCATACTGTTTCGCCACACCACCCACGGGAAGTCGCGGATGGTTCCGAAGAACGTCGGTGACGAGTACTGCGCCGGTGCGTCGCCCCAGTCGGACGCCGTGACGACCTCTTCGAGGAAGTCCTCGGTGAGCGAGGACGTGAGCTTGAGCAATCCGTCGAGAGTGTTCCCGAACGGGCCACGCACACCGGAGACGTCGACGCACTCCCACAGCAGCGTCGGCTTGGTGAGTGTGAAGTGGGACGGCCGCGGCTGCGGATCGCCGGGGAGCCACTGGGTGCACTGCAGCATCAGGCCGGCGTCTTCGAGTACTCCCTTGATGACGTCGTGAAAGTTGCCGAACCGGGTGGTGATGATGCACCACATCGAGGTGTCATCGGTGAGGGGCGGCAACACGATCTGCGGCCAGTTCGACGGGTTCAGATTGGCGAGCCAGCCCTGCGGTCCCCCGGGGGCGAAGATGTCGTCGGGCAGTTGCCAGCCCGGCGCATATCGTCGCCACAGGTTGCAGAACATCAGTGCGTGAATGGCTGTGATCGAGTTTCCGGCCCAGTTCCAATGCTTTGGTGCCTGGGCTATAGCTGGCAGGAACGGATTCGAAAAGCAGATTATTTTCTTGCTGTGCTCAAATCCGTGCTGAAATGCGATGCGGACGTATTCGATTCCGTCCTCGTCCTGCACCTCGGTGATCGTGAGTGCTTTACCGTGCCACCGCCACCCCGGCAGATCGACGGTGACATGTACGTCTTCCGCTTCGGCGACCTCGTCGATCAGCCAATCGCGCAGCGGGTGTGAGGCGTAGAGATTCAACGAGCCGGGGCCGGTGTCGTTGAGGATCTCCTCGAAATCGCCGTCGATCTCGCCGAACACCTCAGCGACCGGAAGATACTGCGTCTTACCCGGATTGACGCCGTGGTTCTTGTCCCAGATCTTCACCACCGGACGTGCACGCGCCGCTGCGACCTGATCGGCGTGGTGATTCTCGTGGTACCGACGGACTTCGTCGAATCCCATCAACGGAGGCATCGCTCACCTCCCGAATGGCCTGTCGTACCGCGTCGGAACAACGAGCCGAACACCCGACCACGCGGTGCCGCCGACGACTTTCACCGGAAGGTCGATCGGACCGGTGTCATTCGTCGGCGGAAGGTACGTGGAAAAGAATTCGCCGCCCATCATCGAGATCGGCTGCGCGGTGTCATTGATGAAGAGCTGCTCCGACAACTGGTGGGTGTCGACCATCCAGTGACGGCCCGTCGGGATCTGCGGAATGGTGTGCGTGACCTGTTGGCCGGCCTTCTCGTGACCGACCGGATACACCGCGTTCGCATCGGGCAGCGTCCACGTCTCGGCCGCTTCGTTCTGGCGGCCGATCCACTTCAGCACTGCAGGCTGATCACCAGGATTGACGACATCTCGGACAACACCGACCCCGTTGCCCGTGCCCTTGATGAACTCGTGGTACAGCTCCTCGCCGTACCAGAACGGATCGTGGGCAGTGGAGGTGGTGACCCACTTCATCTTCCCGTCGTCCCGCGGATCGTCCTGACGACCAGGCTCCGGCTCGATCACCCGACGCAAATTCAACTCACGCGTCTGGCGGCCGTCACGCGAATCCATCTGCAACACGAAAAACGCCTTCGCCGGCATCACCTGCCAGAGGTTGTCGTCCGCCTCCTCCCACGACAGTTGCCCGAACTCGTCGTCATCGACCTCCTCGGTGACGAAGGTGAGCTTGACCTGCCGGGGCTCGACCCGAGACAGCCCCGGCCGCGACCCCTCCTCGAACGCACCCTGCTCGTCCGTCGACGTGCGCGGGGCGTGCCAGATCCCCTCCATCTTCGTGACCTTGACGCCCTGCGCACCCTCGTTCCTCCCGGCGACGTCGAGGCGGTGCAACTCGTTGCCGTATCGGTCACGGCGAATCAGACGTACAGCACCTGTCATGGGGCTCGATACCTTCCCAGTGACGTCGGCATCCGCGCGTCGAACTTCGCCGCGATGCGCGCTGCGACCGTCCGCTCGTCCGGGCCGTGCACTTCCCAATAGTGGGTGTCACCCGAGCGTTCCGGTGACCCGCCTGCGGACGACGACAACGCCGAGACGAGCTGCCGGACGTACTCGTTGCCGTTCTTCCACTCCCGCGTCTCCGCGTTCGTGAGCACCGCATCGGGCTCCTTGCGCATGTGGAGGCCGAGCATTCCCTCCTCGAGCATTCCGCCGCCGTCGAAGAGCGCCGCACTCTTGACGTCCTTCATCCACGGCAGGAACTGCTCGATCCCCTTCGTCGGGTCCGCGGTGAACGGGTTCTGCGTCATCGCCTCCTCCTGACCGATGGTGATCGTCGGGAGAGGACTCGACTTCGACGGCGCCGCACCCGAGGTGCGGACGTTGCTGCCCGACTCGGCGCCGAGGAACCCGTTCGGATCCGCGAGCGTGGAGTTCTGCAACCCCAGCGTCTCGAGGATGCCGCCGGCCGCGATCTTGCCCAGCTCGCCGCCGAGCTCGGTGAAGGTCATCAGACGTCCGCCGTTACCCGATCCGGACGACGAACCGGACGATGCGCCCTTCGTCCGTGAATTGCGGGCACGAGCGAGCGCGAGGTCCGCGTCCTCGCGGTCGGAGGCGTCCTTCGTGGGGTCTGCGTACACCTCGTTGCGCGCCTTGCGTGCACGCTCGACGGCCAGCTCGAGTGACCGCGCTTCGATCCGCTCGTCGGAGTACTCGCCCACCAACTCCGGTGCGTCCGGTGCCGGACCGGCGGCGCCCGTAGCTTTCTTCTCCTCCAGCTCCGCGACGCGCGCCAGCGCCTTCTCGATGCGGATGTCCGCCTGGCGACGGTCGGAATCCGACGACTTCGAGTCGGCGGCATCCATCTTGGCTCGCGCTTCAGTGGCCTGATCGATCGCGATGCGCGCCGATTCGAGGTTCAGCTCGTCCTTCTCCGACCACGACGACACCGACCCGGGTCCCATCATCGCGCCGGCGGCCGTGCCACCCATGAGCGTCGCGGGGTCCACGCGATACCGGCTCGGCAAAGACGCATCGAACGCACCCAGAGCGCCTGCACCCCAACGCAAATCGTTACCGCCCGATTCGAGGTTGCGACCCATTATCGTCGCCGCCATATGATCCGCCGAGGTACCGATGACGAACACGTCCGACGCCGAAGCACCGGGCTGGACGCCTGGCCAGCTACCGCCGAGCAGGGTGTGCGTGGTGCCGATGCGGCCGGTGAATCCCTCAGCGCCGCCCGTGGCCAGCGAGTGCGCCTTGCCGACCGCTCCGGAGCAGTCGAACCGAGCGGGGCCGGTACCGCCCCAGAGGTACTCGTTTCCGACGAGCGGCGAGAAGAACCGGTCGATCGCGGCGTACCAGGCAGGCATCGCGGCGCCGTCACCTCCGACGCGGCCGCCCTCTGCGAACCCGTCCAGCTTCGGGAACAACCCGCGGTTCATCGCCGCGATCTCACCCTCGTACTTGTCCGATGCGGACTCGTTGACGATGGTCTCGCGGTTCGACACCCACGCAGTGGGCACGCGGGACTTGCGGTCCATCCCGAGGATGGAATCGGAACGGCCGGTGCCGGGTCCACTGATGCGGCCACCGTCGCGCCGCGTGGGCACAGGGTTGAAGAACGGGGTCGCCACGTTGGTGTCGGAGATGCTTCGCCCAACCGGGGCGTTCGGGTCGAGAGTGTTGTTCGCGAGGCGGACGAACCAGTTGACCTGGCGGCCCTCCTGCTCCTTGTAAAAGTTCTCGGCGTCGGTGCGGGCCTGCTGCGATTCGAGCTTGATCGACGTCGGGATCTCGGACGGGAAAAGTCGGTACTGATCCGCGAGAGCGGCCGCTTCCTCACGGGTGTCACCGGCGGCGATACGCTGCGCGATGAAGTCCTCACGGATACGGTTGCCTGCGGCTTCCGCTGCCGCAGCCGCCTGTTCGACGTTGTTGGTGGTTTCGTAGGCGCTCTGGTACGCGGCTGCCCCGGACTGCAGGAACGCATCCGAGACCGCCAACATCTGAGAATGCAGACTCGCACCCGCCGACGTCGTGGTGTCGATACGTCCCGCAGCGTCGAAGGCGTCGCCGCCCGCGGTCGCTGCGGCCTCCGAGAACGCCGCGAGCGCGAGGGTCGTCTTCGCTTGCGCGTCCTCCGCGGTCAACGAGTCGTCGCGCAGGTGGCGCAGCGCGTTCGTCAGTCCGTCGACGCCCCCCGCCGCAGTGACAGCCCCCGCGTTGATCTCGGTGAGTGCATCACCCACCCGAGACGCCGACGATTGCGCGTCGATGAACGTCGTGCGCATGTCGCGGTACTTCTGCGACAGACCGGCTGCGCCACCACCAGCACCCTCGAGCGTACGAATGAAACCGAAGAACTCCGTCGACGATCCCGACACCGCGCGGGTGACATCGGACTGGCTGATCTTGAGCTTGTCGAGCACACCCAGGGCAGCATCGGCCTGCTCCCCGCTGATCGCGAGACGCGTAGCGGAATTGACGGCATCGGACGCGCCGAACGAACCGAGCGTCTCCGCACCGGCGACCAGCTTGCCCCACATCGACGGCGCGCGCTCCCCCGCGGCTCTGAGGTCGGACTCGATGCCCTCCACCTGAGCGGACACCGCTGCACGTACAGAACCGTCCGACGCACCACCGGACTTGTTCAACGCTTCGGTGACGGAGGTGCGGTACTCGTCGAACCGGGCAGCACTGCTGGCGAGAGCGGCATTCGCCGCTTCGACACCGTTCGCGGTCTTGTTGTGCGCGGAGGCGAACCCGAGAGCCAGACCGGTCGCGGCGAGGATCGCCACACCCCACGGTCCACCCACCAGGCCCATCGCGGACGACAATCCGGAGCGCATCTTCCCGGCCGCGGCCGCGCCGATTCCGCCGACAGCACCGGCCGCGGTAGCTGCACCTGCAGCTGTCTGTCGCATTCCGCCGATGAAGAGCCCCGACGATGCGGCTGCGGTGCGTTGCGCCGCCGCGTACGCGCCGAGAGCCGACGTTGCCTGCACTGTCGCCGCGGTGGCCACACGTGTCGCCGCGGTGCGGGCAACCTGCGCCGTACGCCCCCGGAGGGTGGTGGCGATCGCGGAATTGTCAACTCCGACGTGCGCACCGAGAGCGCGAGTGTGCTCGACGATGGCAGCGGTCAACCGGCGCTGGATGAGCAGCTGCGCCGGCATCATGATGGCCGTTGCGATGCGGGCAGCGTGGTACCCGGTTTCGACGGCCTGCGCCGCGACCATCGACACTGCGGTGACGCCGAGCGCGACACCGACCAGACCCGTGTTGTCGGCCAGGAAACTCATCCCTGCGCCGAGGGACCGCACCGCTGCCGTCAGGACGACGGTGCTGTCTCCCGCCAGGTCGAGCATCGTGGCGCCGAGGCCAACGCCGGCGTCGGCGAGCTTGGTCACGACGTTCGAGACTGGACCTGCGACAGAACCGATGTTGGACAGCACTGCGGCAGCGCCGCCACCGGCGGCGCCCACAGTCTGCAGCGACTTGCCCAGGTTCTCCGTGCTGGGGTCGGAGAAGAGATTGCCCACCGAGTCCTTGAACGCCAACGCACCGTCACGGATGCGGAACAACACATCGACGGCCTTCGAATCCTTCAGACCACCCCAGATCGGATTCGTGTAGTCACCCTTGAACAGGATGTCGTACGCGCCGATCGCGGTCTCGCGGATGCGGAACAACACATCGACGGCCTTCGAATCCTTCAGGCCACCCCAGATCGGGTTCGTGTAGTCACCCTTGAACAAGATGTCGTACGCGCCGATCGCGGTCTCGCGGATCTTGAGCAGGTTCTCGACGACCTTCGAGTCCTCTTCGAGGCCGAACGTCATCTTGGCGCCGAGGAAATCTCCGGAGGTGACGAGCGAGAACAACCCGCGCACACCGTCGGTGAAGGTGCGAGCACGCACCGCGGCGCGCTCGAACATCGTTCCCTGGCCTTCGATCGAGGCACCGCTCGAGGCGAACGCGGACCCGACCTTGGTCATCTCGTCCGCGACGCGTTGCGCCATGGGTCCGACTTTTGCCGACGCGAGGTCGGTGAACTCGGTCAGCTTGTTGATTCCGGCGGTGGCCATCGGCACGAACGGGCCGATCAGCGCAGCACCGAGACGGTCACCGGCAGACTTGAGTCCACCGGTGGCGCCACGCAACGTCTCACGGAGCGAGGACATGGTGCCTGCATAGGATGCGGTGGCGCCCGCGACACCGTCGGACCCTTCGACGATGCCTTTCGAGAGGTAGTCCATCGCCTCACCGGCAGGGACGGCACCCTTGGAGATCATCTTCGACATCTCTTGCGTGGTGACACCGAATCCATTGGCGAGGATCTGCAGCGCCGGGACACCGGCGTAGGCGATGGTGTTCACCTGGTCGAGAGAAACCTTGCCCGTGGCGGCCATCTTGCCGAAGGCGTCGGTGATCGAGGAAACCCCTTCCGACCCTTTTCCCGACGCCGCCGCAGCCTCACCGATCGAGGTGAGATAGCCGGGCACCTTCTCCGCAGCAACACCCATCGCCACGAGGTTCTTTCCCGCAGTGGCGAACTCTTCGAGCGAAAACGGCGTGCCCTGCACGGTCTTCTTGATCTCGTCGAGCAGGAGACCCGCTTTGCCGGCGTCCTTCATGATGACAGTCAGCGATGCGGTCGCATCCTGAATGGTGCTGAGCCGGTTGATGCCACCTTCGAGGATGGATCCGCCGAACAGTGCTGCGCCGATTCCGCCGGCAATGGCCACACCCTTGCCGAGACCACCGAGCATCGACCCACCGAGCGAGCGACCCGCTTTGTCGCCCGACGAGACGATGTCACCGGAGATCTGTGTGTCCAGCTCTTTCGAGAATCCGCGAGCAGAGGGGATGACTTCGAGGACGGCGTAACCGATGGACATGACCACACCGCCCTCTCTGTCGTCACTGCTCGGCGGTGTCCCGCTCGATGCGTTCTCGCCGCTTCTTGGCCTGCGCGGCACGCTCTTTGAGCAGCTCGTCACGGTCGGAGGTCACCGGTTGCTGCGGCGACTTCCGTTCGGCGACCGCAAACCGCGGGTTCTCGACGCGGGTGATCGCGAAGAACAGGTCTTCGCCGATGAACCGTTCGAGCCGCGTGAAGGGGCGCACACCGCCGTTGAGCGCGGTGGCGAGAGGTGAGTCCTCTGGCCAGTAGCGCGCGCGGGCGATGATCATCGAGTAGGTCAGCCGTGGCCGGCCGTACTCGTCGGACACCCCGAGATCGCGGATGTCGAGGCGATCCTCCCGGGAGAGGGTGGCCTCCACCGCTTTCGGATGCATCCGAAGGTTGCGGAGGAGGCGAGCTATTCCCCCGGCGTGAAGCCCTGATCGTTGGACCACTTGCGGTACAGCTCGATGTACTTGGGGCGCTTGGGCTTCGTCGACTTGAAGAGGTCCCACTGCCGCTTTCCGAGCTCGGAGAACGTCTCGCCCTCGTCCGGACACGTGGGGTCCAGCAAGAACGGCAGAACCCCGACGAGATTATTCATCGAGATCAAGTCGACAGCGGTACCGGAGATGTCGTCGACGCTCTTCGGCACGGCGAAACGGTGCCCGTCCATCTCGATGATGAGCGGGATGATTCCGTCCTCGCGGAGACGGTTCGCGGCTTCCTCGTACAGCGCCAGCGAGACCGGCGGGGCGTCGGAATGCTCCGCGGGCGCGCCGAGCGCGGGCACGGTGCCGTTGTGTTCGGGCGCGGAGTACTCCGTCGCCGTGTCAGCCGTCTCGCTCTTCGTCGTATCCGACGGAGCCGGTGAAGTCGAGGCCTTCTTCGGTGCTGCCTTGCGCGGTTGTGTCGTCATCGGGTGCGGTTCCTTCTGATTCGGTGTGCAGCCCTGATCGGGTGACCAGGGCCGGGGCGATCGCCAACGCGAGCGCGAACGCTCGGTCGTCGTCGTCGAATGCGGCGAGCGCGTCCTGGTAGACGGCGTGGATGCGCTCGATGGTGAATCCGTTGACGTCCTGCTCGACGAGGTCCGCGCCGTGCCGCGTGCCGAACTCTTCGCCGATCGCGTTCCGTTGTCGGCGCAGTTCGAGCGCCAGGTTCATCAGGCGCCGTTCGAGATGCTTCGGGTAGTTGCCGCTCCGGTCGAGGTATCCGTGCACCTTCGCGGCATTGCGGATCTCGGCTTGTGTGGGCAGGCCTTTGTCTGGCATGTGGTCCTCCGTGCGGTTCGAGGTGACGAATCGGGAGCTGCCCGCCCGGCGCATGGGCCGTCGAACCGCACGAACTCCGTCCAGCGGAATCCGGGCGGGCAGCGATCGTGGAGAGCTGGTGTCAGCTCTCGGTCGGGAGGGACACGACAACCGTCCCCGCCGGGGTGAGGGACGCGCCGCTCGCGGTCAGCAGCGGCACAGGATCGCCTTCGAGGTCACCGATGAAGTCGATCGTGTACGGACCGCCCGCCGAGCCGGTCACCTCGACATTGCCCGCGCCGATTCCCGGCAGCGCCTGCAGAGCGGATCGCACCGCGGTTGCGGCCGCGTTGTACGCCAGCCCGGTGGTAGCGGTACCGGCGTAGCTCAGGGTGAACGTGCCGGCAGTGGTCCCCGCGGGCAAAGTCACGATCTGCACCTGGTTGAGCACGCTGGCCGTCGACCGCTGCCGGTGGAAGATCCGCTTGAGGCCGTCCGCGAAGAAGTTCAGGGTGAACGCCTTCTTCGCGATGGAATTCTCGGTGCGCTTGGCGCCGGGAGCCCACACGTCAGCCTTCTTGCGGGTAATGCGCCGCTCGACCTGGCCGAACTGGTTGATCGTCTCGAGAAGAATGTACTTCTTGACAGGCTTCGCGACGACGATGTCGGAATCGGTGGATCCGGGCTCGTAGAGCGCCGCGACGACGGCATTGTCCTCGAACGCAGTGAACGCGCCGGTGTGCTCGTACTCGGATCGGAGAATCGCGGCCAGTCCAGTGCCCCAGCCGAATTCCTTCGTCTCGGTCCACTTGCGCTGGTCGTCGATGCCTTCCTTGCCGTCCAGGATGCCGACTTCGAGCCACGTCGCTCCGACGGGCACGTCTGCGGATGCAGGGAGGACCTTGGTGTCGGACACGTAGACGCGTCCGTCCTCCCAGATGCTGATCTTGTCGTTGTCTCTCATGCTTTTTCGACCCCTTCCGGGTGTTGAGAACAGGTGGTGTGCGGTTCGCCCACCCGGAAAGGGGTGGTGGTCACTGGTTGCTGTCAGATCGGCAGCGGAATGGTGGTGCAGCGGACCGTGAAAGACGCCAGCTCGGCGCCGGTGTCGGGATCGCGGTCGGTGATGATGCCCGGTCCGGGCAGGATCGAGGAGATTCCGAGTGGCGGCCGTTCGACGAGCAACATCCCGAGCAGGATGTTCGCGACGTGCTCGGCGGTGGTGGTTCCCCGGTCCCACACCGTGATGCGGACCGGTCCGCGGTGCGAGGCGGGGGTCACTCGGCCCCAACCTTTTTCGATGGCAGGTGTTCCGTCGCCGTCCACCTGCACGTGCGGAGGGGATTCGTCGGTGTTCCAGTTCATCGGAATACCAAGCCCCACCGTGTGATCGATGAATCCACGTTTGCGCAGCGCGACCTCGACGCTGCCCTTGATCAACGTCCTCGCAGACGGAGGGAGACGGAAGCGTTCAGATCCCACCGTGGACCTCGAGCCCCGCAATCGATGCGGCCCGAATCAGGTTTCCCTCCCGCGCCTCGATCGCCAGCGCACCCCGTTTGGCGACGATCACCGCCGCAGCCGCACGGTCGGTGGTGTAGCCACGGGTGGAGGTTCGGCCGGCACGGGAGGGAACACCGGACGCGATCGATGCGGCAGCCGCGTCGATCGCCTCCCGACATGTCACGGTGAGCATCTCCTCCATGCCAGCCGAATCGAGATGAATCTCAGCCACGACGACCACCTCCGATCGCCCGCTGCGCCTCGACGACAGTCGCCGCCGCCGCGGCCGGGTCGTCTTCGAACTCGTCCGGCCAGGCATCGACAGTGGTGACCCGGTACGTCAGGCCCCGCACGGTCACGTTCGCCGTCAGCGGGATCGGCGTCTCCGGGGCCTCATCGATGTGGATCCGGATACGCGAGACGCTGCTGTCGCGCCCGTTCCCGGCCGATTCATCCGCGCCGAGCGGCTCCACCGCACAGCCATCGACGTCGAACGCCGTCCACGACGCCACGACCGGGTCTCGATCGCTGTTGTACTCGGTCCCCGGCGAAAACCGCACCATCGTCACGGGCAGTCTCCGAAGTGCCACTGCGGAGCCGTCGCGACGCCCGCATCGAGCCGAGCGAGCTGCTCCGGACTGAGATACAACGACCCGGCCGGGTTGACGAGCGACCCGGAATCGGTGAACGGCCCCTTCACCCGCTCGAACTGCGTCCGGCCACGCTGATCACCGGGCAGCATCGCCACCGTCACCATGTCGAGCGCCACGTGAGCGACGGTCACTCTCGAGATGGTGCCGGCGTCGAGGCGTGCGTCGATCGAGGGCACCTTGTCGCGGATCAGCTGCGATGCGAGCTGCAGCAGGTAGCCCGCCTGCTCGAACTTCGCCTCACTCAGCGGTTTCCAGTACCGAGTGAGCTCTTCCGCCGTCGCGAAGTCCTCACGCTCACTCGGCGCCGTCATGACAGAAGCTCGATCAGCTCCTGCTTGGAGTACACCTCAGCGGTTTCCCGGGTGTACCCACGCAGCTCGGCGGCCGCGATCCACTCTGACTCATCGGCCGTCTTGAGCGGCAACGGCGGCAGATCGGTGTCGCCGGTCGTGACCGCGGACGCACCGTCCGGCGTGCCCTCGGTGTTGTCCTCCGCACCAGCGGCGCCCTCGTCGCTGTTGTCGCCGTCGCCCTCGTGCGGGACGTCGTCAGGATCAGGGAATGCGGCCTTGAGGTCGGGGAGCTTGAGCGCCTCGGCCTCCGCCTTGTCCATACCCCTAGCGACGGCGTAATCGACCCACGCGGCCTTGTTCGCCCGTGCGGGCGGACGTGCCGGCTCGCCGGTCTGCGACGCACCGTCGACGATGACACCCGCCTGGGTGGCGAGCACGGCCTCACGATCTTCCGGCGACAGATTGGCCAGCGCCACGGCGTATGCCTGTCGTGCCGCGTCTGCAGCGGCCCGCTCGACAGCGCCCGGCTCGACGATCGCGCCGGCCAGCCACAGACGCTTCGCCTCTTCGACGTCGAGCGTGACCCGATCACCGCGACGGTGCCGCTTGTAATCGAACGGCTCACCCGGCTTCGAGGTGATCTCGTCCCACTGCACGGCGACGAGCTCGTAGACGCCGGCGGCGACGTCGTTGACGTCCTGGATGGTCATGCGGACTGCACCCCCGTGATCCAGCAGGCCGCCTTGGGCTGATCGATACCCATGACGCGCTTGTAGGAGGTGTCCGAGCGCCACGTCTCGGTCTTGCCGCCGTTGGGGCCGTTGCCCTCCGGGTACATGCCGGTGGATTCGAGCTTGCGGGTGTCGGAGTAGAAACCGACGGTGCCGCGCTCGACGACCAGCACACGATCATTGGGCCACGTGCGGGTCTTGAGGGCGTCGAGGTCGAGCACCTTCTTCGGCATCTTGCCGGTGTAGCGGATGTCCTCGGTGGACAAGGAGTCCTTGTACACCTTGAGGAACTCTTCGTTGTCGATCAGCACCGGCGTGATCGAACCGGGGAACACCACCGTGTTGGCTTCGAAGCCGAGCAGGTCGTTGCCCTGCGACGCGGTGGGCTTGGCGGTCGCGATGACCTCCTGCGCGTTGGCGATGTCCCGGCGGATCTTCGACGATCCGCTCGTCCACGCCGCTGACGCCGCGATGGTCGGGATGGACGGGTTGAGCAGCAGTGCACGCAGCGCCGCTTCCTGTCCACGGATCGCGGTGTTCGAGAGCTGTCGCATCTGCGTGTTGACGCGGTCGATCTTGTTCTCGTCGCGCATCTCGCGAGAGACCCGCACGCCGAGCGCCTTCTTGCTGCCGACCGCGATGCGGGGCAAACCGATCTGTCCTGCGGCGACCGGGATCTCGCCGAACTCCGCGACGTCGGCGAGGTCACCGTCGAGGTACAGCGGAGTCTCCTCCTCGTACTGCACCATGCCGTTACTGTTCGCGCCGGCGTCGCGCAGCAGCGTCTCGGAGATGAACGCGTTCTGGAGAATTTCGAGGATCCGCGCGGGAATCAGCAGTGGATTCCCGAGGAGCTGCGAGACGGTGGTGCGTCCACCGTCGCCTCCGCTCAATACTGGTGTGGGCATTGCATTTTCCTTTCCGGAAAAGAGTGAAGTGCGAGCGCTCGAATCAGGCGATGCGCATGAGGCCGGTGGCACCGGCTGCGACGCCGGCGGGCTCGGTGCACCGCCCGACGATGGTGCGGGCGTCGGGAGTGGCGCCGGCAGGTGTGACCTGGCCAGCCGCGGCAGCGATGAGCGCGTCGCCGAACGCCGCTGCGGCCGCGTACTTCACGGGTGTCTCCGCGCCGGAGTAGGCGACGGCGACCTTGTCGGGAAGCGGGGCTGCGTTGAGCACCGGCCGGTTGAAGGCGTCGAGCGTCGGAGTCGAGGAGAACGCCTCCGGTGCGACGGCGTCGGTCAGTGCGACACCGAGAACCTTGAGCGACCCGGCTGCGGCAACGCCGATCCGGCTCGATCCGCGCGCCTCGACAAGCTGTTGGCCGGCGATGAACTCGGCAGGAGTGAAGGTCTTCGGGCCACTCGTGGTGACCTGGGGGATACCGGGCATGTCAGAACTTCCAGTTCGTGTAGGCGTCGGACTTGCGGATGTCTGCGACCTGGGCGTCGCCGGAGAGGTTCTCGGCGCCGTCGAGACCGTCCTGGCCGTGCCCGATCTCTCCGACCGGTGCAGCACCGCCAGCGGGCATCGAGTCCAGGATTTTCTCGATTCCCGGGTTCTCCTTGAGGGCGTCGCGCCACTGCTGGGCGGTGGAGGCGACGATCTTCCCGGACTTGAGCGCGTTCGTGACGACGGACTCGCGGCGATCGGAGGCCTGCTTGTCGAGGAACGTCTGCAACTGAGCCTGATTCGCGAGGTACTGCTCGTAGGCGCCCTTGTCGAGGACGACGGTGGCCGGGGCCTTGTTCGCGGCCTGGCCCGGTTCCTGGGTGGACTCGACCGGGTCGCCCGCAGGTGCGGTCTCGGTCTGCGTGGTCTCGACCGGGGTGGTCTCGACCGGGGTGGTCTCGGTCGTGGTCGTCTCGGTCGTGGTTCCGGACTGCGCGTCGAGTGCTGCGATGAGCTCCTCTTCGGACGCTTCGGGATCTACGCCGAGCCGCTTGGCCAGCTCTTCGCTGAATGCCACGGTGCTCTCCTTCTTCTTGTTGGCCCCCGCGCGCTCGGCAGAGGTGTTCGTGGACACCGCGATGCGCGGTGGTGTGGGAGCGGCCTTTCGACCGGCGTAGGCGAACACCGACAGATCGAAGCTGTTCTTCGTCTTCTTCTCGGCGTTGTCACCCGTCTCGACACGGTCCGCGAGGCCCGCGGTGACCGCCTCCTCCGCCGAGTACCAGGTCTCGGCCAGCATGAGGTCGCGCCAGGACTCGACAGTGCCGCCCGCGCGGTCGGCGTACATCGTGGCGATGTTCGTACCGATACGGTCGAGTTTCGCTGCAAGATCGGTCATGTCGGCCGCGTTGCCGTAGCAGAAGCCGGACGGGTCGTGGATCATCATCTCGGCGTTGCGCCGGATTATGATGTCGTTGCCCGCCATGGCGATGAAGCTCGCTGCGCTGGCTGCGAGGCCGTCGACGTATACCGTGACGGTCGCTGGATGCGCCTTGATCGCGTTCATGATCGCGATTCCGTCAAAGACGTAGCCACCGGGTGAGTTGATGCGGATGGTGATGGCGTCGGCGTCGATCGCGATGATGTCGCGGACGAAGTCCTTCGCCGACACACCGCCCCACCAGCTGTCACCGATCTCGTCGTAGATGAGGATCTCGGCGGGGCCGGTGTCGTCATCTGCCGCGTTGCGGATCTGATACCAGTCGCGCGCCTTCGATGAGTTGGCCGGCCGGAAGAGTCCGGGGAATGGTCTGCGGTCAGGCATCGAAGAGTGCTCCTTGCGAATCGGACGACGCAGCGCGGCGACGTCGTGTGTTGCTCGGGGCCGGTGGCGTGGTGGTTGCGGGTTCTCTCGGCGTCGTGTCCTTGCCCGGGAGGCCGTGCTTCTCGCGGATGAACTCCTCGAGGGCACGATCGGGGAACAGGATTCCGGCGTCGACGAGCAACTTGAGCGCCTCGGCCACGGCCTGCTGCTGCGAGCCGATCTCGTCGAACACCAGCAACGGGGCTTGCGCACCGGGCCAGTTCCAGTCGACGAGGTCTTCGATGATGTGCTGGTTCGCGACCTCACAGATGTATTCCGCGATGGTCTGCAGCGTCATGATGAAAAAGTTCGCGAATTCGCTGCCCAGTGCCCACGATCCGGTCTGCTGCCCCAGGTTGAGGAAGTGCGTGAGGGCGGCGCGGCCGATCTGCTCGTCGTGGTACTTGATGCCGGGCAGGGGATCCGGAAGGGTTCCCTCGACGCCGATCAGGCGCAGCTTCGCCCCGAACGGTGTCGACGCGCCCGCGTATGCACCGACGCGGACGTTCTTCGCCATCTCCTTGCCGGCCTTGTTGTCGTCCTTCGACGCGCCGTCGGCACCCTCGTACACCGGCAGACCGATACCGTTGCGGTCCATCATGATTGCGTGGATGCGCAGGAGCTGGTCCTTGATCACCCAGTGCTTGTGCGCGGGACGAAGCAGCGACTGCCCGGTCCACACACCCGGCTCCTGGTCGTGGACGTACGCAACGAGACGGGAGACGGGGATCGGCTCGTGCTTGAGGATCGACATCGACGCGGGTGCGCGCTGCTCGATCGATTCGAGACCGCCGTCGATCGCAACGTTGATGCGCTGCAGGGTG
This sequence comes from Rhodococcus sp. (in: high G+C Gram-positive bacteria), assembly GCA_049650605.1. Classification (GTDB taxonomy): domain Bacteria; phylum Actinomycetota; class Actinomycetes; order Mycobacteriales; family Mycobacteriaceae; genus Rhodococcoides. The sequence goes on along the minus strand of JBASAM010000066.1, from coordinate 19,807 downwards.
TTCTGCTTGCGCGGTGCGAGCTTGTGGAGGTCGAACAGACCGGAGTCGGGGTTGTACCGAGCGCACTGCTCGAAGAACGCGTGCCCGTACCGCACAGCCTCGAGGGCATCACGCAGATGACGCTTGAACGAGAACCGATTCGCCGAGCGCGCGACGACAGGTGCACCGGCGTCGCCTTCGATCGGCAGATTGAGGTTCCGGGCGACGTGCTCGACGACGTGCTGGTCGGCACCGTTCGGGCGGATACGCCAGACCGTGCGCTCCACGGGGCGCATGACCGCACCCAGCACCGACTTGCACTGGGCGTCCTCACGGCCCATTCGGGCGTACGTCCTCACCGACTCGGGCCACTGCAGGTCCGGGTTGGTCTCGTTCTCGTCGTACAGCCACTGCCAGGACTGGCCGGCGCCGTTGACGTACCCCTTCTCGGAGTCCGGTGCGATGGGTGCCGTCTTCGTTGCATCGGCCATGGCGGCACCTCCTCACCTGGTCAGAACTGAAGGTTGGTCATGTCGACGAGTCCGGCTGCGATGCCGCTCATCTCGTCTTCGCGGACGTCTTCGGCGGTGTCGTGGTCCGGGGCGGCCGGTGGAGGCTTGACGATCAGCCCGTAGGTGAGGAGTCCGTGACGGGCGAGGGCCACGGCCACCAGGGGGGAGATGGCAGAATCGCCTTTTCGGGCGAATCCCCACCCTTCGCCGATGTTGCGCTTTTTCGCGCCCTTCGCTGCATCGATCAGCAACGGGTCGCCTGTGAACGTCATCTCGCCGTCGTCGACTGCACGCTGCAGGCCGACGCAGGCCTGCGCCATCGACGACGCCGTCATGTCCTCCGGCGTGATGCCTTCGGCGATGAGCAGCGGGCGCAGGTACGCAGCGGAGCCCTTGTTGTCGATGACGATCGCGCACGGATCGAGCCGGGTCACCAGCGACACCAGCGTCGAGACGAGGGTGCGCGAGGGCTTCTCGTGGATTCCGACCTCGACGTGCACGGTGCCGTCGTTCTTGAGCTTCGCCGCGGCGACGGAGACGTACCGCTGTTCTGGGTCCATGTCGACGGCCAGCGCGATCGGCTCCGACAGCTCGGGATCGAGGTCGACCAGCGTCGCGAGCGTGTCCGGATCGATCGGGGGCTTCTCGTCCTCGGTCTCTTCCGGCCAGTACCCGATGCCGAGACGCTCGACCTCGTACTGCCGCGCCGTCATCGCTCGACGTTCCTTCGCGACGTGCAGCAGGCTGATGCGGATACCCGCGGCCGGGTTCGCCTGGCAGATGATGCGCGGGTCGGACGGGTTGACGATGAGCTTCCCGCTGGCAGTGCGCGCGTCGTCCGCGGAGTGTTCGAGCCAGCACAACGACGGGTCGTCACCGGCGAGGCCGCGGTTGCGGACACGGGTGAACGTCAGTCCGTGCTCGTGGATCTCCTCGTCGACGGCGGAGCCGGTGTACCAGATCTGCGGGTTCGGCCGCGCCGACGTGATCGGCATGACGTCGCCCACGGTCTGCTCGGGCAGGATCATCGCCTCGTCGAAGATGACGAGGTCACCCGAGAAGCCGCGGCCGCCGCCGCGAGTGCGAGCGCGGAACCGGATGCGGTTGCCGTTCTTGAGCTCGAAGCCTTCCTTGCCGTGGGCCTCGCTCTTCTTCTTGACCTTGCGGTCGAGGTCCGGAGTGGACTCGATCAGCTCCCACAGTCGGCGGAACGCCTCGAGCGAGGTGTCGAAGAGGTGCGCGGTGTGCACGATGAGGCGATCGCCGAACAGGAACAGTCCGCCGAGCTCGCGGGCCTCGATGACGCCGCCCTTGCCGTTCTGACGGGACACGAGCAGGCCGACCTCGAACGAGGTCCACTTGCCGTCAGGCTTCTCCCGCAGCGCGTCGTCGAGGTCGTACTGCTGCCACTGGTCCAGGTGCAAACCAGCGCTGCGCGCGAGATCGATGCACTCCTTGCCCGCCGACGTGAGAGCAGGCGGGACGCTACGAACCCTGGGCCGCTGCTCGCCTGAGAGCACGCTGTTGTTCAAGCTCATCGACGGTCGGCTCCCGTCCCGCTTCCGACGCGGTCGCCGGTTCGGGCTTCGCGACCGGGGCCACGTTCGTGAGCTGAGCGACGAGGTGCCGGAACACCGTCGCGGTCTGTCGACGCTCGGATACCGCACCGTTGATCACGACGGTGATCGTCGGGTCGTCGTCGTCGCGCTCGAGCTGGTACCAGGCGACGTCACCGTTGGTCAGTCCGTCGAGGCGGTCGAGCTGGTCCGCGAGCCTGCACGTCTCCGCGAGCACGACAGCGCGGGCGGGGTCCGCGATCCGGTCGCCACCCATGTAGGACCAGAAAGCGGCGCCGCGCGCGCCGAGCGTGCTGGGCTTGAAGGCTTCAGCGATCGGGGACAGCGCCGCCGGCGTCTCGGTCATCGCGCAACACCTCCCGCTCACTCGTCATCTTCTCGCTGAACGAAACTTCGATTCGCTTGAACCAGCAGCTCGATCGATCGGCGTTGGCACCCCAACGCTTGTCCACTGTGACGGACGCACTATCGGGCAGGCCCTCGGCTGCCGCTACCAATGAGCGCAGCGCTCCGAGGTCGATGTCCGCCTTGCCGTCGATCCACAGGCTGTTCGTCTTGCGGCGACTATTGCGAACCTCGACGTTCTCTGTCACTGCTCGGCCTTGTCGTCCAGTGACGGCCAGTACCCGATGCCGAGTCGCTGCGATTCGTACATCGCGCGGGGCATCATCTGACGCTCACGCGCGAAGATCGACGGGTCGATGATGTGCCCTGCAGCCGGGTTCGCCGCCAGTGCGACAGCATCGGATGACGTGTCGACGAGCAAGCGTCCGTCATCGTCTCGTGTGTCGTCCGCGGAGTACTCGATGTAGAACAGGGTGCGATCTTCGCCGCTCAGCGCGGCGTTGCGAAGCCGAGTGAGGGGACGGCCGGCGTCGTGCATCGACTGAGGATCAACGCGGGTCCTCAGCGGCTCAGTCGGCGGCGTTCCGATGAACCATGTCTGCGGGTTCTTCGAGACCGTGTGCATAAGCGCGATGTCGACATACATCGCGTCGGTGAGCATCTCGGCGTCATCATTGACCGACAGGTCGAGTTCGCTGATGCGCAGGTTCGCGCCACCACGAGTACGGAACGAAGCGAATGCGCCACTGCGTAAGGTGATGCATTCGCTCCCGCGAGACCGTGTGATTGACCGGACACGCGAGTCGAGGGCGGGGTAGTTCTGGATCATCTCGATGAGTCGCACGAACGAGTTGTGCGCCTCATCCTGCGAGTGGGCGGTGTAGAGCTGCCGCTCGTCGTGAATGACGAGTCCGAACAGCATGCGCAGCAGCCCGAGTTCGGTGGCGCCCTGCTGACGCGGTTTGACGATCGCGACCTCCCGCGCCGACCACTTGTCGTCAACCGTCGCTGTTGCAGGACCGTGGGTCTCGCGCTGCCACGGCATCAGCTCCCGCGAAGTCGCTTTGGCGTACGCCTCGGAGACATCGCTCGTCGATACCGCGTGGTCGCGATCGTCGGGCTCAGGCAGCATGGGGGCCAGAGCGATCCGGGGTGCAGCATCCATCGTCGTCGTCACAATCGACCTCCGTTGCGGTTCATAACTTTTCGGACCTGGGGAGAGAAAGACAGCCAAAGCGAGGGAGAGTCACCTGCCGGGGGGCCATTATTTTATGTCGACCAAGCCTTTGACCTGCATCGATTGGTCGACGCCCAGGGATTCGAACTCCGGGACCGGGACACCAGAGGCCAGGCCGCGCACTGACCGCCGTGCCTGGCGGTTCTCGATGGCCAGTCGGTGCGTCCTGCACGCCGAGTCTTGTTGCCGCTCAACCCCAGTCGAGGAGCGTCCACCGGCTGCGCTCGTCACGAGCGGCCAGGAGCGCCGGAGGAGGCCCCCCGGTGCCATCCTTCCGCGAGCGGTTGCAGCTCGCGTGGAGCAGCCGGGTCGCCTTGCGGCCGCCATGATGCCGAGCGAGCTCGTGATCGGCATCGAGTGGCTGGAACGCCTTGAACATCGGCTTGCCGCAGTGACCGCACGGCGACCCCTCGACATGGACTGCGAGCAGATGCTTGCGCACCTCGCGGTGCGCGTGGCCCAGGCCCTTCTCGGTGGTGGTCTTGGCTCGGCTACGAGGCGGCATCGACGATCACCTGCCCCCTGAAATGACTGATGACCCGCACCCTGACTTGGGTACGGGTCATCGCCCTGCCGACATCATGCCTGTGGATAACTCCGATTGCAACTGGTCACGGCGTTGCGCGTGTCGTCTCGGCCCGAAGAGCAACTCGGTGCGCCTCGATTGCAGCAATGGCGTACACATCCAGTGAACGTTTAGTCATGATCGTCGCCGCTCGCGTGGCGACTCCACTCAGATGCACGTCAGGTATAGCGAGCTCCTCGCCACAGGAACAGGTGACGACGAGTGACAGCGTCACGGGTGAGTCCTGCTCGATTCCGTTCCGAATGATGGTGAGGCAGCTGCCGGCCCGCTCGTGCGGCAGGGGCGGGGTCCCCTCCCGGAGTGTCTCACTTATCGCTTCTCCTGACGCTCGACGAGCGACTGGGGGTACACGATCATCCGACTGCCTCCGCCCTCGGCGCCGAGTCGATGAGCTGCGCTGACAGCCAGTCCCACTCGCGAATGTTCCACGCGGGTTTGCCGCGGAACCTGGTGCCGCACGCCGCTTGCGGCGGGTTGCAGTTCACACCGAAGCAGAAGATCAACGGCTCGTCGTTCTCGTCACGCCCATTCGGATAGTGGATTCGCAGTGTGCGACCCTCAGTCCCACCGTCCTGCAAGCGGCCCCGGCACCACGGGCACACACCGTTCATGACCTGACCGTCACGGACGTCACCGAGCAGGCGCTCGACCTGCACAGTGAGTGCAGTCATCTGATCGTGCACCCAGGGGATGGTCCGAGAATCCCTCTTGTCGGCCGAGTCGAGCCAGGTCTTGACGACCAACAGCCAAGGCCGGGGGTCTTTCGACGCAGCGTCGAGCGGAAGGAACGACGTATCGAGGCCGGCCACATCGACCACCGTCCGTGCGACCTCGTCGGCGCTGTGCGCGAACTGGTGCAGCAGGTCGAGCACACCGACGATGGTCGGGGCCTTCCGCGGAACGCCCTGCTTCCCCATCCGCTCGGCATCCATCTCGGTGAGGACACCGCGCCGAGGTGTCTCCACCCAGGACCGTTCAGAACCCGGAATCTTCGCGTGCACCACCGACGGCCACGCGTCGATCAGGTAGTCGAGGTCAGACATCACCGACACGAAATTGCCGCGGCTCATCCGGCTTCCCTCTCTTCGGCAGCGACGACGTGCATGGTTCTGCCCTGCCTCGCTTTTCGCTCCTGATACATGTTCCGCTGATACGCGACCTCTCCCTGCCTCACCACGTCGCCGCGTTCACCACGCTGGTACGCGGCGTGGAGCGCTCGTAGGTGCGCGGCGGTGAATCCGAGGGTGTAGCTGGCCGGTGACGACGCCGGTTCAGCCAGCGTGGCCACCGACAGCGCAAGCGCAGCGAGGTGAGTCCAGGTCATCCCGCGCATGATGCGGTCGACGTCGGCGGTGCCACCACAGTGGACGGCCTCGACCAGCTTTCCTGCGGCATCATCGATCTCGTCGATGGTGGCCGAATCGAGGAGGCCATCGGGACCGGGGTCTGCCCAGATGTGATCTGGCTTCTTGGTGGGCATATCACTCTCCGCTCGAACGAATGGTGGGTGTTCAGTGGAAGTCACCTGCCGACGACTTGCATCGCCAGCAGGGTTCGTGCTCGCCGTGCTCGGGACAGACCATCTCGTCGACGTCGGGTGCGGGTGGCCCGGACCAACCGTGGAACGGGGAACCGAACCGGCCGGGGACGTCGACCTTCGGAGCGGGACCAGCATCGAGGGACTGCGAGGTGGATTCAGCAGCACCAGGTGGCGAGGGACGGATCGGTTGCGATGTGGATCTGCCCCGGGATCTGCGGCGACGACGTTTGCGAGGGCTCTCACGATCGGAGGTGGTCGGGCCACCCTCCCCCGCACCCCTACCCACACCCTGACCCCGCCCTGACCCTGCCTGGCCCGCGCCCGTGCGCGTCGCCCGTGCGGGGACAGCTGCGATCGGTTTCGAATCAGGTGATCGATCATGTGATGGCACGAAGTGATCCGGTGAGTGATCACCTGCGGCTGCACCACGGTGCGACTGGTCGTCGATCCCAGCGGCGTTCACGGTCGTCGAGACGGTCACTGCGGCGGATTTTTCCGGCGAGACGGTCTGGACGGGGCGCCGTGACGGCGAGTCATCTTCGATCAGTTCGGCCCGTGGTGCAGGCAGCAAGGACATTCCGGCTTCGGTGGGGGTGCGGTTGCCCTTGCTTTGGTTGCAGGTGTGACATGCCAGGACGACGTTGCGTACCCCTGCGACTTTCGCGGGGTCCACATGGTCGAGGTGCCAGCGTTTGTGCGACTTCCGGTCCGCACGCTTCATCTCGACCGAGCAGTACCGACATAGCCCTACCCCCGGATTCGATGTCGGGTCGACGCAGTCACGCGCCCACACCGATCCAATCAGGTTGGGGTCCTTGAGTTCCTTGCTCTTCGCGCGCTTCACACGTACTTGGGATCCTTTGTCGTACTTCATGTCGAACCAATCGTGGAACAGGTGGCCACCTGGTTCCACGGACTCGCAGCGGGGGCAGTCGTGCCCCGGCCGGTGCCACAGTCCGACACTCACCAACAAATCAGCCCAGAGGTTGCGCATGTCGTTGTCGAGAACAAGGCGCATCAGTGATGCCCTCGAGACGTGGCCGTCCGATCCTTCTGCTTGACAGTCCGTTCCGGCCATCAACCACAGGCCGATCGCGGCGAAGCCGTTCGGGTCCGCGTCGATGACTCGTTCCATCAACGCTCTGTGTTTGCGGGAGGCCGGCAACTGGTCGTCGCCCATGAAATACGGCACGGATGTCCTGTCTCGAAACTGCGCTCAGATCACGGTGATCAAGGGTTTGCGGTGGGGCGCGCTCGGCGGCGGGATCACGCATCGTCCGGCACCTCCGCCGGTGGCGTCCACAGACCCAATGCGCCTTTGCAGGGGATCGGCTCTGCGAGGGGGCGGGGGTTCTCGAGGACGAGGTGCGTGATGCGGCGGCGTTCGCGGCCGCCGTGCTCGACGTAGGCGGATTCGCCCCACGGTCGGCAGCACCCCGCATCGGGGTGGACGTCGACGAGGTCGACGGTGCCGATTATCACGCCGAAAACGAACAGGTCGGCATCCAACCCCGCGTCCATCGGGTCCGACACGATCTGGTCCACCGGCGCGTATCGAGCCCACGACTCGGCAACGAGGTCACTGTGACCACCGTGGTCCGACCATCGATTCCCAGCGTGGATAGCGAGGGGGCCGCGGTAGTTCCAGTTCTGGGTGCGGTTCGAGATGGTTTTTCCGCCGTGCAGAATTGCCCAGGCCCACGGCTGTTGGGTGGTCAGGGCTTTCATGCCAGGTGTCTTTCCATGACGTCTGTCATGGTGTCGACAGACATGGCGATCAGGAGTGCCGCCGCGACAGCGACTCCGGCGACGGTGAGCGCCACGGCGGCGATCGCAGTTCGCATCATTCGAGACCTGCCTTTCGGATGGCGGCCGACAGCAAGCTCCATGCGCCATCGCCGAAGCGGTGCTCGACGATGTCGCGGTAGTCCTTGGCCGGATTTTGGGGTGTTGGGTGCTTGCGGATGAGGACGCGGTACGTGCCGATCGAGTCGGCGTGGTCGGTGCCGGCGACGCGGACGGCTTCGAAGTAGCCGATCGACTTACCGTTGACCTGAAGTGCGAAGTGGAGTGCCATTACGATCCTTTCCTTGCGAGGGAGGACTCTTCGTAGGATCCGATCGGGTAGGACCGGGCGCGTTGTGTCGGTGAATCACGCAACAGGAGTGCGAGAACTGTTCCGCTCGAGGCGATCACGATGAGCGCGATAATCGTGAAGCTCACGATGGTGATGCTCACCGAGGACGCTCCTCAGTCCACAGGATGAACGGCGCGAACCGATCGACATCTACCTGTGGCCACAGATCCGACACCTCAGGGAACGTGGTGTCGTGGCGCCACGCGCGGTACGCGCCCGAAGCAGTGCGAAGCCAACTGCGGTTGCTCGTGTTTCGGGCCCGGAATCGGATGCCAGACGGGACGGACGCCGCTTGTTCGTAAACCACCGCGACATCAGCTTCAGGAGTCGACGCGGGGTCGCCGGGGAGCCAAAGCTCGATATGCAGCGGAGGCGGGAGACCGGGGTCGGTGCGGCCCTCGAGTAGTCGCACCGTTTCGCACGGCCACAGTCGAACGCCGCCGATGTCCGGGTCATCGCAGGTGTAGTCGGTGCAGTACGAGCAGATCGTCCCCTGGTGAGCGCCGCCGGTCTGACACGTCGCGCATTCGCTGTCTCGGCACGTCCATTCGCCGTCGTAGTCGATGGTGTGCAGCCGCAACACCGCGGTCGCGATGGCGTGCTGTTCGTCGAGGGCATCGGCGAGGTCAGAAACCATGGACGCGGCGAGGTGGTCTGCGGCGCGCCGGTTGTGGTCGTCGGTGTCGGCGTACGCGGCGGAAACGTGAACTGCAGCCTGGTGGGCGCGGAAGGAGAGCTTCGCGATGTCGATCACGATGCACCTCGCGTCATGCGATGCACGGCAGCTCCCGCAGCGACAAGGAGTAGGACCAGTAGCAACGTGACCATCAGTGCACGTCTCCGTGTCCGGCGGCTTTGGCGAGTCGATCGACTTCGGCCTTCTCGTACGAGTGGCCGGCGCCGTAGCAGGGGAAATCTTCGGTGTGCTTGCCTGAATGCTGACAGCCGTAGTCCTGACGTTCTGCGAACCGGATGTTGCAGTGGAGGCACCGCAGATCGCTCAGCTCGCAGAACGACTCCCACTGCTGTTGGCGGACGTCCTCCGCGATGTACGGGTCCAGCGCTGCCTGATACCGCCGGCGCGATCGCCACAGTGTTGCCAGCATCCGCGATGTAACGCGTCGTGCGGCTTCGCTGCGCGCAGCGTCGAGGTGCTCGTGCGCCTCGAGGCCACCGTTCACTCCGGCAAGCCGCGATGTTTCCGCGTTGAGGCGGGTGATCTCCTTGCGCGCCGACGCGACGGTCATCCGTAGGTGCATCACCTCGTAGGTGAGGTCCATCGCGTCGCGGCACAGCTGATCGCTTTTCTCTTGACGTTCCTCCGGCGTCGGCCCGGCCATCGAGCACTCGATCGACCGCATGTAGTCGGATTGGATGCGGTAGACGTCGTTGCGGTTGCGGGGGAACGGGATCGGTTCGGTGGCCCACCGGGTCGGTGACCCCAGCGGTGACGACCATCCGTGTTCGATAGTGGCGAGACGGTGTCGCAGCTTCGCGTTCTCGTCCTCGATCTGTTGCGGGTAAGACGCCCAGACAGTCGCTTCGGGCCGACGCATTATCTCGGGTACCGGGTCGAGAATGTGCCGCTGAACGATGATGGTCTTCGCGTCGCTCTCCGGGTCGGAGATGTCGATCCAAGCCCACTCGGAGTCCGCGGAGATCAACGTCCCGCGGATCTCACCACGTGTGCGGTGCTGCCACGTCTGCACCTGCGCGTTCTTGCTCATCGGCCGAGCTCCTCGTTGATCTGGGCGCCGAGCTGCACGAGCATCGACGGGTAGTGGTCGATGTGTTCGCCGCGGCGCATGTAACCGTCGAGGTCCCACATCGCCTCCCGCAGGCCCAGAGCACCGTTGGTGGGTTGAAACGACCGGGTGATCAAACGTCTGTGCAGATCGACACCCCACCCTCCGAGGTCCGCGAGGGACATTCCAGTGAGTTGGTCGGCGAGGGTGCGGAGCGGTGAGAGTTGCGGGCAGCAGCAGATGGCGTCGCCGTGGTGTGCGACCCATGTCAGTTGCGGGGTCCCGTCCTTCGTCCAGATGTTCTTTCCGCCGGTGATGCCCGAAGATCCGGGGCGGCGGGTGCCGAGAAGTTGGTCGGGGCGGATGGAGGCGGGCATCAGCGGGTCGGCGACCATGATCGCGCGGGTGACCTTGGCGCGGCGCGTGTTGAACGGGAGCATCCGCAGTGCCTCGTGGACGACGGCGGCGCCGGCAGAGTACCCGGCGACGATGAGCGGTCCTCCCTCGTGGTGATCGATCTCGTCGGCCAGGGTGACGGCGGCGGCTGTCACACCTCCGGTGTAGGAGCGGCCTCGTGGGTTCGGGATCGGGCCAAACTCGGCGCGCCAGTCAGATTCCCCTGTGAAGTGGAAGTGTTTCCGATCCAGCTGGGCGGCGAGGTTGCCCATCATGTTGCGCACGAGGGATTCGCCTATCCCGCGGCGCAGCATCACGGTGACGGTCATCGATTGGCCACCAGATGCTCGAAGATGCGTCGGGCGATGCGGGCGTCACCGAGAGCGGTGTGCAGGTCTTGTTCGTCGTGTTCGATGTCGAGCGCTTCTGCTACTGCGGCGAGCCCCATGGGGCGTCCGTCTGCATTCCACCCGATCAGGGGAAGTGCCATCGACTCGACGCACATGAGCCGGTGGTGCCATGTCGGTGTCAGGCGGTGGCGGCCGAGCATTGCGGCCAGCGTTTCGGTATCGAAGCTGGGGACGGCGCCGACGATGGTTGCGCCGCGTGTCCAGCGTTCTACGGTGCGCGCAACCCCGGCCTCGGGGAGACACCAGACACCGTCCGGCAGCGGTGTCGCCGGCACGATTGTCGAGTGCATGGGGTGGCGGTCGTGGAATCGTCCGATGGACAGCGCCTTCGGGTCTGCTGAGCTGAGGTCGACGTCGGAGACGAACATCGATATCTCCGCGTGGGAGTCTTCGCCGGGGGCGGGTGCGGGTGCGGAAATGGTGCGGATCATCGCGACCTCCCACCCGCGGCGGTCGGGGTGCAGGCCTGTCGTTTCGGTGTCGAGGAACACCAGCGGTGGCGTCATTGATTTCGCTCTTTCCATCCGGCTTCGGTCATGAGGACGTCTCGCGATGCGGTGGCGTTGTTAGGGCCTTCGCCCTTTTTCGGTCCGACGACGCCGAGTTCTTCGAGTCGATCGAGGACAGCGTTGGCGCGGGCATAGCCGATGCGCAGCTTCCGTTGCAACATCGACGACGTCGCGAACTGCGAGGTGGTGATCAGGTCGGCAGCGCGGTCGAGCAGCTCGGCCGTGACCGTTTCGTCGACGCGTTCTGGGCCGGTGTCATCGTCACTGGCTTTTTTCGGCTTGTACGGGTCCGCGGGGCGATCCAACGTGATGCTCGCGTTCGAGGCCACCGCGTGAGGGTTGGGCAGCCGCATCGTCCACCCCTCGTGCCATTCCTTCAGCTCGGCCAGACGGTCAGCGTGGGGGGCGAAGGACATCAGCACACCCAGAAACGAGTCACCGCACCGCACCAGAAGTGATTGATGCCCTTCGTGGGACTCGATCGACAGTGGTTCGTCATAGGCGGCCGCGGCGACCTTGAACCTCGCCATGACTTGCCCGTTGACGATCATTTCGTCGTTCCACGACAAGCGCGCGTGGTGGTGGCGAGAAATCATCAACGGAATATCCGGGAACGCTTCGTCGACTGGCAGCCGGGGCAGCTTGAGTACTCGCCCGTCGATCAGACCGGAGCAATCGGTAACGGTGACGTGGGTGTCGTCGCTTTCGATGCGCAGCAAGTACTCGGGCTCGTCGCGTTTCTCCTTGCCACCTTTGAACAGATGGAGGATCTTCGCTGCGTCGTCGGGCGTGATGTCGATCGGTTCGATCTCGGCGTGGGTGTGCATGGTGATCGACACGATGGACATGCCCACCGAGAACCTGTCCGTCGCTGTGATCGTCGCGTTCTCGGCGCCGGCGTCGATGCGGATCCGCTGCAGCAGCGGTAACCCCTCACTGGAAAGCGCGTGCACCGCAACGGTGGACAGTCCGGCGCGGAAGTCGTTGGTTCCGATCACGATTCCAGTCATTTGCGGTCACCTCCTGAGAGTCGAGATTTGCGGGTTCGGGGTATCGGAATTTCGAGTTGCCCGGCGACGTCCGGGTGGTTCAGCTGTTCGGGCCGGGCGAGGAACTTGTAGATCTGGACCCGGCGCGCCGGTGGTTCGGAGTGCCACCACGCGTCCGCGTCGTCCGCGGTGGCCACGTCCGGTCATTCCTCCGACGCGGTGAACTGCTCCGCGGCTGCGCGTTCGACGTCGGCGGGTTCGTAGCCGAGCAGCTCGATCAGAATGCGCCGCCAATCCTCGGCGCGGCGGAAAGCCCACTTGTCTCGGTACATGTCGCGGTCCGTGCCCGCAGACAGCGCGACGTAGCGGGCGATGGTCAGCTGTTCGAGGTTCCACCGGTTGATGTGGTTGTCGATGGAGGCGGCGTACTGGTCGTCGTCGTCTCGGGTGGGCACAGGAAGCCCGAGGAGTTCCGCTCGGCTCGCAAAGGAGAAAAAGTTGACGTCCAGCAGATCCTTCAACTGCCCCCGAGCGAGGGGCAGGGCAACCGATGGTGCTGGTTCCTTGATGGCAGCGGCGACGAACTTCCGGCGTACCGATTCGGCGGCGTCGAACTGGGCGGTGAGCTGCTCCGCTTCCGCTCTCGCCGCGGCCTGCTCCGCCGACGACCCGGCGGCGGAGCCACTGCCTTCGACGATCGGATTGATCCACTCGTCGTCACTGCCACCGGGAACGACGGGCATGCGGATGTACTCGGCGAAGTTGCTGTCGGAGGAGGCCACCATCGACGGCACCATCACGGACACGACCGGGGACCCGTTCTCGGTCAGCTTCGCGAGGTCGTCCTCGTCGAGATCTTCCGCGGGGAACCACTCGTACGGTGTGTCCGTGGTCCTCGGTTCGTCTTCGTCGCGGCCGAGGGCCTCGACGTCGTCGAACACTGTCACCCCGTCGGCTTCGAGTTGCTTGCGTTGCTTCGCGACGTCCTTGTCGAACCGACGCTTGCGGCGCAGATGTTCGAGGGTGTGCGTGAATCCGTATCCGCCGAGTGCGGATAATAGGCGCGCATGTTGTTCGGGGTCGTCCTCGAATTCGGCCAGTGCGGCCGCATCGTCGAGGGTGATCTGCTTGTCGAGAAATTTCCGTTGCACAGCCTCCGGAGACTTCGCGATCGTCAGCCGCGACTTGATGGTCTTCTGACTGTGCCCGGTGGAGGTGGCGAGGGACTTGAGGTCGACGTCGTCGAATTCGAGGAGCGCCTGGTACGCGTTGCCTTCCTCGACTGCGTTGAGGTCCGAGCGGTGCAGGTTCTCGGTGAGCATCACTTCGAGCTGGTCGCGTTCGTCGGTGAGATCGTCGCGGACGATGCACGGCACCGCCTTCACGTTCGCCCGCAGTGACGCGGCGTGCCGGCGGTGACCGGCGATGAGGGTGAACTTCCGGCCGCGGCCGCCCTTGGTGGGGGCGACTATCAGCGGTTCGAGGACACCGGATCCGCGGATCGAGTCGGTCAGCTCGGTGAGGTCTCCGAGGTTCGTGCGGGGGTTCTTCTCGTGCGGGGTGATGTTCTGGGGGCGCAGGTGTTCGAGGCGGGGGGCGATGGTGGTCGTGTCCGTCATGGGACGGCTCCGTTTCTGTCGAATGCGGTTCGGTCAGTGCTTCTTCGGGAGATCGAGGGTGATGTGAGCGGGCCGAGGATTGAACGGCTTGAGCGACGGGCACGTCCTGGCGTGCACCATGAACAGGTGCTCGTTGTCGGCCTGGGCGCGGGAGAGTGCGTCACCGGACAGCACGTCGACGTAGACGACGGTGCGAGGGCGGCCGCGGCGGATCTCGGAGGCGGTGGTCGCGATCATCACCGTGCCCTCGTCGGGGTCGGGCGACGGATCGACCGCGATCGGTGTGCCGCGCTCGCGGGTGGTGTACCAGCGCACCTCCTGCTGACACCGCTGACACCTGCCCTGCGTGGTCACACTCGCACCAAACGTTCGAGCCACTCGGTACCCAACACCCACGCGGCGCGCTTCGACGGCGTCATCGGTTTCCCGGCCGAGGCGACGATGCTGTGCCGCACATGATGTGGGAGCAGACTCTGGCAGGTCTTGCAGGCGAACAATGTCGGCGGGATGGTCCGGTTGCACTTGCCGGGGCAGTTGCGTCGGCTGCGAGTCACCACAGGCCTCCTGTTCGTGTGTCTCCGATGTGCCAGTGCGGGCACGGTTCCTGTGTGTCGGTGTGGACGGGGCAGTGATCGTCCGGTATCGGGTTTCCGTCGACGTCGGTCACCGCGGGTCCTCCGTCATCGAGATCGACACGATCCGAGACACTGCGACCAGAAGGATCGGGAACGCCACCTTGTTGTCGACCATGGCGTCGTCGATCCACACGAACGGATCCTGGTTGACGATCGGCCGGATGACGCCGTCGACTGTGCTCAGCGGTCCCGTCGTGCCGCGTTCGAAGATGATGCGCGCCCTCGACGACGCCTCCGGGTCGAAAGAGTTCGTCATAACGGCTGCCCCACCCACACCACCCGGTGCGGACCCCGCGCGGCGACGACATCGGAGTGGTAGCAGTGGTCGACACCGACCTCGGCCCAGACATCGCCCTCGGTGCGTGAACCGTCGTGCGGGTCCACGACGCCGCGATCGATTTTCGCGAGGACTGCGCTCGGGTCAGTGACCTGCACGATGACGGCGTGCAGGGGAAGCTCGTCGAGCTGGTCGGCGCGGTCGACCACGAACGGCACCGTGCTCACTCCGGGTCACCGCTCGGCAGGCTCGCCTCGACACTGTCGAGGCGCATTTCGATGATCCACGTGAGCACGACGATGACCAGCAAAGCGGTGGCAAGCAGGACCTGTGTGACGCCCATGGTCGCAGCATTGGTGATGAGGTTCCACATCCCGCGGAATGCGACGAGTGCGATGACGGCCAGCGCCACCCAGTCTCGGATGCGGGACTGTCTGCAGGCGTAAATCAGAACATCGGTGCTGTTCACCACCGCAGTTCGGATCGCCATACGCCTGCTCATATGCCACCGCCGGCGAAGTACAGCGCGCACCCAACCAGTGCGCCGAACAACACCATCATCAGCAGGAGGCACACCGTCCCACGGCCTGTACCGCACCGATCAGCATCGGCGGCCGGGAGACCGGCTAGTTGCTCGGCATAGAAGTACCCGTGGCGAATGAAGATGTCGTCGCCATCGACGTAGTCGGTCGAACCATCGGTGCGGCCCACGACCCACAATCCACCACGCTCGTTGTCCTCCACGCAGTTCCACGACATCAACTCGCGTGGACCACCACCGTTGGTGTGCGTCGACGTGCTCGTTTCGTTGTCAGTGCTCATGCTGGGCACCGCCCTTCTCTGATAGCTGTCAGAACCTCGCGGTGCCCGAACTGCGCGTCGGCGAGGGTGTCCCAGTTCTTGGTCCACCCGTCGGCGTCGCCGGGGGCGCAGACGAGGGTGATGAACTTCCACGCCAGGTCTCCCGAGTTGGTGTGGACGGTCAACCCGTGCCACTGCGTCGTCACCAGCGCGCGGCCGTCGCCAACTGTGACGTAGTCACGGTCGACGGTCCGGTAGGTGTCCTCGGCTCGGAACTGGCGCCACGTCTCGGCGTCGATGTCCGCACCGTCACGGTCGGTGTACGTGAGAGGCATCAGGCGTCCTCGGCCGCTGCGGGCTCACCTTGAAAGACGACGAATGCTGCGCCGTCGACGGAGCGCGCATCGAACCCGGGTCCGAAGCCGCTCTTGCCTTTGCGCGCCGCGTCAGCGAGCGCGCCAGGCTTGATCGTGTCGACGGTGGGCGTGTACTTCACCCATGTGCCGGGATACTGGCGCAGGAAATCGATCAGTGCGCGGCGCTCGGCCGGGAGCGGGCGGCCGCGCGGGCCACCCACCGGCGGCGTTTCGACGATGACGTACGGCGGTGGAGCGGGGGCTATGGCGTCGGCCTTGGCCTGCCCGCTGCCGCCCTTCGGTGGCGTCGGAAGCGACGTCGCGGACGGGACGGGCGGAGCGCCGTCGCTCGTTGCGCGCTGGGGAGGCCGGGATCCGCGGACGAGCTCACGTCGAATTTCTCGATCGCCGGCAGCGTCCAGTGCAGACATTGAATCCGCCATCACCGATCACCGGCCGGCGCGAGGTGGCGTACAGGCCGCGTCACGACTCGGACCGGCCGAACTTCCCGACAGACACTGCTCCGGTGGTTATCCATTTCCGCAGGAACTCCGCCTCGTCCTGCGGTTGTATCGCGACATTGAACACTTCGTGGTTCCGTACAGGTCGCGGCGCAGGCGGGTCCGCCACGAGAGCTGCTGTGCGAGAGGACTGCTCGCGGACGTTACGCATGACGTCGAGGAACAACTTGGGTCGACGCTGCGCGACGTGGGCGAGGAACAATTGCGCCTCGTACACCGAGACGTGCTGGATCGCCTCCGCAGCAGCGGCGTCGTCGTCGATCACGGGAACAGGGGGTAGATCGGATACGCTTCTCATGAGGGTTCCTTTCGGGGAATCGAAGCCCGTCGCGACTTGCACTCGCGGCGGGCGTTTTGCGTCAAGCGACCGATGTCGAGAGCGCTGCGTCTGCGTCTGATCGACGGATGCGGGCCTGCCCGCCAGGGAGCCGAACGGCCTTGATGCGGCCGTCGGCCACGTATCGTTGAATCGTTCTGACAGACACATGCCACTCGGCGGCAACCTGACTTGCTGACAGCAGCTCGTCATGGTCATTCCGTTTTGGCATGACCGCACGCTATGCCGATACGTCATGATCTGTCAATCGCGTCACAGGTGTTGTCGCGTGTGTCGCTCTTGTCGTAGAGTCATGGACATGACGATCGAGGTTGGTACAGCACCCACGCACACTGACGAGCGGAGTGTCAATGAGCTGGTCGGGGAACTGGTTCATCAAGCGGTCTGGCGAGCGAAGCTCACCCAAACGGAGTTTGCGTCTCGACTGGGCATGACACAGTCGGCGCTGTCGCGGAAGATGCGCGGTACCCGCGCGTTCGATGTCGAGGAGCTGCTCGACGCAGCCACGATCCTCGGCGTCCCGGTGACGGACTTTCTTCCGAAACGAGAAAACCCCCGCCCGGATACAGATCCGGACGGGGGTCTTGGTGCATCGTGCGCCCACAGGGACTCGAACCCCGGACCCAGTGATTAAGAGTCACTTGCTCTACCAACTGAGCTATAGGCGCATGCACACGAGCGACAGGCGCTCTTCGGTGCGAGAAAGACATTAACACCTGGCGCTCAGGGAGTGAAATCGAGTCCCTGAGCTGGGAGAAACCGCTAGGTGACGATCTTGCGGATCACCAGGAGCGCTACCACCGCGCCGACGCCGATGAGCGAGAACTTCACTGCCGGCTCGTTCAGCGTGCCCGCGATGCTTCTCTTGGTGTTCTCGACCAGACGGCTCGGGCTGGCGCGCACGCTGAGCTCGTCCAGGGTCGACGCGAGCTGGTCGCGCGCGGCCTCGATGTCGCGCTCGATGTTGTCGGTATTGCGTGCCACGAAAGCCCTCCCGGTTTGACGTCGACGCAGAACTCCTGCGGTTGGTTCCTGAGCCTAGAGCACCGCGCCCGACGCGCCCTCCCCGCTCGGAGCGAGTCGGCTAGGTTTGGCGGCGTGACCGCCAACTCGAGGCTCGCTGCAGGCGACGCCGCTCCCGCTCTGTCCTTGTCCGACGCCGACGGCAACACCGTTTCCCTCGCCGATTACGCGGGCAAACGGGTGGTCGTCTACTTCTATCCGGCCGCGGGCACACCGGGCTGCACGAAGCAGGCCTGCGATTTTCGTGACAGCTTGGCGCAGCTGAACGAGGCGGGCCTCGATGTCCTGGGTGTCTCGCCCGACAAGCCGGCGAAGCTGGCGAAGTTCCGCGACCAGGAGGGCCTGACGTTCCCGCTATTGTCCGATCCCGAGAAGAGCACCCTCGAGGCGTGGGGCGCGTTCGGTGAGAAGTCGATGTACGGCAAGACCGTCACGGGCGTCATTCGTTCAACGTTCGTCGTCGGCGAGGACGGTGCCATCGAGGTAGCTCAGTACAACGTCAAGGCCACCGGGCACGTCGCCAAGCTGATCCGCGACCTGAAGCTCTAGCGGCGCCACTCCCCCGGCAGCCGAGACAGAAACGCCGCTTCCGCGACGGCGATGTTCTCGATCTCCGACGGGTCCACGCTCTCGTTCGGAGCGTGAATGGTGCATAGGGGCTCCTCGACGCCCATGAGGACGATCTCGGCGTCGGGCACAGCGCGCTGCAGCGCCGTGCACAACGGAATGGAACCACCCTGCCCGGCAAACTGGACCGGCTCGCCGTAGGCGTCGCCCAGAGCCGCGGACAGGGTGCGATAGGCCGGGCCGTCGGTGCCGGCCGAGAAGGGTGCCCCCACCGCATCTGGTGTCACCGTGGCGCGTACCGACCACGGGGCCGCGCTCGTGAGATGTTCCATCAGCAGCCCGCGAGTGCGCTCGGCATCCATGCCCGGAGGGATTCGCAGCCCCAGGCGAGCCGACGCGCGCGGCACCACGGCCGCTGCGCTCCCCGATACCGGTGGGCAGTCGATGCCCATCACCGTGACCGACGGGCGTGCCCACAGGTGGTCGGCGATGGATCCGCTGCCCACCAGGTCGACACCGTCGAGCACCCCGGCGTCGGTGCGGAAACGGTCGACGGGATAGTCCGCGCCTTCCCATGTTCCGGAACCGTCCACTCCGTCGATGGTGGTGTCGCCATTGTCGTCGTGCAGGGTGGCCAGCATCGCGATCAGCGCAACCAACGCATCGGGTGCCGGACCGCCGTACATGCCGGAATGCACTGCACCCTGGAGTGTTTCGACATCGACACGCACGATGGCCATTCCGCGCAGAGATGTGGTCAGTGTGGGTGTGCCGACGGCGATGTTGCCGGTGTCGCCGATGACGACGACATCTACGGTGAACAGCTCGGGCCGCTCGCCGACCAGATCTTCGAGTCCGCCGGTTCCGGTCTCTTCCGAGCCCTCGCACACCACGAGGACGCCGACGTCTGCGTCCTCGTCCAGCGCGCGCAGTGCCGACAGGTGCATCAGAAAATTGCCCTTGCAGTCCGCAGCACCGCGGCCGTACCAGCGTCCGTCTCGCTCGGTCAGCTCGAACGGCGGACTGTCCCACAGGGACTCGTCACCTGCGGGCTGGACGTCGTAGTGCGAGTACAGCAATACCGTCGGGGCTCCGTTCGACGCCGGACGGCGCCCGATCACGGCAGCGGAACCGTCGGAAGTCTCGTACAGCTCGGCGTCGGCGATACCCACCTCACGCAGTGCATCACGTACCCACTCCGCAGCAGCACGAGAGTGCGCTGGTTCGGAGTCGGCGATCGAGCGAAAGGCGACGACTTCCGCCAGTTCTTCTCGAACGCGCGACATTCCTGCGCGAACGCGGTCACGCAATACCGCCGTGGACGGACCGGGTGTGGTGGATGAAGTGCTCATGACGTCGAGTCTTGCACTCCGGTCACGCGACCCCGACCGCCCGGTGTTACTGCGGGAACTCCTGGTTCAGCCACTGGCCGGTCTTCTCCCAGTGCCGCGCCCAGGCCTCGTCCTGCAGCTGTTGCTGCGACTTGCTCGGATCGTTCTCCGGTACCGGGACGGTGAACTGTGGCGCCGGAACGCTAGTGGGTGATGCAGCCCACGACGACGGTGGAGACGACCACTGGGTGGGCGCCGGCGCCACTGCGGACGGCGTCCACGGAGCGGCAGGCGAAGTCCACGGTGCGGCAGGCGAAGTCCACGGAGCGCCGGGTTCGGTCCAACCGGCCGCAGCCGCAGCGGCGTCCTCAGTGGGAA
>JBASAM010000065.1:0-35194 GCA_049650605.1 Rhodococcus sp. (in: high G+C Gram-positive bacteria) | reverse complement strand
ACTGCAGCGGCGGGGTCCGCAGCGGGGTCGACTGCAGCGGCGGGGTCCGCAGCGGGGTCGACTGCAGCGGCGGGGTCCGCAGCGGGGTCGACTGCAGCGGGATCGGCTGTCCCTGCCTGCGAGGGAGCTTGCGAGGTGAGAACCGGTCGGATGTAGAGGCGCGCGGTCTGACCCAACGTGCGAGCCTGCGAACTGTCGTCTCCGGGAACCGTGATCACCAGGTTCTGACCGTCGATGACGACCTCGGAGCCCGACACGCCGAGTCCGTTGACACGCGTTTCGATGATCTGCTGCGCCTGACGGAGGCTCTCCTGGCTGGGATCGCTGCCATCGGGCGTGCGAGCGGTGAGCGTGACTCGCGTTCCACCCTGCAAATCGATACCCAACTTGGGAGTCGGGGACTTGTCACCGGTGAAAAAGACCAGGACGTACACGAGTGCGATGAAGACGCCGAACACGGCGAGGTACCGCACCGGATACGAGGATCCGCTGGATGGGGCCACGGTTAGTGCTTCTCCTGAGTAAGACGAACTAGCTGGGTGGTTCGGCACGATGGACCGGCCGGAGCCTGACCGACCGTACCCTCTTCAGAACAAAGCACCGCCCCCGAGGATGTCCTCGGGGGCGGTGCATCCGCTTTGTCTCAATCCTTGGTCAGACGCGCCTGCGAGGAACCGGAATCGGCTTCCTTTTCCAGGCTGGCGATGTGGGACTCCACATCGGTGTGCTCGGCCGTCTCGTCGTAGTCGCCCTCGGCGGTCTCGTCCTCGTCGGCCAAAATCTCACGGACCACGGCCCGCGACCAGGTGGTGATGATCCCTGGAGCAATCTCCAGATCGACGGTGGTTTCGGTGACGCCGTCGACCAGACCGTGCAGACCGGACGTCGTCAGGACGCGGTCGCCGACCGTCAACGAATCCTGGAGCTCCGCCGTCTTGGCCAACTCACGCTTCTGTCGGCGCATGCCGAGAAACATCGGGACGAGCAGGGCAAGTACCAGTAGTGGAAACAGGAGTTCCATCGGAGGTGTCAATCCTTGTATATAGGGGTCAGGGTCGCAGTCGTTCTCGGCGTCGAGCTGCCGTCGTCACTGTGGTTCGCAGCGTCCAGTGTGCCACGTTCCACGGTGCGATCGCCTCAACCCTCGTCGAACAATGTGCGCTGCGGCTCGTTCACCCGCACCGAGATTCCGCCGACCGCCAGATCCGGCGGGGGCGTGAGCCCCATCCGTTCCCACGCGGCCGCGGTGGCGACGCGTCCGCGGGGTGTCCGCGCGATCATGCCGGCGCGCACCAGGAACGGTTCACACACTTCCTCGACCGTCGCCGGCTCCTCGCCCACGGCTACCGCGAGCGTCGACACTCCCACCGGTCCTCCCCCGAAGCTTCGGACCAGCGCACCCAGCACCGCACGGTCGAGGCGATCGAGTCCCAGTTCGTCCACGTCGTACACCTCGAGCGCTGCTCGGGCAACGTCGAGGGTCACCACCCCGTCCGCACGCACTTCGGCGTAATCGCGGACCCGACGCAACAGTCGATTCGCGATTCGCGGTGTTCCCCGTGATCGGCCGGCGATCTCCGCCGCCGCGTCCGTATCGATCCGCATTCCCAGAATGCCCGCCGAGCGGGTGAGAATGCGCTCCAGCTCGCTCGGATCGTAGAAATCCATGTGCGCGGTGAAACCGAACCGGTCGCGAAGTGGGCCGGTGAGCGCGCCCGATCGGGTGGTGGCGCCAACCAGCGTGAACGGTGCGACATCCAACGGAATCGACGTGGCGCCGGGCCCTTTGCCGACCACGACGTCGACTCTGAAGTCCTCCATCGCCAGATACAGCATTTCCTCGGCGGGACGGGCGATGCGATGGATCTCGTCGATGAAGAGCACATCACCCTCGACGAGGTTGCTGAGCATCGCGGCCAGATCGCCCGCCCGCTCGAGCGCCGGGCCCGACGTCAACCGCAGGGCCGAGCCGAGCTCGCCGGCGATGATCATGGCCATGCTGGTCTTACCCAGTCCGGGCGGGCCCGACAGCAGGATGTGGTCGGGCGTTCCGCCGCGCTGCGTCGCGCCCTGCAACACCAGCTGCAACTGCTCTCGCACCCGCGGCTGGCCGATGAAGTCGGCGAGAGACTTCGGCCGGAGGCTGGCGTCGAGATCACCGTCGTCGGGGACCACCTCGGCAGAGATGAGCGAGTCGTCGTGGGGTTCGGTCATCGCGATCTACCCAGGCTCACCAGCGCGGCCCGCAGTGCTGCGGACGTCGAGGTCGACGGGTTCTCGCCCAGCACCGCGTCAACGGCCGGCTCGGCCTGCTTAGCGGGAAAGCCCAGTCCCAGCAGCGCTTCCACAACCTGATCGCGTACCGGACTCGCCGACGTCGAGATCGAGGCACCCGCAGGCGCCGCGACCACCGCGTCCACCTTGTCCTTCAGTTCCACGACCAACCGCTCGGCGCCGCGCTTACCGATGCCCGGAACCCGCATCAATGCCGTGACATTGCCGTCGGTCAGCGCGGTGCGCAGAGCGTCGGGTTCCAGCACGGCCAGCACCGCCATCGCGAGACGGGGCCCCACCCCGGACACCGTCTGCAGCAGTCCGAACAGGTCTCTGGACGTGGCGTCGGCAAAGCCATACAAGGTCATCGAGTCTTCGCGCACGATCATCGAGATCACCAGCCGCGCCTCGGAGCCGCGGACGAGTCCGGCCAGGGTGGCGGGGGTGGCATTGACGCGGTAGCCGAGGCCGGCGGCCTCGACGACCGCGTGATCGAGGGCGATCTCGAGGACTTCTCCTCGTATCGAGCTGATCATTGCCCGTGAGCTCCCGTCGTTCGTGCAGCGCGCACGGCGGCGCGCTGCTGCTTCAGCTTCTTCTCGTAGGTCGCCTTGGCTGCGGCCGCCTGCGCTTCCGCCGCCGCCATGCGCGCCATCATCGGAGCCCGCCAGCAATGGCAGATCGCGAGTGCGAGCGCATCGGCCGCGTCGGCCGGCCGAGGAGCCTGCTGCATCCCGAGGATGCGCGTCACCATGGCGGTGACCTGGGCCTTGTCGGCGGTGCCATTGCCGGTGACCGCCGCTTTCACCTCGGACGGAGTGTGGAAGGCCACGGGAATTCCGCGTCGCGCGGCAGCGAGTGCAATGACTCCCCCGGCCTGCGCCGTACCCATTGCGGTGCGGACATTGTTCTGCGAGAACACGCGCTCGACGGCGACCACCGTGGGGCGATGCGTATCCAGCCAGTACTCGGCCGATTCGGAGATCAACAACAAGCGCTGCGACAGGTCCATGTCCGACGGCGTGCGTACTACGTCGACATCCAGAGCCGTCACGGCCCTACCGGCACCGGATTCGACCAGGCTCAGGCCGCACCGAGTGAGCCCCGGATCGACTCCCATGACACGCAACGCCCACTCCCTCACCGAATTCGAACAGCCTACGAACTGTTGTTCGATACCTTAGCGGCGAGAAGCGGGCGGACGGTGGAGGGCGCGCTGGGCCTGTCGGCCCCGGCTGGGGCAGACCCGGAGGGTCAGTCCTCGTCGAGCTGAGCGAGCACCTCGTCGGAAAGATCGACGTTGGACCAGACGTTCTGCACGTCGTCGCTGTCTTCGAGCGCGTCGATCAGCTTGAACACCTTGCGAGCACCGTCGACGTCCACGGGGACGCTGACCGACGGCTGAAAGCTGGCCTCGGCAGAGTCGTAGTCGATGCCCGCATCCTGCAGCGCGCTGCGCACGGCGACGAGATCCGTCGGTTCGGAGACGACCTCGAAGGTGTCGCCGTTGTCGTTCACTTCCTCGGCGCCGGCCTCGAGGACAGCCATCAGGACGTCGTCTTCGGACTGCTCACCCTTCTCGAGGGTGACGATTCCTTTGCGCGAGAACAGGTAGGACACAGATCCGGGGTCCGCCATGTTGCCGCCGTTGCGAGTCATGGCGACACGCACCTCACCTGCCGCACGGTTGCGGTTGTCGGTGAGGCACTCGATAAGCACGGCGACACCGTTGGGGCCGTACCCCTCGTACATGATCGTCTGCCAGTCGGCGCCACCCGCCTCCTCGCCGGCACCACGCTTGCGCGCGCGTTCGATGTTGTCGTTCGGGACGGAAGTCTTCTTGGCCTTCTGAATCGCGTCGTACAGGGTCGGGTTCCCGGTGGGATCACCACCACCGGTGCGTGCGGCGACCTCGATGTTCTTGACCAGTTTGGCGAAGGACTTGCCACGACGGGCGTCGATGACGGCCTTCTTGTGCTTCGTGGTAGCCCATTTGGAGTGGCCGCTCATCGGAATTAGCCCCTTTCGTCCCTACTGACAACAGATCCAGCTTACGCGGGGCTCGTCGTCGCGCGGGACCCGGCGAGAGATGTCCGCACCATGTCGGCGAACAGAGCGTGCACGCGGCGGTCCCCGGTGACCTCGGGATGGAACGAAGTCGCAAGCACGAGTCCCTGTCGCACCGCCACCACTCGCCCTCGGGCAGGCCCATCGGGAACGGTGGCGAGCACCTCGACGTCGTCACCAATGCGTTCTACCCACGGCGCCCGAATGAACACGGCTCGAACCGGTTCCCCGGCAATGCCCACCATGTCCAGATCGGTCTCGAACGAATCGACCTGGCGTCCGAACGCGTTTCTCCGCACCGTGATGTCGAGGGCATGGAGGGCAACCGCGTCGTCGGTGGTGTCGAGGATCTGCGATGCGAGCAGAATCATGCCGGCGCACGAGCCGTACGCGGGCATTCCGCTCGCAAGTCGATCCTGGAGCGGATCGAGCAGATCGAAGATGCGCAGAAGTTTGCTCATGGTCGTCGACTCGCCCCCGGGCAGAACCAGCCCGTCGACCGCGGCGAGTTCCTCCGGCCTTCGGACGGTGACGGCGTCGGCTCCGGCGGCCGTCAACGCGGCGAGGTGCTCCCGGACGTCCCCCTGCAGCGAGAGAACACCGATGCTCGGCCGGGTCACCGATCCGGCTCGAGGCCGGGCGTGTTGTCCGCCGACCTGTCGTATCGCATCAGGCCCTCCTGGGTGACCGCGGCGACCATCCGGCCCTGCCGGTCGTAGATGCGGCCTTGGGTCAGCGCTCGACCCAGCCCGGCCGACGGTGAGGTCTGGTCGTAGAGCAGCCACTCGTCCGCCCGGAACGGTCGCAGAAACCACAGTGCGTGGTCCAGTGACGCGGTCTGGGTGGCAACGCCTGCGTGTGGGACTTTTGCCGACCCCAGCAATGTCATGTCGGAGATGTAGGCCAGCGCGCAGACGTGAAACACCTGGTCGTCCGGTAGCGGATCGCGGTATCGGATCCATACCTGCTGCTGCGCAGCGAGACTCGCAGTTCGATTGACCTTGTCCGCGGGCACCAACCGGACGTCCCACCGATTCCATTCCTTGAAGAACGTCTTTCGGCTCGCTTCGTCGTCGTCGGCGACGTCGGGCAGATCTTCGGGATCGATCACCACCGGCATGCGGTCCTGGTGCTCGATGCCTTCGTCTTCGACGTGGAACGACGCCGACATCGTGAAGATCGCTTTCCCGTTCTGCAGCCCGGTGACACGCCGCGTCGCGAACGAGCGGCCGTCTCGAACTCGATCGACCAGGAAGACGGTGGGCTGGTCCGGATTTCCCGGACGCAGGAAGTAGCCGTGCAGCGAATGCACGCGGAACGACGGATCGACCGTCTTCGACGCGGACACCAGCGACTGGCCGGCAACCTGGCCGCCGAAGGTGCGCTGCAGTTCACTCGGGATCGATCTCCCGCGGTAGATGTCGTTTTCGATGCGCTCGAGTTCGAGGATCTCTTCGATTCCGGCCATGGTCACCTTTCACTGGTCGAGACACACTAACCGCTGGCGCGGTGCCGACGAGACACACACAGGTGCCGACAGGGCCGAGACCGTGAGGCAGGATCGAGGGTGTGCCTCGCTACTCCCCATCGACTCCGGATGCGGTGGTGGACCTCGTGGTCGGCCGCGTCGGGGCCATCGTCGGACCGTGTGTGGTGGGAGTGGACGGCGCCGATGCGGCCGATCCGACGTCCCTCGCTGCATCGGTCACGATGCGCCTCAGGGAACGAGGACGCGCCGCCGACGTGGTGTCGATGCACGACTGGGTACGGCCCGCGTCGCTCCGGCTGGAGTACGGGCATGAGGACGAATTTTCTTATCGCACACTATGGTTCGACTACTCCGGACTCACCCGAGAAGTCGTGGAGGCGCTGCGCGGACATGGACGATGGCTTCCGGCACTATGGGACGAGCAGACCGACCGATCGGTGCGCTCGATCCCGCGGATCGCAACCGACAACCAGGTAGTACTGGTGGCCGGTCCGATGTTGCTGGGACGAGACTTGGACTTCGACCTCACCGTGGCACTGACGCTCGACCGACGCACCGCAATCAGGTTGACGCCGGAAGATCTGCAGTGGACCGTGCCGGCGCTGTACGCGCACGCCGAACACGGTGACACCGCCGACATCGAGGTGAAGGTCGATCACCCCGATCGTCCGGCGTTACTGGTGGAGCGGTGAGTCGGTGATGATCACCAGCCGCGCTCGGCCAGCCGGTGCGGCTGCGGGATGTCGTCGACGTTGATGCCGACCATGGCTTCGCCGAGACCGCGCGAGACCTTCGCCAGCACGTCCGGGTCGTCGAAGAACGTTGTGGCCTTGACGATGGCGGCGGCACGCTGCTCGGGGTTGCCGGACTTGAAGATGCCCGACCCGACGAACACACCCTCGGCGCCGAGCTGCATCATCATGGCGGCGTCCGCGGGGGTGGCGATGCCACCGGCGGTGAACAGGGTCACGGGCAGTTTGCCGGCCTTGGCCACCTCGGCCACCAAGTCGTAGGGCGCCTGCAGTTCCTTGGCGGCCACGTAGAGCTCGTCCTCGGGCATCGACGTCAGGCGACGAATCTCGTCGCGGATGGTGCGCATATGAGTGGTGGCATTGGAGACGTCTCCGGTGCCTGCCTCACCCTTGGAGCGGATCATTGCTGCACCTTCGGTGATGCGGCGCAGCGCCTCGCCCAGACCGGTAGCGCCACAGACGAAGGGGGCGGTGAACTTCCACTTGTCGATGTGGTTGGCGTAGTCGGCCGGGGTAAGCACCTCGGACTCGTCGATGTAGTCGACGCCAAGACTCTGCAGGATCTGCGCCTCGACGAAGTGACCGATGCGGGCCTTCGCCATGACGGGGATGCTGACCGTCGAGATGATGCTGTCGATCATGTCCGGATCACTCATGCGAGACACGCCGCCCTGCGCACGAATGTCGGCGGGCACTCGCTCGAGCGCCATCACGGCGACAGCGCCGGCCTGCTCGGCGATCTTGGCCTGCTCGGCGGTGACCACGTCCATGATGACGCCGCCCTTGAGCATTTCGGCCATGCCTCGCTTGACGCGCGCGGTGCCGGTGGACGGTGTGGCGCCGGCGGCCGAACCGTTCTGCTCTGCGGTGGGGGCGGAAGTCACGGTGATTCTCCTAGACGTGGGCGGAAACGAGTACGGACTAGAGCGTAGGCCCGGCTGGACCTCGTAGCGATAACCAGTAGGCACGCACTGGCCTGCTATGGCCGGCATCACACCAGGTCAGTGAATTGCGCGGACGTCCGGATCGGTGCGCAGGGCCAGGACTGTATCCGCCTCGTCCAAGAGCTCGGCCATCGCGCGTGGGTACACCGCGTCCCCGGACGCGGCGAACGATCGGATGTCTTCGGCGGTGCACCATTTGTGCCCGGTGACGGCGCGGCGCTCGAGCTCGGTGAATCCGGTGCGCACGGGCTCGAAGGTGTCGGCTCGGAGCGCGAAGAAAAGCTCCTCGGATCGGATGAGGACGCCGTCGAAGGAGAACGTCGCGGTACGACGCCACATCGGCCCGCGAATGTCGTCGGCGTGCGCAACGAGGCCGGTTTCCTCCTGCAGTTCACGTACCGCCGCGTCACGCAACGTCTCACCGACTTCGACACCACCGCCCACGGTGAACCAGAAATGCACGTCGGGAACCGACGGGTCGTGACCACGCAGCAGAAGGACGCGACCCCTGCCGTCGAGCAGCACTACTCTCGCCGAGGTCCGTGTCGACGCGGCGTCGACTTCCTCGACAGCGGTTTCGCTCTCGCTGATCTCGAAGTAGCTCGGCATCGGGGCAGTGCCACCGAGACGCAACACCCGTACCGGCCGTCGTGAGCGCAGTGCGACGGTGTCGCGCACCGCATCGTTGTGAAAGCGCCGGGCGATCTGCACACGCGCCTCGGCGTCGGCGAGCTCGGAGATCATCTGTGGGTTGAGGCGGGCGAGATCGATCCGACCGAGCGCGACCGAGACCGCGTTCTCGGCGCGCTCCCGTTCGCTCCGGTTCGCGCGTTCGGCACGATCGGCCAGCGTCGTCAACGTGCGACTCTCGACCGACCCGGGTACGTCCAGTACGGCGGCGACCGCACGCGTCACCACCGAGCGTCTGGCCAGAGCGGATTCCAAGGATTGCCACGACCGATCGGACCGCACGTGCAGACGGTCGAGTCGGTGGGCCGTGGAATAGGCCCAGAGACCGACGAACAGGATCACCGAGGCCAGGAGCGCAACCAGGACGACCGTGAGCACAGTCCCCGTCATCAGTCGACCACCTTCACCGTTCGACCCGGTACCGCGACCGTCTCGTACACCCGCACGATCTGTTCGGCAACCACCGGCCAGTCGTAGGACACCGCGGCGCGCGAGCCCTCGCTCACCAACCGGGCCCTCTCGTCGTCGTCCGAAAGTACCCGAACGAGCTGGTCCGCCAACGCTTCCGAGTCGCCAACTGGAAACAACGCCCCGGCTTTACCGTCGCGCAGCACGCGTCGGAACGCGTCGAGATTACTTGCCACCACGGGGGCACCTGCCGCCATCGCCTCGACCAGCACGATGCCGAAGCTTTCCCCACCGGTGTTGGGCGCGCAATAGAGGTCGGCACTTCGCAGGGCCGAGGCCTTCTCCGCATCGGTGGTCTGGCCGAGGAACCGGAAGTGCTTGGCCAGAACGCCCGCATCGCGGCGCAATTTCTCTTCGTCGCCGCGACCGACGACGAGCACCTCGATATCAGGAAATTGCGCCGCCACGGACGGCAACGCGGCGAGCAGGGTCTGCATGCCCTTTCGCGGCTCGTCGTATCGACCGATGAACAGCAGAGTGGGGCCGGGACGCGGATAGTTCTGCAGCGGCGCCGCCGTCGCGAAGGCGGGCACGTGCACCCCGTTGGGAATCTCCACCGCGTCCGAACCCAGTGCTTCGACCTGCCATCGTCGGGCCAATTCGGACACCGCGATTCGACCGGCGATCTTCTCGTGATACGGCCGCAGTACACCCTGAAAAGTGCTGAGCAACAACGATTTCGTCGTCGACGCATGGAACGTGGCGACGATGGGGCCGTCGGCAATCTTGAGCGAGAGCATCGACAGGCTGGGGGCGTTGGGCTCGTGAATGTGCAGGACGTCGAATTCGCCCTTCTCGATCCACGCGCGGATGCGGGTATAGGTCACGGGTCCGAAGGCCAGGCGCGCAACCGAACCGTTGTACGGGAAGCTCAGCGCCTTACCGGTGGAGACAACGAAATCCGGGAGTTGGGTCTCGTCACTGGCCGGCGCAAGCACACTCACCCGGTGCCCGCGCTGAATCAGCACTTCGGCCAGTTCGGCGACGTGCGCTTGGACGCCCCCCGGTACATCGAACGAGTAGGGGCAGACGATGCCGATCTTCACCGATCCGCCTCACCGGTCATGCGATCCCGGCGGCTCTGCGACAGATCCGCCCACCACAGCGGCTGCAGCATGTGCCAATCCTCGGGATGGGCGGCGATGTTGGCGGCGAATCGGTCGGCCAGAGCTTGGGTGGCCTGCTCGACTCCCCCGCTCACGTCGATCGCGGGTTCGACGGAGAAACCCCATCCGTCGTCGGTGAACCAGCAGTGCACCGGAAGCAGCGCGGCACCTGTGTCGATGGCCAAGCGGGCGGGCCCCGCGGGCATGCGCGTCGGCTCCCCGAAGAACGTCACCGGCACTCCGTGACGTGCCAGATCCCGCTCACCGAGAAGGCACACGACCTTGCCTGCGCGAAGCCTGTCGGACAATTGCTCGAAGGGCGGTCTTTCGCCGCCGCTGAGCGGAAAGATCTCGAATCCCAACGATTCTCGGTAGGCGACGAAGCGTTGGTAGAGAGACTCCGGCTTCAGTCGCTCCGCCACCGTGGTGAATTGACCGCGCGTCCGAGTCAGCCACACTCCGGCCATATCCCAATTGCCACTGTGCGGCAACGCCAATACCGCACCGTTGCCTTTCGCCAGCGCCTCGTCGAGGTGGTGTTGCCCGACGACGGCATCGTCGATCGCAGCTGCCTGAGCCGCGAGATCCATCGAGGGAAGCCGGAACGCTTCACGCCAGTACCGCGCGTACGACCTGACGGCTGCGCGGATCAGCTCGTCCGGCACCTCCTCCGGGGTGGTGCCGAGCACCCGCGCGAGGTTACGACGCAGCTGCTCGGGCCCCCCGCCCCGACGTGCCGCAATGTCCGCACCCGCATCGAACAGGCTGGTGGCGATACCTGCCGGCAGCGCACGTACCACTCGCCAACCGGCAACGTAACCCGCGGCACCGATTCTCATCGACAGACTCATCCAGCGGTGCTGTCCGGTTCGATCCGACCTGCGCTGGGTTGCATCGGAATCACCTCGCGTGCACCCGCGGAATTGCGGACTGCGAGAACGCGCTGGAAAACGGTCACGATGCTCGCAACCGCGAGGAAGTACGTGGCCACCGGCAACGCGAACTGCAACCAGTCGAGGTCCGCCAGCTGACCGATTCCGGTCAGTCCCGATCCGACGAGCACGATGACGAGACGGTCGGGCCGCTCGATGAGACCGCCGTCGGCCGACAGTCCGCTGGCCTCGGCGCGGGCCTTCGCGTACGAGATCACCTGCGAGGTCACCAGACACACCAGCATGGCCACCAGCAGTGGTCGGTCGTTCTCGTGGAAGATCGCCCACCAGGCCAACCCCGCGAAGATCGCCCCGTCGGCAATGCGATCGCACGTCGCATCCAGTACCGCGCCGTACTTGGTTCCGCCGCCACGTGCGCGTGCCATGGCGCCGTCGAGCATGTCGAACATGACGAAGAGCCAGATGACGAGGGTTCCGATGAAAAGATGATCGGTGGGAAACAGCGTGACTGCGGCGACGACGCTGGCCACCGTGCCGATGATGGTGACCGAGTCCGGGGTCAACCCAGTGCTGTTCAGGGCTCGGCCCAGCGGAGCGGTGACCTTGGACGCAGACGCCCGACCGAAGATGCTCAGCACGGCGGTCTCAGCCCTTCCACGCGCCGGCGAGCAGCGCGCGAGTGTCTCGAAGGAGCTGGGGCATGATCTTCGCGCCACCGATCACGGTGATGAAGTTGGCGTCGCCGCCCCATCGCGGAACAACGTGCTGGTGCAGATGTTCGGCGAGGGATCCTCCGGCCGGCGCACCCAGGTTGAGTCCGACGTTGAAGCCGTGTGGGCTGGATACGCGCTTGATGGTCCGAATCGCATGCTGAGTGAACTGCATCAGCTCGAGGCTCTCCTCGGCACTGAGCTGCTCGAGATCGGCCACCTTGCGGTACGGCACCACCATGAGGTGACCAGGGTTGTACGGGTACAAGTTCAGCACGGCGTACACGTGCTCACCTCGCGCGACGATCAGCCCGTCCTCGTCGCTCAGCGTGGGAATCTGAGTGAACGGCTCCGAGGCCATCTTGTCGTCGACCTTGGGGGTCGTCGCGATGTACGACATGCGATGCGGGGACCACAGTCGCTGCAGACGATCGTCGTCACCGGTCCCGGTGTCGACAATGGATCCATCGCTGTCCGCCGCGCTCATGAACTCTCGCTTCCGGGCCCGAAGGTCTCTGCGGTGGGTGATTCGTTGCGGCGGTCGGCCACCCAGCGAACGAGTCGTTCGACCGCCTCGTCGACGGGGACACCGTTCACCTGGGTGCCGTCGCGGAAGCGGAAGCTCACCGCTCCCGCATCGGCGTCGTTCTGTCCGGCGAGCAGCATGAACGGCACCTTCTGCGTGGTGTGGGTGCGGATCTTCTTCTGCATACGATCGTCGCTTGCGTCCACCTCGGCGCGCAAACCTGCCTCGGTCAGCGCAGCGACGACGGAAAAGAGGTGGTCTTCGAACGCCTCGGCCACCGGAATCGCGACCACCTGGACGGGCGCGAGCCACGCGGGGAATGCGCCGGCGTAGTGCTCGGTGAGCACTCCGAAGAAGCGCTCGATCGAACCGAACAATGCACGGTGGATCATCACCGGACGCTGCTTGGAGCCGTCCGCCGAGGTGTATTCGAGCTCGAAGCGCTCGGGCTGGTTGAAGTCCAGCTGGATCGTCGACATCTGCCAGTGACGGCCCAGTGCGTCCTTCACCTGAACCGAGATCTTCGGTCCGTAGAAGGCGGCGCCACCGGGATCGGGAACCAGACTCAGACCCGACTGTTCTGCCACCGACCGCAATGTCTCGGTTGCTTCCTCCCACACCTCGTCCGACCCGACCGACTTCTCGGGGTTGCGAGTGGACAGCTCGAGGTAGAAGTCGTCGAGGCCGTAGTCCTTCAACAAGTCCAGAACGAACTGCAGCAGCGAGGCCAATTCGTCGCGCATCTGATCGCGGGTGCAGTAGATGTGCGCGTCGTCCTGAGTCATGCCGCGCACGCGCGTCAGTCCGTGGATGACGCCCGACTTCTCGTAGCGGTACACGGAACCGAATTCGAACAGCCGCAGCGGGAACTCGCGGTACGACCGTCCACGCGAGCGCACGATGAGATTGTGCATCGGGCAGTTCATCGGCTTGAGGTAGTAGTCCTGGCCGGGCTTGCGGACGGTGCCGTCCTCGTTCAGTTCCTCGTCCACGTGCATCGGAGGGAACATGCCGTCGGCGTAGAAGTCGAGGTGACCCGACACCTCGTAGAGGTGTGCCTTCGTGATGTGCGGAGTGTTGACGAACGAGTACCCCGACTCGATGTGCCGCTTACGCGAATAATTTTCGAGCTCGTTGCGAATGATTCCGCCCTTGGGATGGAAGACCGGCAGGCCCGATCCCAACTCGTCGGGAAAGCTGAACAGATCGAGTTCCTGGCCGAGCTTGCGGTGATCGCGGCGCTCCGCCTCGGCGAGCAACTCCAGGTACTCGTCCTGGGCTTCCTGCGACTCCCACGCGGTGCCGTAGATCCGCTGCAAACCGGCGTTGGCCTGATTGCCTCGCCAGTAGGCCGCCGAGCTGCGGGTGATCTTGAACGCCGGAATGTACTTGGTGGTGGGCACGTGCGGACCCCGGCAGAGATCGCCCCACTCCCGGTCCCCGGTGCGGGGATTGAGATTGTCGTACGCGGTCAGTTCGCCGCCGCCGACCTCCATCACCTCGGGATCGTCGGCCGAGCCCTTGTCGTCCACCAGTTCCAGCTTGTACGGCTCGTCCGCCAACTCGACCTTCGCCGCGTCGAGGGAGTCGTACACCCGCCGTGAGAATCGCTGACCGCTCTTGACGATCTGCTTCATCTTCTTCTCGAGCTTCGTCAGATCGTCCGGTGTGAACGGGTTCTCGACGTCGAAGTCGTAGTAGAAACCGTTCTCGATGGGCGGACCGATACCCAGTTTCGCCGCGGGGAACAGCTCCTGTACCGCTTGCGCCAGTACGTGGGCTGCCGAGTGGCGAATCACGCTGCGTCCGGCCTCGGTGTCGGCTCGTACCGGCTCCACCTCGGCGTCGGCGTCGGGCGCCCAGGACAGGTCGCGCAGTTGCCCCTGCTCGTCGCGCACCACCACGATGGCGTCGGGTCCCTTGTTGGGGTGGCCGGTCTCACGCAGCGCCGTCCCGGCGGTCGTCCCTGCGGCCACGCTGATGCGGGGTGCGAGGACAGCGGAATCGGGCATGCTCACGGTGATCTGCTCCTGATGGTGCTAGCGGGCGGGTGTGTCGGCAACAGCGTATCGGCCCCACCCCCGCCCCGAATACCTCACCCGACGAGCGTGGACCACCGCCGGGCACGATCGGCCGGAGTTCGCCGCGGGCAGCTGACACACATGTCCTCCCCCGCTTCGAAGACGAGGCAACACGAGCTGCGTCGAAGAAATCGACGGGTGTGCCGAACCGGCGCGTCGTCGGATGCGGCCGCGACCGCGCCCTCGGTGCCCACATCCACGAACCGAGGTGTGGGGAACCGGCGCGTCCGGGCGCGCGAGGTCAAGGACGCCGACATGGTCGCGGCATCGGCGATTCTGTCGACAGCTGTCGCGACGTCGAGCGTTCGATTGGCGATCGAATCCGACGCAACAGCCCAGAGGCTGCCGGCATTGAGTTCCGGGACTCGCCTGCACAGTGCCCGCACCACGGTCTCGACCAGATCGGCCAGTGCATCCGGAGCGTCCGCCGCGTCTACCACCGTCGACGAGGTCACCGCGCCGATGGTGCCGGTGTCGCCGACGGTCACGAGGGTCCGGGGCGAGCGTGGATCGACGCACCGGCCGGTCACGAGGAGCTGAGCGGCCGTCACGATGGCGACGGTGGAACTCGAGCCGTACCACCACAGCGTGGCGCAGGTGGCGGCGGAGACGTCTGGCCAGCGGCGCGCTGCGCGCTCGAGCGCTGCGTCGAGCAGGCCGCCGTCCATTGTCTCGCTGTCGAGCAGTCGATACCCGTGGCCTGGATCGATCGCCATCATCTCGGCCATCCAGGGCAGTGATCGGGACGTCTGCGCCACCACCGACGCGGCGTCGGTCAGAGCGGACTCTGCAACCAAGGCCAGTCCAATCCGACCCAGCCGCCGACCATCTCGAGTGCGCCGAGCACCCACAACGTCGCGAGGACGACGGCTGCGGTGAGGAGGACACCGAGCCCTCTGATCAGCATGTTCTGCTTGCCGAACCACTCCATGAAGGTGTCGTACCGGGCGCGCACCCAGTGCAGAACCGTCTTTGCCCACGTGAACTCGGACGCAAGGATGCCCAGGCCGGTGAACACGATCAACCAGCCTGGCCCCGGATACGGAATGGCAATGACACCGATCACCAGGACAACGGTGCCGACGGCCGCCACTGCGATGCGATACGCGCGATCGACCTTGGGACGAGCAGCGATGCCGTCGCGCCACTCGCGGTAGCGGCTCCGCTCGTCGTCGCTTTCGGAGCTGTCGTGATCGGACGTGTCGCGAAGAGACCCGTCGGCCGCGGTGTGATCGAAGGCGGATCTCTCGGTGCTCACGCCGGTCACAATACCGGGGCGGACGACGAGGAGGCCGCCGGAGACCAGCTGAAATACGAAAGCCCCCGCCGTGATGGCGGAGGCTTTCGCTCTGTGGTCCCGGCTGGGATCGAACCAGCGACCTTCCCGGTGTGAACGGGACGCTCTTCCACTGAGCCACGGGACCGAACGGAGAGGAACATTAACACGGCTGCACCGGCGTCCCCAAAACGGACTCGGGCGCCGCCGAGCCCGCGCAGAGCGCAGGACGGCGTGACAGGAGTGACAGCAGGGAAACACGGTGTGAACAGCGGATTTGTGGCATGCGGCAGACGTGGGCTAATGTTTCGAACCGCACCACCGAGGCGGAAACGCGGCTGTGGGGCGTGCGGACGTGGCGCAGCTGGTAGCGCACAACCTTGCCAAGGTTGGGGTCGCGGGTTCGAATCCCGTCGTCCGCTCGAGGGTATCGAGACCGCTCGCGGTTCTCGTCACCACGGTGGAGTGGCCGAGTGGTGAGGCAACGGCCTGCAAAGCCGTGCACACGGGTTCGATTCCCGTCTCCACCTCGATTTCTTACAACACCATTACCCGCACACCGGGTCCCGCGCGATTAGCTCAGCGGGAGAGCGCTTCCCTGACACGGAAGAGGTCACTGGTTCAATCCCAGTATCGCGCACCAGAGACAGAACAGAAGGCCCCTCCGTTGGAGGGGCCTTCTTGCACGGTTCAATCGCCGCCTGTCAGCCCACCCGGTACCGCTCGAAGAGTTCGTCGAGATGGCGTGTCGTCTTCTGGTCGTCGACGTAGTCGACGTTCTCCCGCGTCGTCACGTGCACGTGATCGTGCGCGTACTGGATCCATTCGAAGTCGGCCACCAGCTGATCGCTGCCGTACGCGCCGGCTTCGTCCACGGCCCGCTGGATCGCAGCTTTGACGCGGTCGACCCGGCCCATGAAGAACTGCACCGTCATCTGCTCGGTCGTGTTCTGCTCGGCCATGTTCTGTTCGGTCATGTTCGCCCTTCCCGTAGGTCGTGTCGTCCATCCTGCGCCCTACGGGTGGTCAGATGTTGCGAACGCCACCTGTTGCCTCGTCCGCGCCGGACGACACACAGGTGGTCGGCATCCGAAACAGCGAAGTGGTGACCGCTCCCCCACATGAAGTGATTGACTGTTGAAATGCCGAATTGGGGATGGTTCGTGATCGCCTTGGTGATCGTCGACTTGGTCGCCGTCGTCACATGGTTCGCGCTCCGTCAACGGCATTCGCGGCGTCCGCAGTCGGGCTCGTGTCAACGGCCCGTCGACGCAGAGACGCTCGCCGCGGTCACCGTGCTCGTGCACGAGCGCAAACCGGCGCAGGCCATGGCTGTCCTACAGACCAGGACGACCATGTCGCTTCGACAAGCCAAGAACGTCGTCGACGCCCTCGACATCGCCGATCGCGAGCACTCGTTGGAACGTCGGACGGCCTGAACACCCGTGGTCGTTCACACCCCCAGAGCAGGGCGGGCTGATCTTCCCGAACTCGCGGCCCTGGCCGCCCGCACGTTTCCCTTGGCATGCCCGCCCGGAACGCTCACCGAAGACATCGATCACTTCGTGGCAACAGTGCTGTCGGAATCCGCATTCGACGTCTACCTGGACGACCCGGACCGGATTGTGCGCCTCGCCGTTCGTGAGGGCGATCTGGTGGGATACACGATGCTCGTGCTGACTCCGCCGACCGATCCCGACGTCGTACGGTCGCTGACCGTGTCACCCGCGGTCGAAGTCAGCAAGCTCTACACCGACGCCCGTGCCCACGGATCGGGTGCGGCGTCGGCGCTCATGGATTCAGCCGTCGCGGACACCCGCGAACTGGGGCGGCGCGCCCTATGGCTGGGCGTCAACCAACAGAACGCTCGCGCCCTGACGTTCTACCGCCGGAGCGGGTTCGTGCAGATGGGCGAGAAGCGTTTCGCGCTGGGCGCCGTGCTGCACCACGACTTCGTGATGCAGCGCGAACTCGACTGAGCTGCCGACGTCAGACGGACGCGAACCGCGACAACGCCAGCAATCGCGAGGTGGCGCGCAGGTACTTCTTTCGGTAACCGCCTTCGAGCATCTCGTCGGTGAACAGCTCGTCCAGCTTTACGCCGGACACTGTGACAGGTGTACCGGCGTCGTACAGGCGGTCGGCAAGAACCACCAACCGTAGCGCCACCGTCTGGTCGGGAGCCGCATGCACGTTCTCGATGAACACCGCTGTCACACCGTCGACGAGTTTGCCGTAGCGCGATGGGTGAAGCGTGCTGAGGTGTTTGACCAGCTCGTCGAAATCATCCAGCGTGGCGCCGTCCACCTTCTCGGCGGCAGCTTCGATGTCTTCTGCCGACATGGGGTCCGGAGCCGGCGGCAGGTCGCGGTGTCGGTAGTCGGGCCCGTCCACGCGGATCGACTCGAAGATGGACCCGAGCTTCTTGATTTCACGGAGGAAGTCCTGGGCGGCGAAACGCCCCTCACCCAATTGGCCGGGGAGCGTGTTCGAGGTCGCGACGATGGACACACCCTTCGCCGCGAGTTCGGTGAGCAGACGGGAGACCAACATCGTGTCACCGGGATCGTCCAGTTCGAACTCGTCGATGCAGAGCACGCTGTGTCCCGACAACTCGTCGAGCGCCTTCGTGAATCCGAGCGCGCCCACCACATGGGTCAATTCGACGAACGTGCCGAAAGCCTTGGGCTCGGGGCTCGCGTGAAAGATCGAGGCCAGCAAGTGGGTTTTGCCGACACCGAAGCCACCGTCGAGGTACAGGCCCGCACCGGACGTCGGCGCCTTCTTGCCGAAAAGTCCACGCTTTCCGCCCGAACGGATCTTCTCGACTTTTCCGGCGAAGGCCTCCGCCTTCTCGACTGCTTCGGCCTGTGTCGGCTCGTCCGGATCCGGGATGTAGGACGAAAAACTGACGTCGTCGAACATGGCCGGCGGCACCATCTGCGCGATCAGCTGATCTGCGGGCACCACGGGATTGCGATCGACGAGACGTTCTGGCATGTACCGAGGTTAACGACGTGGTGTGATGGCTTTTGTGCAGCGTATCGATAATGGGACACACCTCACAGTGTCCGAGACAGACCTGACCGAGCTCTACGCGTACCCCCTGGATCTTCGTTCTCCGTGGATCCGCGTCAATTTCGTGGCCAGTATCGACGGCGCGGTGTCGATGGACGGCCTCTCGGAAGGTCTGGGCACTCCCGCCGACAAAGCTGTCTTCTCCGCCCTTCGCGGGCTTGCCGACGCGGTTGTGGTCGGCGCGGGAACGGTGCGGAGCGAGGACTACGGCGGCGTGACCGTCACCGACGAGGTACGCGCCGCACGCATCTCCCGCGGACAAACGCCGGTGCCGCCGATCGTCGTGGTCACCGGTTCCGCGAATGTCGACCCGACAGCGAAGGTGGTGACCGACGCGGAGATTCCCCCGATCGTTCTGACCACCGCGGATGCCCCGGAGGACAAGGTTCGGGCACTGACCGACGCGGGCGTCGCCGTCCACCGGGCCGACGGTGATCTCACCGGTGCAGCTGTGACCGACCTGCTGTCGGGCCTCGATTTCCGCCGGGTGCTGTGCGAGGGCGGCCCCGGGCTGTTCGGCAGCCTCCTCGCGGACGACTCGGTCGACGAGCTGTGCATCACCACCTCGCCGGCGGCGGCGGCCGGGTCGGCGGGGCGCATCGCAACGTCCGAGAATGCGGTGGGCAGAGCCATGACTCCGGGCCACATCCTGCTCGACGACGACGGCACCATGTTGGTCCGGTGGGTACGTTCGCGCACGTGACAACTTGTAAGGACATCGCCGTCAGGAGCGCTGTCGACTCCATGTCCGACGTAGATGGCACGCTGGAGCAATGAAGCTGTCGAGTGTCGGGTCTCGACTGGTCGTCCTGGCGGCCGTCGCAGTGGTGGCCGCGTCGTGCGGTGTGGGGCCGTCGACGCGCCCCGATGTCGCAGTCGAGGGTGGGTCCGCCGGCTCACCGGCAGACTCGTCGGACACCGACGACGCCGAGCCGGAACCGCTTCCGTTGGAGGCCCCGATCACCGATCTGAACTGGTCGGATTGCACCGCCAGGGCAACGGCGGCGCTCGGTGTCGTGGCCACACCTGGGGTAGTCGTGGACTGCGCGACGTTCGCCGCGCCCATCGACCGGGAGGTCTCCAGCGACGGCAGGTTCGAACTGTCGGCCGTTCGCGTGTCGACCACCTCGACTCCGCCCGATGCTGTCCCGCTGGTCTACACCTCCGGGCTCGACAGACCGTCGTCGGCCGACGTCGTTGCGCTGGCTGCCCAACCGGACACGAGCTTCCTCACCACCCACCCGGTGGTGGGAGTGGATCGCCGTGGCATCGGCAACTCCGCGCCCTTCGACTGCTACAACGGCGCACGGTCGACGCGCGACGCATTGGCGGACCTCGGCCAGTTCTCCCCCGGCGACGATCCCACAGAACGAGTGGCGACGCTCGCGCGTGACGCCACGATCGCCTGCACCGACTTCCT
Organism: Rhodococcus sp. (in: high G+C Gram-positive bacteria); assembly: GCA_049650605.1. GTDB lineage: Bacteria > Actinomycetota > Actinomycetes > Mycobacteriales > Mycobacteriaceae > Rhodococcoides. The sequence goes on along the minus strand of JBASAM010000065.1, from coordinate 15,420 downwards.
GCTGCCGGAGGCGCTGATCTTCGCTGTCACCAATAGCGCAGACGATCTCGAAGCGCTGCGCGAGGCCTGGGGCGTGCGTGCGCTGTCGCTTCTGGGATCGGGGAACGGCGCACTGATCGCACTCGCGTACACCTCCGCATACGGCGACCACGTAGCCCGGCTGGTTCTCGATTCACCCACCAGCGTCATCACCGATGCGGTGAGCACGGCCGAGCAGACCGTGAAGGGTGAGGAAGCGGCGCTGACGGCATTCGCGACCCGCTGCGCCGCCATCGGGTGCTCTCTGGGCGCGGATCCTCGCGCCGGGGTGGTCGAGTTGTTCCGCCGCGCCGACGCCGGCGAGCTCGCGCCGCTCTCCGGGGCGATCGTGCGACAGGCCCTGGTGCACCTGCTCTCCTATCCCGCCCCGGCCGAGTCGGGTGCGCGGATCGAGGTGGTCGCCGACACCGTGTCCGCGGCGCTGGCCGGCGACACCACAGCGCTGGACCGGACGGTGAACATCGTTCGGACTTTGACCGAGACCGACGGCCATTTCGTCAGCCGCTGCACCGACGGACAACAATGGCCGGCGCCCGACCGCGTCCGTGAACTGCAAACGTCGTGGTCCAACCAGTACCCGGCTTTCGGCAGCACCGCAGCGCTGGACCTCCTCACCTGTTCGGCGTGGCCGGCGACGACTCCGCCGCCGATCCCCTCGGCCGTCGACGTCCCGGTGCTGGTGCTGAGCGGAAACAACGATGCCGTCGTCGGCAACGACGCGCTGCCGGCTGTCACCGGGGCACTCGCCGCTGCGGGCGCTGCCACCACCACGGTGACGTGGGACGGCGTCGGACACCCCGTCACGGTGGGATCCGGGTGCGGTCGGCAAGCCGTGGCGACGTACCTCGAATCGGGCACCGTCCCCTCGGGCGGCAATGCGTGTCCGGCCTAGGCGCCGGGGTACCGTCTTCGAGTGTCGTTCCGTCATCTCGAGCCGCGAACCGGTGAAACCACCGCGCAGGTGATCCGATTCGCGTTGTGGCCCATCGCTCTTCTGACGGTCCTCAACCGGGTTGTCGTCAAAGCTGTCAACGGCAACATCACGGACGACTTCCGTCCCGTCTACAACGCCGCCCTCGCGTTTCTCAATCGTCGCGAGGTCTACACCGCGAACTTCGACTCCGTCGATCCGCACTACTTGTATCCGCCGAGCGGAACTCTGCTGATCGCGCCGATCGCCGTCATCGATCCGGAACGGTCGCGGTGGATCTTCATCGGCGTCAACGCGATCGCCGTCATGATCGCGCTCTATTTGCTGCTGCGGATGTTCGACCTCACCCTCTCGTCCGTTGCGGCGCCCGTGGTGCTGCTCGGCGCATTCATGACCGAGACCGTGACCAACACGCTCATCTTCACCAACGTCAACGGGCTGATTCTGTTGGGTGAAGTGCTGTTCATGATGCTCCTGCTCGCCCACAGGCCCTATCTGTCCGGGGCGGCGATAGGTCTGACCATCGCGGTGAAACCCACTCTCGCCCCCCTGCTGCTGTTGCCGCTGGTGCGGAAGGAGTGGCGCGTCTTCGTCACCGCGATCGGCGTTCCCGCCGTGCTGACGCTGCTGGCGCTTCCACTGTCTGTCGACGCGGGAAGTTTCATCACCCGGACGCTCCCCTATCTGCTGGAGACTCGCGACTACTTCAACAGCGCAATCGTCGGCAACGGGCTGTACTACGGACTGCCCACGGCGCTGGTTCTGCTCCTTCGTGTGGTCTTCACAGTGATGGTCCTGGTCTCGCTCTGGCTGCTGTGGAAGTACTACCGCGACGACGAGCTGTTCTTCATGGTCACCGCCAGCGGTGTCCTGCTCGTGGCGTCGTTCCTGCTGACCTCGCTCGGACAGATGTACTACTCGATGATGTTGTTCCCGCTGATCATGTCGGTGGTGCTGCGTAATTCCGTGATGCGCAACTGGCCCGCATGGCTCGCCGTGTACGGATTCCTCAGCTACGACAGTTGGCTGGTGGGCCGCTTCCCGCAGTTCGGCCGCGCCATCGAATACCTACGCAGCACGTGGGGTTGGTCGCTGCTGATCATCGTCGTCTTCGCAGTTCTGGTCGGCCGGTATCTGACGGCGCGGCGTGAGGGCCGACTCGACAGCGGTATCGACCCGGCGTTCGTGCACACGCCCACCACGGACTCGTCCGATGGGCTCTCATCTGCGACGACGGCGAAATCTGCCGCCACGCATTAGCGTGGTGGCATGAGTTCTGCACCAGAGAAGAAGCCCACCTACGAGCTGTCCGACGACGAGTGGCGCACCAAGCTCAGCGCGGCGGAGTACGCGGTGCTCCGCAAGGCCGGAACCGAGCGGCCCTACGTCGGCGAATACACCGACACCACCACCGAGGGTGTCTACAAGTGCCGGGCTTGCGACGCGGAACTGTTCCGCAGCACCGAAAAGTTCGAGTCGCATTGCGGTTGGCCGTCCTTCTTCGACCCGAAGGACACCGACGCAGTGATCCTGAAGGTCGACCGGTCCATGGGCATGAAGCGCACCGAGGTGCTGTGCACCAACTGCCACAGCCACCTCGGGCATGTCTTCGAGGGCGAGGGCTACCCCACCCCGACCGATCAGCGGTATTGCATCAACTCCATCTCGCTCACGCTGGAGCCCCGAAGTCAGTAGTCGACTGGGCTGAGCGAGCGGTAGTACCCACATTGGGACGGGTGGTAGTCGTCGAAGGACGGCGACCACCCGTCTGCTTGTGTGGAGACCAGCATGTCGAGGTAGTACTCCCACCCCGGGCCGATGTCCTCAAGGCCGTCCGTTGTCGTCAGGTGGTGACGGAACGTCAGCGTGGTCCCGTCTCCCGTGGTCGCGAGCGTCGCCTCGAAGGTCCACCCGTCGGACTCCAGGGCGAGGTACCGCGGCGCGTCACACGCCAGGATCGTCAGCTCGGAGACGGGCGCGTTCTCCTCGAACCCCATCGTCACCCGCACGGTGTTGCCGGCTCCGGGCGTTCCCTCCCAGCTGCCGTACCACCGCGCGGTGCGTTCACTGACGGTGAGACTGTCCCAGACGTCCTCGATCGAGACGTCCAGAACGCGCTCCAGCACGAGATCGACACCCGTCTCGGTGCGCTCGAGCCTGCCGGTGGTTTCCGGGTGTCGTGTCATCGGCGCATCGTACTGCGCTCTCCCTGCACACAGGCCGGGTCCGCAGGGCCGGATGTGGCGCCCCGACAGAGGTTCTGTGCAGAATGGCTCGCCGCCGCTAGTGTCGGCTCCATGCGTACCTTCACCTCCGCGGACGACATCGTGTCCGCCCTCGGCGAGACCATCGGCACCAGCGACTGGATGGAGATCACGCAGGAGCGTGTAAACCAGTTCGCAGAGGCGACCGGTGACCACCAGTGGATTCACGTTGATCCCGAGCGCGCCGCGAAGGAGAGCCCCTTCGGCGGTCCGGTCGCCCACGGATACCTCACGCTGTCCCTGCTGCCGGCCCTGTCCTGGCAGACCTACACGGTCGAGAACTCCACGATGGGAGTCAATTACGGCAGCAACAAGGTTCGCTTCGTCAATCCCGTGCTCGTCGGGTCGCGCGTTCGTCTGACGGCCGTCCTCGCCGCAGCGGATCGACTGGACGGCGGAGCGGTGCAGATGACCGTCGACTCGACCATCGAGATCGAGGGTGTCGACAAGCCCGCGTTGGTGGCGCAGGTCATCAGCCGAGTCTATTTCTGACCGCGAACCTCGGACCGATCGACGAAATCGGGCTGATCGTGGGCTCGGATCGGCGGTAGTTCACCGGTCCACTTCTCGATCTCGACCAGCACGTGCTGGCCGGTGGACCCTTGCGCCAATGACGAGGTTCCCTTGTCCGCGGTGAGCACGTTGGGGTTGCCGTGCACACACATCGAGCCCGGATCCGAGGGGTCCAAGGGGTCGTACCACGCTCCCGTGGACAGTTGCACAACTCGGATCCGCAGGGCGTCGTCCACCACCAGTCCCGCGAGGCACGATCCGCGGTCGGTGAAGATGCGCACCACGTCGCCGTCGGCAAGTCCGCGAGCAGCGGCGTCGACGGGATTCATTCGCACCGGTTCCCGACCTTGTATTTTCGACGCCTGACTGACTGCACCGTGATCGAGTTGACTGTGCAGACGGGTGCGGGGTTGGTTCGCGATGAGGTGCAGCGGGAACTGCTGGGCACGCGGGCCGCCCAACCACTCCTCCGGTTCGTACCAGGTGGGGTGGCCTGCGCAGTCGTCGTAACCGAACTGGTCGACCGCGGAGGAGAAGATCTCGATGCGCCCGCTGGGTGTCCGCAACGGTGTCCCGTCGCGGAAGTCGGACATCAGCGTCAGTCCGTCTTCGGTGTCCATTCGGAACGACCCGTCGGACCAGAAGTCGTCGAACGCCGGGGGCGTTCGTTCACCCGCGTCGGTGACGTACTTGCGCCACGGCTCGTACAGGTGCCGCAGCCACTGCTGTGAGGTGCGCCCCTCGGTGAACTCCTTCTCGACACCCAGCTCGCGGGCCAGCAACGCGAAGGTGTCGTAGTCGTCGCGGCTGTCGGCATACGGCGCCACGGCGGCCTGCATCGCCACCAGCAGCGGATCATTGCGCGTGCAGCTGAGATCGTCTCGCTCGAGCGTCGTCGTCGACGGCACCACGAAGTCGGCGTGGCGTGCCATCGGCGTCCAATACGGCTCGTGCACGACTACGGTGTCCGGGCGCGCGAGGGCGCTTCGGAACCGTCCGATGTCCTGGTGGTGATGGAAAGGGTTTCCGCCGGCCCAATGCACCAGGCGAATATCCGGGTACCGGGAGACGACACCGTCGAAGTCGAAGGACCGACCCGGATGGAGCAGCATCTCCGAGATCGCCGCGACAGGGATGGACGTCGACACCTGGTTCGTACCTTGGGGCAAGGTGGGAAGCGGGTACGGCACCGGCGCCAGACCTTGCTCGTTCATCGACCCGTAGCCGTGCCCGAAACCGGCTCCGGGCAGCCCGATTCCGCCCAGCATGGCTGCCAAGGTGAGGCCCATCCACGGCGCTTGCTCACCGTGGCGGATACGTTGCAGCGACCACGTCACCGTGACCAACGTGGTGTTGCGGGCCATTCTTCGAGCCAGTGACGCGATGTCCGACGCGGGCACTCCGGTGATGGTCGACGCCCACTGCGGCGACTTGGGAACGCCGTCCGGTTCACCCAGCAGATAGCGCTCGAACACGTCGTACCCGGTGGTGTACCGGTCGAGAAATGCTGTGTCGTGCAGTCCTTCCGACACCAACGTGTACGCCAACGCGAGCATCAGAGCGACGTCGGAACCCGGCACGGGCGCCATCCATTCCGCCGCTCCGTCCGTATCGTCGCGCAACGGCGAGATGGATACAACACGGCCACCGCGCGCCCGAAACCTATGCAGCGCATCGCGTGTCGGATGATTACTGGTCCCACCGTGATTGACCGACGTGTTCTTCAGCGGCATCCCGCCGAACGCCACGATCAGATCGGTGTGCTCGGCGATGACGTCCCACGACGTCGACCGGGAAAACATCTTCCAGGCGGTGCCCATGACCCGGGGCATGATCGCGCCGGTTGCACCGAGCGAGTAACTCCCCACCGAGCGGGTGTATCCGCCGATGGTGTTGAGAAAGCGATGAACTTGGCTCTGCGCGTGATGAAAACGTCCGGCACTGCCCCACCCGTAGGAACCGCCGAAGATGGCCTCGTTGCCGTGCTCGGTGATCACCCGCCGCAGCTCACCGGCCAGTAGGGGCACGAACTCGTCCCAGTCGAGTTCGACGAACGCATCGTGGCCGCGATCGGTGGACGGCCCCGGCCCGTTCTCGAGCCACCCGCGACGCACTGCGGGTCGACGTACACGTGAGCGGTGGGTCACCGATCCGGGTACGTTCCCCAGGATCGGCGACGGGTTCACATCCGTCGACGGAGGGTGCACCGCCACGACGTCGACGCCGTCGGTGTCAGCGGTGTACATCCCGTAGTGCGCCATGTGCTGCACACCGACGCGGCTCGTCGTCACAGTCGTCGATCGATCTCGATGCCGTGCGACGCCAACGCGTCCACCAATGCCGTGGGGCGCTCGGTCGTCGGAAGTGGTTCCACGAGAGCGAAACTCATACCCAGCGCCCGCGCACCCCCGTCTGCTTCCTCGCTGTCCCCGACCATCAGGTACTGCTCCACCGGCAAGCCCAGAGCATCCGCTGCGGCACGGAAGATCGCGGCGTCAGGCTTGACCGCGCCCACCTCGAACGACAACGCGTAGAACGAGATCGCATCTCCTACCCCGAGGCGGTCGAACGCAGGCCGAAGATCGAAGGCGATGTTGCTGACGATGCCCACGGGGATCCCATGTTCGTGGAGCGATCGAAGAACCCGCGACGTGTCCGGATACGGTGTCCACGAGGACGGGTCGATCACGTTGTCGTACAACGACTCTGCATGCTCGACGCGATGCACCCCGGACGCTTTCAGGACGGCGAGGTACGCCGCACGGTGCATGGCGGGGTCGAGATCACGTGTCTCCCATGCACGATGCCCGTCGTCGTCGAGGGTGACGACGGATCCCACGGGCTGCGTCATTCGCCGCATGAGCTCCGCTTGGTAGTGCCCGTCCACCTTCTCGTCGTCGCCGACGCGCACATCGGTGAACCAACTGTCGTCCTCCTCGAGGCGAAAAAGCGTGCCCGAGAAGTCGAACAGGACCGCGGCCGGCGCGGTCACGGAAGAGACTCGACCAGCGCCGCCAACTCGACCAAGGGTCCGCTGAAGAAGGGGACCTCCTCGCGCACATGACGCCTGGCTTCGGTGGCACGGAGATCGCGCATCAGGTCAACGATGCGGTCGAGACTCGGGGCCTCGAACGCAAGAATCCACTCGTAGTCACCGAGAGCGAACGACGGCACCGTGTTGGCGCGCACATCCTTGTATCCGCGCGCGGCCTTGCCGTGGTCGGCCAACATTGTGCGGCGCTCGGCGTCGGGAAGCAGGTACCAGTCGAGGGACCGGACGAACGGGTACACGCAGATGTAGGCACCGGGTTCCTCCCCCGCGATGAACGCGGGAACGTGCGATTTGTTGAACTCCGCCGGCCGGTGCAGCGCGGCGTTGCTCCAGAACACCTCGCATGCTCGGCCCAGGGCAGTCGAGCGGCGGAACGTCGAGTACGCGGCTTGCAGATCCTCGATACGCTCGGCGTGCCACCAGATCATGAAGTCGGAATCCGCTCGCAACCCGGCGACGTCGTAGATTCCGCGCACCACGACGTCCGTGCCGTCCAGCTTGTCGAAGAAGGCTTGCGCCTCGGCCAGCACCGCCGACCGGTCCTCGCCCAGCACGCCGGGTCGGACGGTGAACACCGAGTGCATCGAGTAGCGCAGCGTGGAATTGAGTGCGTCGAAATCGAGTCGTGCCATGGGCACCATCGTGCCATCCCTCGGAGCGAGCCCCTACCGCGAAATGGCGGACGTCACCCGATTGCGGCAGCCAGCCGGGTTGCGGCCGACGACGCTGTCGCGATGCAGGCGGGAACACCCACACCGTGCAGATAGGCGCCCGCCAACTCCAGCCTGTCGAGGTCCGCGGACGCGGTCTCGATCTCTGCCACCAGACCCACGTGGCCTGGCCGGTACTGCGGCAATCCGCCGCGCCACCGCTGAACGACGGCGGCCGACGGCGGCGCCTCGATACCGAGCACCTCGGTCAGGTCGCGCCGGGCGGCGGCGATCAGCACAGCGTCCGACTCGTCGACGATGGCGGCGTCGCCGAACCGGCCGAACGACACGCGAACAAGCTCTCCGCCACGTTCCTGCAGGTGCGGCCACTTGCGACTCGAGAGCGTGAAGGCCTTCGCCCGCAGCGGCGCTCCGTGCCCGTCGAGTTCTCCAGTGGCCACCAGTACCCCGGAGTTGGACGGCAGCTCGCACACGTCGTACGCCAGCGCCACCAGGGCCGACGAGCCCAGCGAGATCGACGCCAGCCGCGTCCCCAGGTCGTGGTGCACGCGGGCCAGCAACGTCGATGCCGCTGGTGCCGGGACCGCGACCAACACGCCGTCGACGACGCCCGCACCGGGTACGTCCCAACGGTGGTCCTCGGCGTGCTGGATCCGCGGGACGTCACCTCGAACAAGTTCAGCGCGCGACGACGCCAGCAGAGCATCCAGCAGAACTCCGTATCCCCGCCGAAGCCCGCCGAAAACCGGGCCGGGCGACGGGGTGGGGCGAGCCCGCTCCACGGCCTCGGTGAGGCTGCGAGCTCCGGCGTCCAACGCGGCAGCAAGCGTCGGAAGTGCGGCGCGCACGCTGGTCGTCGCCGACAGTCCGCTGTAGACGCCGCCGAGCAGCGGGTCGACGCTGCGAGCAGTGACCTGCGCTCCGAAACGCTCGGTGACCAGATCACCCACCGACGCGTCGTCACCGGGAGTCCAGCGCAGCGCGCGGGACGGTTCGGCGTCGATGCGGCGCGCAGTCTCGTCGTCCACCAGCGAGCGCACCGAGTCGGATCCGGCAGGAATGCCCATCAGAGTCCCCGTGGGCAGCGCGTGCAATGAACCCCCCGAGCGCACCAGTGGCCGCGCTTCGGTGGACGGGCGTACCAGCTCGTCGGAGAGCCCCAGCTCTGTCAGCAGGGTGGGCACCTCCGGACGACGGGCGATGAACGCCTCGGCTCCCACGTCGACCGGTCCGTTTCCCAACTCGACGGTGCGCAGTTTGCCGCCGATGCGGTTGTCCGCGTCGACCACGACGATGCGCGCGGACTCTCCGAGCAGTAGTCGAAGACGGTGGGCCGCGACCAGGCCGCTGATTCCGGCACCGATCACCGCCACGGACGTCACAGGCCGTGCACCAGCTCCACCACCGACGTCACCACGCCGGGATCGGTGGCCGGGAGCACGCCGTGACCGAGATTGAAGATGTGGCCTGTAGCGCCTGCTTCGAGAGCGGCATCGGCCTCGCCGACGATGCGCTCGACGTGTCGCCGCACCGCAGCGTCGCCGGCGAACAGAACGGCCGGATCCAAGTTTCCTTGCAGCGCCTTACCCGGACCGACACGTCGGGCGGCCACATCGAGCGGGATACGCCAATCGACGCCCACCACGTCAGCGCCCGCCTCGCCCATCGCGCCGAGCAATTCGCCGGTGCCGACGCCGAAGTGGGCGCGCGGAATGCCGGCGGACCCGACCTCGTCGAACACGCGCGTCGAGTGCGGGAGAACGAACTCGCGGTACTCGGCCAGTGAGAGCGCCCCCGCCCACGAGTCGAACAGCTGCACCGCGTCGACGCCGGCGCCGATCTGTGCCTGCAGAAACGCGATGGTCATGTCGGCCAACGACGACAGCAACGAGTGCCACGTCTGCGGGTCCGAGTGCATCAGCGCCTTGGTCTGCTCGTGATTACGGCTGGGGCCGCCCTCCACCAGATAGGACGCCAGCGTGAACGGCGCACCCGCGAAACCGATCAGAGGCACCTCGCCCAATTCGGTGGTCAGCATCGACACCGCCTGTGCGACGGGAGCGACCTGCTCGGGTCGCAACACCGGAAGCGCAGCGACGTCGGCGGTCGAGCGCAACGGGTGCGCGACGACAGGACCGGTGCCGGGGACGATCTCGAGGTCCACGCCCGCAGCCTTGAGCGGGACGACGATGTCGGAGAACAGGATCGCCGCGTCGACACCGTGGCGCCGCACCGGCTGCATGGTGATCTCGGTGACCATCTCGGGGTCGAAGCAGGACTCGAGCATGGAGGTACCGGCCCGGAGAGCCCGGTATTCGGGCAGCGACCTGCCGGCCTGCCTCTGGAACCAGACCGGACGACGCGTCGGCACCCGGCCGGTCGCGGAAGCGAGAAACGGCGCGTCGGGGAGGGTGCGACGGGGGTTGTCGGAGCTACCGGTGGCAGCGTCGTCTGCGATCGTGTTCATCGGCGTCCATGCTGCCACGGCAGCGTCGATACGTTCACGGCGCGCCTGCGACCACGGCGTCGTCAACCGAGATAACGTCCGATCTCGTGACCACGTCCGAGACCGCCTCGCAGCCTGCGCCCTTCCGCGCCGCCATCGACGCGATGCACCGGGCCACGGTCCACCCCAGCATCGAGGTGGGTCCCATTCGTCCACCTCAGCGCCTGGCCCCGTTCAGTTATGCGCTGGGGGCCGAGGTGCGTCACTCCGAGACCGAGTCGGTTCCCGAGCAGAGCGAGGGCGACGCGTTTGGCCGGCTGATCCTGCTGTACGACCCCGAAGGCGACGAGGCGTGGAACGGCACGATGCGCCTCGTGGCGTACATCCAGGCCGATGTGGACGCCTCGCTCGCATCCGATCCGTTGCTTCCCGAAGTGGCGTGGAGCTGGCTCGTCGATGCGTTCGAATCCCGTTCCGAGCCGCTGACCGCCCTGGGCGGCACCGTGACATCAACGAGCTCAGTTCGATACGGCGACATCGCCGGGCCCCCTCGTGCGCACCAGCTCGAGCTGCGGGCGTCGTGGACGGCATTGAGCGAAGAGTTGTCGGTGCACGTGGAAGCGTTCGGCGAAGTGCTCGCCTACGCGGCAGGGCTCCCGCCCGCGGGGATCACAGCGCTGGGGGCGCGCGGAATCTCCGGCGCGACCGACTCCTGAGCGCGCCACTTAGAATCCTGGGATGTCCGACACGTCAGAAGCAACGCCCACGGCCGACGGCGCCCCGGCGGAGTCGAGCGATACCGAGCCCACTCCGTTGTTGTCGCCGCGTGAGGGCGTGCCGCCGCTGACCGACACCCCGGACGCCGTCCGGGCCGCCGCGGAGTTCCTGGCCTCCGGAACGGGACCGTTGGCTGTCGATGCGGAACGGGCCTCGGGCTTTCGCTACTCCGCTCGCGCCTATCTGCTCCAGTTTCGTCGCCGCGGAGCCGGCACCGTGCTCCTCGATCCCATTCCGGTGGTTCAGCAGGGCGGTGTCGACGCGCTTGCCCGCTTCGCCGCCGTGATCAACGACCTCGAGTGGATCCTGCATTCGGCGGATCAGGATCTTCCGGGTCTCGCCGAGTTGGGCATGAGGCCGTCCGCGTTGTACGACACCGAACTGGCCGGGCGCCTCGCGGGTTTCGAACGGGTGGGGCTTGCCGCCATCGTCGAGCGAACACTGGGATTGTCTTTGCAGAAGGGCCACGGCGCTGCCGACTGGTCCACGAGGCCGTTGCCGGATACCTGGCTCAACTACGCCGCGCTGGACGTCGAGGTTCTGGTCGAACTGCGTGAGCACATGGGCGAGGAACTGGAACGGCAAGGCAAAACCGAGTGGGCGGCGCAGGAATTCGAGCACGTTCGCCTGGCCCCGCCCGCTCCACCCAAACCGGATCGGTGGCGTCGTACGTCGGGCATTCATGCCATCAAGAGCGCACGCACGCTGGCCGCTGTCCGCGAGTTGTGGACTGCCCGCGACGAGGCGGCGAGACGCCGCGACATCGCGCCGAGCCGTGTGCTTCCGGACTCTGCCATCGTCGCCGCGGCGCAGAACAACCCCACGTCCACCGCGTCTCTGCGCGCCCTGCCCGTCTTCGGCGGCCCGCGCCAGCGCCGCCAGTCCCGGACGTGGATGGATGCCCTGGAGACGGCGCGTTCGCTGCCCGACGACCGGCTGCCGCCGACTACGCAACCCTTCGTCGGGCCGCCTCCCGTCAGTCGCTGGGCGAGGCGCGACCCCGAGGCCGCAGCGCGCCTCGCCTCGGTCCGCGAGGCCATGTCGGCGCTGTCGGAGAACGTGTCCGTGCCCGTGGAGAACTTGCTCACCCCCGACGTCGTACGGCGTCTGTGCTGGGACTGGCCGACGCTCTCGGCAGGCGCAGTCGAACCCACCGAGGTGATCGCCGCATTCTTGGTGTCGAACGGCGCGCGGTCCTGGCAGCAGGAGTTGACCGTCCCGGTCCTGGCTTCGGGTATGGCAGCAGCGGCGGCCGCGAGCGAGCAGGCTGAAGTTACCGACCAGTAGCACCCGGTTTAGAGTGTCCGGGACGAGCCGGGAGTCCGGTTCGCCTCAGCGACCGCCGGAAGGAATCATGTCTTCTCCGAAACCCGCCCCAGCTCGATCCGCGTCCAGTCGCGGCGTCGTGTTCGTCGACGGCGTTCGCACGCCGTTCGGTAAGGCCGGCCCCAAGGGCATGTACGCGGACACCCGTGCCGACGACCTCGTCGTCAAGGCCATCCGCGAACTCCTGCGCCGCAATCCCGAGCTTCCCCCCGAGCGTGTGGACGAGGTCGGCATCGCGGCCACGACTCAGACCGGTGACCAGGGCCTGACCATCGGCCGCACGTCCGCTCTGCTCGCCGGACTTCCTCGTAGCGTGCCGGGATTCGCCGTCGACCGCATGTGTGCCGGCGCGATGACCGCTGTCACCACCACCGCGTCGGGCATCGGCTTCGGTCAGTACGACGTGGTCGTCGCCGGAGGTGTCGAGCACATGGGGCGCCACCCCATGGGTGAGGGCGTCGATCCCAACCCGCGCTTCCTCGCGGACAAGCTGGTCGATCCCAGTGCTCTCGTCATGGGAAACACCGCCGAGAACCTGCACGACCGCTACCCCTCCATCACCAAGAACCGCACCGACGCCTACGCGGTGGCAAGCCAGGAGAAGTACGACGCGGCCAAGAAGTCCGGCCTGATCGGCGAGACCCTGGTGCCCGTCGCCACCAAGTCGGCCGCGGGATGGGGCCTGGCCACCGAGGACGAGCCGCCCCGGCCTGGAACCTCCCTGGAGGATCTGGCGAAGCTGAAAACCCCGTTCCGCCCCGCCGGCCGCGTCACCGCCGGTAACGCGGCGGGACTCAACGACGGTGCCACCGCTGCGATTCTGGCCGGTGAGGACACCGCGTCCGAGCTCGGACTCAGCGTCGGCATGCGCATGGTGGGCTTCTCGTTCGCCGGCGTCGATCCTGCCGTCATGGGTATCGGACCCGTTCCCGCCACCGAGAAGCTCCTCGGGCGCACCGGCCTGTCGATCGACGACATCGGCCTCTTCGAGATCAACGAGGCATTCGCAATCCAGGTCCTGGCATTCGCCGAGCACTTCGGAATTGCCGACGACGATGCGCGCATCAACCAGTGGGGTGGAGCTATCGCATGCGGACACCCCCTCGCCTCGTCCGGCGTGCGGTTGATGACCCAGCTCAGCCGCCAGTTCGCCACTCGCCCCGACGTCCGGTACGGCCTGACCACCATGTGCATCGGCCTCGGCATGGGCGGCAGCGTCATCTGGGAGAACCCCAACTACGACGGAAGCAAGTGACCGACATGACTTCTGCATTTTCCGACGAAGTGGTGACCCACGCGTTCACCAAGATCATTCGTGTTCCGGGCATCGACGGTCCTGTCGCGCTGGTCACCCTCGACAACGGTTTGGACCACACCAAGCCCTCCACCTTCGGTCCCGCGGGCCTGGACGAGCTCGACACGGCGCTCGACGAAGCCTTCGCCGCCGACCCGGTGGCAGTCGCGGTGACCGGCAAGCCCTTCGTCTTCGCCGTAGGCGCAGACCTCAACGGAGTGCCGGGCATTGCCGATCGCGCGGTCGCACTCGAGATCGGCACCAAGGGACACAAAGTGTTCCGCCGCCTGCGCGAGTCCAGCGTCCCCACATTCGCGTTCGTCAACGGCGCTGCACTGGGCGGCGGACTCGAGATCGCCCTGCACTGCCACTACCGCACGGTCGCGGACAATGCTGCCGCACTGGGACTTCCGGAGACCTTCCTCGGACTGGTTCCCGGCTGGGGTGGAACTCAGTTGCTGCCCAACATCATCGGCCCCGCCGGCGCCGTCACGGTGGTCATCGAGAACGCGCTGAACCAGAATCGCATGATGAAGCCGGCCGACGCCGCGAAGCTCGGTATCGTCGACGAGGTCTTCGGCGGCGCCGACTTCCTCGAGCAGTCGTTGTCGTGGGCGGCGAAGGTCGTCTCCGGGGACGTCACTCCCCCGCGTGCCGAGATCGATCGCGGCCAGGCATGGGACGACGCCGTTGCGCGCGCCAAGGCCATCGTGGAGGGCAAGACCGGCAACCATGCTCCGGGTCCGGTGCGCGCGGTCCAGCTTCTCGAGCTCGCGAAGTCCACCGACATCACCGACCCCTCGTCGCTGGACTCGGCGTTCGCCGCCGAGGACGAGGCACTGGCGGATCTCCTCATGGCCGACGAGTTGCGCGCGGGTCTGTACTCGTTCGACCTGGTGCAGAAGCGGGCGAAGCGGCCGGCGGGTGCGCCGGACAAATCCTTGGCGCGCAAGATCACCGGAGTCGGCATCGTCGGCGCCGGATTGATGGCCAGCCAGCTCGCACTGCTGTTCGTCCGCCAGCTGAAGGTGCCGGTGATCCTCACCGACATCGATCAGGAGCGCATCGACAAGGGTGTCGGCTACGTCCACGCCGAGATCGACAAGCTGCAGGGCAAGAAGCGCCTGTCGCCCGACGCCGCCAACCGGCTGAAGGCTCTGGTGTCCGGCTCGCTCGACAAAGCGGCGTTCGCGAAGACCGACTGGGTCATCGAGGCGGTATTCGAGAATCTGGACGTGAAGAAGAAGGTTTTCGCCGAACTCGAGGAGTTCGTCTCCCCCGAGACCGTGCTGGCGACCAACACCTCGTCGCTGTCCATCACCCGCATGGCCGCGGACCTGAAGCACCCCGAGCGCGTGGTGGGCTTCCACTTCTTCAACCCGGTGGCCGTGCTTCCGCTGCTCGAGATCATCCGCGGCGACAAGACCGACGATGCAACGCTCGCAACAGCTTTCGCGACCGCGAAGTCACTGCGGAAGTCGGCGGTGTTGATCGCCGACAAGCCCGGCTTCGTGTTCAACCGGTTGTTGACCCGCGCTCTCGGTGAGGTCATGAACGCCATCGACGAGGGCACTGAATTCGATGTCGCGGACAACGCGATCAGCGAGTTGGGTATGCCGATGAGCCCGCTGACGCTGCTCTCGCTGGTGGGGCCGGCCGTCGCGTTGCACACCGGTGAGACGATGGCCGAGTACTACCCGGAGCGCTTCCACGACTCCCCCGGTCTACAGGCCATGGTCGCGAACAAGAAGTCTGCGGTGTGGACCTACGACGCGGACGGAGCGAAGACCGTCGACCCCGAGGTCGCGGATCTCTGGCCGCAGGGTGATTCGCCGTCGACGTCCGAGCAGGTGCTCGACCGCACCCGCAAGGCGTTCGCGGAGGAAATCGACATCATGCTGACCGAGGGTGTCGTCGCGGCCGCGCAGGACATCGACCTGTGCCTGATCCTCGGTGGCGGATTCGGTTTCTGGAACGGCGGTATCACGCCGTACCTGGACCGCACCGGAACGTCCGAGGCCGTTACCGGCCACCGGTTCCTGGACAAGGGCGTCGCCAGCGTCTGATCCGATCGACCGCCGCGGCCCGTCGCCACCATCGTGTGGCG
>JBASAM010000064.1:0-131231 GCA_049650605.1 Rhodococcus sp. (in: high G+C Gram-positive bacteria) | reverse complement strand
GCCGCGGGCGGTGGCTCGGGCCGGCGTGACGGGGTAGCACTCGGGTGGTCTTGTGTGCCAGGTGTGGTTCGTGGAACGGTCTCTTCACCCAACGGCGTGTACCGCAGATGTCGCCTGCAGCCGAGGAGAACCGCATGAACAGCAGTGATCACATCGGGGTCTCACCCTTTCACTCGTCCGGACTGCTTCGCGGGTTCGTCGTCTACGGACGCTGGCCGAACACGACGAAGGAATGGGCACAGTTTCTGGCCTTCACCGTGCGTGTGGTCTCCACTCCGGGTCTGCTGGGCACCTCGACGGTGTTCGGGGTGCGGGAGGAGCTACCCGACAACCCCGAGGCCGGCACGGTGGGTCTGGTGATCGCCGAGGGACCGGTCATCGGTGAGTCCGCCGTGGCACCGGGTCGGTTCGCAGACCATCAACCCGCGGCGCTGCTGATGCTCCATCCACCGTGCGAGACCACTCCGTCGCTTCCCGAATGCGTGGGGGCTGCATCCGGCTGTGTGCTGCTGCCGGGGATTCCGCACCTCGGACTCGACCACCGTGCAGCCTGGGTGGAAGCCGAATCGGACGGCACCGTGACCTCGATGGTCAGCCGCGTCGGACTCGATCCCATCAGCGACCCCGACACCGCCGTTTTGGCCATGCTGCTCGCGTCCTGACGCCTCACCGCGGCGTCGGCAGAAGGCTTCCAGAAGTCCGAATTTCGGCTTCCCGAATCGATTTGTCGAAGTTGCAGAAGCCTGACCTGGGCTTTAGCGTGGGTCTCAGCGAAGGGGAGTAGCCCCCAATCACCGAGTCGACATACTGGCGCAGCCCACGGACGGGAGCCCGGTTCGGTGAACCGACGGCCTTGGGCTGCCGGTGGGCGAGACCTTCGGTCTCAGGCCGAAGCACCCCTGGAGGTTCCCGTGTTCGCTGCTCTACTGCTCAGTTTCGGAGTCATCTTCGTCGCCGAACTCGGAGACAAGTCGCAGCTGATGGCCATGACGTTCGCCCTCAAGTACCGCTGGTGGGTGGTCATCGGCGGCATCACCGTTGCCACCACGTTGGTTCACCTGGTTTCGGTTGCTGTCGGTCATTATCTGGGCGTTGCCCTACCGACGCACCTCATCGGCATCGTCGGCGGAGTGGCATTCCTCGTCTTCGGACTGTGGACTCTGCGCGGAGACAGCCTGGACGAGGACGAGAAGTCCAAGGCGGACCGGGTCACGAAGTCGGCGTTCTTCGCCGTAGCGTCCGCCTTTTTTCTGGCCGAACTGGGCGACAAGACCATGCTCGCCACCGTCACCCTCGCCTCCGACAACGACTGGGTCGGCGTATGGATCGGATCGACCGTGGGAATGGTTGCGGCAGACGCCCTGGCGATCGTTGTCGGTGCCACGCTGGGCAAACATCTGCCCGAACGCCTCATCACCCTCGGAGCCGCGACCCTGTTCTTCGTCTTCGGCGTCTGGCTGATCCTCGAGGGCGTGTTCCCCGGTTCCCCGGTCGGGCTCGTCGCGGCCGCGATCGTGCTGGCCGCGGGCGCTGCACTGACGACGTGGCGAGTCAGGCGTCCGATTGTGACCGACCGGCAGCACGACGATGAAGTGATCGCATCTCCTCGGTGACCTCGTCTACCGGCCCATGCACGCGAACCCCGGGTGCGACGGCAGTGATCGGCAACGGTGCGACCGGGCCCGTCGGCAGATTCCACTCCTGCTGCCACGCGGCGAGTTGAGCGCTGGTGACGGCGACGACGATATCGCCTAGTCCCACCCACGCGTGCGCGGCCGAGCACATCGGGCAGTGCTCGCCGGAGGTATAGACCGTTGCGCGGGCGCGCTGGTCGGCAGAAAGGTGCCGCACCGCCCACTCCACGATGGTGAACTCGGGGTGCCGGGTGGAGTCGCCGCCACTGACCCGGTTGCGATCCTCGAACAAGACCGCGCCCTCGGCATCGACGAGAACCGATCCGAACGGCTCGTCACCGGCGTCGAGTGCCTCCCGCGCAAGTTGCACGCATCGGCGGACGTGCGTCGGGTCGACGGGGAACGGGGTCATGACCCGAGTGTGCCTCAACCGACTAGGGTTCGTTTCGGTGAGTGGCCAGTAACCGACTGCGCCGACGACGAGAGGATCATGACAGTGGAAATCGCGGGAACAGCAGCATTGGTGACCGGCGGAGCATCGGGACTCGGAGCAGCTACGGCTAAACGCTTCGCCGATCAGGGCGTCACCGTGTTCGGTCTCGATCTGCAGCAGTCCATCGACAAGGCCGGTGATTCGGTTCCCGACGGCGTCACTCTGATCGCCGCCGACGTCACCAGCGACGAAGAAGTGCGCACAGCGCTCTCCACGATCGCCGAATCGGGTGTTCCACTGCGCATCGTGGTCAACTGCGCCGGTGTGGGCTGGGCCGGGCGCATCCTGTCCAAGAAGGGCCCGCACGACCTCGAGCTGTTCCGCACCGTCATCACGATCAACCTGCTGGGCACGTTCAACGTCATGCGCCTCGCGGCCGACCACATGCAGACCCTCCCCACCGTCGACGAGGCAGGGCAGCGCGGCGTCGTCATCAACACCGCTTCGGTGGCCGCGTTCGAAGGCCAGATCGGCCAGATCGCCTACTCGGCGTCCAAGGGCGGCGTGCACGGCATGACCGTCCCCGCGGCCCGAGATCTTGCGCAAGTGGGTATCCGCGTCAACACGATCGCTCCGGGAATCGTCGACACTCCGATGCTCGCGGGCGTCACCGACGAGTACCGCCACGGTCTCGAAGCCGGCGTCCCCTTCCCGTCGCGTCTGGCGCAGCCGGCCGAGTATGCCCAGCTCGCGCAGATGATCGTGGAGCACGACTACCTCAACGGCGAGACCATCAGGATGGACGGCGCGCTGCGCATGTCCCCGCGCTGACACGCGGAAAGCTTTTTTTCTTTTCTACCCATCCACCCCGGCTACTGGGACGAATCACATCTCGAGACGCTCGTCGTCGCTGCTAACCCCCGACTGGCAGCGATGGCGAGCGTTTCACTTTTTTGTCCCAGCGCGCGCTGACCGCAGGGATTCGGCCGTCGGAGTTTCCGTCTCGGACCGGTTGTCCATCCACACGCGAAGTGCCCGTGTTGCCTGCACATCGTCCTCGTTGTAGTGGAGCAACCGGGTGCGCTGCGATCGGTCGACATCGCCGTCCCGTCCCACCGCCTGCAAATACCAGGCCATCGATGCTTCGCCACCGGCCTCGTTGTCACGCCAGGTGAATCCGGCGACGGGAGCCACCTTCTTCAGGCCCTTGCCCGACGGACAGACGAAGTTGTCCGACACTGCGACGTACATGTCGACCCAGTCCGGCCCGTCGATGAACTCGCGAACTTCGGCTTCGGTGGGAATTCCCGGCATCCCGGCGAACCGACGAGCCGAGCCCAGCAGCCACTTGTCCTCGGCGGCGCGGGAATAGCAGTACGCCGCGAAGGACAGTCCTCTGGCCTTCGCGTCCGATCGCACGTCCTGCAACCAGGTCCAGAACTGCGCGAACGACCGGGCCTCGTCCGTCGTCGGCACCGGTTCCCAGGTGACGAAGGCGCGGTACTCGGGGGCATTACCGTCCCGACGATCGAGCAGCGTGCCCCACATGTAGGCACCGTCCTCCTGAAAACTCTCCATGTCGACGTCCACCTCGACGTCGGCGCGGTGCACCGTCACCTCGTCGTGTCGACGCACCAACGGCAGCCCGGCGAGCCATGCTTCGGCGACGATCACCGTGTCCGCGAAGTCACCGTGCGGCCACTCTTCCGGCGGCCCCCCGGTCCATTCAGCGAGCTCGTCGATGGTCCGAATTCCTGCCGAACGCAGTGCGGCGGCACGCGAACCCGCCGCGACGAGACTGACGTCGTGCGTGCGTCGTAGAGCCTCTTCACACTCGGACCACCACGGGCACGACCGGCACTCCGCCACCTTGGCCGGAACGGTGACGATCTCCCCCGACGCGATGGCGAGACGGTCTGCGAAACGTCTCTCGTACTCCTGCGACACGGCGGACAGATCGTGCACCAGCATCACCTGCGCGCCGAACCCGATGACTCCTGCCTTGCCGGACGCCCCGGCATGCCCGATATGTGCGAGAAGCCGGTGCACGTGCACTGCTGCCAACTGATCGCGCAGCTGCGGGCGGACCTTGCGCGTGTCGTCGACGGCGGGTGCCCACGACTCCAACGGGCTGGTCACGGCTCCACTGCCGGGATCGGTGACCTTGTGATTGACGATCAGAACGGGGATGTACCCACCTGCCGGATCCCGCACGAGCATGTCGCAGCGGCCTCGCTGCCCGGACTCGGCATCGTCGGCGAACACGGCATTCCAGATCCGCTGCGCGCCCTCGTCGCATGCCTGCCGAGTCGCGCGAACCTGCATGGATCGGGGCATCGTCGACGAGACCACCACCCACGCGGCGGGGTCGGCAGCGAGAAATGCCTCGCGCACCTCGAGGCGGTATGCAGCGGCGGCGTCGCGCCGCATCTGCACGCCGGGATTCTCGGTGGTGCCGGCCAACAGCGAGCGGTAGGCGGTATCGAGGTACACCCGGTGGCGGCACCGCGTCAGCGTGGAGGCATCCAGCAGGACGGGAGGGCTGGACGGGTGTCCGGCCGTCTCCGTGGTGGCGTGGGGCATGTTCGCAGCGTAGATCCATCCTGTGACAACTTCGGCCAGTGACAAGTTCGAGAGGGATGACACCTCGTGGTTCCCCGTGGAGAGCGACCGATAGGCTGACGGGAACAGTCGCGACGCCTCACCTCCTACGAACGTGAGCGTCTGGTCGAGTCGGACACGAAGGGGCACGTACACGATGGCTCTACGCAAGAAGCGTTCTCGCCGTGCTACCCGGAAGGCCGAGGCAAAAGCACTCCTCCACAAGGCGGGCCTCGAAGCCAAGTACGGCGCTCGCAACGATCGCAAGCACATGAAGAAGCTCGCGAAGAACGACGCCAAAGCGCTGGCGAGCCAGCAGAAGGTCGACCAGGCCCACATCAAGGCGCTGGCCGCTCGGGAAAAGGCAGCCCGCGAGGGCAAGGTCAACGCGGCCAAGGTGCGCAAGTACGTGGGCATCGGTCGAGTGCTGGCCCCTGTCCTGGTACCCATCGCGTATCGCGCCGCGACGCTGTTGCGTGGACAACTCGACCAGTACCGGGCCAACCGCATCGGCGTATCGGTGAACGAGTTGGGCGAGTACACCGGGCACGGTGCCAAGCTGAGTGCGCGCATCGTAGGAGCCGAGAAGTCGATCGGTGAGGTCGATTCCCGATCCAAGGACAGCGAGACCGCCGCCTTCACCGAGGCGATCCGCGACCGTCTCACACAGCTCACCACCGCGGTCCATGCCGCAGAGCAGATGCCGCCGTCACGCCGCAAGCTCGCGCACGGTGCTATCTCGGATCAGCTGGACGGCATCGAGGCCGACATTCTCGCTCGCCTCGGCGTTCGCTGAGTTCAGGCACACATTCCATGAGCACGAGCCGCGATCGGGGGTTGCGCGGCTCAGCGGTCGGCGCACTCACCGCCGCGCTCGCTGTCGCGGCGCACGGCGTCGGTGGGGGCGGGCTACCCACGTCCACGTCGCTGACTCTTCTCTCTGCCGTCGCAGTCGGTGTGGGCGTGCTTGCCGGCGGAGTCGCCACCGACGCGGTCGGGCGACGCCCGCTGATGCTGTGGCTCGCCGGCGGCCAGGTCGCGGCTCACACAGCGTTGTCGGTCACCTCGGCGCACCTGCATGCGGTGGGTTCGGACATGCTGGCCGCGCATGCCGTCGCGATCGGGCTCGGTGCCGTACTGGTTTCGAGCGTCGAGCATCTGTTCGGCGTCATCACGTCGGTGCTGCGTAGCCCCGTTCGGCCCTTCGCACCCCTCGCCCGCCGGTCCTCGATCGCCGCCACCGCGCCGCTCGGCCTCCCGACTCCCGTTCCCGCCATGTCAGCCGTCTCGAGGAGAGGCCCGCCGTCGGTGCACACGCCCCGACAGTGACCTGATCTGTAACTCCTCTGACGCGAAAGACACCTTGACATGAACAACTTCTCTTCCCGTGCCCTCGGCGCGGGTGCATTGACCGCATTCGCCGTGCTGGCCTCGACCGGTATTGCATCTGCCCACGTCGCGGTGTCCGCACCCGACGCCGCCCAGGGTGGGTACACGGTTCTGTCCTTCCGCGTTCCCACCGAATCGGACGCCGCAAGCACGACGTCCGTCAAGATCGAACTCCCGGATCTGACGTCTGCCCGTACCGAACCGATGCCGGGTTGGACCTCGGTGGTGGACAAGTCGGCCGACGGCAAGGCAACCGCTGTCACCTGGACCGTCGCACCGGGGAACACCGGCGTCGGCCCCGGCCAGTTCCAACAGTTCGTGCTCTCGGCAGGACCGTTGCCAGAGGCGGACAGCGTGTCGTTCCCGGCGGCGCAGACCTACAGCGACGGCGAGGTAGTGAACTGGGACCAGCCCACCCCGGAGGACGGCACCGAGCCCGAACTGCCGGCGCCCACGCTGCAACTCGCCGAGGGCAGCGACGATGACCACGGCTCGCCGACGGTAGCGGCAGCGTCGTCGGAGACGACCACGAGCACGACTGCGGCCGCGACGTCGTCGTCCGACACCACGGCGCGCTGGCTCGGCGGCGGTGGCCTTGTTCTGGGCGCTCTGGGCGCCGCACTGGGTATCGGCGCCGCCGTGCGTAGCCGCCGCTCGTGATGAGGCTTGTCGTCCTCCTCGCGGCGGTCGTGACGTCACTGCTGCTGGGTACGTCGGTCGCGTCTGCGCATGCCGTCGTCACCGGCAGCAGTCCCGAGAACGACTCGTCCGTCGACAGTGGGCCGGCCGAAGCGTCGGTCACGTTCAACGAGACGGTGCAGTCGGACTTCGCCTCGCTGACGGTGGTCGGTCCGGACGGAAACCTCTGGTCGGAGGGTGATCCGCGAGTGTCCGGCGCGACGGTTGCCGTCGACGTCCGCGATCTCGGCCCGGCTGGGACGTACACGATCGCATTCCGCGTGACGTCGGCCGACGGACATCCGGTCAGCGGAACTCGCACCTTCGAGCTCACGACCGCCGGCACCGGTACGCCCGGCGCGGCCGCGGATGCCGGAGCATCGTCGTCGTCTGGAGGCGGTGTGCCACTGTGGCCGTTCTTGGTTGTTGCCGTCGTGGTCTTCCTCGGCGGACTCGGATTCGCGCTGCGTAAGAAGGACTGACGAGGTGGTCGGAACGACGGCTGCTCGGTGGACGCCGACCGCCGTCGTTCCGGCCGCACTGGTCGGGGTGCTGATCGCGCGGCTGATTGCCGGTTCGGCGTCCAATCCCACCGGGGGCGTGGACGTAGCCGTACGTGCGAGCGCCGATCTGGCCGGCTCGATAGTTCTGGGCTGTGGACTGTTGCTGACGTTGGCGGCGGGGTCACGTCACGTCGACGGCGACTCGGTGTGGCGCGTCGTAGCAGTCGCGGCGGGGTCGTGGTCGGTGTGCGAAGCCGCGCTTCTGGTGCTCGGTGCGGTGCGCTCGAGTTCTGTTGCAGTGCGGAACATCTCGCTGCAGACATTCACCGAGTACATGCAGAACATCGAAGCTGGACGCGTCGGAACGGCCGTTCTCGTGGTGGCCGTCGCGGCGACCGTTCTGGCTACCGTCGTCATCCGAGAGGGTCACGACCTCTCCGGCGTCCTGCTCGGCGTCCCCGCGGCGATCGCGCTCGCCGCCAGACCGGTGACCGGCCACATGTCTCAGCAGACGGGAGGCGCACCCTTGCTGGCCCTGCACGTCGTGGCTGCCGCGATATGGCTGGGCCTACTGTTCGCAATGGCGGTGACACTGCGCTCGCGGACCGCGTGGGCAGAATTCCTACCGAGGTACTCCCGCATCGCGTTGTGGTGTGTGGTCGTGGTAGCCCTCACCGGTCTGATCGACGCCAGCGTCCGCGTGGGATCCATTGCCTCCCTTACCGACACCGGTTACGGGCGGCTGGTGATCACCAAGACCGTCCTGGTGCTCGCCCTCGTCGCAGGCGGGTGGTGGCACCGCCGACGATGGGTGCGCGACATCGGAGCACACCGCACCGATCCCACGGTCTCGATCACCCGTGCGGCGACCGAGACCGCGGTCATGGCAGTCGCTTTCGGGGTCGCGGCCGCCCTCTCGACAACTGCCTGAACTGTCAGACCGGTTGGGGATCGGCGCTGGGCAGCAACCGAACCAGCACGTCGGACATCGTGACCACGCCGCGAACCTGCACACCGTCACGCACCACCGCGAGGTGATTGCGCGTCTCACGCATCTCCGCCAGCGCCACGTACACCGCAGTGGTGGAAGCCAATTCGAACACCGGACGCACGAACTCGCCGATCGACTCGGCAGGCGACGCCTGCAATGTGTCCCGGACGTGTACCACTCCGGTGACGTCCAGTTCGGCGTCGTTTCCGGCGCCCCGCCCCACGAGAATCCGCAGGTGACCTGTTCGAAGCGACACCTCTCGGATGTCCGCGACGGTCGCCGACGAGCCCACGACCGTCGGGGAGGACTCGAAGTCGACGAGATCGGCCACAGTCAACTTCTGCAGCTCGAGAGCGCCGACGATCTGGTCGGAGTAACCCTTGTCCAACGATCCGACACTGACCGAGTGAGTCACCAGCTGCTCGAGCCCGTCCGGATTCTGGCCCGAGACAACCTGATCTGCTGGTTCGACTCCCGCTTTGCGAAGGCACCAGTTGGCCATCGAGTTGAGCGAGACCAAAATCGGCCGGGTGAACCACATGAACCCGCGCATCGGCAGGGCCAGCATGGTTGCCGACTTCTCCGGGTGAGCAATGGCCCACGACTTGGGCGCCATCTCTCCGACGACGAGATGCAGGAAAGTCACGATCACCAGCGCCAAGACGAAGCCGAGCACGTCGGACGCCCAGTAGGGCAGCCCTATGGTCTCGAACAGCGGGCGTAGCCAGTAATGAACCGCCGGCTTGGTGAACGCGCCGAGTGCCAACGTGCACAGCGTGATGCCGAGCTGAGAACCGGCGAGAAGAACGGTGAGTTCGCTCGAACTGCGAAGCGCGGCACGTGCCGAACGGCTGGTGGCGGCGGCGTCCTCGAGGCGGTGGCGCTTGGCCGCGAGGAGAGCGAACTCCACCGCGACGAAGAACGCACTGAGCGCGATGAGGCCGATGGTCACGGCCAGAAATACCCAGATGTTGCTCATCGTGCGTCCTCCGTGTCACGTGCCGTGGAGGCATCCTCGGCATCGCGTTCACCTACTTCGAGGGTGAGTTCCGACGGCACATGGTTGTCGATCTCGCGAACCACGATGGTCAAGAAGCGTTGGGGAGGCTCGGCGTCCTCGGCGAGATCGCCGTGGTCCATCGGCAGGTCGAGTTCCATCCGGTCGCCCACCTCGGGAAGCGCTCCGTGCGTGCTGATGGCCAGCCCCGCGATGGTCTCGAAGTCACCCGTCGGGAGATCCCGGCCCAGCGCACGCTCGATTTCGTCGAGGTGGACGTCGCCGGCGACGATCCAGACGCCGTCGGAGCCCATCACAGGCTCGGATCCCTCGACGTCGTCGTGCTCGTCGGTGATCTCGCCGACGAGTTCCTCGGCCAAATCCTCGATGGTCACGACGCCGGTGAACGAGCCGTATTCGTCGATGACACAGGCCAATTGATTCTTCGACGCTCGAAGCTCCCCCATGGCATCGGGAAGCAACTGACTCTCGGGAACGATCAGCGCATCGCGGGACAGGGCCGACACCGCGGTGGATTCCGGCAGGTCGGTAGCGAGGACGTCGCGCAGATGAACGACTCCGACGATGTCGTCGTCTGCCGCCAACACCGGGTACCGCGAGTGCTCGACACTCATCAGTGCCCGAACCTCCGCGATGGTCGATTCCGACCGGACCACGGCCACTTTGGACCTGGGGATCATCGCGTGCCCAGCTGTACGCGTTGGGAAGTCGAGGATTCGGTCCAGCAGAGTGGACAGCTCCTCCGGGAGGTCTCCGCTGCCGCGGCTCTCGGCAACGATGTGTTCGAGGTCGCGGGGGGTGGCCGAGTGCTCCACGTCGTGCACCGGTTCGATTTTCAGTGCTTTCAACAGAAGATTCGACGACGCGTCGAAGATGCGGATGAGCCAGCCGAACAGCTTCAGATACAGCGTCGTCGACAACGACAGCCATCGCGCCACCGGCTCGGGCCGGGCGATGGAGAAGTTCTTGGGGAACAGCTCGCCGAACAGCATCTGGACGAAAGTCGACACGACGAGCGCCGTGACGGCACCCACGGCCAGACCGATGCCGCTGGGGATGCCGACGCCGCCGAGAAGGGTGCCGAGGGATTGCCCGATGAGAGGCTCGGCGAAGTTACCGACCAGCAGGCCGGTGACCGTGATACCGAGCTGGGCACCGGACAGCATGAAGGACGTGCGCCGGGTGACGGCCAGGGTCCGCGCTGCCACGGTGTCACCGGCCTTCGACTGCGCCTCCAGCCGAGACCGGTCCACCGTCATGTAGGCGAACTCTTGGGCGACGAAATAGCCTGTCGCCGCTGTGATTCCGATGACCACGACGAGTCCGAGAACGAGCGTCAACAGTGCGCTCATATGCCGGTCACCGCCCAGGTCGCATCGGTCGATACGAGGGGGGCCATGACCGGCCCGGGTTTGTCGCTGTCCATTCGTCCTCTGTCGCTGCGGGTGTTTCGCCCGATTCTACGGCAGGGACGCCGTCGTTTCTCCCTACCGTCCCGGAAGGTACTTCATCGCGCGGATGAAGATCGGGAGCGAGCTCGCCCACAACTTGGGCGGAAGACGACGGCCACCCAGGTTGATCAGCCGCGTCGTGGACACGGTTTGCGGCTCGGTGTACTTGAGTACGCCGTCCGGTCCGTGACGACGCCCGACGCCGGAAACACCCATTCCGCCCATCGGTGCGCCGGTGCTCCCCCACGACGGGGCGTATCCCTCGTCGACGTTGACCGTGCCGGCGCGCAGTCGCGCTGCGATGGCTTCGCCTTCGGACTTGGTCCGGGCCCAGACACTCGCGTTGAGACCGTACTCGGTCGAATTGGCGAGCTCGACGGCTTCGTCCACGGAAGCGACCGGGTAGATCGAGACCAACGGACCGAAGGTCTCGGTGCCCCAGCACTCCATGTCGTCCGTCACGTCGGTGAGCACGGTGGGCTCGTAGAACAGAGGGCCGATGTCGGGACGGGCCCGGCCACCGGCGACGATGGTCGCGCCTTTGACCTTGGCGTCGTCGACATGATTGGAGATGGTCTTGACCTGGTCTTCGGAGATGAGGCTTCCCATCTCGACGCCGAATTCGTAGTCGGCTGCCAGCGTCATCTTGCGTACGCGCTCACTGAAGGCGGTGGTGAACTTGTCGGCGATGCTCTTCTCGACATAGATGCGCTCGATGGAGATGCACAGCTGTCCTGAGTTGGAGAAGCACGCGCGCACGGCGGCGTCCACGACCTCGGGGATCTTGGCGCCGCGAGCGACGATCATCGCGTTCTTGCCGCCGAGTTCGGCGGAGAAGCCGATGAGGCGACGACCGGTCTGCTCGGCGAGGAGCTGTCCGGTGGCGGTGGAACCGGTGAACATCAGGTAGTCGGCGGTGTCGACGATGGCGGTGCCCACTACCGAACCGGGACCCGGAACCACGGCGAACAGGTCACGCGGCAGACCGGCCTGATACAGCAGTTCGACACAGGCGAGCGCGCAATAGGGGGTCTGGCTGTCCGGCTTCAACACGACTCCGTTGCCGGCCATCAGGGCAGGAATCGCATCGGACACGGCCAGGGTCATCGGGTAGTTCCACGGCGAGATGATGCCGATGATGCCCTTGGGCTGGTGATTTACCTGCGTCTTGGTGAGTACCGGCAACATGCCCTGGACACGCTTGCTCGCGAGCAGCTTCCCGGACACTCGGGCGTAGTGCCGGGACGTCATCGCGATGTCCAACACTTCTTCCTGTGCGGCGGCACGCGATTTGCCGGTCTCCGCCTGAGCCATGTCGATCAGTGCAGTGCGGTTCGCGAGGATCAGGTCGCGGTACTTGTGAAAGATCTTCGCTCGGCTCTGCACGGACGTCGACGCCCAGCGCTTCTGCGCGGCGCGCACCTTCTCGTTCGCCGCCATCACGTCGTCGCGGTTGCCGACCGGGATGGTGGCCATCTCACGACCGGTGAACACCTCGATCACAGGCTTGGTGTCACGACCGGGAGCGACCGAGGCAAGCGCGGCGAGTCGAGTGAAGGTGTCTGCAGTCGGCGCTGACATTCGTGGCCCCCTAGGAGCAGTTGAGTGTGACGGTGATTGACGGTTACTCGCCGGTAACTGTACGCGAGGGTGTACCAGATCACACCCCTTGATGAGACATGACAAATTCGGACACTCGCACACCGTCGAATGTCGATCGACGGGAGAAAAATACTTCTTGACCCTCACGCGACGAGAGGCAGAACTGTGATCGACGTGAACGAAGCACTCACAGTGGGACAGGTCGCGCGGCTCGCGAACGTGAGCGTGCGAACGCTGCACCACTACGACTCGATCGGGCTCTCGGTGCCGTCGGGACGGTCCGGCGCCGGGTACCGCACGTACTCGGCGGCTGACGTGGAGCGGCTATACGCCGTTCTCACCTACCGCGAGCTGGGATTTCCGCTGGATGAGATCCGAACCATCCTCGACGACCCGAACACCGACACGCTGTCGCATCTGCGGCGCCAACGCGCGGAGCTCGATCGACGCATCGCTCACCTTCGGGCCATGACCGTGGCCGTCGACACGATGATCGAGGAGAAGAAGATGGGTACCAATCCGACACCCGAGCAACAGCGCGCGATCTGGGGAGACGACTGGGTCGGCGACAAGTACGAGGCCGAAGCTCGGGAAAAGTGGGGAGACACCGATGCGTGGGCGCAGAGCGAGCAGCGAACCGCATCGATGTCCGCGGACGACTGGCGCTCGGCCAAAGCCGAGACCGACCAGCTCGAGGCCGATCTGGCCGCGGCCATGTCGGCGGGGGTGACGCCGGGAAGCTCAGAGGCCAACGTCTTGGCCGAGCGCCACCGTGCGTCGATAGCCCGCTACTACGACTGCGACCACGCCATGCACGTCAACGTCGTGTCGATGTACATCTCGGACGAAAGGTTTCAGCGGCACTACGACGACCGGGCCGAGGGTTTGGCGGCGTGGATAGTCGACGTCGTCGGTGCCAACGCGCGAGCGCACGGGGTGTAGATCAGAACAGACCGGCGATGCGCCCGACCAGTCCGAGTGCAATGAGTACGACGATGAGGCCGATGGCGCCGAGAAAGAGCACTGCTGGCGTGCGGGTGCGCTGCGGCGGGGCATGTTCGGGACCGGAAGCGGAGGTGGACACCGGCGGGGTATCTCCCGGTGCCACCC
This sequence comes from Rhodococcus sp. (in: high G+C Gram-positive bacteria), assembly GCA_049650605.1. Taxonomy (GTDB): domain Bacteria; phylum Actinomycetota; class Actinomycetes; order Mycobacteriales; family Mycobacteriaceae; genus Rhodococcoides. The sequence continues at coordinate 117,821 of JBASAM010000064.1, read as the reverse complement.
CGCCACCGGCCTCCAGGCCGGCGGTCTCTGCTGGATCGGGGTTCTCACCGGACATCGTCGAATCCTCTGGCTCGTGGGCGGACGCCGACTCGGCGCCGCTACGACTGGTAGTCATAGGGCATGAGTTCCCCCGACCGCACGCACCCAACCGGCTTCGAGTACCTCGGATACCAGTTCGGACGTGATCTTCCCTACTCGATGCAGGACTGGGTGCGCAATGATCTGGTGGGTTCCGGATCGACGACGCGGTACATGGTGAGGTTCCTCATACCGGCGATTCCGCTGCTGGCCCTGTTCCTCCTGGTGCCCGGTCCACTGTGGATTCGGCTGGCCATGATCGCCCTGCTTCTCCTGCCCTTCGTCTACTTCGCCTTCGCATTGATGAACGTCTACCGACGCCACCGCCTGCTGAGCCACGGCTTGGATCCGGAACTGATCGGCGCAAAGGCCCAGAAGCGTGTCGACGACGTTCGCGACGACTACGAACGGCGGCACGGGCGCGCGTGACTGTTGTATCCAACCTGCAGGGCGTCCAACCTGTGGGCCGTCTAATCTCTGGGGCCATGAGCCACTTCATCGCCACCGCCGACCTTGCCGACGCCATCGGGCCCGACATCCGCAGCTGCGACACCCAGTTTCTCCAGCTCGGCGCGGTGACGGAGTTCTGCGGGGCCATCACCACCATCAAATGCTTCCAGGACAATCTGCTGGTCAAGCAGACGTTGTCCGAGCCGGGCAACGGCGGGGTCCTGGTGGTCGACGGAGATGCCAGCGTGCATACGGCGCTGGTGGGCGACATCATCGCCGGGCGCGGCGTCGACAACGGGTGGGCCGGGGTCATCGTCAACGGCGCCGTGCGCGACTCGGCCATCCTGAAGACGTTGTCGATCGGCGTGAAGGCGCTAGGGGCCAACCCACGCAAGAGCACGCAGACCGGCTCGGGCGAAAAAAATGTCACCGTCGAGTTCGGTGGCATCAGGTTCGTTCCCGGCGAGTTCGTCTACAGCGACGACGACGGTGTGGTGGTCACTGCGCAGCCGTTACCGCCGACGCAGTCCTGATACGAGGATTCTGCGACGGAGATGTGCATCCGCGTCTGCTACCGCACGCGCGGAATCACAGGTCGGTCGCAGAATCGCCGGGAGAACGGACCACCACGGTGATTCCGCCCGCGGACACCACGTCACCGTCACGCAGTTGACGACCGCGACGCGTCTCCACCTCACCGTTGACCGTCACCTCACCGTCGGCGATGACGGCCTTTGCCTCGGCGCCGGAGTCGATCAGGTTGGCCAGTTTCAAGAACTGCCCCAGCCTGATCACGTCGTCGCGGATCGACACTTCGCTCGCATCGTCGCTCACAGGAACGCCACCCCCTGTGCCAATGGGAGTTCCGAGCTGTAATTGACGGTGTTGGTGGCTCGCCTCATGTAGGACTTCCACGCGTCGCTACCCGATTCGCGCCCGCCGCCGGTCTCCTTCTCGCCGCCGAATGCGCCACCGATCTCGGCTCCCGACGGTCCGATGTTGACGTTCGCGATACCGCAGTCGGAACCCGACGCGGACAGGAAACGCTCCGCCTCGCGGAGGTCCGTCGTGAAGATCGAGGACGACAAACCCTGGGGCACCTCGTTGTGCACAGCGATGGCGTCGTCCAGATCGGTGTAGGTCATGACGTACACGATCGGGGCGAACGTCTCGCGCCGCACCACGTCGGTCTGAGCCGGCATCCGTACGATCGCCGGCTGCACGTAGACGCCGCCGGTCTCCTGCGCCACTCGCTCACCACCGGCGACGATGTCTCCGCCATCTTTCGTCGCCTCGTCGAGCGCGGTGACGTACCCGTCGTATGCGGCCTCGTCGATGAGCGGACCCACCAACGTCGACGGCTCGAGGGGAGAGCCGATGGGGAGAGATCGGTATGCCGCCGCAAGCCGCTCCATCAGCGAGTCCGCCACCGATTCGTGCACGATGACGCGTCGAAGCGACGTGCATCGCTGTCCTGCGGTGCCTGCGGCGGAGAAGACGATGCCGCGCACGGTCAGATCGAGATCTGCACTGGGGCAGACGATCGCGGCGTTGTTGCCACCGAGTTCGAGCAGCACTCGGGCGAAGCGCGCTGCCACGCGGGGCGCGACTTCGCGGCCCATTCGAGTGGAACCGGTAGCGGACACCAGCGCCACCCGAGGGTCGTCGACAAGGGCCTGCCCGGCATCACGCTCACCGACGATCAGCTGGGCCACCTCGCGCGGGACACCGGCTCGATCGGCCGCTTGCTCGAAGATCGCCTGCACGGCGAGCGCCGTGACCGGCGCCTTCTCCGACGGCTTCCACACCACCGTGTTGCCGGCTACCAAGGCGAGAACGGTGTTCCACGACCACACGGCGACGGGAAAATTGAAGGCCGTGATGACGGCCACGACGCCCATGGGGTGCCACTGCTCCATCATCCGGTGGCCCGGACGCTCGGTGGCGATGGTGTTTCCGTAGAGCTGGCGGGAGAGGCCGACACCGAAATCGCAGATGTCGATCATCTCTTGAACTTCACCGAGGCCCTCGCTGACGATTTTGCCCGCCTCGATGGACACCAGCTCGCCCAGTGCGTTCTTGTGTTCGCGAAGCAGCTCCCCGATCTCGCGGACCAGCGCGCCGCGCGCTGGTGGTGGCGTCAGCGACCATGCCGACCAGGCATTCGAGGCGGCGCCGACGACGGCGCCGACGACGGTGTCGACGTCGGTCGTCCACGGGACGAATCCCAGCGTCTCGCCGCTGATGGGACTGGTGGCGGCCAGTCCACCGTCGTCGGCGAGCGGCTGGGCGCCCACTGAGGCGAGCAGGGCGGACGTACGGGCGGACAGATCCGCGGTCGATGTCATGGGGACAGTCTTTCCGATAGTCGACGCAATCCGTTGGTCGACACAAGATGTGTCCTGGCCACGTCCACCACAGTGTCTGTACCCGCGAGGTAACACGCACTGCGCTAGTGTGCGTACCATCGCCGCATGACTTTGCGGTACGACGTAACCGGCTCCGGTCCCACTCTCGTCCTGGTGCACGGCGTCGTGCATCGCCGCCAAGCGTGGGACGCGGTGGTGCCCCTGCTCGCGTCGCATCGACGCGTCGTCACCGTCGACCTACCGGGTCACGGGGAGTCCGAGCCGCTCCGTGAGTCGGGCGAATCCGTGACCGATCGCCTGCAAGCAGAACTCACCGACTTCGTCCGCGAAATCGAGGATCCCGACCATCAGGTGCACATCGCCGGCAACTCATTGGGCGGCTACCTGGCGCTGTGTTTGGCCGCGCAAGGTGAGGTGGCGTCCGCCACGGCGTTGTCGCCGGCCGGCTTCTTCCTGAACAAGACGGACCAGGCACGGACCATGGCGACGTTCCGGGGCCTGCGGACGCTGGCGCGCTCGATGGGTGATTCCGCGCCCGCAGCGTTGCGCAGGAGAGCGGTGCGGTACCCGTCGCTGATGCCGTTCTTCGCTCGGCCCAGCCGCGTGACCTACGACGCCGCCGTCGTCGACGTGAAGTCGCTGACGACCAACGCGCTCATCGACGCCGGTTTGGACGCGCCCTTCGACTTCCCGACGCTCACCGAACCGCTGGTCCCCATGACCGTCGCGTGGGGAACGCGCGATCTGATCCTCCCCCACTATCAAACGCGCAACGTCGCTCGGACGTTTCCGCACGCCCGCATCGTGTCGGTGCCGGGCGTCGGTCATGTTCCGATGTCGGACAATCCCGAACTGATCGCGTCGATCCTGCTGGCCGGAAGCGAGAGTCCGACGCGCGTTCAGGCCTGACGGCCCCGCATTCAGGCGGACTCCATCTCCTCGACCACTCGCGCGACGATGTCGGCGGCGGGCCCCGGCGTGACGGCTCGCCATCCGGTTCCAGCCCACAGATTCGGCACATCGGACCGCCCTGCGGCCGACGCGGCTGCTCGAATAGGAGCAGTCACAGCGTTGACCTCCGGATACGCAGCAGGAGCGGTGGCGGTGTGTTCGCGCGCGAACTCGTTCTCGAGGCTGCGCGCCGGACGACCGGAGAACGCGCGAGTGACGACGGTGCGTCGGTAGCGACGGTCCAGGAGTGCGGTTCGATGCACGTCCGATGTGCCGGCCTCGTCCGCACACAGAAACGCCGTTCCCATCTGCACTGCCACGGCGCCGAGACCCATCGCCGCCACCGCCGCCGAGCCGTCCATGATCCCACCGGCCGCGATGAGCGGTACGTCGACCGTAAGGCCGACCGCGAGCAGCAACGACGGCAACGACATAGCGCTCCCGCCACGCGGTGAGGCGGCGTCATCGGTGAACAGGGCACGGTGCCCGCCCGCCTCACTACCTTGCACAACGAGCATGTCGGCCCCGTCCTGCACTGCCGACCGGGCTTCGTCGACAGATGTGACGGTGCCGATCATCAGAGCGCCGAGGCGGTGGACACGGTCGGTCAGATCTGTCCCCGGCCTGCCGAAGGTGACCGATACCGCTGCAGGCCGGTGGGAACAGACGACGTCGATGATGTCGTCGATGTCGTCCGCGCCGGGGAGGGCTGGGCCAGGTTCGACGCTTAATTCCGCGGCCAGCGGGACGAGGCGAGCCCGGTAGTCGTCCATCTCCTGCGGCGAGGCGGCGTGCGCCGACGGGAGGAAGAGGTTGACGCCGTAGGGAGCCGACGTCGACGACTCGAGTTCGGTCAGGCGTTCGTCCAGCGTGGCCGCGTCGAGCATTCCACCGGCCAGGAAGCCCATACCGCCGGCATTGCTCACCGCTGCCGCGAGGGCGGGGGTCGACGGACCGCCGGCCATGGGTGCGCAGACAATCGGCAGCCGGGCAGGATATCTGGACCCGGGCTGTGACGTTTCGGATCTCTCGGTGACCACAACACCGACGGTAACGTGGGTCGACGATCGTGACCAGGACGAACAAAACCGAAACGGTACCGGTTAATCATGGACAAACCCGACGTCACGTATGATTGCGCTGCGAGAGTCGCCGTTCCGGACGATCTCGCAGCGTCGGGGGCCGCATTGAAACTGAGGGGCTTACCCATGCCGCATCCGACACACCGTCCCAGTACGCCCCAATCCGGGGCGCAACGGGGCCGTGCTGTGCGGGATCTCGGAGGTCCGGGTCGCCACAGCGGATCCGGCAGAGGCTCGGCAGGCGCGCGGGGCCGCGGCTTTCGAGGAATGGGCTTCGGAGGCACCGGGTCCGGGAGCGGAAAGGGGGCGGTGACGTACCGCCCGCGCGAGTCGACGACCATGGTGGTTCGCCGCTGGTTGACTGCACCCCACGACTTCGACTGGATCTTCCTTCACCATTCGACGCGGCCCATTCACGGTCTGATTCGCAGCGTCTTCGCGGGAGCAACACTGCTCTACGCCGTTACCGCTCTCCTGATGATCATGTCGCCGAACGGTCCCCAAGGGCCGTACGCCATCGGCTGGAACATCGTTATTTTCGCCATCCAGGCCGTTCTCGTGGTCTACATGCTCGTCGGGCCGGTGCCGGACAGGAAATATCAGTTCGTGATCTTGCTCGTGTTCGGCGACGTCGGAATCACGTCGGTCATTCTGTTGGACGTTCCCACGTCCGCGATGATCGGAACGTTCCTGTTCGCGATCAACGGCGCGCTGTGCACGTTCTTCCTCAGCCCGCGCATCTTGATTGCCCACATCGTCTTCTCCAATGCGGTGATCATCCTGATCGGATACCTCGCCTACGCCCAGGATCTGTGGGGAGTGTGGGACGCAAGCGCCGCGGTACTGGTGGCCATCGGTTCGACCAGCAGCGTGCCGCTCTTCGCATCCATCGCGTGGTTCTTGGTGTCCTCCGATGCGAAGGTCTCCGATCTGGACTCGCTGACCGGACTACTCAATCGCCGGGGTCTGCAGAACGCGGTGGACGACCTGTGGGCGGTCGCATTGGAACGGTCCGCGCCGGTGGTCGTCTTCATGGTCGACATCGACCGCTTCAAGAGCGTCAACGACCGCTACGGGCACGAACAAGGCGACACAGTGATCAAACTGATGGCCGACAGACTGAGCACCTTGTTCGACGGACGCGGCGTCATCGCCCGCACCGGGGGTGAAGAGTTCGTCATGGTGATGACCGACCTCGACAACGAGAGAGACGCAATCGCAAACCAGGTGAACGCGAAGGTCAACGACGCCGACGACACCATTCCCGTGACGGCCAGCGTCGGCGTCGCAGTGCTGACAACGGACTCCCCGCTGTGGAGTTCGGGACCCACCGCCATCGAGCGCGCAACGCGCGGCGCCGATTCGATGATGTACCGAGCAAAGGCAGCGGGCGGACACCGCACGCTGGTCACGCACCTGTGACCCAGATCTTTCACGCGCTCGTCTTCATGAATTCTCTGTTCGCCGCGTCGGCGTGGTGTCTGGCGAAGCCCAACGCTCTGTCCGTCTCGGCGGTCACCGTCGCGTCCCTCGCGTGGCTGCTGTTCAACGCGCCGCTCGAGGGCCGGGTCCTGGTGGTATTCAGCGTCCAGCACGGCCTCACGGAATCGGATCTGCTGTCGATGGTGGGCGTACTCATCGCCGCAGTCGGTGTCGCGCGCATGATGCGGCGACGCTCGCGCGACGGATGACGACGGGCGCATAGTAGGGAGCATCCGTCGGCTCTCGTCAGAAAGCGTTCGATCAATGGCCACACAGGCAACCCGGAAGAATCCGGAACCCGACGCCGGCCGTCTCGCACCTGGAGACAGGCGATCGCGACATCGGGGACGATTGCGGGAAGTGCCGCACTACCTCGGCCTGGTTCTCGGTGTGTACGCCACGTTGGTTCTGCTGTGGAGTGTCTCGCCCTCGCTACGCTCGGTGGTTCGTGTTCCCCGCGAATGGTTCGACACCTACGTCATCGACGCGCCCGACACGTCGCTGTCCTACGGGTTCGTCCTGGCTCTGGTGGCCGCAGCTCTGTCCACCCGCAAACGCATCGCGTGGTGGATCGCGACCGTGTACGCCGTCGCCATCGCAATCACGTCCATCGTCTTCCTGATCGACGACGCCACCACTGTCGGCACGTGGATCGGGTTGGCCATCCAGGTCGCTACCGTCGCATTGCTGCTCGCCTCGCGCCACGAGTTCGACACGAAGGTTCGCCCGGGAGCGGGGTGGAAAGCGCTCGGCGTCCTGATCGCGGGTTTGGTGGTCGGCACCCTGGCCGGGTGGGCCCTGCTTGCGGCGTTCCCCGGATCGCTGCCCCGGAGCGAAACACTGCTGTGGTCGCTCAACCGCGTCGCCGGTCTCGCGCTGGTGGCAAACGAACAGTTCAGCGGACGGCCACACGGTTTCTTGAACTTCCTGCTGGGGCTCGTCGCCTTCCTTGCCCTCGTCGCCGCGGTCATCACGCTCTTTCGGTCCCAGCGCGCCACGAATGCGCTGACCGGAACCGACGAGTCGGCATTGCGGGGTCTGATCTCGCGGACCGGAGGGGACGATTCGCTCGCCTATTTCGCGACGCGTCGCGACAAGGCCGTCGTATTCGCGCCCAGCGGCAGAGCTGCCATCACTTATCGCGTCGAGGTGGGCGTATGTCTGGCCAGCGGCGATCCCATCGGCGCGCGGGAGGCGTGGCCGCACGCCATCGATGCCTGGCTCGAGATGGCCGGCCGATACGGGTGGGCCCCCGCCGTCATGGGCGCGAGCGAGACGGGCGCCGCCGCGTTCCGTCGTGCGGGTCTGGTGGTGTTGGAACTGGGCGACGAAGCAGTGCTGCAGACCAGATCGTTCACGCTCGACGGGCCGGAGATGCGTCCGGTACGCCAAGCAGTCAACCGTGCCCGCGGCAAGGGTGTGTCGGTGCGTATCCGGCGACACCGCGACGTTCCGGAGGCCGAGTGGCCGACCATCGTCGCACGTGCCGACGCCTGGCGAGACACCGAGACCGAGCGTGGCTTCTCCATGGCTCTCGGCCGACTCGGCGACCCACTCGACGGTGACTGCTTGCTCGTCGAGGCGGTTCTGGGTGGCAGCGAGACCGGGGTGGTCGGCATGCTGTCCCTGGTCCCGTGGGGCGCCGCCGGAGCCTCCCTCGATCTGATGCGACGCGACCCGTCGTCGCCCAACGGCACGGTCGAGCTCATGGTGTCCGAGTTGGCGTCACGATCCGACATCGTGGGCGTCAGAAGGATTTCGCTGAATTTTGCCGTGTTCCGCGCGGTCTTCGAGGAGGGAAGCCGCATCGGCGCGGGCCCGGTGCTCCGATTGTGGCGAGGCGTCCTGGTGTTCTTCTCCAGGTGGTGGCAACTCGAGGCCCTCTATCGCTCGAATCTGAAGTACCGGCCCGACTGGGTGCCGCGATTCCTGTGTTTCGAGGACAACCGAGATCTACCGAAGGTGGGGACCGCATCGGCCATCGCCGAAGGATTCCTCACGTTGCCCGATCTAGGGCCCCGCGGTCACACCGGCACCAGGGAGTCGGTGCCAGCCGCCCTGATCGCGGAAGGCGCTCTGCACGACGACGGCAGTGCACCCGACGACGTCTCGCCGCAAGCCACGGCCGGTCCACGCCGTCCCGAACAAGTCCGAGTTCGGCTGGCCAAGCTGGCGCGGATGTCGGCCGACGGAGTGGACGCCTACCCCGTCGCGCACCCGCCGACTCACACCGTGGGCGCGGCATCAGGGTCCCCGCAGGGCACCACCGTGCGAGTGTCGGGGCGCCTGCTGCGCATCCGCGACTACGGCGGCGTCGTGTTCGGCCTGCTTCGCGACTGGAGCGGAGACATGCAGATCCTGCTCGATCGTGAGCGTGTTGGACCGGATCGTATGCGGCAGTTCGCGTCCGACGTCGATCTGGGGGATCTGATCTCCTGCTCGGGCATCGTGGGACACAGTCACAGCGGAGCACTGGCGCTGCTGGTGACGGACTGGCGGATGAACGCGAAGTCGTTGCATCCGTTGCCGGACAAGTTCCGGGGTCTCACCGATCCGGAGTCTCGGGTGCGCCAACGCTACGTCGACATGGCGATCAATCCGCAGGCTCGCGCGCTGATGCGGGCTCGGAGCGCGGTGGTGAAGTCGCTGCGCGACTCGCTCGACGAGCAGGGTTACGTGGAGGTGGAAACTCCTGTCCTGCAGCAGATCCACGGCGGCGCGAACGCAGCGCCCTTCGTCACGCACATCAATGCCTACAATCTCGACCTCTACCTGCGGATCGCACCCGAGCTCTATCTGAAGCGACTGGCCGTCGGAGGAATGGAGAAGGTGTTCGAGATCGGCCGCGTCTTCCGCAACGAGGGCGCCGACTTCAAGCACAATCCCGAGTTCACCATTCTGGAGGCGTACGAGGCCCACGGTGACTACGAACAAGCAATGCTGCTGTGCCGTAGACTCATTCAACGTGCAGCTGTCGCGGCGCACGGTCGCGAGGTCGTCCTTCGACCGGCCGCAGACGGCACCATGACCGAGATCGACATCTCTGGTGAGTGGCCCGTGAAGACCATGCACGGTGCAGTCGCGGAGAAGATCGGCACGTACGTCGGACCGGACACGCCACTGGAAGAACTGCAAAGGCTCTGCGATCAGCACGGCGTGCCGTATCAATCCACCTGGGACGCAGGGGCGGTCGCGCAGGAGATGTACGAGCACCTCGTGGAGGACTTCACCGAGTTCCCGACGTTCTACACCAACTTCCCCACGTCCATGTCGCCGCTGACCCGTCCACACCGCAGCATCGCGGGTGTCGCCGAGAAATGGGATCTGGTGGCGTGGGGCGTCGAACTCGGTACGGCATACAGCGAACTGACCGATCCTGTCGATCAACGTGCTCGGCTCACACGTCAGTCGATGCTCGCGGCGGGCGGCGATCCCGAGGCCATGGAACTCGACGAGGATTTTCTGCAAGCGCTCGAACACGGCATGCCGCCGACCGGTGGTCTCGGCATGGGAGTCGACCGCGTCGTCATGTTGATCACGGGCGGCAGCATTCGCGAGACACTCGCGTTCCCACTGGCCAAGCCCCGCAGTTGACAAGAATGTTTCACATGAAACCGGACGGCGGGCGTTGCCTGGACGTGCTCGGTACCTCGGTGCACGTGGTGGTCGCGGGCGGTCCGGCTTCCGGCGGGGTCACACCGATCGTGCTGTGCGGCGGACTCGGGGCTACCTGGCACGACTGGATCGACGTCACCGACGCTCTGGTCGACGCCGGTCACACCGTGGTGGTGATCGAGCGGCCGGGATTCGGCGGGAGCGAGCCGCTGCCGTCCGATCGCGTTCCCACCGTGTCCGACGAGGCGAGACGGATCCTGGGTGTGCTGGACGCGCTGTCCCTCCCTGGTCCCGCCGTCCTGGTGGGCCACTCGATTGCCGGGTTCTACGTGGAGGGAGTCGCTCGACTGTTCCCCGACCGAACGGCGGGACTCGTGCTTCTCGATTCCAGCGTCGAGGCATCGCCGGGTGCAGTGGTGCCCGCCCGATTTCGGGTCCCCATCGCGCGTGCCTTCGCACGGATCGCGTCGGCAACCGGAGTTCAGGCGCTGGTCGCGGGCCCCGTCCGGCACATGGTCATGCAGGCGATACCGCCGGACGGGTACACCCCGGCTCGGACGGACGAGCTCGGCCGCATCTACCGTCGGCCGTCGTATCTGGCTGCGGCCACCGTCGAGTACGCCGTCTACGCGGACCTGGCCGTCGAGCTGCACCGACTGAGAATTTCGACGAGCCTTCCCTCCGTGCCGACGGTTGTCGCCGCCGCGCACACCGGTCGGCCGACTCCGTGGGGAGCGCGATGGTTGCGCAAACAGCGTCGGCTCGCGCGGTACCTGCACGGCCGATTCGACGTCGTCAGCCCGTCGCACCACCACGCCATGATCGATCAACCGGCGCAGGTGTTCCGCCTGGTGGACAGCGTGGCCGACTCGAGCTCCTCGGCGCCGGCAGCGGCCGAGAGCACACTGGAGGAATGAACGTCTTCGATTCGGTTCAGCAGCGCGTGGGGTCGTCCATCTTCGCGAAGGTCGCCGGCGACGAGGGCCCCGCCAGGCGGGACCGCATCCATTCCGCCGTCGGACCTCGGCGATTCGGCCCCGACTCCGCGATCTACCGGGTGCACGGTGACTCGTCCATGTTCGTCGGCGGTATGCGAGCCCTGTTGCTGCAGTCGCTACATCCGCTGGCCATGGCCGCGGTCGATCAACACTCCGGCTATCGCGGTGACCCGTGGGGCCGGCTGCAACGCACCAGCACGTTCCTGGCCGAGACCACGTTCGGCACCATCGACGACTCGGATCGCGCCATCGCCATCGTGCGCGCGGTACACAAGCGGATCACCGGGACGGCCCCCGACGGTCGCCCGTATGCCGCGTCCGATCCGCATCTGCTTCGCTGGGTGCATGTCGCCGAGATCGACAGCTTCCTGCGTGCGCACGACAGGTACGGCGCCCATCCGCTCGACTCCGACGGACGCGACGCCTACGTCCGGGAGAGCGCGCACGTGGCGCGCGGCCTGGGTGCCGCCGACGTGCCCGAGACCGTCGCGGAGTTGGACGAGGCCTTGGCCGAGTTCCGGCCGGAATTACGGGGCACCGCGGCCGCGCGCAGCACGGCCAGGTTCATCTTGCTCAATCCGCCTATCCCACTGCCCCTTCGGCCCGCCTACGGTCTGCTGTCCTCGGTTGCCGTGTCGATGATGCCGCGGTGGACCCGCCTGCCGCTGCGGCTGCCGTATCTTCCGGTCACCGAGGCGACCGCGGTGCGAGCGAGCGGAATCGCCGTCACCAGCGCAATCCGTTGGGCAATCGGTCCTGGACCGTCCCAGCAGGTGGCATCATCTGTGTAGTGACCCGCGATGTTTCTGCTTCCCTCGACGTCTACGTCGCCGACCCCAGCACGCTCGAATTCCAGATCGCAGTGGCCGACCTTCCGGGACTCACCGTCACCGAGACGCTGTCGTTCGTCCTCGATGGAACCGAGGTGACTCCGACCGAGATTCGCGCCGAACACGGCGGGCGTATTCACCGGTTCGAGTGCGAACGAGGCAACCTGCGGGTCGAGTACACCGCGCAGGTGGTGGGCGAAGCCGAACCCATGCCGGTCAACGAACGCGACCTGTCGGTGTATCTGCGTCCCAGCCGGTACAGCGAGTCGGACAAAGTTCTAGGTTTCGCGGCCACGGAGTTCGGTAAGTACACCTCGGATGCCGACGTGGTGGAGCGTGTGTCGTCGTGGGTGGGTAAGCGGCTGCACTACGTGCCCGGCAGCAGCGATCCGATCGACGGCGCGTGCGACACACTCCTCTCCGGTAGCGGGGTATGCCGCGACTACACACACCTCGTCGTCGCCCTACTGCGTGCGATGACCGTTCCCGCCCGGCTGGTGGCCGTCTACGCGCCCGGGTGCTATCCGATGGATTTCCACGCTGTTGCCGAGGCATACGTGGACGGCGTGTGGCGCATCGTCGATGCCACCCGCCTGGCCCCGCGCCAGTCGCTGGTTCGCATCGCCACCGGCCGCGACGCCGCGGATACCGCGTTCCTGGACAACCACGACGGGTACATTGTGCTCAACTACATGCAGGTCATGGCGGTCGTCGACGGACAACTGCCGATCGACGACGTCACCCAGCTCGTCTCCATGACCTAGTGGTCGTGTTTCGGCGGGTCACCGAGGCCGACTTTCCGCTGATCTGCCGGTGGTTGTCGCAACCGCACGTCGCACGGTGGTGGAACCAGGACCACTCCCCGGAAGGGGTGTCCCGCGACTTCGGTCCCGCTGCCCGCGCCGAGGAGCCGTCGGAGGACTTCCTCGCTCTTCTCGGCAACGAGCCTGTCGCGCTGATTCAACGCTGTCGCTGGCACGACTACCCCGAGTACGTCGCCGAACTGGAGCCGTCGTGGTCGGTGGCATCGGAGGCGGTCACCGTCGACTATCTGATCGGTGACTCGGACCGCGTCGGCCGCGGGCTGGGTACGCGCATGCTGACAGAGTTCGTCGACGACACCTGGCGGGCATATCCGTTGTGCCCCAGCATCATCGTCCCGGTTGCTACAGCCAACACCGCCTCGAGGCGGGTGCTGGAGAAGAGCGGTTTCCGGCATGTCACCGACGCCGATCTCGAGCCCGACAACCCGATCGACCCACGGGATCATGCCGTCTACTCGATCGACCGGCCCGATCGCGCATAGTCTTTTCTCCCATGACGCATCCGGTGCGGTTTCGAGACGACGACCCCTTGCTCGCGATGGTGCGCCGGCGCGCCCTCGCCTTTCCCGGGGCATACGAGAAGGTCTCGCACGGCCGGCCCAATTTTCGCACCGCCAAGGTGTTCGCGATCTACGGTGCCACGGTCAAGGGCGATCATTACGCAAGCAGGTGGGATCGGTCGCTGCAGGTGCTTCCCGACGCCGACGAGCACGACGCGCTGCTCGAGGACTCCCGGTTCTTCGTCCCGGCCTACACCGGGTCGGGCGGGTGGGTCGGACTCGACCTGACCGTCACGGAGCCGGACTGGTCCGAGGTGGACGAGCTGCTGGACATGTCCTTTCGGCGGACGGCGGCCAGAACGCTGATCGCGGAACTCGATGCCGGTACCTGACCGCCGCCCGATGCACGCAGGAAAGCGGCTCAGACCGGCGTCCGACTTGCCTCCGTTCGAGCGGCAGCGCGGCTCCGAGCACCGAGGACCAGATCGACGGCGAGGAACGCGAGCAGCGAGAGCCCCAGTAGAGGAACGAACCACCCGACGGCAACGGTGACGACCACCAGACCTACCGCGGCCACCGGGGAGATTCGGCGGAACGCTCCGCGGCTCGGCGGTCGCCCCGCTCTGGCCGTCGTGCTTCGGGCGGGTCGTCGTGCGAACCACATGAGGTAGCCGCGCACGATCACGGTGACCAGGACCACCGCGAGGGCGAGCAACGCCAATTGACTGCTCATGCCGAACAAGACGCCCATGTGCAGGCTGACTCCCCAGGTGGTGAGTTTGGCGGCCAGCGGCCAGTCGGCGAACCGCTGGACGTCGACCACCTGATCGCTCGCGCCGTCGATCGCGATGGAATCGGTCGAGAACACCCATTCCTCACGCAACTCGGAGACGGTGAACGCAGTACCGTCCGACGAGGGGATCTTCGCCTCCACTGCGCCGGTGATGTCGTTGCCCCGGGCCGTCCCGAGTACGCCGTCGACGCGGCCGACATTGGTTGCTACCGCCGAGGGCGACGAGACCGATTCCGCACCATCGTGTCCGAGGTGCGAGGCGTGATCCCCGTCGGTGACGCCCGTGCTGTCGCCCAGGTCCGTGGTGACCGCCGGGGTGGTCCAGTCGAGGGCTGTTCGCATATCACCGATGTTGGATCCGGCGTAGTTCGACCAGGTCAGCCCGGTCACCGACAGAAACAGCAAACCCACGACGATCCACATACCGCCGGCGCCGTGCCAGTTCACGGTGCGGCCACGACCGCGCGCGGTGCGGTCGACCGAGAGAAGTCGCGCTCGCTCCGGGGCGCGTTGACGCTGACGCCGGTACCGCTCCACCCACAGGTAGAGGCCCGCGAGTGCGACGACTCCCAACCAGGATGCCGCGAGTTCACTGTAGAGGCGACCGGTGTCACCCAGATGTATGGTGCGATGCAGTTCGCTGATCCACGTACGCAGGGGCAACGAACCGGACGAGCCGTAGACCGTCGACTCTCCGACCGGCGTGGCCGTGGCGGGATCGACGAACACCGCCGCCCGTTTCGATTCACCGAGCGAGGTGTCGGTGAACATCACGCGGGTGGTGTCGCCTTGTTCGGTGGCCGGCCGAACGGCGTCGACTGTCAAGTCGGGCCGCTCCCGCTGGGCGGCGATGATCTGCTCGGACACGGGTAATGCGGGTCCAGCGCTGTCGGTATGGAGTAGGTCGCGATAGACGACGTCCTCGAGGGTGGGCGCGACGGCGTAGAGGCCGCCCGACAGTGCAGCGATCAGAATGAACGGGGCGACGAAGATGCCCGCGTAGAAGTGGAGCCGCATGATCAGGGGCCGCCAGCTTCGTCCAGGCACCGGCCGGGACCGCGGCGGGGAGTGTTCGGCCGCTTCTGCGTCGAGTTCTTTCTCGGGTGTGGACATGGTTGTTCTCGATTCCGATAGGTGTGTGTAGCCACGAAGGAGTCACCCGCGTACCACTGCGGTGGCGGGTGAAATAGGTCACGCTCGGGGTGTCGGTTATCGGAACCGAACGGGTGGACCGCGGGTACCGCAGCCCGAAAGGTCGAGCAGACGTGTGGCGGCGTTCTGTCGGGCTGCCGGCGTGAACGGTCGCACCGTGGTGCCGTCCACGACGAGGGCGGTCAGGAGCAGGGGAACGATACGGCGGACGGCCGAAAGCGCTTCGGCCATACCGAGTTCCGCGGCTCGAATAAGGACGGCGCCCACCGTGGTGGCCAAGGTGTGGGCCACGGCCATGCGGGAATCGATCAGTGGGCCGTGATGATGCGCGTTCACCACGACGAGCGAGAAATGCCCCAGGACCTGCGCTACCGCCAGCGACAACATCAGCGCCGGGACGTGTCCTCGACGGGTATCGACGCGGGCCGCGATCGACCCCGTCCCCGCGCAGACCAACACGAGGATGACCAGGGCGGACTCCGACGGAAGCATCGCGCCACCGAGATGGTGTGCGGCGGCGGTGACCAGCACCGACATGGCACTCACGACGCCCCCGCGCAGCAGCGCGCTCGCATCCGGGGCCGTCATGGCCACACCATACCGTTTGCTACGTTTCGTAGCAGCGCGTCGGACGACGACCGCACCGGCCGAAACGTGCCACAGTGTAATCCGTGCAACTGCTGCTGATCCGCCATGCCCTGCCGCTGCGATCCGACCAGGACGCGGATCCGGAGCTGGCGCCCCCGGGTCTCGAACAAGCCGCTCGGGTACCGGACGGGGTACGACGGCATCGCGTCACCCGCATCGTGAGCAGTCCGCAGAAGCGGGCCGTCCAGACCTCGACGCCCCTTGCCACCGAGTCCGGTCTGCCCGTCGACATCCTCGACGGTCTCGCCGAGTACGACCGTGACTTCCCCGGGTACCTTCCCATCGAGGAGGCACGCACCATGTACCCAGCGGAGTTCGAACGCATCAAGGCAGGTCATCTGCCCAGCGTCGTGGATGCCGACGCCTTCCGGAACCGTGTTCTGGGCGACATCGACAGGGTCGTGGACCAGGCCGACCACGAGGACACCGTGGCCGCGTTCGCCCACGGCGGCGTGATCAACATCTTCCTGCACGATCTGCTGGGTACCGCCAAGCCGCTTACGTTCCCCATCGACTATTGCTCGATTACCCGAATCCTGTTCTCTCGGAGCGGAAGACGTACAGTGGCCTCGATCAACGAAACAGCGCACGTGTGGGACCTGCTGCCACGGAACGCCGCGAAATCCTCACCGACTTCTTAAGGCTGCAGCTCACACCGGATAATTGCGCTCGGCGGGGGTCGATACCGGCTTTCGAGGTTCCCAGCACCCGTTAGCCTGAGCATCATCATGACGTCTCCCAACACCCACGGCGCACGGCGGTCCGGAGTTCTCGCGGCCTTGACCCGTCCCGTGTTCGCCATTCTGGTCATTGCCCTGCCGTTGTTGATCGCCGGCATCTTCGCCTCGGTAAGCGGACGCGAGGTCTCACCAGCGTCGTCCACCAGTACGTCCGCTCCCGGCGATCAGCCGGGTGGCACTGATGGGGCCGACGGTTCGGCGGCATCGGGCGATCCCCTCGCCAGGACACGGTCGGCACTGACGCAGACGCAGCTTCCGCTGAGCTTGCTCAGTGGTGGGTTGACTCAGCTCACCGACTCCGCGCCTCAGCTCACCGATGGTGTGACGCAGTTGTCCGACGGGCTCGGCCAGGCCCGTGAAGGAACGGCCCAGCTCGCCGACGGCAACACCCAACTGGCCGATGGCCTGGTCCAGCTCAAGGGTGGCGTCGGGCAACTCGGTGACGGTGCATCGCAGATCAGCGGCGGCGTGAACCAATTGACGACGCCGCTGTTGGCGCTCGGTCAGAAGCAGGCGAAGGTCACCGCGAGCATCGCCGACGTTGCCACCAAGATCGAGACTCTCAACAATCCGATCACGACGGACGCTGCGCGCCAGCTGCGCGAGCTGATCGACACTCTCAACGCCCAGGGCATCGGGCCGGACACGATCGCTCAGATCAACCAGCTTCGAGACGGTGCACAGTTGCTGGCCTTCCAGTTGGATGATCCGTCCAGCGAGTTCGTCGCCGGTGTGGACACCGCGGTGAGCGGCAGCAGCCAGCTCGCAGCCGGGTCGACACAGTTGTTGGACGGAATCGTCCAGCTCGACGACGGCGGCAAGCAGCTCAAGGACGGCACCGATCAGATCACCACCGGCATCGCACCTATCGGTGGCGTGATCACCAGCCTGCAGAACAACGTGCAGACCGCGTCGTCCTCGCTTCCCGCGCGAAACGCGGTGGACACCACGACCACGACGGCAGCCGACGGCACCACGCAGACCACGATGGTCGTCTCCGGCGGCAACGGCACGTCGAGTTACTACCTGATCGCGGCGCTCGTCGCAGTCGCCGCAGCAGCGGCTGTGAGCTTGATGCAGCGCCTTACTCGCGGAAGCACCGTGTCTCGCTTCGCTCCGATTCTGGGCGCGATCGCGGTGACGGCCGCAGCGGGCATCGTCTACTGGTTCGTCGCCGACGGCCCCGGCTTCGGATCGTTGCTGGGAGGGGTGGTCTTCCTGCTCTTGTCCTCGGCAGCTCTGCTCGCCGCCGCGGGCGCCGTTCAGATGGCATTCGGCCGCGCGATCGGTCAGTCCATCAACCTGGTCCTTCTGCTGGTCCAGCTGGTTCTCGCCGGTGGTGCACTGGTGAGCTCACCCGACAGCTCGATCTTCGGCAAGGCGGCCGCGTTCACCCCGGTGGGCTGGCTGGCCGCCGGTCTCGAGCGCATCTCGGCCGACGCGATGGACTCCACAGGGTGGTTGGCCGTGCTGGTGATGGTCGCACTGCTGGGGGTCTCGGGCCTGGTCTACGCCCTGGTCGCGCGGTCCGATCCGCAGGACGATCGCTCAACCTACGGGGACGAACCGCGCTACGCCTGATCCTCAGGCGGGGGTGAGCGGATGAATCGCCAACGCGCCCAGCTTGGCGCTGTGCCGGCCCATGATGTCCGCCATGTGCGGCGACGCCATGTGGGCGTCGAGCGCCGCCTGATCCCGCCAGAGCTCGGTGGTGACGATGGTGTCGGGCGCCGCGTTGGAGGTGAAGACGTGGTACTCGATGCACCCGTCCTCTTCGCGAGTCTTTTCGGCGAGACCCCTCATCGCTTCGAGGACCTCGTCGAAACCTTCCGTTACCGGGATGGTGGCCACCACGTGTAGATCGCTCATCTTGTGCCTTTCGTCTCGCGCCGGTTCCGGCACGCGAATGTGGTGCGCGCCTGGATCAGACGCACATGGAACGAACGTACGGACTACGCGGCGTTCTCAGTCGCTTGTTGAACTTTTTCCCTGAAACGCGGTGATCACCGCAGCCAGGTCGTCGGATCCGTACCCCGCGGCGCTGGTGTCGACGAACGCCTCTCGCACGGCGGTGAGCATGCGGGCGGTGCGCTCGGGAACGGCGTCGATCATCAGATCGACATCCTTGATCACACCGTCGACCGCGAACTGCCGATCGAACTCACCCGAGAGCATGGCCGATCCCTTGAGCTGCGTGTACGGCGCGTTGATCGGGCCACCGTCCAGCGTCTCGAGCACCATCTTCGGGTCCAGTCCCTGTTCGCTCGCCATGGCCAACGACTGGCCCACGGCCGCGGTGAGCGTGGCCACCATGGCGTTGCAGGCCAGCTTGAGCGCGCTGCCGTCGCCCGGTTTCGACCCGGCGCGCACCGTCTTGGCGCCGATCGCATTCAGCACCGGCTCCATGGCGTCGACAACGTCGGAGGGCCCCGACACCAGGGGCGTCAGTTTGCCGCTCTCCGCGGGTGCCTTGGTGCCCAGAACAGGGCAGTCCAGTGTCGACACCCCGTGCTTGGACGCGACATCGGCCAAGCGCTTCGCACCGGCCGGGCCCACCGTGGCGCACTGCAGCCACACGGCGCCGTCCTTCATCGTCGGCAGGAACAGCTCGGCGGTCTCGGTTGTCGCCGCCTCGTCGAACAACATCGTCAGCACCGCGTCGGCTCCGTCGACGCAGGCCGCGGGATCGGTATCGACGCGGGCGCCGTCGTCCGCCAACGGCGCAGCTTTGTCGTTGCTGCGATTCCATACGCTGACGTCGTGACCTTCGCGGATCAGGGATTTCGCCATACCGGCGCCCATCGTCCCTGTTCCCAATACTGCAACTCGCACGTGCGTGCCTCTCGGTCGTCAAAATAGATCTCATGTGACGTAAGGGCCGATTCGGCATCGGCCCTTCTGCTGTGTTCCCATATGAGACGACCGCCGAACGTTTCCTGTGCTTCGGACCTTTTCGCGCGGCGTCCACCTCACCAAGTCGAAGATACGGATCCTTTTCATGACCAGCGTCGACACAACCCGAGCGGGACGACGCGAATGGATGGGACTGGTAGTCCTCGTCATGCCGATCGTGCTGGTCTCGATGGACATGTCGGTGTTGTATCTGGCCCTGCCGTCACTGACCCGCGACCTCGGGCCGAGTAGCGCGCAGCAACTGTGGATCCTCGATATTTACAGCTTCATGTTGGCCGGCCTGTTGGTGACGATGGGCTCGCTGGGCGATCGCATCGGCACTCGGCGGTTGCTCATCATCGGATCGTTCATCTTCGGCGTCGCATCCGTGGCAGCGGCGTTCTCCCACACCCCCGAAGCCCTCATCGCGTCCCGAGTTCTCCTCGGCATCGGCGGCGCCACGCTCGCCCCGTCCACGCTGTCCCTGCTCCGCAAGCTGTTCGTCGATCCGGTTCAGCGCGGTGTGGCCATCGGTGTCTGGACAGCAGGATTCGCCGGTGGCGGCTCGTTCGGTCCGGTCATCGCCGGTGCACTGCTCGAGTATTTCTGGTGGGGGTCGGTCTTCCTCATCAACCTGCCCATCATGGTGGTGCTGCTGATCGCTGCACCGCTGATATTGCCCGAGGCAAAGAACCCTGATCCCGGCCGCTTCGACCTGCCGGCTGTCGGTGCGTCCATTCTCGCGATGCTGGGGATCGTCTACGCGCTCAAGCACGCCGCGCAGAGCGGCCTGGACTGGCAGGTCGCAGCCGCCCTGGGTACCGGACTGGCAGTCGGTTGGTGGTTCGTTCGTCGAACGCGTGCCAGCAGTCATCCCGTCATCGACTTCGACTTGTTCCGAGTACCTGCATTCTCCGTCGGTGTACTCGTCCTTTTGGTATCGGTCTTCGTGGTCACCGGGTTCAGCTTGATGCTCGCGCAGTACCTTCAGCTGGTACTGGGCCTGAGTACCTTGCATGCAGGTCTGTGGTCGTTGATCCCCGCCATCGCCACAGCGGGGGCATCGCTCAGTGCCCCACTGGTGATGAAACGTCGACCACCCGCGGTGATCATGACGGGCGCGGTCTCGGTGATGTTGCTGGGTGTCACGACTATCGCCTTCGTCGCCGTCCCGTCCGACGTCGGTTCGGCCACCACACTCGCAGTGCTGCTGACCGGTATGGTGATCGCGGCCGTCGGCGTGGGCACCGGCACCACGTTCGGATCCGATCGAGTCCTGGCCACGGCCGCGCCCGAGAAAGCCGGCGCGGCGGGCGCCATCTCGGAGACCGGCGCAGAACTCGGCGGAGCGCTGGGAGTCGCCGTTCTGGGCTCGATCAGTGTGGCGACGTATCGGCTGGTCCTGGGCCCGGCCGACATGTCGGGCGACGGCACACTGGCCGGCACGCTGGCCGAGGCCGGCCGCTTACCGTCCGATCTGGGTGCGGGCCTGGCGGGCCGTGCCCGCGAAGCGTACGTCGATGGGATCGCCTCTGCGGCGGGCGCGACCATGCTGATATTGATCGTCGCCGGCGGCGTCATCGCACTTCTCTTCCGCCGCGCACGCTGAATCAGCCGACAACGACGAACGCCCCGACACACTCGGTGCCGGGGCGTCGGAAGGAAGATCCTTCTAGCGCTGCGGGGCCTGCGTGGGAACGATCGGCGACGGAAGTGCCGACTTGCCCATCAAGAACGTGTCCACTGCGGAGGCACAGGAGCGTCCCTCCGCGATCGCCCACACGATCAACGACTGACCACGGCCCATGTCGCCGGCCACGAACACGCCTTCGACGTTGGTGTTCCACTGATCGGTACGAGAGACGTTGCCGCGCTCGTTCAGATTCACACCCAGGTCGGTGAGCAAACCCGGCTTCTCCGGCCCGGTGAAGCCCATCGCGAGCAGGACCAGATCGGCGTCGAGGTGAAAGTCCGAGCCCTCCACCTTGGCGAAACGGCCGTCCTTGAACTCGACCTCGTGCGCGTCGAGTCCGGTCACGTACCCACTCTCACCGGTGAAACGCTCGGTGTTGACGGAGAAGACGCGCTCGCCGCCCTCCTCGTGAGCCGACGACACGCGGTACACCAACGGGTAGGTGGGCCACGGTGTGGACCCGGCCCGCTCCTCGGGGGGGCGAGGCATGATCTCGAACTGGTGAACGCTCTCGGCACCCTGGCGATGTGAGGTACCGAGGCAGTCCGCGCCGGTGTCGCCGCCGCCGATGATGACGACCTTCTTGTCCTTGGCGGTGATGGGAGGCTGCCCGTACTGATCGACGACGTCGTCGCCCAGCTGCACTCGATTGGCCCACGGAAGGAACTCCATCGCCTGATGGATGCCGCCGTATTCGCGGCCGTCCACTTCGAGATCACGCGCTTTGGTGGCCCCACCGGACAACACGATCGAGTCGAAGTCTGCGCGCAGTTGCTCAGCCGTGACGTCCACGCCCACGTTGACGCCGGTGCGGAAGATGGTGCCTTCGGCTTCCATCTGCGCGATCCGGCGATCGATGTGCCGCTTCTCCATCTTGAACTCCGGGATGCCGTAGCGCAGCAACCCGCCGATGCGGTCGGCACGTTCGAACACGGTGACCGTGTGACCGGCACGCGTGAGCTGTTGCGCTGCTGCGAGTCCGGCCGGCCCCGATCCCACCACGGCGACCTTCTTGCCGGTGAGGTACGTCGGGTAGATGGGCTGGACCCATCCTTCGTCGTACGCGCGATCGATGATCTCGACCTCGACCTGCTTGATGGTCACCGGGTCCTGGTTGATGCCCAGCACGCAGGACGCTTCGCACGGAGCCGGGCAGAGCCTGCCAGTGAACTCCGGGAAGTTGTTGGTCGCGTGCAGTCGGTCGATGCTCTCGCGCCAACGGTCCTTGTAGACCAGATCGTTCCACTCGGGGATCAGGTTGCCCAGCGGGCAACCGTTGTGGCAGAACGGGATACCGCAGTCCATGCACCGGCTGGCCTGGGTCCGGAGGGTGTCGGAGGAGAAGTCCTCGTACACCTCCTTCCAGTCCATCAGACGGAGGTCCACGGGACGCCGCTGCGGAAGCTCCCGCGACGTGTTCTTCATAAATCCTTGTGGGTCACCCACGAGCTGCCTCCATGATCGCTTCGTCCACGTCCGCACCGTTCTTCTCGGCCTCGGAGATTGCGAGCAGTACCTTCTTGTAATCGCGCGGCATCACCTTCACGAAGTGATTGACCTGCTGAGACCAGTCGGCGAGAATGCGGTCGGCAACCTCGGATCCCGTCTCGTCACGATGCCTGGTGATCGCATCCTTGAGCCAGGCGAACTCGTCGCCCTCGAGGTCCTCGATATCGACCAATTCGGTGTTCAGATTCGCTTCGAACGTCGAGTTCGGATCGAAGACGAACGCCACACCGCCGGACATACCCGCACCGAAGTTGCGACCCGTCTCGCCGAGAATGACCACCTTGCCGCCGGTCATGTACTCGCAGCCGTGATCACCGACGCCTTCGACCACCGCGACGGCGCCCGAGTTGCGCACCGCGAAGCGTTCTCCGACGACACCGCGAATCAGGGCCTCACCCTCGGTCGCGCCGAAGAGGATGACGTTGCCCGCGATGATGTTGTCTTCGGCTACGAACTCCGCGTTGGCGTCCAGGGACGGCCGAACGATGACGCGTCCACCCGAGAGACCTTTGCCGACGAAGTCGTTGGCATCGCCCTGCAGCCGCAGCGTCATGCCGCGGGGAACGAACGCCCCGAAGCTGTTACCGGCCGACCCCGCGAAAGTGATGTCGATCGTGCCGTCCGGCAACCCCTCGGCGCCGTACGCCTTGGTGACCTCGTGGCCGAGCATCGTGCCCACGGTGCGGTTCACGTTGGTGATCTTGGTGGAGAACTGCACCCGCTCGCCGTTGTCGAGTGCAGCGCGACTGGCGGTGATGAGCTGCTGGTCCAGCGCCTTCTCCAACGAGTGGTCCTGCGTACCGGTGCAGTAGAGATCCTGATTCATGAACGCCGACTCCGCGACGTCCAGAATGGGCGACAAGTCCAGCTTGGACGCCTTCCAGTGGGCCTTGGCCGCCGTGGTGTCGAGGAGGGCGACCTGGCCGATGGCCTCGTCGAGCGTCCGGAAACCGAACTCGGCGAGGTACTCGCGAACTTCCTCGGCGATGTAGAGGAAGAAGTTCTCCACGAATTCCGGCTGGCCGGCGAATCGCTTGCGCAGCAACGGGTTCTGCGTCGCAACACCCACCGGGCACGTGTCGAGGTGACACACCCGCATCATGATGCAGCCCGACACCACCAGTGGTGCGGTGGCGAAACCGAACTCCTCGCCGCCCAGCAGCGCCGCGACCATGACGTCGCGACCGGTCTTGAGCTGCCCGTCCACCTGCACGACGATGCGATCCCGCAGACCGTTGAGCAGCAGAGTCTGCTGCGTCTCGGCCAATCCCAACTCCCACGGAGCGCCGGCGTGCTTGACCGACGTCAACGGCGTCGCTCCGGTGCCGCCGTCGTGGCCCGAGATGAGCACCACGTCGGCGTGCGCCTTGGAGACACCCGCTGCGACGGTGCCGACGCCGACTTCGGAGACCAGCTTGACGTGCACGCGGGCCGACGGGTTGGCGTTCTTCAGGTCGTGGATCAGCTGGGCAAGATCCTCGATGGAGTAGATGTCGTGGTGCGGCGGCGGCGAGATGAGCCCGACGCCGGGTGTGGAGTGACGAACCTCGGCCACCCAGGGGTACACCTTGTGAGCCGGAAGCTGGCCGCCCTCACCCGGTTTTGCACCCTGGGCCATCTTGATCTGGATGTCGGTGCAGTTGGTCAGGTAGTTCGACGTCACGCCGAACCGTCCCGACGCGACCTGCTTGATCGCAGACCGACGCCAGTCACCGTTCTCGTCCGGGAGGAATCGTGCGGTGTCCTCGCCGCCCTCACCCGAGTTCGAGCGCCCTCCCAAGCGGTTCATCGCAATAGCCAACGTCTCGTGCGCCTCGGCCGAAATGGAGCCGTAGCTCATCGCACCGGTGGAAAAACGCTTGACGATGTCGCGAGCGGACTCGACTTCGTCGATCGGGATCGCTTTGCGGCCCTCGGTCTTGAACCTGAACAACCCGCGCAGCGACGCCAGCCGCTCCGACTGGTCGTCGACCATCTGGGTGTATTCCTTGAACACCGAGTACTGACCCGTGCGGGTGGCGTGCTGGAGCTTGAACACGGTGTCGGGGTTGAACAGGTGGTACTCGCCGTCGCGACGCCACTGGTACTCGCCACCGGTCTCGAGCTCGCGGTGCGCACGCTCGTACTTGTTGTCCAGGTACGCGATTCCGTGCCGCACCGCGATGTCGGCGGCGATCTGATCGAGATCGATACCGCCCAGGGGGGACTGCACGCCGTAGAAATATTCGTCCACCAGGCCCTGCGCGAGGCCGATGACCTGGAACAGCTGCGCGCCGGTGTACGAGGCGAGCGTCGAGATGCCCATCTTCGACATGACCTTCAGGACGCCCTTGCCGGCGGCCTTGATGTAGTTCTTCACCGCGGTGTCGTAGTCGATGTCCTGGAGTGTGCCGCGATCGATCATGTCCTCGATGGACTCGAACGCCATGTACGGGTTCACCGCGGCGGCACCGAAGCCGACCAGGGTGGCCATGTGGTGCACCTCGCGCGCGTCGCCGGATTCGATGATGAGACCGACCTTGGTGCGGGTCTTCTCCCGAATCATGTGGTGATGCACGGCGGAGGTCAGCAGCAGCGAGGGAATCGGAGCCAGGCGCTCACTGGACTCGCGGTCGCTGAGGATGACGATGCGGGCGCCACCGGCGATCGCCGCCGAGACCTGTTCACGGATGATCTCGAGGCTGCGCCGCAGACCCTCGCCGCCCTCGGCGACCGGATACAGCCCGCGGACGACGACAGAACGAAGACCTTCCCGGTTTCCGTCGTCGTTGATGTGAACCAGCTTCGCCAACTCGTCGTTGTGCAGGATCGGCGAGGTCAGCACGATCTGCCTGCACGCCTCCGCTGACGGCTGCAGCAAATCTCGCTCGGGACCGAGGGTGCCACCGAGGCTGGTGACGACCTCTTCGCGGATCGCGTCGAGAGGCGGGTTGGTGACCTGGGCGAACAGCTGCGAGAAGTAGTCGAACAACATGCGCGGCCGGTTCGAGAGCACAGCCACCGGAGTATCGGTCCCCATCGAACCGATGGCCTCGGCGCCGGCCTTGGCCATCGGCGCAACCAGCATGCTCAATTCCTCGGTGGTGTAGCCGAAGATCTGTTGGCGAATGAGGACCCGGTCGTGCGTCATGTGCACGTGCGGCCGCTCGGGAAGCTCGTCGATGCCGATCAGACCGTCGTCGAGCCATTCCTGGTACGGATGCTCGGCGGCCAGCTCGTCCTTGATCTCGTCGTCGCTGACGATCCGGCCCTGAGCCGTGTCGACCAGGAACATGCGACCCGGCTGCAGGCGCACCTTGCGCACGATCTTGGACGGTTCGATGTCGAGAACGCCGACCTCGGACGCCATGATCACCAGACCATCGTCGGTGACCCACAAGCGGCTGGGCCGTAGACCGTTGCGGTCGAGGACCGCGCCGATGACGGTGCCGTCGGTGAAGCACACCGAGGCCGGTCCGTCCCACGGCTCCATCAGAGCCGAGTGGTACTGGTAGAACGCCCGACGCGCCGGATCCATCGTGTCGTGATGCTCCCACGCCTCCGGAATCATCATCAGCACTGCGTGCGGCAGGCTGCGCCCACCGAGGTGGAGGAATTCGAGGACCTCGTCGAATCGAGCGGTGTCGGACGCGCCGTGCGTGCACACCGGGAAGATCTTCTCGAGGGCCTCGGGACCGCCGAAGACGTCGGAGTCGATCAACGACTCACGAGCGTGCATCCAGTTCTCGTTGCCCGTGACGGTGTTGATTTCGCCGTTGTGGGCGACGCGGCGGAAGGGGTGCGCCAATGGCCACGACGGGAACGTGTTGGTGGAGAAGCGAGAGTGGACCAGGCCGAGGGCGCTCTCGACACGCTCGTCCTGCAGGTCGAGGTAGAAGCTCTTGAGCTGCGGGGTCGTCAGCATGCCCTTGTAGACGATGGTCGACGGCGACAGCGACGGGAAGTAGACGCTCTCGCGACCCGGGCCGTCCTTACCTGGACCGTCGAGGCCGAGTTCGTGCTCGAGGCGCTTGCGCACCACGAACGCGCGGCGTTCGAGGTCGATACCGGACAGCGACCGGTCGGGAGAGGCGACGAACAGCTGGCGGAAGGTCGGCATCGCGTCGCGGGCCAATGCACCCAGGGCACCGTCGTCGGTAGCGATATCTCGCCAGCCCAGTACTTCCAAGCCCTCTTCGACGACGACGCGCTCCACACCGGCGCTTGCCT
This sequence comes from Rhodococcus sp. (in: high G+C Gram-positive bacteria), assembly GCA_049650605.1. Classification (GTDB taxonomy): domain Bacteria; phylum Actinomycetota; class Actinomycetes; order Mycobacteriales; family Mycobacteriaceae; genus Rhodococcoides. The sequence continues at coordinate 91,006 of JBASAM010000064.1, read as the reverse complement.
CGGCAGACTCCGCGCGCGACTGCGGCAGAAACGCGATACCGGTGGCGTAGTACCCCTCCGGCGGCAACTCGAAGTCGACCACTGCCCGGAAGAATTTGTCGGGTACCTGAATCAGGATGCCGGCGCCGTCACCGGTGTTGGGCTCTGCACCTGCCGCACCGCGATGCTCGAGATTGATCAGCGCGGTGATGGCTTTGTCGACGATGTCCCGACTACGACGGCCGTGCATATCGACCACGAACGCGACACCACAGGAGTCGTGTTCGTTGGTCGGGTCGTAGAGGCCGCGAGCGGTTGGGTACCGGTGACCGGGAAGCTGCATGTGTCTTGCCTAACTGACGAGTCGAGCCAAGATCCGCGGAAATCAGACGCCGTTCTCGGGAGAACGGGCCACCGCAGGGCGATGCGAGTGTGCGTTCGACGTTGAACGCATACTCCGATGGGGGCTCCGGCTAGTGCTGATGGACGATCTGTTCCGAGGCATAGCCGAGTGTTTTGCGCAGGAGTGACCGTTGTGGGACGACCCCAGCAGCGCAACGATAAGTCAGTACCCCGACGGATTCACAAGTCAGGGCAACCTCAGGTTGCCGTGAACTGCTAATTCTTCGGAGCGGAGGACATAAATCACGTGTGGTCCGTGCGCCATTGCGCGGATACCTGTCGAACGTGACTCCAGAATACGCTCGAACGCACGCCGAACGAGGTGCGAGATGTCACCAACGTGACGTAAAACTACTGGCCGTAGCGAAGAACTCAGCTACGGCCAGTGTGGTGGGCGAAGGGGGACTTGAACCCCCACGTCCCGAAGGACACTGGCACCTGAAGCCAGCGCGTCTGCCATTCCGCCACTCGCCCGAGCGACGTGGACGAGATTAACACGACCGATCTCGTCCGCCGAAATCCGTACTTCCAGTCCGTCTTCGGCTGCCGGGGCGGGCCGGAAACCGGTTCAGGGCGTATAGCATGGATCAACAGTCCTACGGCTGTGTGACACGCTGGGTGGACCGACGTGGACCTATGGGACCCCGTTTCCGCACCATGTGAGGTCGATCCTGGCTGTCGTGAGACAGACGAGCGAAAACGGGTACATCGGCATCGAGTGAGTTCTGGAAAGACGAAAGAAGGAGGGTGTCATGGGAGTGGTTCAGCGATTCGAGAGAAGACTGCAGAGCGCTGTCGGCGACGCCTTCGCTCGCGTCTTCGGCGGAGGTGTCGTTCCGCAGGAGGTCGAAGCCGCCCTTCAGCAAGAAGCAGGCTCGTCCGTCCGGTCTCTCGACGGTGGCCACCTGCTGGCACCGAATTCTTATGTGATCACCATCAGCGAATCCGATCACGACGATCTGGCCTCCGATCACGAGATGACCACGAAAGCCTTTGCTCGCCACCTGCACGACTACATCGCCGAACAGGGGTGGCAGACCTACGGCACGGTAGTGGTCAGATTCGCTCCGTCGTCTACGTTGCACAGTGGCCAGTTCCGAACCTCGGCCACCGTCGACCCGGACGCAGACCGACCGCCGGCCGGCCAGAGCAGGCCACATCCCTACACCCGCAAACCACGATCAACGCCACCCGACAACACCCCAGCGAATTCCCAACCGTCGTCGATATCAGGAGCCGGCCCCATGACCCAGAACTCAGGGACTCAGAACCAGGGCGACGAGCCCGACCGCGAAGGCGATCGGCCGGTATCCGGTGTCGCATCTCGAGCACCTCGCAACGGCAGCGCGTATCCGTCTGATGCTCCGCGTGGTTACGACCCATCTTCCGAGAATCGGGTGCGCCCGCCGCGGGCATACCAGGATTACCCCGATCAGGACGATCAAGGCGGCTACGGTCGCCCCGATGCCGATCAGCAGGTTTACGGTCAGCAAGGTTATGACCAGCAGGGTTACGACCAGCAGGGTTACGACCAGCGCGGCTACGACCCCCGTGGTCGCGGTCAGCAGCCCTACGACCGCCAGGCGTACGGCCGACCGGCTCCCGATCAGCAGGGCTACGGACAGCAGGGTTACGACCAGCGCGGCTACGACCAACAGGGCTACGGACAGCAGGGTTACGACCAGCGCGGCTACGACCAGCGCGGCTACGACCAACAGGGCTACGGACAGCAGGGTTACGACCAGCGCGGCTACGACCAACAGGGCTATGACCAGCGCGGCTACGGACAACAGGGTTACGACCAGCGCGGCTACGACCGCCAGGCGTACGGCCGACCGGGTCCCGATCAGCGCGGCGACCAGCGGGGTTACGACCAGCGGGGTTACGACCAGCAGGGTTACGACCAAGGTGGCTACGACCAACAGGGTTACAACCAGCAGGGTTACGACCAGCAGGGTTACGACCAGGGCGGTTACGACGAGCAGGGCTACGACCAACACGGTTACGACGAGCAGGGCAACGACCACGACGGTCACGCTCAGCAGGGCCGCGACGACGGCGAATACGATCGTCAGTCCTCGTCGCGCGCCTACGGTGCCGTAGCCGGAGCCGCGGCGTACGACCAGCCGCGGACTCAGGGCTACCAGCAGGTGGGACACGACGACGGAGACGATTACGGCCGCCCGGGTGCCTCGCAGGGACTCGACGCCACCTTGCAGCTCGAGGACGGTAGCGGACGTCACTACCAGCTTCGCGAGGGCGGAAACGTCGTCGGACGCGGACAGGAAGCTCAGTTCCGGCTACCCGATACCGGGGTTTCTCGCCGGCATTTCGAGATTCGCTGGGACGGCCGGGTAGCGATGCTGTCCGACCTGGGCTCCACGAACGGCACTACTGTCAATGGCGCACCCGTCCAGGACTGGCAACTCGCCGACGGCGACATCGTGCGCGCAGGCCATTCCGAGATCCTCGTACGCATCGTGTAATCGGGCCGCGGAACTCCGGCACGCCAGCGGTGTCCGGAGAGTCGGAGTCTGCCCTTATGATGCTCCGAGGCGTCGGTGATGTGGAACAAATCGACCGCACCCGCAATGGTGCACACCGTCGGTGCTCCACACTGTCAAACAACGAGGAGGTGACACGCTGTGCAGGGACTGATTCTGCAGCTCACCCGGGCTGGTTTCCTCTTGATTCTGTGGTTGTTCGTCTGGGCAGTGCTGCGCACCCTCCGGTCGGACATCTATGCGGCCTCGGGGCTTCGCGTCGCCCCCAAGTCACGCAAATCCCCGGTTTCCCTTCAGGGGCGTAAGCAGCGGGTGGCGAAGCATCTCGTCGTCACCCACGGGTCTCTCGCCGGAACTCGCATCACACTCGGCACCCAGCCCGTCCTCATGGGCCGTGCCGACGATTCGACGTTGGTGCTGACCGACGATTATGCGTCCACCCGCCACGCTCGAATCTCGCCACGCGGTGCCGATTGGTATGTCGAGGATCTGGGGTCGACGAACGGGACCTATCTCGACCGAGCAAAAGTTACCACCGCGGTCCGAGTTCCCATGGGAACACCGGTCCGCGTCGGCAAGACCGTGATCGAGTTGCGCCCGTGACGCTGGTTCTCCGTTATGCCGCGCGCAGCGACCGCGGTCTCGTCAGGTCCAACAACGAGGATTCGGTGTACGCGGGCGCGCGTCTGCTGGCCCTCGCCGATGGCATGGGTGGGCACGCAGCGGGCGAGGTCGCCTCACAATTGATGATCGCCGCACTCGCACATCTCGACGACGACGAGCCGGGTGACGACCTACTGCGAAAGCTCGAGCGTGCCACGCGCGACGGAAACGCAACCATCGCCGAGCAGGTCGAAGAAGACCCCGAGCTGGACGGCATGGGCACCACGCTCACGGCGATTCTGTTCGGAGGCAAGAAGATCGGCCTCGTCCACATCGGAGATTCGCGCGCGTACCTTCTTCGCGACGACGAGCTCACCCAGATCACCCGCGACGACACGTTCGTCCAGTCTCTCGTCGACGAGGGTCGAATCACGGCCGAGCAGGCCCACTCGCACCCGCAACGGTCGCTCATCATGCGTGCCCTCACCGGTAACGAGATCGAACCGACCCTGACCGTGCGCGAAGCCCGCGCCGGAGACAGGTATCTGCTCTGTTCCGACGGCCTGTCCGACGTGGTCAGCAGCGAAACCATCGCGGACACCCTTCGCGAGGGCGAGAACGACCAGAGCGCGGACCGACTGATCGAACTCGCGCTGCGCAGCGGTGGCCCGGACAACGTCACCGTTGTGGTGGCCGATGTCATCGATCTCGACTACGGGCAGTCACTTCCGATTCTCGCCGGCGCCGCGTCCATGGAGGACGAAGAGGACGCCCCTCCTCCCAACACCGCCGCCGGGCGCGCTGCTGCCATGCGACCACCACGCACCACTCCGAAGCGTGTCGTCACGGCCGCACCCGTACCGGAAAAGAAATCTCACAAGCTCCGGTGGACATTGGCCGGACTCGCCCTGGTGATCGTGCTCGCGGTTGGTTCGGTCGCAGGTTGGCAACTGCTGCAACGTAATTACTACGTGGGGACGGACAACAGCCGAGTCGTGGTCATGCGCGGTGTTCCCGGTTCCCTGCTCGGACTGTCGTTCCAGGAAGTCGATCTGGTGGGCTGCGTCCTGGACCAGGGCGATCCGCCGACCGTGAACTTGACGGCGCCGGACGGTGCCGACTGCAACGTACTCGGTGTGGACGATCTGCGGCCGTCGGCGCGTGAGCAGGTTCGTTCCGGTCTCCCGTCGGGGAGCCTCGACGACGCTCGCGGACAGATGATTCGCCTCGTCTCGGGCGACATGCTGCCGCTCTGCGATCAGCCGGCCACCACGACGTCGACAGCACCCACCACGACTGCGCCGCCGACCGCCGTCGTGCCCACGCCCGCTCCCCCGAACCCAGCTGTGCCGCCCGCGACAACGCCCGCTGCGCCCACCACCAGCCCGGATTCCGCGACTCCGGAGGTGACGCCCACACCGAAACTGGTGCCGGGTCAGACCTGCAGGACGGGTTCTTGATGTCCGCTCCGCATTCGTCCTCCGCTTCGTTCCCCAGTCCTCCCGGCGGTTTCGCCCCAGCGCCGCCGCAGTCGACCAAGCGCGGAGTCGAGGCCGCCCTTCTCGGCGCCGCAGCCGTCACGACCACCGTGTCGCTGATCCTGGTGGAAGCCAGCCAGGAACAAACCATCACGTGGGATCTGGCCAAGTACGGCATTGCCTACCTGGCGATGTTCGCGGTGGCGCACGCGGCAGTTCGTCGGTTCGCCACACATGCCGATCCACTCCTGCTGCCCGTGGTCGCGCTGCTCAACGGTCTCGGGCTGGTGCTCATCCACCGGCTCGATCTCTCGTCGCAGCAAGCGGCGGCCTACCTCGGTGACACTGCGCCGTCACCCGATGCGAACCAGCAGGTGCTGTGGACGGCGCTCGGTATCGCCGGGTTCGTCGCGGTCCTGGTGCTGGTTCGCGATTATCGAACCCTTGCCAGGTACGGCTACACGCTGGGACTGGGCGGCTTGGTGTTCCTCGCCCTTCCCGCACTCCTGCCGTCGTCGCTGTCCGAGGTCAACGGCTCGAAGATTTGGATCAGGCTGCCCGGATTCAGTATTCAGCCCGGCGAGTTCTCCAAGATTCTGCTGCTGATCTTCTTCGCCTCCGTGCTGGTGGCCAAGCGCGAGCTGTTCACCACCGCCGGCAAACACGTACTGGGGATGGATTTCCCCCGCGCTCGCGACCTCGGCCCCATCATCGTCGCCTGGATCGTCTCCATCGGTGTGCTCGTGTTCGAGAAGGATCTGGGCACATCGCTGCTGATCTACTGCACGGTGCTGGTGATGATCTACATCGCCACCGAGCGCGTCGGATGGATGGTGATCGGCGTCGGGCTGCTGCTGCTGGGGTTCTTGCTGGCATACCAGTTCTTCGGCCACGTCCGTATCCGCACCAACACCTGGTTGGATCCGTTCGCCGATTACAACGACACCGGATATCAGATTTCGCAGTCGCTGTTCGGTCTGGCGACCGGCGGCATGGGCGGTACGGGCCTCGGTAGCGGGCGCCCATCGCAGGTCCCGTTCGCCAGCACCGATTTCATCATCTCCACCGTCGGTGAAGAGCTGGGGTTGATCGGCCTCGCCGCCGTGCTGATGCTCTACATGATGTTCGTGCTGCGTGGCCTGCGTACAGCACTGGCCGTGCGCGACAGTTTCGGCAAGCTGCTCGCCGCCGGGTTGTCCGTCACCATCGCCGTTCAGATCTTCGTCGTTGTCGGTGGTGTCACCAAGCTGATTCCGCTCACCGGTCTGACCACCCCGTTCATGTCCTACGGAGGCTCTTCACTGCTCGCGAACTACGCCTTGGTCGCACTACTGATCAAGATTTCCGATGCTGCACGAGCACCCGTCGTGCCGCAGAAGAGGGCGCCGGCTGCACCGATCGGTGATGCCATGACTCAGGTGGTGAAGCGCGCATGAACACTCCCCTGCGCCGTGTCGCCATCGGCGTGATGGCGATGATCGTTGTTCTCCTCGCCAACGCTACTTACGTTCAGGTGATCAAGGCCGACGACTTGCGAAGTGATCCCCGTAACTCACGCGTGCTGCTTGACGAGTACGCCCGCCAACGTGGGCAGATCTCGGGCGGCGGCCAAATTCTAGCTTCGTCGACGGCGACGGACGATAGGTACAAGTACCTGCGCACCTATCCTGCCGACCCCGCCGCGCCGTCGAGTCCCGAAGCGAACGCACCGGTCACCGGCTTCTACTCGATGCTGTATTCGAGCACCGGCCTCGAGCGTGCGGAGGACCCCATTCTCAACGGGTCCGACAACCGCCTGTTCGGAAAGCGATTCTTCGATCTGCTCTCCGGTCGCGATCCTCGCGGCGGCAACGTCGTGACGACGATCGACCCGGTGATGCAGCAGGTGGCTTACGACCAGCTCACCTCCAAGGGGTACACCGGCTCTGTCGTAGCGATCGAACCGTCCACGGGCAACATCCTGACGATGGTCAGCACGCCCAGCTACGACCCTAACGAACTGGCCTCGCACGACGGCGAGCAGTCGACGCAGGCGTGGGAACGTCTGAGCAACGATCCGGGCGAGCCGCTGATCAACCGCGCCGTCTCGCAGACCTACCCGCCCGGCTCGACGTTCAAGGTGGTTGTCACCGCGGCTGCGCTCGCAGCCGGGTCCACCCCCGACACCCAGCTCACCGCGGAACCGACCATCACGCTTCCGGGTACGTCCACGACGCTCGAGAACTACAACGGCTCCACCTGCGGTTCGGGTTCTACTGCGTCGCTGCGTGAGGCGTTCGCACGGTCGTGCAACACCGCCTTCGTGGAGTTGGGCATCGGCACCGGAACGCAGAACGTCAAGGACGCCGCGACCGCGTTCGGCATCGGCGGCCCCGAGCAAGCCGTACCGCTGCCGGTCGCGGACAGCACCGTCGGCGACATCGAAGACGATGCCGCATTGGGGCAGTCCAGCATCGGTCAGCGCGACGTCGCTCTGACGCCGCTGCAGAACGCCGAGGTCGCCGCTGCCATCGCCAACGGAGGAATCCGCATGGCTCCGCACATGGTCGCTCAGTTGCAGGCTCCCGATCTGTCGACGCTCGACACCAATGAGCCCACGTCACTCGGTCAGGCCGTCTCGCCCGAGGTGGCAGCGACGCTGACCGACCTCATGGTCGGTTCGGAGAACAATTCGGCCGGCGAGGGAAAGATCCCCGGCGTGCAGATCGCGTCGAAGACGGGTACGGCCGAGCATGGCAGCGACCCGCGAAACACTCCGCCGCATGCGTGGTACATCGCGTTCGCGCCCGCCGAGGACCCGAAGATCGCCATCGCGGTCATCGTCGAGAACGGTGGTGACCGCGCGCTCGCGGCCACCGGCGGTTCCGTCGCGGCACCCGTTGCCAGAGCCGTTATCGGCGCCGGGTTGCAGGGGCGGTGAGCGGAGCATGAGTGGAGGCCTGAGTAACGGCGCACTGGTAGCCGAGCGCTACCGATTGCTGCGGCTGATCGCGACCGGCGGGATGGGCCAGGTGTGGGAAGCGACGGACAACCGGCTCGATCGCCGCGTCGCCGTCAAGATTCTCAAGCCGGAGTTCTCCAGCGACTCCGAGTTCGTCGAACGCTTCCGGGTGGAAGCCCGGACGACCGCGCTGCTCAACCATCCCGGCATCGCCAATATCTACGACTACGGCGAGGTGCGGGACGCCAATGGGCAGTCTTTGGCCTACCTCGTCATGGAGCTGGTCGTCGGAGAGCCGCTCAACGCCGTGCTTTCTCGCATGGGCAGATTGCCCCTGGTGCACGGATTGGACATGCTGGAGCAGACCGGTCGCGCGCTCCATGCTGCGCATCGCGCCGGCATCGTCCACCGCGACGTCAAACCCGGCAACATCATGATCACGCCCGACGGCACTGTGAAGATCACCGACTTCGGCATCGCCAAGGCAGTGGATGCGTCTCCGGTCACTCGAACCGGCATGGTGATGGGCACGGCTCAGTACATCGCGCCCGAGCAAGCGCTGGGCGAGGACGCCACGTCCGCATCGGACGTGTACTCGCTCGGTGTCGTCGGATACGAGGCGATCAGCGGCACCCGCCCGTTCGTGGGTGACGGTGCCCTCACGGTGGCAATGAAACACGTTCGCGACGCGGCCCCGCCCCTTCCCTCGGATCTTCCTCAGCCGGTACGCGAGCTGATCGAGATCACCATGACCAAGGATCCCGCCGGTCGATACGAGAACGGTGGAGAGTTCGCGGATGCTGTGGCCGCGGTTCGAGCGGGGCGCAGACCCCCGACCCCCGGTGCAAGCCCCGGTACCTCGCGCACGGTAGCCGCGCCGATCGGCGGTGCGTCGAGCACGCGGATGATGACGTCGTCGACCGGATATTCCGCCGCCGCGCAACCCCCGCGCGCCCCCATGCCCCCGCCCGAAACCGGACTGTCGTCCGGTCAGAAGGCTCTTGCGTGGGCCGCTGGAGGTCTACTGCTTCTCGCGGCCGTCGTCGCCTTCGGGCTGTTCGTGTTCACCGAAAGCAACGGTTCGACTCCTGCGGTGACCACGACCACCGCCGAACCGGTGACCACGACCGCCGAGCCCACCACTACGGAACCGACGACCACTACGGAACCGACGACGACGACCACCACGACCACCACGACGACGACCACGACCACCACGACCACTGAACCGACCACCACCGAGGCGACGACCACCGCCGTGCCGACCACCACCACGCCTCCGCCTCCGGGCGGCGGGCTGTTCGGCATCCCGGGCCTGGGTGTGAGCAACCGCGACGGAGGTCCGCAGGACCCGGCACAGAGCGGCCCGCAATGACGACTCCTCGCGAATTGTCGTCTCGATACGAACTCGGCGAGATTCTCGGTTTCGGCGGAATGTCGGAGGTGCATCTGGCCAAGGACGCTCGGCTCGATCGGGATGTCGCAATCAAGGTGCTGAGGCAGGACCTCGCACGGGACCCCACGTTCTACCTTCGTTTCCGCCGCGAGGCGCAGAACGCCGCCGCGCTCAATCATCCTGCGATCGTGGCCGTCTACGACACCGGCGAGGCCGAGACCGAGACCGGCCCACTGCCGTACATCGTCATGGAGTACGTCGACGGGGACACGCTGCGGGACGTGGTCCGCGCCGAGGGTCCGATGCCGGCGAAACGGGCCATGGAGGTCATCGCCGACGTCTGCGCGGCCTTGGACTTCAGCCACCGCCACGGCATCGTCCATCGCGACGTCAAGCCCGCCAACGTGATGATCAATCGAGCCGGAGCCGTCAAGGTCATGGATTTCGGCATCGCGCGCGCGATTGCCGACAGCTCGAGTCCCATGACTCAAACGTCTGCCGTCATCGGTACCGCTCAGTACCTCTCTCCCGAACAGGCGCGCGGTGAACAGGTCGACGCTCGATCGGATGTGTACTCGCTGGGCTGCGTGCTGTTCGAGATTCTCACCAGCGAGCCCCCGTTCACCGGAGATTCTCCCGTCGCGGTCGCGTACCAGCATGTGCGCGAGGACCCGCGCCTGCCATCGACGGTGAACAGCGATATCCCCCGCGAACTCGACTCCATCGTGCTGAAAGCGATGAGCAAGAACCCCGCCAACCGGTACCAGAGCGCGGCGGACATGCGATCCGATCTGATTCGGGTTCTCGGTGGCCAGCGCCCCGTTGCTCCGGTGGTCATGAGCGACGAGGACAGGAGCAGCTTCCTCGACTCGATGGACGAACCACACCCGAGCTACGCGAGTCGATCCGACTCCGCGGGCGCGGCAACGTCGCGGCGGGTCAGACGGCACTCGGTGGCCGACGTCGACGACGAGCAGCCGCCCCGCCGAGGGATGCGCACCGCGCTGATCTCGCTCGCCGCGCTCGTGGTGGTCGGGATCGTGGGTGTGTTCCTGTGGAGTATCGGCCCGGGGGCCGCCGGTCGGTCCCTCACCATTCCCGACGTCTCCGCACAGTCGCCCGCCGAGGCGAGAACAACGCTCGAGAACGCAGGCTTCCGCGTCGACATTCAGCAACGCTCCGACCTCGACGTGGAACAGGGCTCGGTCATCGGCACCAGACCCATTGCCGGCACGGCCGTCGACGAGGACAGCACCGTCGTGGTCGAAGTGTCCTCCGGCCCCGAGCAGATTCAGGTGCCCCAATTGACGGGGTTGACCCAGGATGCCGCTCGCCAAGCCCTGATCAAGGCCGGTCTGACACTGGATCCGGCCATCGGACGTGGTGCATCCTCACCGGAGGACGTCGACAGGGTCGTCAACCAGGAGCCTGCGCGTGGTTCGTCGATGAACGAAGGGTCGATGGTGCGCATCACCCTCGGCTCCGGACCGCGCCAGGTACGTGTGCCCGACGTCGTGGGGCAGAACATCGACGTGGCCCAGCCCAACATCGCGGGCTCCGGATTCATCGTCGATCGTCGGCCGGTCGACTCCTCCAGGCCCGCCGGACAAGTCATCAGCACCGAACCCGCCGGCGGTAGCAACCTGGCGGACGGCGGCACCGTCGTGGTCAACGTGTCCAACGGCACCCAGTTCGACGTGCCGAACCTGACCGGCCTCACTCCGGTCGACGCCGTCGACGCCTTACGCGCAGCGGGCTGGGACGGCACACTTGCCGAGATCGACCAGGTCAACGTGCAGACCCTCGACGCGACCCAGGTCAATCGCATTCAGCAGCAGGCAGTGGCGCCAGGAACAGCCACGTCGAAGAACGCGCGCATCAACGTGAGCGTCGGAAAATTCGGCTTGTAGAACCCGATCAGACGCGGGCCGCGTTTTCGAGTCGAGACACCAACGACTCGTCCGGTGCCTCGCCGCACTCCTGCAGCCAGTTGGCCAGCAGTCGATGGCCGCCCTCGGTCATGACCGATTCGGGATGGAACTGAACCCCGTGAATCGGCAGCTCTCGGTGCCGAACGGCCATGACGATTCCGCTGTCGGTTCGGGCCGTCACCTCGAGCTCGTGCGGGATGGTGTCCTCGCGCACGGTCAGCGAGTGATACCGCGTCGCAGTGAAGGGATCCGGCACGCCAGCCAGAACTCCGACACCGTCGTGGTGGACGACAGAGGTCTTGCCGTGCAACAGCTCGGGTGCGCGTTCGACCACACCACCGAACGACGCGCCGATGGCCTGGTGTCCCAGGCACACGCCGAGCAGCGGAGTTCGAGTGCGCGCACACGCCCCCACCATGTCCATGGTGACGCCCGCACGCTGTGGAGTACCCGGTCCGGGGCTCAGCAGTACGCCGTCCACAGCGTCGACGGCAGCGTCGACATCGACGATCGTCGGGTCGTCGTTGCGCACCACACGCGCACGCGTTCCCAGCTGGCCCAGGTACTGGACCAGGTTGAACACGAAGCTGTCGTAGTTGTCGACGACCAGAATGCGCATGGGCCAAGAGTAATGCCGCAGGTTACTGCCTTCGGCGCCAGGTTATCGTGGACTGGACAGAGCGCTGCACGTACAGCTCTCACGCACCCTCACAACGCGCGAGTCGAGAGGTCACTACATGCCCAAATCGAAGGTCCGCAAGAAGACCGATTACACGATCGACCCTGCGTCCCGGACGCCGGTGAAGGTGAAGGCGGCACCGTCGAGCACCCTCTACCTGTCGGTCATGTTCGGGTTCATGCTGCTCGGTCTCGTCTATCTCATCGTCTATTACTTGGCTCAGGACAACATCGGCTGGATGGCCGATTTGGGTGCCTACAACCTGCTGATCGGTTTCGGATTCTGGATCATCGGACTCGTCATGACGATGAAATGGCGTTGACCTCGATTTTCGGTGTTGCCTGCACACGAATTACACCCGTGTTGTTCATACACACTGTGGATAACTTCTGTGGATAGTTCATCCACAGGCGGGGTGGAGTCGTCGCTGTCGTGGTCCACTCCGGTGGCTGCGGTCGCCGCTCTGGGCGTCGGCGGAGTGGTGTTGGCGGGCGCTGCCGTCGTGACGGGAGACGACCCCGCCGGCCGGCTTCTGATCGGACTCGCGGCGCTCGCCGCTCTGATGTTGGCCGCCCTCGCGGGAGTCCAACGGCCCAAACTAACTGCTCGGACCGACGTCCTGGCGGTGAAGACGCTGCGGGGGGTACGCGAGTACGGCCGCGACGACGTGGTCGGTGTGCGGTTGGTTCCGTATCCGCGGCTGGGCCGGCGGGTACCGATGCTCGAGATGGACGTGCTCGATCAGGGCGCCGAGCGCCTGCTGATCTTCGGACGATGGGATTTGGGCAAGGACCCGCGGGAAGTCTTCGATGCTCTCGACGTCCGCGGCTGGGTTCCGTCGCAATGGTCACGCGACTGACCTTCACGCGACTGACCTTCACGCGACTGACGTTCGGAGGATCCTGTCGTCAGAGTGCGCCGGCGAGTGTGGCGCCTCGAACCGCGATCAGAACGAGTGCGAGGACACCGACGCCTGCGATTCCCGCCCAACCCATCGCTCGTGACCGAGCCGGACTGGGGCCTGTCGCGAAGAGTACGGCGGCTGTCGCCAGCGCACCGGCAGCGAGACCGCCGAGATGCCCCCACAGGGAGATACCGGGGATCGCGACGCTGAGCACCACGTTGAGTCCGATGATCATCAGCACGGGTGTCGGACTCCGGCGCAGACGTACCAGAATCACCGCCTGCGCACCCAGCAGGCCGAACACCGCACCCGAAGCACCGACGGTGGGGACGACGGGACTGGAGAGCAGCATCACCCCTGTTGCGCCGCCAAGGAGCGACACCGCGTACACGGCGAGGTACCGAGACCGTCCGAGGACCATCTCGCAGTCCCGGCCGATGATGTAGAGCGCGAACATGTTCACCGCGAGATGTACAACTCCCGAGTGCAGAAATCCGCTGCCCACGATCCGGACCACGTCACCGTCGGCGACCAGAAGTGGCACCAGCGCCCAGGCGCGGAACAGCGCGCTGGACTGATTCGCGGGGCTGCCCGCCTGAGCTGCGGTGAGCGCGAACACGGCGATGTTGAGCGCCATCAGCGTGTAGGTGACGACGGGGTTCGACGCAGTCCTGCTCACCCCACCGGCGACGGTTCGAGCAGGGGGAACGGATCGAGCGGCCGCCGCGACGCAGTCGACGCAGTGCTGACCAACCGACGCCGGGCGTAAGCACTCCGGACAGGCGGGTCGCTCGCAGCGAGTGCACGACAAGCCGGTGGGCCGGTCGGGGTGTCGGACGCAGGTCGGCTGGGGCGGCATCTGAGGGCCGCCCCAGCCCGAACTGGTCACATCAGGCCGATCGTGTCACGCAATGGTGACGGATTCGATGACGACGTCCTCGGTCGGGCGATCGCCGCGGCCGGTCGGGGTCGCGCCGATCTTGTCCACGACCTGCTGCGACGAGGGATCCACGACCTCGCCGAAGATGGTGTGGCGACGGTTGAGGTGCGGCGTCGGTCCGACGGTGATGAAGAATTGCGAGCCGTTGGTGCCGGGGCCCGCGTTGGCCATGGCCAGCAGGTAGGGGCGATCGAACGACAGCTCGGGATGGAACTCGTCGCCGAACTTGTAGCCCGGTCCGCCGGTGCCGGTACCGGTGGGGTCACCGCCCTGCAGCATGAAGCCCGAGATGACGCGGTGGAAGATCGCGCCGTCGTAGAACGGTCCGTCGGAGGAGCCCGAGGCGTTCTTGGTGCTGTAGTCCTTGGTGCCCTGAGCGAGCCCGACGAAATTCTCGACCGTCTTCGGCGCATGGTTGCCGAAGAGAGCGATCACGATGTCGCCGTGATTGGTGTGCAGCGTTGCCGTCTGTGTCTGTAAAGGTGAGGTCACGTCCTCCATCGTGCCACTCCCTCCATGTGCAACAGTGAACGGATGACCTCGACACCCGACTCGGCCACGGCCAAAAAGGCCCTGGGCATCGCTCGCGACACCGCGCTCACTCTGGCGAAGGGGCCGGCGGCAACCGGTTTCGTCGTCACCCGCAAGGGTGTATCGATGCTTCGTTCTCGGCGGGCGCAGCAGCGCGCCGGCGGCTCGAACCTGCAGGTGTCGCAGGCGAAACGGCAGAAGAGCTCCCGCTTCGCCACGGGTCGCCGCGCCGGCTTGATCCTTGCGCTGTCCATCGTGGCGGCCGCTGCCGTGGCGTTCTCGCGCTCTCGGCGCACAGAGGTGCCTCCGCCCGCAGCGCAGCCACCCGGCCTCGGTACCCCCAGCACCAACGGCCATCACGCCGCGGCGACGTCACCGGGGTCGACCCAGGTTTGACAGCTGGGCTCCCCACGCTCGTTCGTCAGGCCGTGCTCACGAGCAGCCGGATCAGATCGGCGACATCCAGTGTGCGAGTGCGGCTGGGCACGTCGACTCCCGATACGATTTGAGCCACGACGTGCGCGCTGTCCGAGCCGGGATCGAGATAGCTCGAATGTCCCGAGCCAGCGCCGGTGGACATCATGATCGCGTTCGGGAGTTCGCTGGGATCGGGGCCGAACCACCCCAGATCGGCCACCGGATCCCACCGCGCCTCCGCAACGTACGGTGACGGTGCGGCCGACGGCGGGGCGCTCCACCCCGGTGATCCCATGACAACCACCGCGTCGGTCTCGGCGCCGTCGCTCATCGCCTCGGAACCCAACGCCACGGAACCCAACGCCTCGGACGCAACGACGGTGCCGTAGGAATGGGCGACGACGGTCACCGCGGGCGTACGCTCCGCGTCGCCGAGCATGTGACGAGAACTGTGCAGCGCATCGAGAGTCGTGGTCAATGTTTGGGCCCCGAGATGCGCCGGCGCCGTTCCTGCCACACTTCGCTGCGGCTCGAACAGTTCCGTATTCCATTGTGGTGCTTCGTATCCGATCCACGTGATCCCTGCGATCAGAGACCGCGGACCCACATGACCAGCGGCGTCGACTATTGCGGCTGTCTTCAGATCCTGGGCAGCGAGCGAGTTGTCCACGGTCGTACCGGCACCCGGGACGAACACCGCTATCCTGTCGGCCCGGTCGACGTCGCCCACCGAGACCGCGGCGATGGTTCGACGCGGCCCCGCCTGGAGGTGAACCAATCGACGGCCGGGGCGAGCCAGCACCTCGTCGAGGGCGTCGAGCGAGGCCAGCCGAGCACGAGTCTGCGACACGCCGGCGTCGGCGTCGGTGAACAGGCCGCCGAACGGTGATTCGTCCAGCTCGCGGGTGAGCCGAGTTTCCGCTGCGACCAGTTCTCGACGCATGGTCGCCATACGTCTCCTGTTCGCGGAGTCGAGAGCGTCCACGGAGCCGGCCGTTCGCACCCCCTCGGTACGGCTTTCGGCGTCGCCCACGTGGGACAGATTCGCGGCGACGCTCCGGTCGAGGTCACTCAGTGCGCCGGACTCGTCATCGGGATCCCACCGCGACAGCGCCGCACGGTCGTCCCCGGCACGCGCCGCGACGACGCCGATGCGGCGCAGCATCGCCGAGGCGGCACCGAGTTCGTCGGCCACAGCCGCCGTCGCCGCACGTGCAGCGTCCGAAGCCGATCCCTCCCAGCCCGACGCGCCGACCAGCGGCCGGATACGGTCGGCGAGAACGTCCAGATGTACCCCCGCAGTCACCAGCATCGTGTGTCGGCGCCACATGTCCTCTGCCCGCCACAGTACCGAGTTGCCGTCCTGATCCATTCTTTCTCTCCTGCCGCGTCGAACGAATCAGCAGTAGAGCGCATGTCGACACGTTCTCGCCGGGCGTTGTACACAGCCCGGGGACAGCCGGCCGGGATCAATTCCGCTGCTTCGCCGCTGCGGCTGCCTCTCCGTTGCGGCGCGGGGAAGTGCGGTGCGTCCCGGTGTCCTCGATGACGGTGCGAGGTACCGGCCGCGCCATGCTGTCGGCGCCGCGACTGCGTTTGGCCTTGTAGAGCTCCGAGTCGGCGGCGCGGTAGATCTCCGACCACTTCTGCACCGTCGGCATGCACACCATGCCGACACTCCACTGGGCCGAGTGAGCCGCATGCAGCCGGTCCAGCAACGCCGCGGCCTCGTCCTCGTTGCTACCGGGCATGAACAGCACGAACTCGTCACCGCCGAGCCGACCCAGAACATCGCCTTTACGAAGCTGGCTCTTCCAGGCGGCCGACACCCGCTCGAGCAAGACGTCGCCGGCGATGTGTCCGTAGACGTCGTTGACCGTCTTGAAGTTGTCCAGGTCGAGCACCGCCATGCTCACGGGCAGCCCGCGCGAGGCGTAGACGGGCAGGAGCTTCTCCACGCGACCCTCGAGACCCTGACGGTTCAGGAGGCCTGTCAACGCGTCACGCGTCGCCGAGTGCCGCATCCTCCGGGCATGGGAGCCGAAGAACTCCGCGCACGCCACGATGCCCAGGGCAGTCAGAACGAAGGCAACCGCCGGCATCGTCGTGGAGGACAACGCTGCGGAGAGCACAGCACCCACGGTCAGGACCGAAACCCAGATCCAGCCTCCGCGTTCGCTCCAGTACCCGGACAGCTGCATGCCCAGGAACATTGCCGCCTGGCTCAATAGGAGATACGTCACAGCACTGTCCGAAGTCAGAAACATTGCACAAAGAGCGGCCACGGCGCCGCCGGTGACGATTCCCAGCTTCAGTGTCCCCACCGGGCGATCACCGAAGTGCAGAAAGGCGGCGGCACCCAGCTGCGCCAACCCTGCGAGCACCATTACCGCAGTTCCGCTGGTCGTTGCCGACGAGGCCACGGCGCCGCCGATGAACAGTATGGACGTGAGCCCCAAGTAGACGACCATGGCGGTCGCCGCTTCGGTTCTACTCCCTGTTCCCACCACACAAGTATCAACGAAGAAGCCCGGCGGCGTGAAAAAAGATGCGGGAACCGGTTCGTGACATCTCCACAACCGGCCAACAAATCGGCCCCGAACCGCGAATTGGTTCGGGGCCGAAAATTGTGGAGCCTAGGAGATTCGAACTCCTGACATCTGCCTTGCAAAGGCAGCGCTCTACCAACTGAGCTAAGGCCCCGTGTTCTGAACTTCCAAGTCTCGAACATCGAGCTTGTGCCACCGCTGACTTTCCAGACGGACGGCACGAGCAGCGGCAACGATCACCACTACAACAACGAGTGTGGGAAGAACGATCCTCACGGAACTCCCTTCCTCACGCTCGTCAGTGGGCCTAGGAGGACTTGAACCTCCGACCTCTTCCTTATCAGGGAAGCGCTCTAACCGCCTGAGCTATAGGCCCGCACTCGCCTCGAAAACCACGATTGATCGTGCTACTCGAACCGAGGGACGAGATTACCGCACACCGGCGTCGAAGACCAAAACGCCGGTGTGGAGAGGGTCAATCTCGGTCGGCCAGTGTCACTTCCAGCCCGCCCACCAGGTCGGAACACATGTTGTAGATGAATGTTCCGATGGTTGTCAGGGCAGTGAACAACACCACGTTGATGAGACCGATCACAGCTGCGTATCCGAAAATCTGTCCTGCGGAGATCAGACCGGCGTCGCCCGATGTTGCCACGATGTCGGAGAACGCGTTGTTCACGCGGTCCCAGACACCCATGCCGTCGAGGACCATGTAGAGCAGGCCGACCGCCACCATCCAGACGAAGAACAACGAGATCGAAATCACCAGCGACAGCTTGAGCATCGACCACGGGTCGATGCGTCGAACCTGGACGGTGGCACGCAGGGGGTCACCCGGCTCCGTCTGCCGCGCCGTCATGGACGGGGTGATGCGCTGGGGTTGCGCGTCCTCGGATGCGGGGTGACGAACGGTCGACAGATCCGGCATGTCGGTCGGTAGATCGTTGCGCGCGATGTTTCGCGTAGGTCCGTCGATCACCGCTGCTTTGGTCGTGTTCTCGGGCGACCGCGGACCGCGCTCGCGGTTCGGTCCCTGTTGCGCGTCGCCCGCACGGGGCGACGCCTGTGCAGCCGAGCGCACCTGCTCGGTGCGAGGCACGCTCTGGCCGGAGTCGCGACTCTGCAGGTTCGTCTGAGGCTGACGCTGGGTCTCGGGCGGCCGCTGGTTCTCGGGCGGCCTCTGAGACTCGGGCGGCCTTTGAGACTCGGGCGGACGAACCGGCCCCTGCTGCTCGGGCCGCCGCGCCTGCTGGTTGGGACCCCCCTGCTGGTTGGGACCCCCCTGCTGGTTGGGACCCCTCTGTTGATTGGGTGCTCCCGACCCCGGCTCGCGAGCCGGACGCGGCCCCTTGTGCTGTGTCTCCGTGTTGCCGGGAGGCCACGCCGGAGCGGGAGGCCGCGGAGCGGAACCGGAGTTGGTCGGCCGGGCACCGTGCTTGTCCGGCGCCGACTCTGGCGAGGGGCGTCCGTTTCCGGCGGCCCCCGGTTGTTCGGGAGTACTCACTTCGCTCATGACTCCTTCGATCCGTCGGCCTCGTCGACGATGAGGTCGTCCGGCTCGTCCGCGTTGCGTGCGATGGCCAGCAGGGTATCGCCATCACCGAGGTTCATGAGGCGAACGCCCTTGGTTTGGCGCCCTGCCTTGCGAACCTGCCTCGCAGCGGTGCGGATGACACCGCCGCTCGAGGTGATGGCGTAGAGCTCGTCGTCGTCGTCGACTATGAGCGCTCCCACCAGCGTGCCACGGCGCTTGTCGTACTGAATGGTCAGCACGCCCTTTCCGCCGCGGCCCTGCGGTGGGTAATCCTCCATCGCGGTGCGCTTGGCATATCCGCCCGACGTCGCGACCAGCAGGAACGTACCCTCCCGAACGACGTTGAGCGACAGCAGAGCGTCTTCGCCGTTGAAGCGCATTCCCTGCACACCCGACGTCGCGCGGCCCATGGGACGCAACACCTCGTCGGTGGCGGAGAACCGGATCGACTGTCCCTGAGCCGAGACCAAGAGCAAGTCGTCGGCCGAACTGCACAGCACGGCGCCCACCAGTTCGTCGTCGCCGCGAAGGTTGACCGCGACGATTCCTCCGGACCGGTTGGAGTCGAAGTCGGACAGCTTGGACTTCTTCACCAGGCCGGCCTTGGTGGCCAACACCAGGTACGGCGCGTCGTCGTAGGTCTTGATCTGGATGATCTGCGCGATGCGCTCGTCCGGTTGGAAAGCCAACAGGTTCGCGACGTGCTGGCCGCGAGCCGTGCGGTTTGCCTCCGGGAGCTCGTACGCCTTCGCGCGGTAGACGCGGCCCTTCGTGGTGAAGAACAGGATCCAATCGTGCGTCGAGCAGACGAAGAACTTGCTGACGATGTCGTCCTGCTTGAGACCTGCTCCCTGCACACCTTTGCCGCCGCGTTTCTGCGACCGGTACAGATCGGTTCTGGTCCGCTTGGCATAACCGGTCTCGGTGATGGTGACCACGACATTTTCGCGGGCGATGAGATCCTCGTCGCTGACATCGCCGTCGGCGGCGATGATGCGGGTACGCCGATCGTCACCGAACTTGTCGACGATTTCCTTCAGCTCCGAACGCACGATGTCGCGCTGACGTTCGGGGCGGTCGAGGATGTCCCTGAGGTCCGCGATCTCGAGTTCGATCTCGGCGAGCTCGTCGACGATCTTCTGACGTTCGAGAGCTGCCAGGCGCCGCAATTGCATGGCCAGGATCGCATCGGCCTGGATCTGGTCCACATCGAGCAGTTCCATCAAGCCTTGCCGCGCGACGTCCACGTCTGCCGACCGCCGGATGAGCGCGATGACCTCGTCCAGTGCGTCGAGCGCCTTGACCAGACCGCGGAGAATGTGAGCGCGCTCCTCGGCCTTGCGCAACCGATACTTCGTCCGACGGACGATCACGTCGAGCTGATGGGTGACGTACAGCTTGATCATCTGGTCGATGCGCAGGGTGCGCGGCACACCGTCGACGATGGAGAGCATGTTCGCGCCGAAGCTGGTCTGCAGCTGGCTGTGCTTGTACAGGTTGTTCAAGACCACCTTCGCCACGGCATCGCGACGAAGCTTGATCACGATACGCATGCCGACGCGATCCGAAGACTGGTCCTCGATGTCCGAAATACCGGCGATACGACCATCTTTGAGCTGCTCGGCGATCGAGGCGATCATGTTGTCGGGGTTGACCTGGAAGGGAAGCTCCGTCACCACGATCTGGGTGCCGCCGCGCTCACCCTCTTCGATGTCGACCACGCCGCGCATCCGTACCGACCCGCGGCCGGTGCGGTACGCATCCTCGATGCCCTGGGATCCGACGATGAGCCCGTACGTCGGGAAGTCGGGTCCCTTGATCCGCTCGATCATCGCTTCGAGAGCGACCTCTTCGCTGGCCTCGTAGTTGTCGAGCATCCAGTAGACACCCTCGGCGAGTTCCCGAAGGTTGTGCGGCGGAACGTTTGTCGCCATACCGACGGCGATGCCGCCACTGCCGTTAGCGAGCAGGTTCGGAAACCTGGACGGAAGAACCGTCGGCTCGAGGGTGCGGCCGTCGTAGTTGGCGACGAAGTCGACGGTCTCTTCCTCGATGTCCGCGAGCATCTGCATCGCGAGAGGAGTGAGGCGACATTCGGTGTAGCGCATGGCCGCTGGGCCGTCGTTGCCGCGCGAACCGAAGTTGCCCTGGCCGTCCACCAACGGGTAGCGCAGTGACCACGGCTGGGCCATCCGCACCAGGGTGTCGTAGATCGAGCTGTCACCGTGGGGGTGGTAGTTGCCCATGGTCTCGGCGACGGGACGCGCGGATTTGACGTAGCCGCGGTCGGGTCGATACCCGTTGTCGAACATCGCATACAGAACGCGACGGTGCACCGGCTTCAGGCCGTCGCGCACCTCTGGGAGAGCGCGACCGACGATGACGCTCATGGCGTAGTCGATGTAGCTGTTCTGCATCTCCTGCTGGATGTCGACCAGTTCGATGCGATCGGAGGTGGGGCCGTCGCCGCCGGTGGGGGGCAAGGTGGTGTCTGTCATCTGAGCTCTCCTATTGCGGCTGCGCCGCCAATGGGCGCGTAGCGCCTATACGTCGAGGAAACGAACGTCCTTGGCATTGCGGGTGATGAAGCTGCGACGCGCTTCGACGTCCTCGCCCATGAGAATGGAGAACAGCTCGTCGGCGGCGGCGGCGTCCTCCAGGGTGACCTGACGGAGCACTCGCACGCTCGGGTCCATCGTGGTCTCCCACAACTCCTTGGCGTTCATCTCGCCGAGGCCTTTGTAACGCTGAATGCCGTCGTCCTTGTTGATCTTCTTGCCGGCAGCGATGCCCGCTTCCATCAACCCGTCGCGCTCACGGTCCGAGTAGGCGAACTCCGGTTCGGCACCACGCTGCCACTTCAGCTTGTACAGCGGCGGCATCGCGAGGTAGACGTATCCGTGCTCTACCAGCGGCCGCATGAAGCGGAACAGCAAGGTGAGCAGCAGCGTCGAGATGTGCTGGCCGTCGACGTCGGCGTCGGCCATCAGCACGATCTTGTGATAGCGGATCTTGGCGATGTCGAACTCGTCGTGGATGCCGGTGCCGAAGGCGGTGATGATCGACTGGACTTCGGTGTTCTTCAGAACACGGTCGATCCGAGCCTTCTCGACGTTGATGATCTTGCCGCGCAACGGAAGAATGGCCTGGTACATCGAGTCGCGGCCCGATTTGGCGGAGCCTCCGGCCGAGTCGCCCTCGACGATGTAGATCTCGCACTTGGACGGATCGTTGGACCGGCAGTCGGCCAGCTTGCCGGGAAGGCCGCCGATATCGGTTGCGCTCTTGCGGCGCACCAGATCTCGCGCTCGGCGTGCAGCGGTACGTGCCTGCATGGACGCCACGGCCTTGGAGATGATGAGCTTCGCTTCGGCCGGGTTGGCTTCGAACCAGTGGGACAGGTGTTCCCCGGCGGCCTTCTGCACGAAGGACTTGACCTCGGTGTTGCCCAGCTTGGTCTTGGTCTGGCCTTCGAACTGAGGCTCGCCGACCTTTACCGAGATGATGGCGGCCAGACCCTCACGGATGTCGTCGCCGCTGAGCACGCCGTCCTTCTCCTTGATCAGTTTCTTCTCGGCCGCGTACTTCTTCACCACATTGGTCAGCGCCGAGCGGAAACCTTCCTCGTGCGTGCCGCCCTCGTGGGTATTGATGGTGTTGGCGAAGGTGTGCACCGACTCGGCGTACGTCTGGTTCCACTGCATCGCCACCTCGAGCTCGTGGCCGGGACCCTTGGCCGAGAAACCGAGCACGGACGGATGTTGCGGCGTCTTCGACTTGTTGATGTACCGGACATAGTCTTCGAGCCCGCCGGGGTAGTGGTAGGTACGTGTCTTGACCTTGTGCGTCACCTCGCCGCCGTCCTCCGCGCTGCGGGGAGCCTCGGCGGTGTCGCTCTCGCTGGCCTCGTCCGCGATTCGCTCGACGTCGGAGGCGCGTTCGTCGGTGAGCACGATGGTCAGTCCCTTGTTCAGGAACGCCATTTCCTGCAGGCGGCGGGCAACGGTGTCGAACTTGTAGACGGTCTCTTCGAAGATGTTGCCGTCCGGCCAGAACGTGATGGACGTACCCGTGCGCTTGGTCGATTCGCCCTTGATCAGCTCACCCGGCACCGACAGGTCGTAGGTCTGCTCCCAGTGGAAACCATCGACGTCGACCTCGGCCAACAGCTTGGTCGACAGTGCGTTCACCACAGAGATGCCGACGCCGTGCAGGCCGCCGGACACGGCGTAGGAATCGGAGTCGAACTTGCCACCGGCGTGCAGCTGCGTCATGACCACCTCGATGGTGGGAATTCCCGACGCGTGCATGCCCACCGGGATGCCTCGACCGTCGTCGATGACGCGCACGCCGCCGTCCGCGAGCAGCGTGACGTCGACCGTGGTGGCGTGACCTGCCATCGCCTCGTCCACGGAGTTGTCGACGACTTCCCAGATCAGGTGATGGAGTCCTCGCTCACCGGTGGAACCGATGTACATACCCGGCCGCTTGCGGACCGCTTCGAGTCCCTCGAGAACGGTGATCGACGATGCGTCGTATTCCTTCGGCTTGTCGCTCTTGCCTGTGTTCTGGGCAGCCACTGTTCGGTGTGCTCCTTCTCGCCTCGTACGGTCGCCCGCTCGCAGGATCTACTCTGCGTCGGGATGAGGACCTCGACCTGCGCGCACGTGCACACTTATCGGCGGCCTTGACCCAACCATCCTACCGGTAGCCGCAACGGCGGACGAGACACCGACACCCGAAACGGCCCCTCATTGCGTCGCAGAGGGACTTTCGGTGCCTTCCGCGACCGTAGTCATAGGGCAGCAGCGTCGGACGGAGTCAGGGACGCGCAATCACAGATCGAGAGTGAGGCGGCCGCCGGCCGACCGCGAAACACAGATCAGCATGTGATCCGCACGCTCCTCGTCGGTCAGGCGTCGATCCCGGTGCTCCGGTGTACCGGCGAGGACCTTCACCTTGCACGTTCCGCAAAATCCCTGGCGGCACGAGTACGGCACCGAGGGGAGCTCTTCACGAACGACATCCAGGGCGGTGCGGTCGGATTGCACGTCGAGAACGACGCCCGACGAGGCAAGTTCCACGCTGAAGGGTTCGCCGGCAACCACCGGAGGTGGGGAAAAACGTTCGTAGTGCAGCCGCGTCGCACCGGTGGATGCGATGCATTCACGCACCAGCGCCAGCATGGGGGGCGGACCGCAGCAGTAGACGGACCCACCGTCAGGTGCGTGCTTCAAGAGATCGGCCGCGATGGGCAACCCGTCCACGTCGTCCGTCCGAACCGTGACTCGGTCTTCGTCCCAGGTGGAGACCTCGTCCAGGAACGGTAGCGATTCGCGGGACCGACCGCTGTATACGAGATGCCAGTCCATGCCGACCGACCGTGCGAACCGGACCATCGGAATGATCGCCGTGATGCCGATTCCGCCGGCGATGAACAATGCGGAACCGGATGCCACGAACGGGAAAGCGTTGCGCGGACCGGTTACCGACAGTCGATCGCCGACGTCGAGCGAATGGACCTCCGCAGACCCGCCGCCGCCGTCGGGAACCAGGCGGACCGCGATGGAGTAGGCGTCGTCCTCGAGGGGGTCTCCACACAGTGAGTATTGCCGGCGACGCCCCGATGGCAATGCCAGATCCAGGTGACTTCCAGGACGCCACGGGGGTACCCGCCCACCGTCGAGACGACGCAGCGTCAGTCCCACCACGTTCTCGTCGTGGCACAGTGTCAGCCGTTCGGACACTTCCATCTCGAGGGTTCGAACCTGGATCGGAGCGGCTCGCGCTTTGTACTCCCGGTGATCGAGGATCGCGAACAGCTTGTCCAACCCATCGGTTATCTGCGCGAGCGACTCGTCCATCCGCCCGCGACCGAAGAGGTCGTCCGGGATGTCGCGGGCTTCACGATATTGACGAACCGCTGCCAAGGCTCGCCTCAAGTTACCGCTGCCCATCAGACCGAGGCTGCCCTCGCCGCCGGGGAGGACGCGAGGTAAGCGACGGCCAACGACGTCGATCCCTCCTTGCTCGGGTGATAGTCCTTGCGGAAGTAACGAACGGACGCCTTTGCGACGGCCTTCGCGGTGGGGAACAACCCTCGCTGGGTCACCGCACGCACCTGCCGCACGTTGTATTTGCGCTGACGATCGGTCAGCGTCGGGTCGGACTTCATCAGGAAGCTCAAACCGCGCGCCCACACCACGACCACCGTGGGCATGATCATGATGTACGTGCGGACACGACGGAAACGACGGGTGTCGAAGTACTGCAGCACGTCGTAGGCGACGGCGCGGTGTTCGACTTCTTCGGCGCCGTGCCACCGCACCAGATCGAGCATTCCGGGGTCGACGTCGGCCTTGTCCAGGCCCTTTTCGGTGAGCACCCACATGCCCAGGAACGACGTGAGGTGCTCGATGGCAGCGATGATGGACAGCCGCTCCACCAGGCTGTTCTTGGTATTGGTGGGCCGTTTGTCCAGTGCTACGCGGAAGATGTATTCCATCTGTCGAACGAACGGCGCCGGATCCAGACCCTGATTCTCCAAGAACCCGTGGATTCCGGTGTGGGCCTGCGCGTGCATCGCTTCCTGGCCGATGAATCCCAGGACGTCCGCGCGTAGCTTCTCGTCGTGGATCAGCGGCAGCGCTTCCTTGAACACACGGACGAACCACTCCTCACCTTCGGGGAGAAACAGGTGCATCACGTTCATCAAGTGGGTCGCGATGGGGTCGTCGTCCATGTAGTGCATCCGCATCGAGTCCCAGTCGAACGACACGTCACGGGCCTGAAGAACTACGGGACCTGGATCAACGCTCATCAGCTTCTCCTCTCGCCGGTGGTCTCACGATACTTCGAATCGGAACCGCGGTATCGATCACATCTGAGACGTAATGATGCTGCTGCGGGTTGGTTGAACCAACAAGAAGAAGTTCAGCCAGATTCATCAGATTAACCACCATGAACATCGAGATCAACGTGTGTTGAGAATCCCCTGCGGATCTCAACGCATGTTGAGATCACCCATAGGTGTCGCGCGGTCCGCGCCCCGACACGTGACGGTCGCCTTTCCGCCAGCTCGGCGCGCTGGGTCCGGTGATACGCAGCGAGGTCACCACCCCGTGGCCGACCGCAGCGGCGATCTTCGCGAGGATCTGCGACTGCATCAGCCGCAGCTGGGTGGCCCACGCCGTGGATTCCGCGGACACCGCCAACACCCCGCCTCGAACGGACACCGGGTGGGCGTGAGAGGCGATGTCCTCCCCGACCACCTGACTCCATCGGCCCAGCACCGTTCCCTCGTCCACTTTCGCCGACCACCCGCGTGACTTGGCCAACGACGACGCCAATGCTCCCAGCGCTTGGGGGTCCCTGTCGTCCGGCCTCGACCCCGACCACGTCCGGGTACGACGCGGTCGTCGCTGCGTCGACGCCCTACCCTGGCCGACGGCCTTACCGTTGGCCTTGGCAGCGGCGCGCGCATTCTCGAGCGCCCGGCGTGCGATGTCGGCTCCGCGCAACTGCGGTTCCTCGTTGTCGTTGCTCTGCTGGTCTTCGTCGCTCATCGCTCGTCCTTCCTACCGTCGCGCCCCGGTGCCGGCGTCTCGATGGGTGCTGCCGTCTCGGTGAGTGCGGACACGCGACCGTCGTCGCCATCGTGCGCCCGCACGTCCAACCGCCGCGCCATCAGTTCCGGAGGTACATCTTCGGCCACGGCAGCAGTCACCAGGACCTGTTCGGCATCGATCGCGACACCGGCCAAAGCGGTACGGCGCGCCCGGTCCAGTTCAGCGAAAACGTCGTCGAGCAGCAGCACCGGATCAGACCCCTCGGACCGAAGAAGGTCGAACGCCCCGAGTCTCAAGGACAATGCGAACGACCACGATTCGCCATGACTGGCGAACCCCTTGGCCGGATCGGATCCCAGACCGAGGTAAAGGTCGTCGCGGTGCGGTCCGACGAGGGTGATTCCCCGCTCGATTTCGCGGCTTCGAACAACCGAAAGTTGCTGCAGAAAAGCAGCTTCCAGTACTTCGATGTCGTCCGACTGCTCGGCGTGAGAGACGTCGAGGAGTTCGGGCGGCATGGAATCACCGATGCTGCAACGGTAGTCGATCAAAGCCGGCCGAGACGACGGCGCGATGCGTCCGTACGCTTCCGATACCAGCGGACCCACGTCTCGAACCGCACGAAGCCTGTGCCCGATGATCTCGGCGCCGAACCCGGCCAATTGTGCGTCCCACACCTCAAGTGTCGCCAACGCGTTCGCCCCATCGGTCGACGACGCTCCACGCCGCAACGCACCGCCACCGGTCTTGAGTAAAGCGGACCGCTGACGGAGAACTCTGTCGTAGTCCGCGCGCACCGCAGCCATCCGCGGCGAGCGCGCGACGATCAGTTCGTCGAGGTACCGTCGCCGATCGCTCGGGTCACCGCGCACCATCGACAGATCCTCCGGCGCGAACAGCACCGTGTTCAAGATTCCCAACACATCGCGCGGACGGCGCGTCGGAGAGGTGTTGATGCGCGCGCGATTTGCTCGACCGTCGTTGATCTCCACATCGACGGTGAGTTCCCTGTCGTTGTTCACCACCGATGCCCGCACCAACGCTCGCTCGGCCCCCGAACGGACCAGCGGACCGTCAGCGGACACGCGATGGGAGGTCAGAGTCGCCACATAACCGAGCGCCTCGAGCACATTGGTCTTGCCATGCCCGTTCGGACCGACGAACACCGTCGCTCCCGGTCCGAGATCCAGAGACAGACGCTGCCATGATCGAAAATCGACCAGTGTGGCGGAGCGGACGAACACTTAGGCGCCGGTGCTCTCCGTATTGGGTGCCCGCTGCACGGCGTGGCCGCCGAACTGATTACGCAGCGCCGACACGGCCTTCATGGCGGGTGAATCTTCCTGGCGCGAAGCGAATCTGGCGAACAGAGCGGCGGAAATGACCGGCGCCGGTACAGAGTGGCGAATGGCTTCCTCGACCGTCCAACGCCCCTCGCCGGAGTCCTGTGTGTATCCCGAGATATCGCTGAAGCCCGGATCTTCCTGCAGCGCCTTCACGAGCAAGTCGAGCAACCACGAACGCACGACGGTCCCCTTGGACCATGCCCGCACGACTCCGGTGACGTCTTCGATCAAGTCTTCGGCCGCGAGCAGCTCGTATCCTTCGGCGTACGCGTGCATCAGGCCGTACTCGATGCCGTTGTGCACCATCTTGGCGTAGTGGCCGGCTCCGACCGGGCCGGCGTGGACGAATCCGTCCGCTCGGTCGCCTTCGGGACGCAATGCATCGAAGATGAACATCGCACGCTCGACGTCGCTCGCGGACCCGCCGGCCATCAGGCCGTAGCCGTTCTCGAGACCCCACACGCCGCCGGACACGCCGGCATCGACGTACCCGATACCTTTGGCGGACAACAATTCTGCGTGCACTGCGTCGTCAGTGAAGCGAGAGTTTCCACCGTCGATCACCAGATCGCCCTCCGACAACACCTCCGACAGAGATGTCACGGTCTCACGGGTCACCGGGCCCGACGGCACCATCACCCAGACGATGCGCGGCGCGGGAAGCGCCTCGGCGAGCGCCTTCAGCGAATCCACGTCCGTCACTTCCGGGCGCGGATCGTATCCGGTGACCTCGATGTCGTGGCGCCGCAAGCGCTCACGCATGTTGAAGCCCATCTTACCGAGGCCGACAAGTCCGATATTCATTCGTGGCTTCCTTTCGAGGGACGCATGCCGAAGATCGACAGTCGCCGATCAGCCCGGAAGGCGAACCGGCATCAACAAATAGGTGTACGAGCTCCGCGGAGCACTGAAGGTTCCAGTCTCGTCCGCTTCGAGCTCGTCGTCACCTGCAGGCCGAAGGACGGCAGGCCGGCTGGGGGTGGTGAATCCGAACGACACGCGCTCGCTGTGCAGCGAATTGAGCCCGTCTATCAGGTATCCGGGGTTGAACGCGATGATGAGCGGCTCACCCTGGAAATTGGCTTCGATGGACTCCTCCGCGCGGCCGGCGTCGTCTCCGCCGGCCGAGAGCGTCACTGTCTCGGCAGAGAACTCGAGTCGTACCTGCGCTCCACGCTCGGCCAACAGAGCAACGCGTTTGATCGCTTCGAGCAGCGGCGCGATGGGCACGGTTGCCACCGCGGTGTGCTCCGACGGCAGGAGTTGACGGAACTTCGGGAACTCGGCGTCGAGCAGTCGAGTGGTGGTGCGGCGGCCGTCGCTGACGATGCCCAACAAGCCGTCGTTACCGATGTGCGACGCCGACCCGAGCGCAAGCTCGACAGCCGACTCCGCGCCTCCACCAATGCTTTTCGCCGACTCGGACAACGTCTTCGCCGGGATGAGTACAGCTGCGGCCGTCCCGGGTGACGCCGGTGTCCAGTCCAATTCGCGCACCGCGAGCCGAAAACGATCGGTGGCAGCCAATACGACAGAGTCGCCGTCGATCTCCATCCGGATACCGGTGAGCATGGGCAAGGTGTCGTCGCGGCCTGCAGCGATGGCCACCTGGCCGATGGCTTCCGAGAACAACTCGACAGGGATCGTGCCGGTCTGCGACGGGAGCTCCGGCAACTGGGGATAGTCCTCGACCGGCATCGTCGGCAACGAGAACTTTGCGGTACCGCACGTGATCAAGACCTTGGTGCCGTCCACCGAGACGTCGACCGGTTTGTTGGGCAACGAGCGGGTGATGTCGGCGAGCAGCTTTCCCGACACCAGCACCTGCCCGGAACCTGCGACCTCGACCGGTACTCGAACCTGAGCGGACACCTCGTAGTCGAATCCCGAGACGGTCAGTCCGGCGTCGTCCACCGACAACAGGACTCCGCCCAGAACGGGAACCGCCGGCCGGGACGGGAGGGATCGCGCAACCCACGCGACGGAATCGGAGAAATCTTCTCGAGCGACTCGAAACTTCACACTGCCAAGCTCCATCGCTCGGTTGATCCTTCCGGTTACCTGCGCCACGCGAGTCGGTGGGCAAACCACACCGTATGCCTTCGAGGGCGTGCTGAAAAGTCGGGCCGTGGTCGACCGACCGTGCTCCGAAGGCGATTGTGAATGGATCGGTCCACACCCTGTTTTGGAAAAGATGTTCTTGGATAGAGATACAAGCAATAGTCATAGGTCCTGTGGAATCTGTGGACGGGCCATGTCCTGTGCTGGTGGCACGGCGTGGCGGCTCGAGGATGAACCCGGGCACAGATGTGGGCGTTCGACCCGGCACATGTGGACAACAGATGGACTGGGTCGGAACTACAGATTTCATCCCCGGGGTATCCACGTTATTCACACAGTTATCCACAGGTGTGTATCAGCGAAAACGGTCCGCGGAATGCGTGATTTCGTTCGCCGACGAACGACGAAAGCCGCCCGGAATCCCTTCGAGCGGATCTCGGGCGGCCGGTTCGTCGTCGGTGTGGGCGCGCTACATGGGGCCGGGGGGTCAGCGTTTGGAGCGTTGTTTGACGCGTGCGGTCAGCTCTTGCACCTGGTTGTAGGTGCGGTGCCTCTCGGCCATCTCCTTGCGAATTTTCTTGTCCGCATACATGACGGTGGTGTGGTCGCGGCCGAATGTCTGGCCGATCTTCGGCAGCGACAGGTCGGTCAGCTCACGACAGAGATACATCGCGATCTGGCGCGCCTGAGCCAGCGCGCGCGCCTTACCCGGTCCACACAGCTCCTCGATCGAGGTGTCGAAGTATTCGGCCGTCACCGCCATGATCGTGGCCGCGGTGATCTCCAGGCCCGTCGAATCGGGCATCAGGTCGCGCAGAACCGCCTCGGCGAGCGCGGTGTCCAGGGTGTGACCGTTCAACGACGCGAAAGCAGTGACACGAATCAGTGCGCCCTCGAGCTCACGGATATTGCGCTCGATTCGGCTGGCGATCAGCTCGAGCACCTCATGGGGAACGTCGAGACGATCCATCTGCGCTTTTTTGCTCAGGATGGCGATGCGCGTTTCCAGTTCGGGCGGCTGAACGTCGGTGATCAGGCCCCACTCGAACCGTGTGCGGAGTCGCTCCTCGAGGGTGGCCAGTTGTTTCGGTGGTCGGTCGGAGGAGACCACGATCTGCTTGTTCGCGTTGTGCAGGGTGTTGAAGGTGTGGAAGAACTCCTCCTGGATACCTTCCTTGCCCTCGATGAACTGGATGTCGTCGACCAGCAGCACGTCCGTCTCGCGGTACCGCCGCTTGAACGCGACCTTGCGGTCGTCTCGGAGGCTGTTGATGAAGTCGTTGGTGAATTCTTCCGTGGACACGTACTTCACCCGCATGCCCGGGAACAGACGCTGGGCGTAGTGGCCGGCGGCGTGCAGAAGATGCGTCTTGCCCAGCCCGGACGCGCCCCAGACGAACAACGGGTTGTACGCGCGTGCCGGTGCTTCGGCGATCGCAACCGCGGCAGCGTGCGCGAACCGGTTCGACGCACCGATGACGAACGTGTCGAAGGTGTACTTGGCGTTGAGGCTGGTGCTGCCGGTCGGAATCGAGGTGGAGCGCGGCGGGACCGTGTACGAGGTGGGCCACGAATTCTGGACGCTGGTGAGGGCGTCCCGATCATCGTCGACCTCCTCGTGATCGCCGTAGTCGCTGCTTTCCGAATCGGATGGTTCGTTGTTGGTCGACTCGGTGAGCAGACGGCGGCGGTAGATGGGTCCGCTGTGCGTGATCTCCGGGCGACGGTCCACCTCACCGACGGCCTCGTCGGCGGAACCGTCGGGATCGACGTTGGGGGCGAGCCGGACACCGAGTCCTTCGACTGCCTGATCGAGATGGCGGCCGAGGGCCGCAAGAATGGGTTCACGCAGGCCTCGTTCCACCGCCTCCTGTGCGATGGGTGACGGCACGGAGAGCAGTGCGAAGCCCTGCGCCAGGGTGATCGGCCGGACCAGCGCGAGCCAGGCCTTCTGCGCACGGGACAGTGCGGCGCCGGAATCGGACTCGGCGGTGAGTTCTGCGACAACTTGCGGCCAAACCGCAGCCAAGACGTCCGGATCGTCGTCCACGGTGCCTCCCGATCGGGCCGTGGACGAATGCCCCGGCCGAAGTTCGCTTGACTCCCTCGACGGGGCTGCCAACGAAGTGAATATGCCACCCGACCTGTGTTTCCACATAATTATCCACAGCTGTGGACAAACGACATCGGTGTAGCGCGACTACGGGTCGAATACGGAACCGTCGATCGGACGAGCGTGTGACCTGCGCAAACACTCCGGGCTGGGGCCTGGTGCCAGCCCATCGCCGCAGTTGAGTTCACCGCGAAGTACTTGTTTCATCCGCACAGGCCGTGATCAGGAAAGAAACCCACAGCGAAGCTAGCAGCGCACCGTGGACAGAACAAGGCATACGGTCCATTTCTCGAGGCGCAGGCTGTATCTCTCGAGATCGAAGCAGGGCGGTTTGACCTCCTATCGCGGCGTCAGTACCCTCGAACGGTCACCCGCTACGCGTGTGCTGGACGGTCATACCGTCCGCCTCGACACGGGTGGCCTCATGAACTCGAGTTCGCCGAACTCGCGACCACCAGTACATTCCGGCTGTCTCTTCGAAGACGGCCGATATTTCGAGGAGTATCACCGTGGCCAAGGGCAAGCGGACGTTCCAGCCGAACAATCGTCGACGCGCACGCGTCCATGGCTTCCGTCTGCGCATGCGCACCCGCGCCGGCCGCGCGATCGTGTCCGCACGTCGTGGCAAGGGCCGCGCGTCCTTGACCGCCTGACGCTCGGGCAGCCGGGACGTTCGGGTGCTGCCTGAGCAGCATCGTTTGAATCGCTCGTCCGACTTCCAGAAAGTCGTTCGTCGCGGCAAACGGACCGGCCGTCGCGACATCGTTGTCCATCTCGTGGTTCGACATGACGAATCGGCGATCGTTGCACCGGCCGGAGTGCGCTTCGGGCTGGTAGTCAGCAAAGCAGTGGGGCCGGCGGTGACTCGACATCGAGTCGCGCGCCGGCTTCGTCATATTTGCAGTTCGACAGTTCCAGTCGTCGGGTCCGACGTCGATATAGTCGTACGAGCACTTCCTGGTGCTGCGACCGCGTCGTCGCCCGAACTCGAAAGACAACTGATGTCGTGTCTGCGCAAGCTGGGAGCGATGCTCACCGTGAATACATCTGACGACGCGCGATGACGGACTCGGGCAATGCTCCTACAACTGGGGTGCGTCCGCTGCGCCGGTTGGCATCGATGCCCGCTCGACTTCTCATCGGGGCGATCCAGCTCTACCGCACCTATATCTCGCCGCTCCGGTTGCCTACCTGCAGATTCACACCTACATGCAGTGAATATGCAGTCGAAGCGTTGCGTACCCGTGGCCTGGTGGTTGGCACCGTTCTGGCCGTCGTTCGCCTATTGAAGTGCGCGCCCTGGCACCCTGGTGGGTGGGACCCGGTTCCGCCGCGTCGTGGTGCCGGGACAGATGACGCTTCCACACAGTCTGATGATCCCGCGAGGGTGAACGAACAGAGGAGTACATAGAGCCGTGCTCGACTTCATTTACTACCCGGTATCCGGAATTCTCTGGGTCTGGCACAAGGTATTCGGCGCCGTGCTCGGTGCGGACAGCGGCTTCGCGTGGGCGCTGTCCGTGGTGTTCCTCGTGTTCACCCTGCGCTTGATCTTGTACAAGCCCTTCGTGAAGCAGGTTCGCACCACGCGGCAAATGCAGGAACTTCAGCCGCAGATCAAGGCGCTGCAGAAGAAGTACGGCAAAGATCGCCAGAAGCTCGCTACCGAGATGCAGAAGCTGCAAAAAGAGCACGGTTTCAATCCGATCATGGGTTGCTTGCCGGTGCTTGCTCAAGCGCCTGTGTTCATCGGCCTGTTCCATGTGCTCCGGTCTTTCAATCGCACCGGCACCGGCATCGGGCAGCTAGGCCTGACGCCCGAAGTGAACGCGCAGACTCCGAACTACTTCTTCAGCGTCGAGGACGTTCAGTCGTTCCTGTCGGCTCGGTTGTTCGGGGCGCCGATTTCGGCGCGCATCACGTCTCCGAGTAGCGAGCTGGTTGCCTTCGAGCCGTTCGGTGGAATTCCCTCTCTCAGCTCGATCATCATCGTGGCGGTTCCACTGATGATCATCGCCAGTATCGCTACGCACCTGAACTCACGTGCGTCCGTGGCGCGGCAGAGCGAGGCGGCCGCAGCGAATCCACAGTCGGCAATCATGAACAAGCTCGCCCTGTACGTGTTCCCGTTGGGCGTTCTGGTCGGTGGCCCGTTCCTCCCGGTCGCAATTCTCCTGTACTGGGTGTCCAACAATGTGTGGACCTACGCGCAGCAGCACCTGGTGTTCGGCCGCATCGACAAGGAAGAAGCGGAGAAGAAGGAAGCCGCTCTGGAGCGCCGCAACGAGAATGCCCCGAAGCCAGGTGCACGTCCCGACGCGCTGAAGAAGAAGCCGGCGCCGGGTGCTAAGCCGGTGAAGAACGGCAACGCGCAGACGAACGGTGAGACGAGTGGAACGCCGACGTCTGACGACTCCCCCGCTGTCGGCGCCCCCGAGTCCAACGGAACCCAGAATTCGAACGGTGCCGGGTCGTCGAACGGCGGCGGGTCCGCAACGACTCCGCGCAAGAAGAAGACTCCCCCTGGCAAGGTTCGACCCAAGCAGCAACGCCGTCGCTGACCTCGAGTATCGGCGTGAAACGACCCAAAGCGAGACGAGTACACACGGAAATGGACGAGAACGTGACTACCGATTCGAAGACAGACGACACCGACACTTCGGTGGTGGACGCCGGCGACGCAACGGACCAGGTGGCACCGGGCGCCAGTTCCGGTGTGGATTCGTCCGACAGCGGAGTCTCGGGGAGCAAGGAATCGGCCGACGACTCTGCGGACGAGGACTCCGAGGACTACTTGGTCGACGAAGGCGAGATCGCCGGTGACTATCTCGAGCAGTTGCTCGATGTCCTGGACTTCGACGGGGATATCGATCTGGACGTCGAGGGAGATCGCGCTGTCGTCAGCATCGATGGCGGGAACGACCTGAACAAGCTCGTCGGACGTAAAGGCGAGGTGCTCGATGCGTTGCAAGAGCTGACGCGGCTGGCCGTGCAGCAGTCCACCGGCGACCGGTGCAAGTTGATGCTCGACATCGCGGGGTGGCGTGCAGGACGCCGTGAGGAGCTGACTCGGGTGGGTACGGAGGCCGCACATCGCGTGGCGAAGTCCGGCGAACGGGAGCCCCTCGACCCGATGACCCCGTTCGAGCGAAAGATTGTCCACGACGCTGTGGCGCGGATCGCGGGGGTCACGAGCGAGAGCGAGGGCGTCGAGCCCAATCGTCATGTGGTGGTCGTCAAGGAGTGACGCAGTCGGCATCAGCCGGTCGAACGAAGAGGACGTGGTCGCAAGACCACGTCCTTTTTGTGTTCGAGGCTGCGTGACCGGCTCCCCTCGCTCGGTAGGGCTGGTCTGGCGGATGTCGGTGTCCGACGTCGTCACTACACTTCGGTGGAAGCGTGCTAGGGCGCTATGTCTAATTACACGAGTGTGATTTGTTGCCCTCCGAGGTAACGCGAGAGGATGTTTCACGTGGAACACGGTGACGGCTCGGCTGACTCCTGGGTCGACGACGCGGTCGTCCGAGTCTTCGGTTCTCGGGCGGATCTGGCGACGGAGTACCACGCGTCACTGAGCGGCGACGGAGTCGAGCGCGGCCTGATCGGGCCCCGTGAGGTACCCAGGCTTTGGGAGAGGCATTTGCTGAATTGTGCGGTGGTCGGTGAGCTGATCCCGGAGGGTGCAACTGTCGTTGACGTGGGTAGTGGTGCTGGTCTGCCCGGGATCCCGCTAGCCATCGCGCGGCCCGACCTGACTGTGGTGTTGGTCGAACCACTTCTGCGGCGGACGGTGTACTTGGCGGAGGTCGTCGAGCGGTTGGGGCTGGACGTGACTGTGGTTCGAGGTCGAGCCGAGCAGCCGGGTGTCATCAAGGAGGCGGGCGGTGGCGACGTGGTGACGTCCCGTGCCGTGGCGCCCCTCGAGAAGCTGGCACGGTGGTCCCTCCCCCTCGTACACGAGGGTGGTGTGATGTTGGCCCTGAAAGGCAGCACTGCGCAGGACGAGATCGATCGCGACAAGGCGAGCCTCTCGCGGATAGGTGCGACGAACATCGAGGTGCTCAGGTGCGGTCACGATGTCGTGCCGTCACCGACTATCGTTGTGCGCGCAGAGCGCGCCACTCGCGGCACCCGCATTTCGAAATTCGCCAGCGGTTCACGGTGACACGTCACCGGACCGTGGCCGTCGAGCACCCTTGAAGGAGAAGTACATGTCGGGTGATTCCGAATCCGGTGTTTCACGTGAAACAGAAAGTACAGGTGTTTCACGTGAAACCGAGCGCCCCACCCATTCGTACGGGTACTCCCCTCTGACCTCCGACGACACTCCTATCGGCGCGGCCGCCCAGCGCGCGAGTCAAGTGCTGCATCCGGGCGGAACTCTTCTGCCCAAGCCGCCCATTCGGCGCGTACTCACCATCGCGAATCAGAAGGGTGGCGTGGGTAAGACGACGACGGCGGTCAATCTCGCGGCTGCTCTCGCTATCCAAGGTCTCACCGTCCTGGTCGTCGATCTGGATCCGCAGGGAAACGCGTCGACCGCGTTGGGCGCAGTTCACACCTCCGGCACGCCGTCCAGCTATGAACTGTTGCTCGGTGAAGTGACCGCGGCCGACGCAATTCAGCGCAACCCGAAGAACGACAAGTTGATGTGCATCCCGGCAACCATCGACCTGGCCGGCGCGGAGATCGAATTGGTGTCGATGGTGGCGCGCGAAGGGCGTCTGAAGACGGCACTGTCCGATGCTGCGTTGGACGCCTTGCAGATCGATTTCGTACTGATCGATTGCCCACCGTCGCTCGGCCTGCTGACCGTCAACGCCATGGTTGCGGCCTCAGAGGTGTTGATCCCGATCCAGTGCGAGTACTACGCCCTCGAAGGTGTGGGTCAACTCCTCCGCAACATCGAGCTGGTACAGGCTCATCTCAATCCAGAACTTCACGTATCCACAGTGATGCTGACGATGTACGACGGTCGAACCAAGTTGGCTGACCAAGTTGCAGACGAGGTCCGCAATCATTTCGGATCCGCGGTCCTGAGGTCCGTCATCCCCCGCAGCGTGAAGGTGTCCGAAGCACCGGGATTCGGAATGACGGTCATCGATTACGATCCGGGTTCACGTGGAGCGATGTCGTATCTCGACGCCGGCCGCGAGATGGCGGCACGTAGTGCCGAGATGAATGCGGCGAAGAACGGACGAGCATGAGTCAAACGAAGAAGGGTGGGCTGGGTCGAGGTCTCGCTGCCCTCATTCCGACATCACCCGCGCAAGGGTCCGGTCTAGGGTCCGCGGCGGCCGACGTCGTCATCGGCGGAGAGCGGTCGGTAGCGTCCGCTCCTGTTGCCACTCCCCCCGCTGTCACCGACGAGGGCCTGGCTCCGGCAGGTGCGGTGTACCGGGAAATCGCGCCGGGGAAGATCGAGCCGAATCCCAAGCAGCCACGCACGGTGTTCGAGCAGGAGGCGCTCGACGAGCTGATCCACTCGATCCGGGAATTCGGATTGATGCAGCCCATTGTCGTTCGCGAGATCGGCGACGACCGGTACCAGCTGGTGATGGGCGAGCGGCGGTGGCGAGCAAGCCAAGAAGCTGGACTCGATGCCATTCCCGCGATCGTCCGGGAGACGACAGACGACACGCTCCTGCGCGATGCCTTGCTCGAGAACATCCACCGGGTGCAGCTGAATCCGTTGGAAGAGGCGGCCGCGTATCAGCAGCTGCTCGAAGAGTTCGACGTGACGCATGACCAGTTGGCAACGAAACTGGGACGGTCGCGGCCCGTGATCACCAACATGATCCGGCTGCTACGGCTACCCATTCCCGTACAGCGTCGCGTCGCGGCGGGTGTCCTATCGGCCGGCCACGCACGTGCGCTCCTCTCTTTGGACGCAGGTGCCGACGCTCAGGAAGAACTGGCGACGCGCATCGTGGCCGAGGGAATGTCCGTCCGCGCGACGGAGGAAGCCGTCACGTTGGCCAACCGTGAAGATCCGACGACGTCTGCGCAACCGGTCAAACGTAAGCCGATTCAGATGCCGGGGTTGCAAGATGTCGCCGAGCGCCTGTCGGAATCGTTCGATACCCGTGTCACCGTGAGCCTCGGCAAGCGAAAAGGGAAGATCGTCGTGGAGTTCGGGTCGGTCGACGACCTTCAGCGCATCGTCGAGATGATGGAGCAGCAGAAGTCGTAATTGCCCGCGGTATCGGAGGTACGACCACACCAGGTCGTTTCGTCACTGTGACGTAAATATGGTTGCATTGCTCAATAGTGTTGTCTCACTTCGTCATTGCGTTTTACAGCCTGGAGCGTCGCCCATGCGGCGTTCATCGCTTATTCTGAACGTGAAAGTACAGTCGCGCGGGCCGTCGCCCATGCGAGTCGGGGTACGGAGGCTGAGTTACCGCGTGTCGATCGTTGTCTCAACACTCACCCTCGGTGGATTCGAATCGCTACCGGCACACGATCGGCAGTGCGTTTTCTGGACCATGGATCCGGCGTCGCCGTCCACGGAAAACCTGGTCGATGCCGAGTTCGAGAAAGAAGCGTGGCTGTCGATGGTCATGCTCGAGTGGGGACCGTGCGGCCAAGTGGCCACGGGTACCGCTGACGCAGAAGTACCGGTGTCTGCGGATGCCGTCGGGTGTGCGTTGTACGCGCCGCCGAGAGCAGTGCCTCGGGCCACACACTTTCCCACTGCGCCCGTGAGCCCGGATGCCGTGTTGTTGACGTCTCTCTACTCACCTCTGGGGGCCGAGAACGGCGACGACATTCGGGAAGCACTGATGCACGCCGCTGTCCGCGATTTGATCAATCGAGGTGTGCGAGCCCTCGAAGTGTTCGGCATCAGACTCGACGACGACGAGAAGGACTCCCGGTACTCGGGAATCGCGGATCGGCCGTGTGGAGACGTCACGTGCATGATCGACGCCGACTTCCTCGAGAAGTACGGATTCGAAGTCGTGGCGAACCACCACCGCTATCCCAGACTTCGTCTCGAACTCGATCGCGACCACGGATGGAAGGAAGACGTCGAAGCAGCCCTCGAGCGCCTGCTCGAAGCCGCTGCTCTGACCGTGGTGGAAGCGGACGCGCGCGTACCCGTCGGGGCACGCTGACACCGACCAGCCGTCAGGCGCGCTCGGCGGCAGCCAGCTCGTACGCCAGTAACTCGGCGAATGTGAATGTGCCGGTGGGCTGATCGTCCTGACCCAACAGGTACAGGCGTTTGACCGCAACGAGGATGGCCTCGGCAATGATGTCCCGCATTCGGGAGTCCGCCAGAACTGCGACGTCATCCGCGTTGGTCACGTATCCCAAGTCCAACTGCACCGTAGGCATGTTGGTGAGTCTCAGGATGTCCCACGTCCTCCCGTGACTGCGTACGTCCTGCATCGACGTACGGGCAACGATCTCGCGCTGGATGTAACTGGTGAGAACCTGGCCGATGAGAGAAGCAGACCCGTGCGAATTGCCGAAATGGAAGCTCGCGACGCCGTGAGCGGCAGGGCTGGAGTGGGTGCTGCACCGAAGCGAAATCATGAGGTCTGCACCGATACCGTTGGCGGTCTCAGCACGTTCTGCAGCGGTGGGTCCTGCGGCACGGGAGCGAGACAGGTAGGTCTCCATACCCGTCGCCGCCATCCGACCCTCCAACCGGCCGGCAAGGTCCCAGAGAATCGCTTCCTCGGTAGTAGGTCCGTACGGGGTGTCGAGCACCGCACCGGAGTCGGCGCCGCCCAGACCGGGATCGATGACGATGCGCTTACCGGTGAGCTGTGGGCCAGACCGCCGAACCAACTCTTCTTCGGAAATTGCGTGTGGAGAGCCACCGGTCACCCGGGTACCCAGGAGGTCGAGCGCCCGCAGCGTCGCGGGTCCGCAGATACCGTCGGCGGAGAGGCCGATCTCGCTCTGGAACGACGACAGTCCCTCGTGCGTGCGACCACCGAAGAAGCCGTCGACACGTTCGTTGTAGAAGCCGAGTTCTTGGAGGCGCCGCTGCAGCGTCGCGACGTCGTCACCGTAGAGCGGGGCCGACAGTTGGTAGATCAGCGTGCGCGCGCCGAGATGGAACGACGCTTCTTTGACCGAACGGTAGGTGGCGGTATCGACCTCACCGGTCACCAGAAGGCCACGGTGCTGCTGAAACGCTCGCACGGCCTCGTCGAGCGCGTGATCGAAGCTGACGTCGGTGTCGGCCCATGTCGACTGCGGCTGATCTGCGGTCGCGGGAAGAGTGAGCAGACCGAGGCCCGAGAGGATGTCCCGGATCTCCGCGACGGCAGGACCGCGATCGCCGTATCGGAGTGGCTTCATTCTCTCGATGACCTTCCCTCGTGTCCGGTTATCACGTCGTTTCCAGTACAAGATTGTCTCAGAAGATCATGCTCCTTCGATAATCGAGACGGGCCCGAACGACCGAGCGCCCGGCGTGTCGTGAACACACCGGGCGCAGAGTACGTCTCGAGTAACGATCAGTCGATGACACCCTCGAGGTCACGCAGCAGCGCAGCTTTTCCCTTGGCGCCCACGATGGTCTTCACAGGCTCGCCGTTCTGGAAGAGGATCATCGTCGGAATCGACATCACCTTGAAATCGCGTGCGGCCTGCGGATTCGCGTCGATATCGAGTTTGGCGACGGTCAGCTTGTCTGCGTGCTCACCGGCGATCTCTTCGAGTACCGGGGCGACCATCTTGCACGGGCCGCACCAGGTTGCCCAGAAGTCCACCAGAACGGGCTTGTCGCTCTGCAGAACCTCTGCGGCGAAGGTGTCGTCGTTGATGGTGACGGTATTGGATTCCGACATGTGCTGATCTCCTGAAATTTTGGGGTGGTGGTTATCAGACGCTGACTGCGTCCACGTCTCGATCTGCGTTCTCCACCGTGTTCTCGGTGATGTCGCCCTTCTCCGCGAGCCAACGCTCGGCGTCGATGGACGCCGCACAGCCGGTGCCCGCCGCGGTGATGGCCTGCTGGTACACGTGATCGACCAGATCGCCGGCCGCGAATACGCCGTCGATCGAGGTCGAGGTGGTCGGTGCCTTGACCGTCACGTAACCACCGTCGTCCAGGTCGAGCTGTCCTCGAACGAGCTCGGATCGCGGATCGTGTCCGATTGCGACGAACACTCCGGTCACGTCCAGCACTCGCTCCTCGCCCGATCCGGTGTCGCGAATTTTCAGGCCGGTGACGCCGGATTCGCCCTGGACCTCGACGACGTCGGCGTTGGTCACGAAGTTGATCTTCTCGTTCTGCTTGGCCCGCTCGAGCATGATTCGCGACGCACGGAACTCCTCGCGCCGGTGAACGATGGTGACGGACCGGGCGAAACGGGTGAGGAACGTCGCTTCCTCCATAGCCGAGTCACCGCCGCCGATGACGGCGATGTCCTGTTCGCGAAAGAAGAACCCGTCGCACGTCGCACAAGCCGAAACGCCCCGCCCGAGCAGGGTCTGTTCTCCGGGTACGCCCAGGTAGCGTGCGGCAGCGCCCATCGCGAGGATGACCGCGCGGGCGCGGTAATCGGTGCCGTCGACGGTGACGGTCTTGATGTCACCCGTGAGGGACATCTCTTCTACGTCCTCGGTGCGGATGTCCGCGCCGAACCGCTTGGCCTGCTCACGCATCTGCTCCATGAGGTCAGGGCCCATGATTCCCTCACGGAAACCGGGAAAGTTCTCCACCTCGGTGGTCGTCATCAGGGCGCCGCCGAACTGGGTGCCCTCGAAGACCAGGGGCTCGAGTTCTGCGCGCGCGGCGTACACCGCTGCGGTGTATCCGGCCGGGCCGGACCCGACGATGATCAGGTCGTGGATGTCCGAGGTAGTCATCTTCGCCTTCCGAAGTTCATGTGGTGCTGAAGTTCATGTGCGGCTTTCGCCCTACGGGCAAGTCAACACTAGGTGAGAAGACGTTGTTCCCTGGTCTTCGATCAGCCGATCCGGGTACGAGAAATAGTGTCGGCGTTGTCCGGCCCGCACGAGTCACCGACAGCCAGGGCCATCAGTGCGCCAGGGCGACTTCCGGGCGTGATCAATACGGTGGCGTCCACGCCGCCCAAAACCACCGTCCCCGATCCCACCAACGTCGTCGTCGGAGAAAGACCGTTCGCCTCGAGGCATCCGGCGAGGAGAGCCGGATCCGACAATCGCCCACGATCGGTCGACCCCACCAGGTCCGAGACCGTGGAAAAGTCCAGGCCCGGATTCGAGGCGACGACGCTTCCCTCGCCGGACGCGGTGTCGATGGACGTGAGGGCGAGCCCGACTCCGGTGCCGAGAGCCAGAATCGCGGCCCCAGCGGCAGCGTAAGCAACCCTGCGTGCCCGGCGGCCCCTGCGGCGGACTTCCAACTCGTCCGGCCCGATCTGTCCTTCCTCAGCTGTCAACGACGCAAAGACTCGGGTGGCCACGTCGTCCGGAATCGACGCGGTGGCCTGGTGGTCGGCGCCGCGGGAGCGCAGTGCTGTCACGGTGGCGTCGAGTTCATCGAGGTAGGCGGCTGCAGACGGGTCCGCGAGGGCCTGTTCCCACAACTGCGGGGACCGATCCTCCGGAACGAGGCCACCGTGCAGATCTGCAAGCACGTCGCGCGAGAGCGAATCACGACCGGTCACGACGAGGTCACCTCCGCGCGCGACTTCCGATTGCCGAACCCCATGAACGGTATGACGTAGAGCGGCCCGGAATGGTTCCCGCTAACGGTCCGTTTCTTCGAGTCTCAACGACTCCAGGATCTGTGCCAACTTCTGGCGTCCGCGCGCACAACGGCTCTTGACCGTCCCCACCGGGACACCGAGTGCCGCTGCCGCGTCGGCAACGGAGTATCCCTCCATGTCGACTGCCACTATTGCCGCCCGCTGGTCGGGAGGAAGCGAGAACAGAGCCTTCTCCACCACGATCGACAGGTCGACGTCGGCGTAGCGATCGACAGGGTCCCGAGGTTCGCGGGCTTGCTCGCCAAGGGGAACAGTGGGGCGTACCCGATTACGACGAATTCGGTCGAGGCACGCGTTGACGACGATGCGGTGCAGCCAGCTGCGCACGGCCGCATCCGCGCGGAACGTAGCCGCGGTGCGGTGGGCCGACAACAGAGCTTCCTGCAGTGCGTCCGCAGCGTCTTCGGCCGAGTAGCTCGCCCGTCGAGCAGTGAGCCAGAGGTGGTCTTGATGACGGCGCACGAGC
This sequence comes from Rhodococcus sp. (in: high G+C Gram-positive bacteria), assembly GCA_049650605.1. GTDB lineage: Bacteria > Actinomycetota > Actinomycetes > Mycobacteriales > Mycobacteriaceae > Rhodococcoides. The sequence goes on along the minus strand of JBASAM010000064.1, from coordinate 47,943 downwards.
ACGGCGAAAGACGTCGGATCCCCCGCTATGTGCGCCGAGAGCAATTCACCGTCCGTGGCGTCTTCGCTCGCGACTCCCCCGATTAGTCGCACGCGCGGATGTTAACCCAGAAAATTGTCTTCCGAGCTGCTGCCCGTTTTCGTTGTGACGGCGCACGGAACAGCGCTCAACCTGCGGCGGAAGCTCCTAGATCGGCGATCGTACTCTGATTTCTGCCGTCGGCGTCGCTGAGATCGGTGATCCAGAACAGCACGTACTCGACCGGGCCGTCGGCGTTGACAGGGATGTCGGTGACGCCGTCGCCGACCGTCGCGGTACCGATGACCTGTGTCTGGTCCAGATCGGGCGAGTCGCCTGGCGCCGATCGAATTTCCATGACAGTGCCTGGCGACGGCGAGTTCACGAAGACGCTGGTGAGGGTGGTCGGCTGGTCGAGGGTGACCATGATTCCCACACCGGGCTTGAGCGACGGGAACGGATTGAAGTAGGAGTCGGTCGTCCAGACCGTGCCCGCGTCGTAGTCCAGAACGTTGTCGACGGATCCGGCGTTGTCGGCCGTTCCCTGCGGTGAGTACACCTCTGCGGAAGCGACCGGCACCTGCACGGTGGCCGGAGGCGGCGCAGCCGGATCTCCCTCTGCCACGGGAGGAGCCACCGTCGTCGTGAGGCCGAAGTTCTGCTCCGTCAGCGGCTCGTCGGAGCTGCCGCCCGCCAGCAGATTCGCCAACCACCACCCCACGAGGCCGAGGACGACGACGGTGAGCACGGCCAGGCCGACCAGTGCGGCCATCATCAGGTTCGACCGATCTGCGGGCTGTTCGTCGTCCGGGTCGGCGAGTGCGTGACCCGACGAACCGGGGGGACGCTGACCCAGGCGCAGTGCCGGGATCATGTCGGTCTTCTCGTTGACCACCGCGGCCTGACCCAGGATGTGCTGGACGGTCGCCGCCGTGCGGATACCGCTGTTCTGTTCCAACGCACGCACCGCGACGGCAGAGATCTCGAACGGCACTTCGGGACGGATTTCGCGAGGCTCGGTAGGAGCACCGGACGACGTTCGGTCGGCGATGCGCATCCCGCCGACGGTCGCGGGTCCCGACGGGTCGCCCAGCGGCCAACGCGCCGTGATCAGTGCATAGAGCATGGCCCCGAGACCACGAACGTCCGCGCCGGGATCGGCGTCGGCGAACGTTGCGGGAAATGCCAGCACCGCATCGCCCTTGATGCTGATGCGCACGCGGTCGGGATGGTCGATGGACAGCGCGCTGCTGCCTCGGTGAGCCGCCTCGGCTGCTGCCGCGAGAGACTTGATCGCGTTCGCCGCACCGAGTGGCGACGGATCGGTGTCGGCCATCTCCCGTAGAGAACGTCCGCGTGTCCACTCGGCTACGACGATGCCGCCCGAGCTGCCCCGGACGACGTCGAGTACTCGCGCCAGGCCAGGTGAGTTGATGCGGCCCAGACGCAGCGTTCGCGACAGCACGGCTTGAGGGCCGTCACCGCGGTCGTCGGGTGCACCGGAGGCGCGCTGATCGGCATCGACGAAGGTCAGTGCCACCTCGCGATCGAGTTTGACGTCGTGGGCCTGCCAGAACTTGAGTCCGCGGGCTCCGCCGTGCGGCGCGAGCAGTCGGTAGCGACCACCCGCAACGGACGCTCCCGGAATCAGCTTCGGACCGCGCTGCGCCGCCCGTGGAGGATCGACGACCGGCACGGCCGGCGGCATCGTGGGAGACCCGACCGGAAGTACACCGGTGTCCGTCAGTCCGGATTCGGCGTTCTCGGCTCGACGCTGATCGGTGGCTCCGGCGGCTGCTTGCGCGCCCGCATCGCTGTCGACCGGTTCCTGCTCGTCGTTCGAAGCTTTGTCGTCGTGATCAGCAACGTCGTCGTCAGCATCGTCGTTGTCGCGGGCTACGTCGTTATCGGGGGCTACGTCCTCGAGGGCCACGTCGTCGACCGCGTCCGTTGCCGGGTGCGTGGTTGCGTCGTCCGTCTCGTCGGGGGCCGCCTGGTCGTCACGAGCTCGGTCGTCCGTAACCGTGCCGTCCACGGGTGATTTCTCCGTCGCTGCGTCAGATCCCGAGGGGGCGGAGGAGGTCACTGGGCCGGACGTATCGCTGGAGTCGGCGTCGCCCGGGAACTCACGCCGCTCCGTGGACACACCACCGGGTCCGCTGGCGTCGTCGGCCTCGGACGGCGTTTGCCTCCGTGCACCATCGTCGTCGGTCACTGACACTCCTTCTCCACTGCTCGTCGGGAACGGACCCGTGTACGCCGGAATGATCATGGTGTCCGACTCGTCCCCGCCGAACATCTGCACGGGGTCGACGTCCGATGCCCGAGGGTCCGCTCGCCGGTGTTCAGGGTACGGGAGACGACCTGTCCCGGTGGCTCGACCGAAACCTCCGGTCGGTGGACCTACCGGAGGCAGGTCTGCCACACCCACCACGGGAATCAGCTCGGTCTCCGCGTACATCTGATCGATTCGGGCATCCGATGTCGTTACTGGCGCGGGGCCGCGCGGCGATCGACCCAGTCTCCGAGCGACCGCGACGGTGATGGATCGAATCTCCGGAATGTCGGTCCGGTAAAGACAGAAACCGGTGACCAGAAGCATCACGGCGCCGTCGAACGCGACTCGGAGAAGGGCGCCGGGACCCACCAGTCGGTCCAGACCCAGCAGGCGGTCCGCTGCGAACACGGCAATCATGCCGACGGCGGTGGAGGCGAGGGTGAGAGCGACGGTTCTGCGAACACCGCTGAGACGGAGGCTGCCGAGCGTGCGTCGCAGCAGCATCCATCCGATGATGGCGCCGGTGATGTAGCCGAGTCCGTTGGCTGCGCCCAACAGAAGCACCACCTCACGGTCGGACGTGGCGATCAGCGGTGTCAGTGCCGAAAGCGCGATCTTCACCCCGGTGATACCCAGGACGATCCAGGTGGGGGTCCAGGCCTGTTCCCGCGCGTAGAAGACGCGGAGGTGGATGAGCACCAGGGAGTACGGGACAAGAGTGAAGGCCGACCAGCGGACGGCTTCGCCCAGGCGGGAGGCGTCCGCGCTGCCGAAGTTGCCGTAGCCGTACAACGCCTCACCGACCTGTGGTCCCGCGATGGTGAGGAACCCGATCACCGGGATCAGCGCCAGCATCGTCAAGCGGGTGGCGACCGAAAGATCGTCGACGACGGCCAGTGCATTCTTCGACGCCGCGTTCCGGCTCAAGCGCGGCATGATCGCCGTCAGGACGGTGACCCCGAGAACTCCGTACGGCAGCTGCAGCAGAATCCAGGCCTGGTTGTAGATGACCGGCCCGGCCGGATCGACGCTCGACGAGATGCGGGTGGCGAACACCATGCCGGCTTGGCTGATGACGACATAGAGCACGATGGCGACAGCCATCCCGCCGAACTGACGCAGCCGATCGTCGAGACCCCACAGAGGACGCAGATCGATGTTGTTGCGTCGTAGCGCCGGGATCAGGCTGAGCGCCTGTACGACGACGCCGAGGGTGATGCCCAGTCCCAGCACCAGCAGCTTCGGATCGCTGATGCGCACCGGATCGAGCGAGATCTCGCCGGGCACCAGCATGTACAGCGCCAGTACGGCCAGGACCACCAGATTGTTCAGAACCGGTGCCCACGCGCCGGGCTTGAAATTCTGGCGGGTGTTGAGAATCGCGGTGAACAACGCCGAGAGCCCGTAGAACAGGATTGCCGGGAGCAGAAGGAACAGCAGCGCCGTGGTCAGGCCGGTGTTCACCTCGCCGTCGTCGGACAGAAAGACGTACCGAGTCAGTACCGGCGCTGCGACGGTGGCCAGTACCGCAGCAGCGATCAGCATGGTCAGCGCGGCGGTGAAGAGGCGCCGGACGAATGCGCGGCCGCCGTCGGCGTCCTCACTCTCCGCACGCACCAGGACGGGAACGACGATTGCCGTCAGCACCGCGCCCAGCACCAGCTCGGCGATCATGTTCGGGATCAGGCTGGCCACGGTGTATGACGACGCGATCGTGGTGCCCAGAACGGTGACCAGCAGAAGCTGCTTGCCGAAGCCCGTGATGCGGCTGAACAGCGTCGCGATGGCAATGGAGCCGGTGGCGGAGAGCAAACGCTGCGATCCAGAATTGTCGGGCGGCGGGGTGGACGAAGCAGCGCCGGTACCCGCGCCCGGGGGAATGCGCGTGGGGTCGGCCGGCCGTCGGACCGGGGGCGCCGTGCTGGTGGGCATCACGACAGCAGAATTCTGCGACATTCCGGAGCTTCGCTCCTGCGACATTCCGGAGCTTCGCTCCCAGGGGGCGCGGGGCGCGCGAGGGATGCCGTCCTGCCGCCCCTGAGGAATGCTCCCGGTCATCGAAGGTCCTTACTGTTGGTCGGCAGGGTCCGGCTGCCCCCGGAACCGGTGCCACAATCGTCGGCCGGCGAGCAGCAGGAGCAACGCGCCCGCGCCCGCTGTGATGATCGCCAAAGCACGACCGTACGCATTGGACCGCACATTCACCGTGGCCGCCTGCCCAAGCCGGGTACCGCCGTCGGTGCTGAGGGAGAACTCCACCACCATTTTGCGGGAATCGCTGACCCGCGCGGGGATTTGCAGAGAACGGCTGCCGCGAGGAGGAAGTTGTTGCGGTCCGATGTTTTCGATCTGCATGGCGTCCGGCGCGTCGACGGTGAGATCGACGGTGATACCGACGGGCAGATCATTGCGGGCGACGAGCAGCAGGGGGCTCGCTTCCGACGCCAGCGTGAACACGCCACCGGGCGCCAGGATGGTCACCGATCCGTACAGCCGATCGACTCCGGCCGTGACGTTCGCAGCTCGCCGACGTGCGAGGACGCCGGCGTCATCGCGTCCCGTGCCCCGCCGCTCGGACGTCGACATGGCGCGGAGAAGGTCTTCTCGCAGCGGCGCGACGAACAGTGCCGGCGTGATCGCAGCGCGGGGATCGTCGATCAATGCCGACGACAACGCCGATATCCGACCACTCTCTTCGCGCGCGATGTCCACGACGTCGGACGGTGCCCCGTCACGGGTGGCGGCGTCGGGATAGTCCAGGGTCGCCGGTTCCAGCGGCGGAGTCACCGAGATCAGGTCGGACAGCGTTCGTGGGGTCGCGAGCCCGCTGCGCAGCAGGCCGGAGATGGTCCCCAGAACCGCAGATGCCTCGTCGCGGTCCGGCGTCCACGTCTGCGGCGGTACGACGGTGAGGGAACGCGGGGTTCCGTCCGTCACCGTCAGCGCCTCGAAGTACAGGGCGCCGAGCGCGTCCTGAACGCGTGCGGTGCGTGAGTCCACCTCGATGTCGAACCTCTGGTCCGATGGTGTCGTGGACGGCGTGCTGGGGGCATCTCCGATCGCGGCCAGTGCTGCGCTGACCTCGGTGTCGAACAACGCAGCGCGGAGCGGTGTTGCCCCGGTGTTCGTGCCGGCCACCGTCACCGTGTCGGGGTTGCCCGCGGTGTTGACGGCGTCGTGCGCGAGCAGGGTCGCTGTCCGTCCGGACGCGGAGATCGTCGCGGCGGTGTCGGCGTCGAGCGCACCCGAATCCGGCCATACGACGTCCCGTCGCGACGTGACATCGAGAATCGTGTCGACGACGTCGGACGGCGTTCCGATGGCGGCGTTGGTCAGGATCGGATCGGCGATGGCCGAGACTGCCGCCAGATCGGTCTGCGCGAACGGCAACGCCGTCACACACATGGTCGAGGCCAGTGCGCGGACGCGATCGAGCCACGACGCAGCCGCCGCGGTGCCGCTGCCCTGGCGGGCCGGGCCGAAGGGATCGGTGGGGTCCTCGACCACGAGGTAGTTCCGCGTCATGGCAGAGACGGTGATCAGCAGATCCGGGTCCACGGCGATACATGTGGAGGACGCGAGTGCCCCTTCGGTGTCCACCGTGGGTCCCGTCGCGAATTCGAGCGACGAGACCAGTCCCTCGAGCCGACCGCCCGCGGACAACGAGGAGGCCAACTCGTCGTCGTTGAGGCGCACCGGTTCGTCCACCGTGCCGGGCTGGCCGGCCGTGAGGTGGGGTCGGTCCGCCAGCGGCCACAGCAGTGTCGTCGCCACGGGGCGGGAGGTGTCGGGGGGAAGCGGCGTTGCGTTCGGGGCGGCCGGGTCGGGCACGCCTCGGTTGGCGGGTATCCCGGACACAGGAAGTAGGAACGCTGCGTCGTCGAGGCGTGCCTGCTGCCCGTACGTGGGGGTGCCGTTGACGTTGACCATTACCGGGTAGATGCCGGGGCGGTCGAGATCGAGGGACGCCTCGGTGACGGATCGGAGAGGCAGCGAGAGTTCGAACGGCAGAGACGCTCCGCGTTTCAGGGTCCCGTCGGGCAGATTCTCGCCCAGTGTCTCGAACGGACCGACGGTGTCGAAGCGATCCTGATCGGCAGTGATGGTCGTGCGAAGTTCGGGAGAGCTGCGGATGGCGGGGGCCCGTTGGAGGCGGACGGATATCTCGGACACGGGCCGATCACCCACGTTGGTGACTGTCCCGCGCACCGTGAGGACCGGAGGACTGCTGGTGGAGACCGTGGTGGGGGTCACCTCGTCGACCGACAAAGACAGAAAGGTCCCGTCCACGGATGTGTCCGCCGGGGGCAGCGATTCCTCGGCACCCCGGGGTGCGCCGGGTTGCGAGGTGCTGGGTTGAGCGAAGGCCGGGGCGCTGGGAGCCAGGAGCACGGCGATGGTCGCCAGGACCACGCCGAGGCGCCGGACCGTGGGTGCGGCCGCTCTCATTCGACCTGGGGTGTGTTTTTTTCGCCCGCCATGCGGTCGATCATTTCGCCGGCCCGCACGGCGAGTTTGCGCTCGTCGGCATATGCGAGTCGTGTCCCCAGTTCGGTCAGCGGCACCCAGGCCACTTCGGTGACCTCGACGTCCTCGTCGGACAGTTCGCCGCCGAGAGATCGCAGCAGGTAGTGGTGGACGGTCTTGTGGACACGCCGTCCTTCGGTGACGAACCAGTAGTCGATGCTGCCGAGGGGCGCGAGCACGGTTCCGTTGATGCCGGTCTCCTCCGCGACTTCACGCTCTGCGGTCTGCTCCGGCGTCTCGCCCCGCTCGATGTGCCCTTTGGGCAAGGACCAGAGCAGGCGACCTCGACGGTCCGTCCGACCGATCAATGCGGCGCAGAGTTTCTCGCGGGGTCCGTCGAGTCCGTCGACGACCAGACCGCCCGCCGATGTCTCTCGAACGGTGCGCAGGGCGGGTTTGTCGGTTGATCGCCCGGATGGGTCCGGCGCAGCGCGTGGACGCCGTCGCACACCGCGACGGGTTCGCTTGGCTCGCTCGGGACCGGACACCCGACCGATACTAGTTGTCGTCGGCCCTGCTCCCGGTGGGACGCACCACGAGGGACCCGCCTCGGTAGGGTATGACGTCGTGTCTTCCCCGTCTGCCGCTGTTCCCGATCGACGCGCGCGTCTGCTCGCGTCCGGCGCGGTCGCGTTGCGCGCTCACAACGACGTTCTGGCGCCGCTGGGGTCGTTGTTCGGGGCCGCGGGGCATGACCTCTTCCTGGTGGGTGGCAGCGTCCGCGACGCACTGCTGGGACGGTTGAGCAGCGATCTGGATTTCACCACGGACGCTCGCCCCGAACAGGTGCAGGCGGTTTTGGCGGGGTGGGTCGATCACCAGTGGGACACGGGCATCGAGTTCGGCACCGTGAGCGCGGTGAAGAACGGACTGCAGATCGAGATCACGACGTTCCGGAGCGACAAGTACGACAGGGTCTCGCGAAATCCCATCGTCCAGTACGGCTCGACCCTGGGCGATGATCTGATTCGTCGAGATTTCACAGTGAACGCGATGGCCGTGCGCATCGGAGTCGATGGTGCCGGCGAATTGATCGACCCGCTGGGTGGGCTCGACGCCCTGCTCGAAGGCATTCTTGACACGCCCAACACCCCCGAGGAGTCGTTCGACGACGATCCGCTCCGGATGCTTCGGGCGGCGCGATTCGTCGCTCAGCTGGGGTTCACGATGCTTCCCCGCGTTCGTTCGGCGATCGTGGACATGGCCGCGCAGCTCGACCGAATCACGGTCGAGCGCGTCGGCGCGGAGTTGGACAAGCTGATCCTGGGCGAGTTCGCGGTGGACGGCGTCGACGCGTTGTGCGACACCGGTCTCGCTGCCAGGGTGCTTCCCGAGGTGCCGGCCATGAAGCTCGAAATCGACGAGCACCACCAGCACAAGGACGTGTACCAGCATTCGTTGACGGTGCTCCAGCAGGCGATCGATCTGGAGGACGGTGACCCCGACCTGGTGTTGCGGTGGGCTGCGCTGCTGCACGACATAGGGAAGCCGGGCACCAAGCGCAACGAGCCGGGTGGCGGGGTGAGCTTCCATCACCACGAGGTCGTGGGCGCCAAGATGGTGCGTCGCCGCCTGCGAGCGCTGAAGTTTCCGAAGAAGTTGACCGACGACATCGCGCAGCTGGTCTTCCTGCATCTGCGTTTTCACGGGTACGGCAAAGGTCAGTGGACCGATTCCGCGGTGCGCCGATACGCCACCGACGCGGGCGATCTGCTCCCCCGGTTGCACAAGTTGGTGCGCGCAGACTGCACCACCCGCAACAAGCGTCGCGCAGCGGCGTTGCAGGCCACGTACGACGATCTCGAGCAGCGCATCGCGTTGCTGGCGGAGCAGGAGGATCTGGCTCGGGTGCGCCCGGACCTCGACGGCAACGCGATCATGACCTTGCTGGATATTCCCGCCGGTCCGCAGGTCGGTCAGGCCTGGACGTTCTTGAAGGAGCTCCGGCTGGATCGGGGCCCGCTCGGCCGTGACGAGGCGGAAAAGGAACTACTCGCCTGGTGGGCGGCTCGCTGAGCCCCACCTACCGGCGGTGAACGCGGCGACGGCGTACACGAGCGCTCCGGCCAGCACGCAGGCGACGGCGGGAGCGGAGTCGATGTCCGTCGATTGCGGGCCCACGGCGATCGCGGTAGCGGCGACGGAAGCGACGAATGCGACGTTGAACACGGTGTCCTGAACGGCGAACACGCGTCCGCGGCGATCGTCGCCGATGTCGGTCTGCATGGCGGCGTCGGCCGCCAGTTTGACGGTCTGGCCTGCGGCGCCGAGGAGAAATGCCGCCAGGATCAACAAGTCGGGGAGCAGCGTCGACACCAGGGCCGCCTGCGTCAGAGCGGCCAGTAGCAAAGCCCCGACGACCGTGCGCCTGCGCCCTTGTCGCGGAAGCAGAAGCGGCGTAGTCACCGCGGCGAGGAACATGCCGGCCGCGGCCGCACCGATGGTCAACCCGAATCCGGCCACCCCGCCGGGAAGGATCGACGACGGGGCAGGCTCACGCAGCAGCAGCACCATGATCAACGTGTCGGCCCCGAATGCGAGGCGATGCGCACCGACGCCGAACAGCGGAGCCGCGACCGACGGCGCCCTGCGAACCGCGTCGAGTCCGCGGGCCCAACCACCGACGACGTCGGCGATTCCCGACCGGACAGCGGTGCCGTGGGGCCCCAGCCGGCCTCGCGAAAACCCCCGGGCGGTGAGCGCTGCGACGACGGCGCCTACCGCGGACAGGCCGGTCGCGAGCGCGGTCGAGTCGTCCGAGGGACCCGCGATACCGAGGATGGCCACCGCGGTGGCAGCGCCGACGGCCGAGATCACCGATCCGCTGGTCACCATAGCTGCATTGGTGGTGACCAGCGACGGCGTCGGCACCACATGCGGCAACGACGCCGACAGACCGGCGAGGACGAATCGGCCGACACCGACGGTCGCCAGCGCGGTGACGAGCACGGCGGTGTTGGAGGCGCCGACAAGTAATTGCGCCGTCGCACACGCGATCAGGACCGCCTTGAGAGCGCCGGCCGTCGACAGCACGAGCGCTCGGTCCACCCGGTCGAGCACCCCGGCCGCGAACGGTCCGAGCAGCGAGTACGGCAGTAGCAGCACAGCGAAACCGGCTGCCACCGCGGCGGGATCTGCGCCGCGCTGAGGGTCGAAGAGAATGGCGCCGCCCAGGGCGGCTTGGAACATTCCGTCGCCGAACTGGGATGCGAAGCGGAGCACCACCAACCGCAGGGCGCCCGGAACATCACGAAGGGACCGCAACGCCGCGACAGCGCCGGTCCCCTCTGTTGCGCTCACCGCCACGACCCTATCCGCCGTGTTCGCACGCGCGGACTGCTCCAACTCCTGCACGTGCGCGCGTGCCGGTGCGATGATGGTTCGGTGGCACACGCAGAAGAGCCGGAGGACCGGACGGCGTCGACAGATCACTCCGTGCGGCCGGGCAGTTTGCTGGTTTCGTCGACGGAGCTGGTGGAGCCGACGTTTCGGCGCACGGTCGTCTACATCATCGAGCACAACGATGCGGGCAGCCTGGGTGTGGTGATCAATCGGCCGAGCGAGACCGCCGTGCGCGGGGTACTTCCGCGGTGGTCGGACCTCACGGTTGCGCCGAAGGATCTCTACGTCGGTGGGCCGGTCAAACGGGACTCCGCGCTGTGCTTGGCCACCCTGCGCCGCGGTGTCGACGCCGAGGACGTGCGGGGAATCCGTCGCGTGGATGGGCGCGTGGTGATGATCGACCTCGACTCGGACCCCGCGCAGATGGCGCCGCTGGTCGAAGGCGTGCGCATCTTCGCAGGCTATTCGGGGTGGACCTTGGGGCAACTCGAGGGCGAACTCGAGCGTGACGACTGGATGGTGCTGTCTGCGTTGCCGTCCGACGTCGTCGGCCCGCCCGATCGGGATCTGTGGGCCCGAGTGCTGCGTCGGCAACCGCTGCCGTTGGCGATGCTGGCCACCCACCCCGGCAACGTCGACACCAACTGATCGCGCAGCCGGTTTGCTACCCCCGCAGCTCGGGGCACCCGTTCGTCATGAGTGACCAGCGCATGAGCGACCAGTACACATTCACAGATCCCGTCTCGCAGTACCGCCAGGAAGGGTTCCCCGAGCAGCATCAGGATCCGCCGGGCTTGGCGTCGGAGTTGGATCCCGCTGCGGATCACGGTGAGAACAGCTACCGAGGAACCGGTCGCCTCACCGGTCGCAAGGCCCTGATCACCGGCGCGGACAGCGGAATCGGCCGCGCCGCTGCCATCGCCATCGCCCGCGAAGGCGCCGACGTCGTTCTCAACTACCTGCCGTCGGAGGAGAAGGACGCGCAGGAAGTGGCGGAGCTGATTCGTACAGCCGGGCAGACCGCCATTCTGGCGCCCGCCGACCTCACCGACGAGCAGGCGGCGCGCGGCATCGTCCGTACAACGGTGGAGAAGTTGGGCGGGATCGACCTTTTGGTCAACGTCGCCGGCAAGCAGATGTTCGTGGAGGACATCGCCGACCTGACGTCCGAGCAGTTCGACGAAACGTTCAAGACCAACGTGTATGCGTTGTTCTGGATCGTCCAGGAAGCCGTTCCCCACATGGCGCCGGGATCGACCATCGTCAACACCAGCTCGATTCAGGCGTACACGCCGTCGCCCGGTCTGGTGGATTACGCCACCACCAAGATGGCGATCAACACGATGAGCAAGTCGTTGGCACAGCAGCTCGCACCCAAGGGAATCCGCGTCAATGTCGTTGCACCGGGACCGTTCTGGACCCCGCTGCAGGCGGCCGGTGGTCAGCCGACGTCGGCGCTTCCGGAGTTCGGCAAGGAGACCCCGCTCGGTCGCGCAGGTCAGCCGGCCGAGTTGGCGGCGGCGTACGTCTACCTCTCGTCCGCAGAGTCCAGCTACGTCGTCGGCGAGACGTTGAACGTCAATGGTGGCATGCCGACACCCTGACCGGGCGGTGTGCTGTAACGAACAGCCGGTGCTCCGACGACAGACCGATCGTCATGCTTTGTCGCTGGAGCAACCGGGAGTTCGAATGGCACACACACTACGAAATGCAGCAGCATCCGCGATCGTCGTTACGGCGGCGATCGCAGGTATCGCGCTGTCCGGTGGCGGGGTTGCCGCAGCGGCACCGACCTTCGTCGGGCGTTTGTATTACGAAGTAACCCCGAGTGACCTGTTCGAGGGGCCGGTTCAGTGCCGAGACGCAGTTGATGCGGAACGCGCCGCAGGCAACATCATTCTGATCGACTGTCTGCCTATCAACAATCCGTCGGCGCCGATCCTGTTGCTCAGTCCCGCTGCACTGCGGGTCGGCGTCGTGCTCGGTGGTAGCTGATCCCGTCGTCAGAAACCGGTTTCGATACTTCGAGTAGGAGCATGCGATGAATAAAGTGCGTCGATCGGCCACTCTGGCAGCGGTTTCCACAATCGGAGTCGTCTCCATGCTGCTGGGTAGTGGTGTTGCCAACGCCGATGAATGGCCGCCGGTCCCGGCCCAACCGAGCGCCAGCGGGCCCTTCGAGACGAACAGCTTTCTGACACCGACCGATCTGGATTACTACAATCCGTTTGTCGAGAACAACCGTTTGACATCGCCTTTCGGTACCAGTACCAGAATCGTGTGCACCGGATTTCACGGTGTGCTCTCGCAATGTTGGCAAGCCGACGGGAACGGCAATCCGCATCGGTTGATCAGGCTTCCGTACAACGTGCCGAACATCTCGGGTTCGTTCCTGCCCGGTGGTGGCAGTTCCCACTTCGTCTATCCGTTCTTCTGAGAACCTTTAGGCTGGGCCGATGACGGACGAGCCGACGAGCCTTTCCGACGAGGACATTCTCGAACTCGTCGTGTCCATGACCGAGTCGCGACCCGCACTGAGCACGGTGCGGGACGCGGCTTTGTCTTTGCAACCCATGTCTTTGCAACCCATGTCTTTGCAACCCGAGTCGTTGCAACCCCAGTCCGTGCACTACGAGGGATCTGTCCTGCCCGCGCCCGGTGTGGTCGATCCCGGTTTCACCGACCGGGGCGTGCCGACATTCGACGCGGTGCGTGAGCGCATCGAGGGTCGTAGTGGCAAAGCCGCGGGCGCTGCCGAACTCGATTCGGAGAGCGCTGCAGGTGCGGCAGAGGCCGAGCGGTTCGCGGCGCGTGAAGAAGCGGGCAAGAAGCGACTCGACGACATCAGGAAGTCGATGCAGCAGCGTCCGTGAGGTCGGCACGCCGTCCGAGACGACCTGCGATCACGGCGCACACCACCAGTTGTAGCTGATGGAAGATCAGCAGCGGCAGCACGATCACGCCCACCGGGTGTCCCGCGAACAGAACCGACGCAATGGGGAGCCCGCTGGCCAGGCTTTTCTTCGACCCGCAGAACAAGACGACGATTCGGTCGGCCGGTTCCATCCGCAGCAACCGACCGAGCACCGCGGTGAGACCCAGAATGGCCGCCAACAGAACGGCGCAGACAATGACGACGGCCACGATGCGCCACGGCGATATCGCTTCCCAAACTCCCTGCACGCGGGATGCGCTGAACGCTCCATAGACGATCAGCAGGATCGATCCACGGTCGACGGACCTGGAGGCGGCCGGATGGTGTGACACCCACCCCGCCAGCCATCGCCTCAGGAGTTGTCCCGCGACGAACGGGATTAGAAGTTGCAGCACGATAGTGACGATCGAGGCGGGATCGACGGTCGCGTTTCCGGTCGTCGTCATGAGCAGCACGACCAACAACGGAGTCACGATCACGCCGACGATGTTGGACAGCGACGCGCTGACGACGGCTCCCGCGACGTTGCCCCGCGCGATCGAGGTGAAGGCGATGGACGACTGGATCGTCGACGGCACCAAGCAGAGGTACAGCACCCCGGTGTAGAGGTCGTCGGTCAGCACCGTGGGAGCGAGAAACCGCAGCCCCAGCCCCAGCAGCGGAAAGAGCAGATAGGTGCAGAGCAACACGATGCTGTGCAGGCGCCAGTGCTTGACTCCGTCGAGGGCGTCGGAGGGCGAGAGTCGGACCCCGTACAGAAAGAACAGCAGTGCGATGCCGACGATGATGACCACACGTAGTACATCTGCGGCGGATCCCGACGCGGGCGCCACGCTGGCGACGACCGCGGCTGCGATGATGGCGAGGACGAAACCGTCCAGGGCTCGGAACGTCCTGACGATGAATGCCACGTCAGGACGGTGCGCAGGCGTCCTTGAAGCTGCAGGAGATGCAGCTGTGACCGCATCCGCCGGCGTCTCCGGCAGGCATCGCTTCGGCGGCTCGATTTCCCATCGATCCGCCGTACGCGGCGGTCGCCAGGGCGGCGACGGTGGTCAACACCGCCGCAACCACACCGAACAGGCCCCCCGGCGCCATCGTCGCGACGGCGCCGATCAGCAGGAAGAACGCCCCCGCGGCCGTGGTGGGGGCCGCAACCTTGTTGGCGACGGTGAAGGCTTCGTCCGAGCGCATGCTTGCCGCGGTACGTACGCCGACCCGCGAGTTGCGCCGCAGTGTGCCCCGAAGCCCGAGGAACGCCACCGCGCCGAGAGCGAGAGCACCGGCGAGGAGTACGAGCAGCAGAATCACGGACAGGACTATCACGCCGACCAGTTTACTTGCGTCGTGGACGGGCCTCGGTCTGCGGTAGCCGAGCACGCTTTACGCTGGTCGGGTGATACAACCCGGTGACACCACTCCCGACGCGACGCCCGGCTACCGCTACACCGCCGAGCTCGCCGGCTCGATCGAGTCGCGCTGGCAGGAGCAGTGGGCCGCGAACGGCACGTTCGACGCGCCCAACCCGGTCGGCGACCTGGCCGGTGAGGTGAGGCCGGACGCCGGTCGTCTGTCGACCGACAAATTGTTCGTCCAGGACATGTTTCCGTATCCGTCCGGTAGTGGACTGCACGTCGGGCACCCGCTGGGATACATCGCCACCGACGTGTTCGCGCGCTATCACCGGATGCGCGGCCGCAACGTGCTGCACACCCTGGGCTACGACGCGTTCGGACTGCCGGCCGAGCAATACGCCGTGCAGACCGGCACGCATCCTCGCACCACCACCGAGGCGAACATCGCCAACATGCGTCGGCAGTTGGGCCGGTTGGGTCTGGGCCATGACACGCGGCGTTCGCTGGCCACCACGGACGTCGACTTCTACCACTGGACCCAGTGGATCTTCCTGCAGATCTTCGACTCGTGGTACGACGCCGACGCCGGAAAGGCTCGAAAGATCAGCGAGCTCGAGGCGGAGTTCGCGGCGCGTACGCGCGTTCTCGACGACGGACGGTCCTGGGATGCGCTGTCGAGGACGGAACGCCGCGAGGTGTTGGACGGCCACCGTCTGGTCTACGAGTCCAACTCACTGGTCAATTGGTGCCCCGGCCTGGGTACGGTGCTGGCCAACGAGGAAGTCACGGCGGATGGTCGCAGCGATCGCGGAAACTTCCCGGTGTTCCGAAAGAACCTGCGTCAGTGGATGATGCGCATCACGTCGTACTCCGACAGGCTGATCGACGATCTCGACCTGCTGGACTGGCCCGAGAAGGTCAAGACGATGCAGCGCAACTGGATCGGCCGCTCGCGGGGCGCCGAGGTGACGTTCGCTGCCGAACTGCCCCACGGCTCGGGCACCGCGAACATCGACGTCTTCACCACCCGCCCGGACACGTTGTTCGGCGCGACCTACGTGGTGCTGGCACCGGAACACCGGTTGGTGGACGACATCACGGCGGCGGCGTGGCCGGAGGGCACGGACGAGAAGTGGACTCATGGTGAGGGAACTCCCCTGCTGGCCGTCGGCGCCTACCGCCGCGCCATTGCCGCGAAGTCGGATCTCGAGCGCCAGGAGAACAAGGAGAAGACGGGTGTCTTCACCGGCTCCTACGCCGTCAACCCGGTGAACGGGTCGATGGTTCCGGTGTTCATCGCCGACTACGTGCTCACCGGTTATGGCACGGGAGCCATCATGGCCGTCCCCGGCCACGATCAGCGAGACTGGGAGTTCGCCACCAAGTTCGGACTGCCTGTGCAGCAGGTAATTTCGGGTGGCGACATCACGGAGGCCGCGTGGACGGGTGACGGTGAACTGGTCAACTCGGACTTCCTCGACGGTCTCGATGTCGAGGCGGCGAAGTCCGCGGTGGTCACGCGGCTCGAAGAAGCCGGCACGGGCAAGGGCACCATCCAGTACAAGCTGCGCGATTGGTTGTTCGCGCGTCAACGGTACTGGGGCGAGCCGTTCCCGATCGTCTACGACGCCGACGGCAATGCGCATGCCTTGCCGGACGACGTTCTGCCGGTGGAACTTCCGGAGGTCGAGGACTACGCGCCGGTGTCGTTCGATCCGGACGACGCGTCCAGCGAGCCGTCTCCCCCATTGGCGAAGGCCACGGACTGGGTGAACGTCGAGCTCGATCTGGGCGACGGCCCGCAGACCTACACGCGCGACACCAACGTGATGCCGCAGTGGGCCGGTAGCTCGTGGTACCAGCTGCGCTACATCGACCCCACCAACTCCGAGCAGATGTGTGCGCCGGAGAACGAGGCATACTGGATGGGTCCGCGTCCGGATGTCCACGGCGAGAACGATCCTGGCGGTTTGGATCTGTATGTCGGCGGCGTCGAGCATGCCGTGCTGCACCTGTTGTACGCGCGCTTCTGGCACAAGGTGCTGTTCGACCTGGGGCACGTCAGCTCCAAGGAGCCGTACCGCCGCCTGTACAACCAGGGCTACATCCAGGCGTATGCGTACACCGACGCACGTGGTGTGTACGTGGCTGCCGAGGACGTCGTGGAACGCGACGGTGGTTACTTCCTGGGTGATCAGGCGGTGAACCGTGAGTACGGGAAGATGGGGAAGTCGCTCAAGAATTCGGTGTCGCCGGACGAGATCTTCACCGACTACGGCGCCGACACCCTGCGTATGTACGAGATGTCGATGGGCCCGTTGGACACCTCTCGGCCCTGGGCGACGAAAGATGTGATCGGCGCGCAGCGATTCCTGCAGCGAGTGTGGCGTTTGGTGGTGGACGAGGACAGCGGCGACGTTCGCGTCACGGACGACACCCCGTCGGATGCCACGCTCAAGCTGCTCAACCGGACCATCGAGGGTGTCGACGCCGACTATGCCGCGCTGCGCGACAACACTGCCGGTGCGAAGCTCATCGAGCTGACCAATCACCTCACCAAGGAGTACCCGGGCGGGGCGCCACGTGCGGCCGTCGAGCCGGTGGTGCTGATGCTGGCTCCGCTCGCCCCGCACATCGCGGAAGAGATGTGGAACAAGCTGGGCCACAACGAATCTCTGGCTCACGGTCCGTTCCCCACCGTGGACGAGAAGTGGCTGGTGGACGACACCGTCGACTACCCGATCCAGGTCAACGGCAAGGTTCGCAGCCGCATCACCGTCGCGGCAGATGCCTCTCGCGAGGATGTTCAGACGGTGGCCTTGGCGGACGAGAAGATCGTGGCGTTGCTGGACGGTAAGGACCCGAAGAAAGTGATCGTCGTGCCCGGTCGCATGGTGAACGTGGTGCTGTAGCTGCGCGAAGTTGTTCTGTTCATTTAGCTAGCCGATGGTGTATCAACTTCGGAATTCGTTCTGAGCCGGAAAGCCGTGGAGTCGTATATGCAGCAGCGATATTCGCGAGAATAGTTTATTGCGGACGACGAGAGGTCCCCCCAGCAAACTGGGGGGACCTCTCGTGAATCATTGGCTCAGGTGATCAGAAGTCCACCTTGCCGCGCGAGCGGACCTTCGTGACGATCGAGAAGACCACGGCGATCACCATCAGCGTGTAGAGGACGACGGTGATGCCACTGCCGATCAGGATGGTCGGGTCGCCTTCACTGACGGCCAGGGCTCGTCGCAACGACTCCTCCGCGAGCGGTCCGAGGATCACAGCGATGAGGACCGGCGCCAGCGGAATCCCGAAGCGGCGCAGCATGAAACCGATGACGCCGAGTCCGAGCATGGCGATCAGATCCACGATCGAGGCGCTCACCGCGTAGACGCCGAGCGAGGCGAACACGGTGATGCCGGCGTACAGGTAGTTCTTGGGGATCTTGAGCAGCTGCGCCCACAGCGGAGCGAACGGCAGGTTCAGGATCAGTAGCACGACCATGCCGACGAAGAGGCTGGCGAGCAATGCCCAGACGACCTCACCGTTGCGCTCGAACAGCAAAGGTCCCGGTTGGATCCCGTACTGCTGGAACGCCGCGAGCAGGATGGCCGCCGTCGCCGAGGTGGGCAGGCCGAGTGCGAGGAGCGCACCCATCGCGGTGCCGGCTGTGGAGTTGCCGGCGGCTTCAGGACCGGCGACACCGCGGATTGCGCCCTTACCGAACATCGGGTTCTTGCTGCGTCGGTCCAACCGGCGTTCGGTGCCGTAGGCCAGGAAGCTCGGCACCTCTGCGCCGCCGGCGGGGATGACACCGAAGGGCACACCGAACGCGGTGCCGCGCAACCACGCCGGCATCGCTTCACGGAACTCCGCCTTGCTGAGGAAGGGTCGGCCCTTCGACGGGATCAGCGTGGTGTCGTCGGGCTTGCCGATCTTCGAGGCGACGAAGATGACCTCGCCGAGGGCGAGCATCGCGACGGTGATGACCACGATCGAGATGCCGTCGAACAGCGCGGGCACCTCGAACGTGAATCGCGATGCGCCCGAGGGCCCGTCGATGCCGATGACCGCGAGGGTCAAACCGATCAGCAGCGCGCTCAGACCCTTGAGTGCGGAGTCGGACACCACCGCGGACGTCGCGATGAAGGCGAACACCGCCAGGGCGAAGTACTCTGCCGGGCCGAAGTTCGTGGCCAGGTCCGCAAGAGTCGGTGCGAAGAACACCACGAGTGTGGTGGCGACGATGCCGCCGATGAACGCACCGATGGCGGACGTGGCCAACGCTTGTGGGGCACGGCCGTTCTTCGCCATGCGGTGTCCCTCGAACGTTCCTGCGATCGCGGTGCTGTTGCCAGGAGTGTTCATCAGGATGCCGGAGATCGAGTCACCGAAAAGACCGCCGAAGTAGACGCCGGCGAACATGATCAGCGCCGACGTGGGCTCGAGGGTGAACGTCACGGGCAGGAGCAGCGCGACGGCCATGGCAGATCCGAGTCCGGGGAGGACACCCACCGCCGTGCCGAGCAGGGCGCCGACGACGACCCACACGATATTCATGGGCGTCAGTGCGGTGCCGAAGCCGTCCAGGAGATTGGAGAACGCGTCCATCAGAACACCGCCGCGAGGATGCCGCCGGGCAGGGTGAGCCCGAGTCCGCCGGAGAAGACGAGTTGGACCACGGACGACATGACGAGCGCTACCCCCGCGTCGAAGACGTACCGGGTGCCGCCGAGTCCGATGGAGACGCCCCAGAACAGCAGCGCGCCGGCGAGAACCCATCCCAGCGGGTTCAGCAGGGCGATGAACAAGGCGATCGAACCAACCGTGATACCGACGGAGCGCCAGTTGGACAAGGTTCCGGTATTGGGCGCACCGGTCACGTCGACGCCGAGATCGACCTCGTCCGGTCTACGCAGCAGCTGGACCGCGACGAGCACGGCGATCACGAAGCACAGTCCGGCGATGATGGCCGGGAACACCTGCGGACCGGGCGATGTCGCGGTGTCGGGCACGTCCATGGTGACTGTGCCGTAGACCAGGAACAGGCCGAGGGCGACGAGAAGCCCCGACACCACCAGTCCGCTCCGGCCGTGAAGGAAACCATGATGAGCATCGGGTGGCGACTGCACCCTGGTGCTCGAAACACTCTCGCTCATACCAGGCCTAACTCTCGGAGGATGTCGGTGATGCGGGTCTGTTCGACCTCGAGGAACTCACCGAAGTCGTCCCCGGTGACGAAGGACGGCTTCCATCGGTTGCGGTCGATGGCGGTGTCCCACTGTTCGGTTTCCTGCATTTCGGTGACGATCTCGATCAGCGTCTGCCGGTCGGTATCCGAGATGCCGGGAGGTGCGACGAATCCGCGCCAGTTGACCAGGTCGACGTCGTACCCGAGGTCTTTGAACGTCGGGGTGTCGATCCCCTCGACGGGCTCGGGTGCCGCCACCGCGAGGGCGCGGACGTTCCCGGATTCGATCTGGTCGCGAAAGTCGTTGTATCCGCTGACGGCGATGCCGACGGTGTTGGACAACAGCGAGGTCAGCACCTCACCGCCACCCGAGAACGCGATGTAGTTGATCGCTGCCGGATCGATGTCGACCTGCTGTGCCAGCTGGCCGGAGACGATGTGGTCGATACCGCCGAGAGAACCGCCGCCGATGGGCAGACCACCCGGGTTGCCCCGCCACGCGGTGATGAAGTCCTCGAGATTCTGGTACGGCGAGTCTCGCGGTACGACGAAGACCTCGAAGTCCTCGGCCATCTTGGCGATGGGCACGGTGTCCTGCAGAGTGATGTCGGAATTGTTGATCGCGATACCTCCGAGCATGACCGTTCCGGTCACCATGACCGTGGTCGACTGGCCGGTGAGGTTCTCGAGCTGACTGAGGCCGATGGTGCCGCCTGCGCCAGGGACATTGACAACCTGTGCGTTGTTGACGATGCCGTCGGATCGCAAGGCCTGCTGCGACTCTCGCGCAACGAGGTCCCATCCACCGCCGGCTGCTGCCGGGGCGATGAGGGTCAGCTTCGATCGCGCGTCGGAGCCGCTGGTGCTGTTGGCCGCATCGATACCGGCGGCGCTGACTGCCGCGATCACGACGGCGCCAGCCACAATTCGCTTTACTGTGAGCTGCATCGGGCAACTCCGAGATAAGTGGTTTCGGTCACACGAGTGACGTTAGAGACCGCATGACCGGATAGTCCAGAAGATGTGCATTGTGCTCATAGTGTGCACGGCATTTCCTTGTGTCCAGCACATACAGTCATTCTCATCTTCCACCAACCCACGTCCCATGAGAGGGCAGCCGATGACCGTTGCAGTTGTAGCCAGTACGTCACCCGAAGGCAGAGAAGCGCTGAACCGGGGGGCCGCCGAAGCCGCCCTGCGAAACGAGCCGCTGGTTGTGCTGGCGGTGGTGGATTCCGACTCGATCACCCAGTCTCATCGTGAGACGGCGCAGGCGGAATCCCGAGAAGTACTGGGTGAGAAGGAGTTCCAGCTTCGAGTCGAGCCCGACGGCGGAGACGCCGCCGGGGCGATCGTCGATCTGGTTGCCGACGTCGGAGCCGACTTGGTGGTGATCGGTTCGCGTCGCCGCAGCGCCGTCGGCAAGTTCCTCACCGGAAGTACCGTTCAGCGCGTTCTGCTGGACAGTCCGGTGCCGGTGTTGGTGGTGAAAGCAGCCGAGCGGTAGATCAATTGGGGCGTAGAACGATTTCGGTGGGGTGCGCGTCGCGCGGGGTGTCGACGGCGCCCCGCACCGCACGGGCGACCGTCCCGACGGTGAGGAACTTGGACGGGTCGTACTCGTCGCCTTCACCGTCGACGATTGCTCGCTGCATATCGGTGTCGATGCGGCCCGGATGGATCGAGGTCACGCGCAGCGTCGGTTCTTCGCCGCGGAGCGCGTCGCCGAATGCGCGCAGCGCGAACTTGCTGGCCGCATAGGAACCCCACCCGGGGTTCGCCCGGATCCCGGCGCCCGAATTGATCAGGACGACATGTCCTTTCGCGGCGCGGAGCGCCGGCAGCAACAGCCGTGTCAGCTCTGCCACCGCGAACACGTTGGCCTCGAACGTGTGTCGCCACTCCTGCAGGGACAGTGACTCGATCGTCCCGAGGTCTGCGACGCCGGCGTTGTGGACGAGGACGTCGAGCGAGCTGATGTCCGCGGTAGCACGGGTTAGCGCGTCGCCATCGGTGAGATCGACGGGCCAGGCGGTAGCGTCGGCCAATTCCTCGGTGATCTCGGCGACGGATTCTTCGGTCGAGCCGCCGACGTAGACGTGATGGTCGACGGACAGCTCGCGGGCGATGCCTGCTCCGAGGCCCCGGCTTGCGCCGGTGACGAGTGCGGTGAGTGCCATGACTGAAGAGCTTAAGCGTCTGCTGCGGTCTGGATGTGGGTGCGCATGGCCGAGTAGACCCGACCGAAGGTGTCGACGTCGTCGTCGGAGAGAACGTCGAACATCGACTGTCGAACGGCTTCGACGTGACCCGGGCTCGACTCCTCGAGCTTCGTCATTCCCGCGTCGGTGAGTTCGGCGAGCATGCCGCGTCGATCGTCCTCGCACTCCACGCGTATCACCCACCCCGCGTCGACGAGTCGGGTGATCGCGCGCGTCACGCCGCTACGGGTGGTGGAGGCGGCATCGGCGAGGGCACGCATGCGCATTTGTCGATCGGGCGCTTCGGACAGCACGACGAGCAATTCGAAGTCGGTGAACGAAATCCCCGAGTCGCGGACGAGCTGCCGATCCAGAGTCTGCATCAGTAACCGGGTCGCGTCGAGGTACGAGCGCCATGCGCGCTGCTCGTCCGGAGCCAGCCATCGAGTCATGCACAGAAGTTTACGCCAACTAGTTGACTGGGCAATCATCTACGGTAGGGTCAATACTGATTGACGACGCAACAAACTTTCACCGAAAGCCATGTGCCACCGAAGGCGGAGACGATGAGCATGACACCGCAAGAGCAGGCTCGTTCCGAAGAGTTCGAAGCCCAGCGCGACCGCCTGCGGGCGCTGCACATGCAACCCGCAGAATCACGGCCGACCTCGTCCGGTCGCGGAATCCACCATACGGCGCTGATCAGCAGTGACGTCGAAAGAACCATCCTCTTCTACCAGGGTGTGCTCGAGTTTCCGGTGACGGACATGATCGAAAATCGCGACTACCCGGGCTCGACGCACTTCTTCTTCGACGTCGGCAACAACAATACGATCGCGTTCTTCGACTTCCCGGGTCTCGACATGGGGCCGTACCAGGAAGTGCTCGGCGGACTTCACCACGTGGCCATCAGCGTCGAACCCGACCGCTGGGAGCACCTGCGGAACAAGCTGATCGACGAGGGCGTCGAGCTGACCGAGCACAACGAGGTGTCCATCTACTTTCAGGACCCCGACGGCGCTCGGCTCGAACTCATCGCCGATCCACTGGGTGAGATGTACGGCGAGAAAGTCCTCTGACCCCGAATACGACACGGCACAACCAACGGAAAGGCACCACCATGACCAAGCTGGCAATCCTTTACTACTCCTCCACCGGCCACGGAACCGCGATGGCGGCGGAACTCGAGAAGGCCGCGGAAGCGGCAGGCGCCGAGGTGCGTGTGCGCCACATCGCCGAGACCCGCGATCCGTCGACGTTCGCCGACAACGAAGCCTGGACGGCCAACTACGAAGCCACCAAGGATCTCGAAGCCGCCACCGGTGACGACATCGTGTGGGCCGACGGCGTGATCTTCGGTTCCCCCACCCGGTTCGGCAGCGTGGCGGGCCCGTTCCAGACCTTCTTCGACTCGCTCGGCGGCTTCTGGGCCCAGGGCCAGCTCGCGAACAAGGCGTACGCCGCGTTCACCTCCAGCCAGACCCTGCACGGCGGCCAGGAAACCACGCTCTCGAACCTCTACACATCGTTGATGCACTGGGGCGGCATCATCGTCGCACCCGGCTACACCGACGGTTTGAAATTCGTCGACGGCAACCCGTACGGCGTCGGACACGTCACCGGTGCGGAGAACAAGAACGATCTCGACGACGCCACTCGCAATGCGCTCGAACACATGGCTACCCGCGTCGTCACCATCGCAGGCAAGCTCGCTCAGTAGTCAAGTTCTGTCCGAGAGAATCCAGAAGGGTTCCATCATGACGACTTCCGCCGCACCCGAACTCGATGTTCGTCGCTCCGACGACCGACCGGCGACCAACATCGGCTGGCTCGACTCGCACCACTCGTTCTCGTTCGGTCACCATTACGACCCCGACAACACCCACCACGGGGTTTTGATGGTGAACAACGACGACATCGTCGAAGCCGGCACGGGGTTCGACACCCATCCGCATCGCGATATGGAGATCGTCACCTGGGTTCTGCAAGGGTCTCTCGTGCATCAGGATTCGATCGGCCACAACGGTCTGATCTACCCCGGTCTGGCGCAGCGGGTGAGCGCCGGAACCGGGATCCTGCACTCGGAGAAGAACGATTCGTGGCGTCTGCCGGCTACCGACAAGCCGGCGAGCGAGCACCAGGACCCCGTCCATTTCGTACAGATGTGGGTGGTGCCCGACGAGGCCGGGATCACCCCCGGCTACGAGCAGCTCGACATCGACGACGAGTTGCTCTCGGGCGGGCTGGTACCGGTCGCGTCGGGTATGGACGCCTACAAGGACCACTCGGCCATCCGGATCAAGAACAAGTACGCCGCGATGCACGTGGCACGTCTGCGCGCCGACACCGCTGCGCAGGCTCTACCCGACGCGCCCTTCCTGCACGTATTCGTTGCTCGCGGGGAAGCGTCGCTCGAGGGCGTGGGCTTGCTGCGGGAGGGCGATGCCGTCCGTATCAAGGGCGGCGGTGGTCAGGACTTGTCCACCACGACGGCCGCGGAGGTCATCGTCTGGGAGATGCACGCCACCATCGGTCGCTGACCTCCCTTCGGGCTGCAACTCTCGCGTCCCACCGTGCGCCATCAGCGAGCCCGACGGATGATGTGACGCATGGCCGCCCCCGGATTCACCCCCACTCAGCTCGCAGCTCGGGCCGCCTATCTGCTCCGCGGAAACGACCTGGGCTCGATGACCAGCGCAGCGCCGCGTCTCTATCCACACATGTGGAGTTGGGACGCGGCGTTCGTGTCGGTCGGACTCGCGCCGCTGAGCGTCGAGCGGGCCGTGGTCGAGCTGGACACGTTGCTGTCCGCGCAGTGGTCGAACGGCATGATCCCGCACATCGTCTTCGCCAACGGTGTCGACGGGTACTTTCCCGGCCCGTCGCGCTGGCAGGTGGCAGAACTCGCCGCGCACGCACCTCGCGGCGTCGACACGTCGGGAATCACGCAGCCGCCCGTGCACGCCATCGCTGTTCAGCGCATCCTCGATCACGCGCAGCGGCGTGGTCGCACGACGCGTCAGGTCGCCGGTGAGTTCCTGGACCGACGGTGGCCCGATTTGGTGCGGTGGCATCGTTGGCTCGCACATTCTCGGGATCAGATGCAGACCGGTCGCATCACGCTGCATCACGGTTGGGAGTCGGGGATGGACAATTCCCCCAGGTGGGACAAGGTGTATCGGAACGTCCAGCCGGGTGTGCTGCCCCCGTTCGTCCGTGAGGACAACGCCGTTGTCACCGACTCGTCGCAGCGGCCCAGCGACACCGAATACAACCGCTACCTGTGGCTCGTCGAGGAAATGAAGATGTCCGGCTACGACGATGTCGCCATGAACGCCGGAATGAGCTTCGCGGTCGAGGACGTTTTCGTGAGCGCGATCTTCGCCGTCGCGTGCGACGTGCTGGCCACGATCGGTGAGGACCACTCGCGCCCCCACGCCGACGTTCGGGATCTGCGGGCGTGGGCGGATCGCTTTCGCAGCGGGGTCATCGAGACCACCGACGCGCGGTCCGGTGCGGCGCGTGACCGCGACGTTCGCACGGGTGAGTGGATCAAGACCGACACGATGGCGATGTTCGCGCCGCTTCTGTGCGGCGGATTGCCCCGTGACACCGAGCGCGCCCTGCTGAGACTGTTCGAAGGCCCACGGTTTTGCGGGCATCCGGACTTTGCTTACGCGGTGCCGCCGTCCACCTCACCGATTTCCAGAGACTTCCGATCGCGGGAGTACTGGCGTGGGCCGGTGTGGCCGGTGATCACCTGGCTGTTCTCCTGGGCCTTCGCACGCCGGGGATGGACCGAGCGGTCGCTGATGCTGCGCGAAGAAGGTCTCCGTCAGGCCAGCGACGGCAGCTTCGCCGAGTACTACGAGCCCTTCACCGGTGAGCCGCTTGGCAGTATGCAGCAGTCCTGGACCGCCGCGAGCGTGCTCGACTGGCTCGGCTGAGCACCCCAGCCGCACCCTTCCTCCGTTCCCGCACGCGTGTCATGCGGCGTGGTCGCGTGCGGAAGCAGAAAAAGGGTGCGGCGTGGGTGAGGGATCAGACCTTCCAGACCGCCACGACCGACGGGCGGGGCTGCGAGTCGCCGCCGTCCGGCCAGTGCGACGCGGGTGTATCGGCGCTGGCGTCGTCCTCCTCGCCCGGGTGCTGCACGCTGACGACGACGCGCTGCTCCTGAACGATCGGCCCACACGTCTCGGCGCCCTTGGGCACGGTCAGGAACTGCTTGGTCTGGCCGCGCCGATCACCGTCGAGCACGACGGAGAAGAGCCCGTCATTCGAGTCGAGGGCGTTTCCGTCGGTCGAGATCCACAGGTTTCCGTCCGGATCGAACGCGAGGTTGTCCGGGCAGGAGATGGGGCTGACCTGTGTCTTGTCGAAACCGCCGAAGTAGGTGTCGGCGGCGGCCGGGTCTCCGCACACCAACAGCAGGTTCCACGTGAAACTCGTCCCGGCGTGGTCGTCGTCGAGTTCGAGGACCTGGCCGTTCTTGTTCTTGTCACGGGGGTTGGCCTCGTCCGCCGCTGCCTTGCCCTCGGTTCCACGGTTCGAGTTGTTGGTCAGCGCGACGTAGACCTTGCCGGTGACGGGGTTGGGCTCGAAGTCCTCGGGGCGATCCATTTTGGTGGCCCCGACCTTGTCTCCGGCGAGGCGCGTGAACACGGCGACCTCTTCGGCAGACATTCCGTCGACCAAGGACTCGCCGGTGCCGTCCTCACGCGTGCGCAGGAGCGGGATCCATTCACCCGTGCCGGCGAACTCCCCGTTCGGGGGCAACGTGCCGGAGCCGTCGATCTGCTCGGGCGAGTCGCCGCTGAGGGTGGCGACATACAGGGTGCCGGCGTCGAGCAGCGTCACGTTCGAGCGCATCGCGGCCGCGCCGGTGCCCTGCATCATCTTGCGCGAGGAGACGAACTTGTACATGTAGTCGAAGCGCTCGTCGTCTCCGCTGTACGCGACGACGGTGCCGTCGTCGGTCACGTGAATGGTGGCGGACTCGTGCTTGAACCGGCCCAGCGCGGTGTGCTTGATGGGCGCCGCGGTGGGGTCCCACGGGTTGACCTCGACCACCCAGCCGAAGCGGTTGACCTCGTTGGGTTCCTGTGCGAGATCGAAGCGCTTGTCGAAGCGCTCCCACTTGCGCTCGGATGCAGCACCTTCCACGCCGTAGCGAGCCAATCGCGCCGCGGCAACAGGGTCGGTCACACTCTCGGCGTTGGCGAAGTACTGGTTGATGTTCTCCTCGCCCGACAGGACGGTGCCCCACGGGGTGAGTCCTCCCGAGCAGTTGTTGAACGTGCCCAGCACCGTGGTTCCGGTCGGGTCGGCGGACGTCTTGAGGAAGTCGCTACCGGCGGCCGGGCCGGTGATCACGAATTCGGTGGATCCGGTGATGCGGCGGTTGTAGCGACCCATCTGCGGGGTCAGCTTGCCGGATCCGTTCTCCCCGGACACCTGCACCACCGACAGACCGTGCGCGGCGATACCGATCGCCGCCTGCTCCGCGGTGGGGTTCTCGGCGTCGTAGCCCTTGAAGAGGAACGGCTCGGTGGTGTACTCGTGGTTGACCACGAGCAGGTAGTCGGTGGACGAGCCGTCGATCGGCAGCAAGCCGGCGAAGTCGTTGTTGAAGCCGAACTGCTTCTCCTGAGCGGCAGCGGTCTGCGCATCGAAGTCGAATGCCGGTGCGCCGTCGACCACCGGATCGCCCCAGCGGATCACCACTGCCTGCTCGTATCCGTCAGGGATGACGACGGCGTCCTCGGTGTTGGGAGCGACCGCGGTGAAGTCGAGTCCGCGCGGCTCCGGCGTCGGTTCGGTCGACGCGACCGTCGCAGTTCCGGAATCCCCGGACCCGCACGCGGCGAGCGCGCTGGTCGCGCCGACGGCCAACACGGCCATCGCGCTACCGCGAAGGACGCCCCGCCGGGTCATCGCGGTCTTGACGATGTCGCCGAAGTAGGCGCCGGTGGAGGTGTTGGGGACCGCGTGGAAACAGGCGTCGCCACACTTGTACTTGCAGGTGAGTGCCGATCGGGACGAGCTCCCGTCGTGGCGATGGACGACGGTCAGAGGCAGAGGTGTCATGGTCACCGAACGACCGTAGGAGTTCCCGGCGAAAGGCAGAGAGAAGGTAAGCGACACCCGGGGTACGGAAACGTGAACGCTGCACGAACGAGTGTCGTTCCGGGTACGGCTGGGTACTCGTGACAACACATTCATGCTTCACGCAAGGAGGAACACCATGCCGATGCTGTCGGTAGGAGCCGAGAACGACACCCCGATCGATCTCAATTACCAGGACCGCGGTGAGGGCAAGCCGGTGGTGCTGGTGCACGGCTGGCCCCTCACCGAACGGTCCTGGGAACCTCAGATCGTCGCGCTGCTCGAAGCCGGCCACCGCGTCGTCACGTACGACCGCCGTGGATTCGGCAAGTCCTCGCAGCCGGAGTCGGGGTACGACTACGACACCATGGCGGCGGATCTGTCCGTCCTCATCGAGTCGCTGGATCTCACCGAGGCAACCCTGGTGGGTTTCTCGATGGGCGGCGGCGAAGTGGTGCGCTACCTGGCCAAGTACGGCAGCGACCGCGTCTCCAAGGCCGTTCTCGCCAGCGCTGTTCCGCCGTACCTCTACAAGTCGGACGACAATCCCGACGGCGGTTTGGACGACGAGACGATCGAGAGCTTCGAAAATGGCGTGAAGGACAATCGCGACGAGTTCATCGACGGGTTCGCGACCAATTTCTTCAGCGCCGACGGAGACCTGAAGGTCAGCGAAGAAAGCCGACAGTACGCCGTGGACATGGCTGCGGAAGCATCGTCCAAGGCGATGTTCGACTGCATCGGGGCATTCGCGCGCACCGACTTCCGCGACGATCTGACCAAGATCGACGTGCCCACGTTGGTGCTGCACGGCGACTCCGACGGTGTCGTGCCGTTCGAGGTGAGCGGTAAGCGCTCGCACGAGGCCATCGCGGACAGCACCCTGGTGATGATCAAGGGTGGTCCGCACGGCTGCAATACCTCGCACCCCGACGAGTTCAACGCAGCGCTGGTGGAGTTCTTGGGCTGAGTCTTTCGGCCTCGTACACAACTGTTGTCTCGCACACAACTGTTGCCCCCTCCCGACGATCGGGAGGGGGCAACAGTCTTTGTACCGAATTACTAAGCGGCGCCGATCATTCCGTGCGGATCCAGAACGAACTTCGTGGCCTCGCCCGAGTCGAAGTCCGCGTAACCCTGCGGCGCCTGCTCCAGGCCGATGGCACGTGCGTTCACGGCTTTCGCGATCTGCACACGGTCGTGCAGGATGGCCATCATCAGTCCCCGGTGGTACTGCATCGTGGGGCACTGTCCGGTAGCGAAGGACAGCGACTTCGCCCAGCCGGTGCCCAGGCTCAGTGACAGCGCGCCCTTCTTGGCGGCCTCGTCGGAAGCGCCGGGATCGCCGGTCACGTAGAGCCCCGGAATGCCGACGCCACCGCCGGCAGTCGTGATGTCCATCAGTGAATTGAGCACCGTCGCAGGTGCTTCGGTGGATGAGCTGTCCCCGTGACCGCGCGCCTCGAACCCGACGGCGTCGACTCCGCAGTCGACTTCGGGTACGCCGAGCAACTGCTCGATCTGATCCTTGGGATCGCCCTTGCTGACGTCGACGGTTTCGCAGCCGAAGCTTCGGGCCTGCGCCAATCGGCTCTCGTTGAGGTCGCCGACGATCACCACGGCAGCGCCGAGCAGTTTCGCACTTGCCGCGGCCGCGAGGCCGACCGGTCCGGCGCCCGCGATGTAGACCGTCGATCCCACTCCGACTCCGGCGGTGACACAACCGTGGAAGCCGGTGGGGAAGATGTCCGAGAGCATCGTCAGGTCCAGGATCTTCTCCATGGCCTGATCCTTGTCGGGGAACTTCAGCAGGTTCCAGTCCGCGTACGGCACCATGACGTACTCGGCCTGACCGCCGACCCATCCGCCCATGTCGACGTAGCCGTAGGCCGCGCCCGGTCGATCGGGGTTCACGTTCAGGCAGATTCCGGTCTTGCGTTCCTTGCAGTTCTTGCACCGGCCACACGCGATGTTGAAGGGCACCGAGCACAGGTCGCCCTGCTTGATGAACTCCACGTCGCGCCCTACTTCGATGACCTCACCGGTGATCTCGTGGCCGAGGACCAAGCCTTCGGGGGCTGTCGTTCGTCCGCGGACCATGTGCTGGTCGCTGCCACAGATGTTGGTGGACACCACCTTCAGGATGACTCCGTGCGGGCACTCGCGTCCGACA
The DNA here is from genome assembly GCA_049650605.1 of Rhodococcus sp. (in: high G+C Gram-positive bacteria). Lineage (GTDB taxonomy): Bacteria > Actinomycetota > Actinomycetes > Mycobacteriales > Mycobacteriaceae > Rhodococcoides. Next base: position 17,824 of record JBASAM010000064.1, on the reverse strand, counting down.
CTGGCCGGGTTGACGCCCGGTCCGTCCTGGAGGGTGAAGCTGGGGTAATCGATATCGACGACTTCGACCTTGCCGGCACCTGCATAAGCGACGGCCCTGTTGTCTGCCATGTTCGTTGCTCCCGTTCCCGAGTTCGAGTTGGATGCGCCCACATTCGGCTGATGCGAATGTGTGCATCCATCACGACCGTACGCTTACGCGAGTGAGGGAGGTCACAGATTCGAGCTCACAGCACGTCGGAAAGGAACTGTTTCAGACGATCGGTTTCGGGGTCGTCGAACAGAGCTTCCGGCGGGCCGACCTCGACGGCGCTTCCGTGGTCCATGAACAGCACTCGATCCGAGACCGACCGCGCGAATCCCATCTCGTGCGTGACGACGACCATGGTCATGCCGCCGGAGGCAAGGTCCGCCATCAGTGCCAGTACGCCTTTGACCAGTTCCGGGTCCAGCGCGGAGGTGGCCTCGTCGAAGAACATCACCTGCGGTGTCATGGCCAGAGCCCGAGCGATGGCGACGCGCTGCTGCTGGCCGCCGGACAGGTTGCCGGGCCGCGACCCCGCCTTCTGCGCCAATCCCACCTTGTCCAACTGTTCCAACGCAACGGCGTGAGCGTCGTCTTTGCTCTGTCCCTTGAGCTTCCAGGGACCGAGCGCGACGTTGTCCAGGACCGTGCGATGCGGAAACAGGTTGAATTGCTGAAAGACCATGCCGATGCGTTGGCGCAGTTCGTCCGGATCGTCCTTCAGTACCGAGCGGCCGTCGAGAAGGATGTCGCCCTGCTCCGGTTCGTGGAGACGGTTGAGCACCCGGAGCAGCGTGGACTTGCCCGAGCCCGACGGTCCGATGACGGTGGTGGTGGCTCCGGCAGCGACGTCGATGTCGACACCGCGAAGCACCTTGTTGGCACCGAACGACAGATGAAGATCGCGTCCCGTGAGCGAGACTCCGGTCAGAGTGTCGGTGGTCATGTCAGCCTCTTTCCACGACTACGGCCTGTTCGACCGGGTCGAGTGTCTGCTCGGCCTTGCCGGTGCGCAGGCGCTTGTCGATGTAATTGACCAGGTGGGTCAGCGGAATTGTCATCGCGAGATACACCAACCCGGCGGCGACCAGCGGTGACAGGTTGCCGGTCTGGGCGTTGAGATCCCGTCCCACGGCGAACAATTCGCGTTGGGTCGCCAGCAAGCCCAGGAAGTAGATCAGCGACGAGTCCTTGATCAACGAGATGAACTGGTTCACCAGAGCAGGAAGCACACGGCGAACACCCTGCGGGACCACCACCAGGCGCATCGAGCGTCGGTAGCTGAAGCCCAGTGCACGCGCGGCTTCGATCTGGCCCTTCTCCACGCTCTGGATACCCGACCGGAAGATCTCACCGATGTAGGCGGCCGCCAACAACGACAAGGCGACGGCTCCGAGCCAGTACGGGTTGTTTCCGGTCAGACCGCTGACCACCGGCCCGATCCCGAGACCGATGATCAGAATGATGACCACGGCAGGTAGGCCGCGGAAGATATCGGTATACACCCGAGCCGGCCACCGCAGCCACCGCGTGCGTGAGAGCCCGGCGAGTGCCAGCATCATGCCGAGGATCGTGCCGACGATCCCCGACGCCAGCGCCAGAATCAGTGTGTTCGGCAGGCCGGTCTTCAGCAGATCGGGCAGCGCCTGCTTGTAGAGGTTCCAGTCGAAGAAGGTGTCGCCGAGCTGGGAGAGCGTCGACTTCGGCGCAACCGCTTGCGCCGCGGAGGCCGTCCCGGCGTTCTCGGCAGCGATTGCCGCGAAGTCGGGGAGCTCGGGCTGCGGAGCCGCCTTGCTGCCGGGCTTGAATCCCTCCGGCAGCTCCCGCGGTACCCAGTCGGAGTACAGCTGCGCCCACGTCCCGTCGGCGATCACGGCGTCGAGCCCGGAATTCAAGGCGTCGATCAACGGCTGATTCCCCGGCGCGACGGCCCAGCCGATGAAGTTGTTGAGGCTGAAGGTGTTCTGCGTGATCGCCGTTCCGTCCTCGGCCTTCACCAAGCCTTCCGCCTGCTGCGACGGAGCCACCCACGCGTCGATCTGGCCGGTGCGCAGGTTCGCGTACGCGGTGTTGTAGTCGGGAAACTTCACCGGGTCGAGGCCCAGGCTGTTGACGACGTAATCGTCCTGCACCGTGCCTTGGACGACGCCGATACGGGTACCCGGACCGAGATCCTCGAACCTCGTGATCGGGCCGCCCGCGGTCGCGACCAGCGAGAAGTAGCCGAAATCGTAGCCATTGGTGAACCCGACGGTGTTTCGGCGATCGTCGGTGGTGGTGATGGATGACGATCCCACGTCGAAACGTCGTCCCGCGACCTGGGCGAGCAGTCCCGAGAATTCGGTGCCCGCGAAACTGACGTCGAGGCCCAGCTTCGCGGCCACCGCCTTCAGCAGTTCGTTGTCGTAACCGGTGTACGTGCCGGAGGAGTCGACGCAGATGCTCGGCGGCGCATCGGAGAGGGTGCCGACTGTCAACAAACCCGGGGTGATGAGTCCCAGGCTCGAGGTGTCGACGGACCCCAGCGGAACGACGGTCGGCGTGGTGTAGCGGTCTTCGGACGCCGCTGCGGCGGCCGCGTCGAAGTTGGTCGGCGTGGACGACGCGGCCTCGACACCCGGCGGCGCACACAACTCGCCCGAGGACGCGCTGTCGGCCGATGGGGACGATCCACACCCTGCGAGGAGTGCGGTGAGGAAAAGAACGAGGACGACGACGAAAGATCGTCTCGCGCGGTGCGAGTGCATGTGACAAACCCTAGGTCCACTGGGGTGGGGCTACTCTCCCCCGGGGGGTGCACCGAGAGTGTGTGCCGGGGAACGAAAGGTACCTCTACCGTGGATCTTGCTTCTGCTTTTCCGACGATGGGCACTCCCGACGCCGGCAACACGGCGTGGGTTCTGGTCAGTGCGGCGATGGTGCTGCTGATGACCCCTGGCCTCGCATTCTTCTACGGCGGCATGGTGCGCGTGAAGAGCGTGCTCAACATGATGATGATGAGCTTGTCGGCGATCGGTGTCGTCTGGGTGTTGTGGGTGTTCTACGGATACTCGATGGTGTTCGGCAACAACACCTTTGGGGGTTGGATCGGTGATCCCACCCAGTTCGCCGGGCTGACCTCGCTGGTGGGTGGGGACTACACCGGTGCCGACGGCCCGGTCTCGATCCCGCTGGTCGGCACGGTGCCCGCCCTGGTGTTCGTCGCGTTCCAGGCGGGATTCGCGATGGTGACTGTCGCTCTCGTCTCCGGTGCGGTTGCCGACCGCATGCGGTTCATCCCCTGGGTCGTGTTCGCGGGACTGTGGGTGACGCTGGTGTACTTCCCGGTTGCGCACTGGGTTTTCGCGTTCGACGGTGTTGCCGCAGAGACCGGCGGCTGGATCGCGAACGAGTTGCAGGCCATCGACTTCGCGGGCGGAACCGCGGTGGAAATCAACGCGGGCGCTGCGGGATTGGCGCTGGCCATCGTCGTCGGTAAGCGCCGTGGATGGCCGCGTGAGGCAATGCGTCCGCACAATCTGCCGGCGGTCATGATCGGTGCCGGCCTGCTGTGGTTCGGCTGGTTCGGATTCAACGCCGGATCGTCGCTCGCGGCGGACGGGGTGGCCGCTGTGGCGCTGGTCAACACCATGGGTGCCGGCGCAGTGTCGATGGTGGCGTGGTTGGTGGTGGAGAAGATTCGCGACGGTAAGGCGACGTCGTTCGGCGCGGCGTCGGGCGTCGTGGCGGGGTTGGTGGCCATCACACCGTCCTGCACCGCCGTCACCCCGATCGGTGCGCTGGGTGTGGGGGTTGCTGCGGGATCGCTGTGCGCACTGGCGATCGGTCTGAAATACCGTTTCGGGTACGACGATTCGCTCGACGTGGTGGGTGTGCACCTTGTCGGCGGAATCGTCGGAACTCTGATGATCGGGCTACTCGCCAGCAGCTCCATGCCCCCGGGCGTCGACGGCCTTTTCTACGGTGGTGGCGTGGCGCAGCTCGGGCGGCAGGCGGTGGCGGTCGTCGTGGTCCTCGCGTATGCGTTCTTGGTTACCGCTGCGCTGGCGCTGCTACTGAAGGTGACCATCGGGATAAGGGCGGACCCGCAGCACGAGACCGACGGGATCGACGAGCACGAGCATGCCGAGTCCGCATACGAGTTCGCCTCGTCGCACGGCGGACTGGGCAGCACGGGGGGATTCGGCAAGAACCTGCCCAGCTGACCCTGTCCGTATTCTCCTGCGCCGATAGACACCCATAACTGACACACGTTCTATATTGTTGACGACGGTCAGGTCAGAGACGACGCGGAGGTTCGGGTGGAGAAACTCAGTGGCATGGACGCGTCGTTCCTGTATCTGGAATCGCGTTCGCAGCTCATGCACATCAACGGATTGATCATCGTCGATCCCGATGTCGACGGCGAACGCCAGTACGAGTTTGCCGCGCTTCGCCGCAATCTGGCCGACGCGGTGAAGAGCCTTCCCGAGTTTCGGCGTCGACTTCGCGATTCGTTCCTCAACCTCGATCACCCGGTGTGGGTGGAGGATCGTCGGTTCGACATCGACCGGCACCTGCACCGTATCGCCGTCCCTTCTCCCGGCGGCGACGCCGAGGTGGCAGAACTGTGCGGCCACCTGACCGGACAGAGTCTCGACCGCGACAAGCCGCTATGGGAGATGTGGGTCATCGAAGGCCTGAAGGACGGCAAGGTAGCCGTTCTGATTCGCATGCATCACTGCACCGTCGACGGTGTCACAGGTGCCAACCTCATCGCTCGGCTGTGTTCGTTGTCGACGGAGATGAACGAACCCGATGCCGAGATGATGAAGAAGAACGCTGGAAATGCGCCACTGCTGCAGCTGGTGGCCGACGGCGCACTCACCGCCGCTCGGCGGCCGTTCCGGTACGCGCGGGTGGTTCCCGAGATCGTGGGGATTCCGTTCAAGTGGGTCAATCGCGCCCTCAACGGACAGTCGATGCCGCTCCCGTTCACCGCCCCGCGAACATCGCTGAACGGGGCGCTCACCCCGCATCGCTCCGTCGGGTTCGGGCAAGCAGATCTTGCCGACGTCAAGAAGGTCAAGAACGCGTTCGGGGTGACGGTCAACGATGTGGTGCTGGCCATGTGCAGCGGCGCGTTACGCGCGTACCTGGACAAGCGCGGCGAATTGCCCGACCGTTCGCTGATCTCCATCGTTCCCATCGCGGTCAGCCCGGAGGACTCGCTCTCGGTGGGTACCAACCGAGTCACCGGCATGTTCACGTCGCTGGCGACCGATATCGAAGATCCGATCGAACGGTTGTACGCGATCCGGGACTCCACGGACGCGTCGAAGGAGCACATGGGCGACTGGTCGGCGGGGCTACCGCAAATGGTCGCCCAATTCATGCAGTCCAGCGTCATCAGCGCGGGACTGAGGTTCTACACGTCGTTGGGTCTGGCGGATCGCCAGCCCGTCATGCACAACCTGCTCATCTCGAACGTGCCGGGACCGAACTTCCCGATGTACTTCCTGGGGTCGCGCATCGAGGGCATGTATCCGATGGGACCTATCTTCGAAGGTGCCGGTCTGAACATCACCGTGGTGTCGGTGAACGACAAGATCGACATCGGCCTCATCGCATGCGCCGACATGGTGCCGGATCTGCGTCCGATCTCGTCGGGAATGCTCGACGCCCTCGAAGAGTTGGTGACCCTGGCGGAGGGCAAGGTCTGACCGGGGCGTGATGGGCTCAGGCTCGAGCGTTCACCGACGCGCACGCCGACTTGAACGCCGGGACGAACTTGTCCGACTTCATCACGCACGCCGCATGGCCCGCGTCGACGTTCTGTTGCGTCGCACCGTCGATGGCTTTGGTGAGTCGACGCTGATGCCCGGCCGGAATCAGCTTGTCGCGGGTGGTGACACACACCGCGGCGGGGACGTCGACACGGTGCACCCAGTCGCGTGAGTCGAACCGGACGATCTCGTTGCCGGCTCGGGTGATGGCACCGCTCGGCGTCGATCGGAACTCGCGAAAAGCCCACGAGCGCGGGTCGGTGTCGGCCGGGCGATCCGGGGTGAGCGCATCGACGAATTTCGGTCGGATCCGATGAGCTGCAGTTCGCAGTGCACCGAGTGCGAGTCCGTCGGCGCGACCTCGTTCGAAATTTGCCGCAGTGGAGCACAACACCAGCCCGCGAACACGATCCGGGTGTCGGCGCCACGTCAACTGAGCCACCAGACCACCCATCGAGTACCCGGCCAGGAGGAACTTGTCCAAGCCCAGAACGTCGGCCAGAGCGGCCACGTCGTCGGCGCAGTCTTCGAGGTGGAACTTGTCCGACTTGATACCCCGACCGTGCCAGCGTTGGTCGAGCGTGATCACGCGGTAGTTCTTGGACATCTCGGGCAACACCGGGTACCAGGTGAGTAGGCCGGTGCAGGCCAAGGCGTGCAGCAGAATCAGCGGCGGCGCGTCGGAGTCGCCGCTGTCGGTGACGTAGGTAGATCCCCTACCCGGTAGTTCCACCGTGCGCCCCGCGGGAATGGCATCGACGGGGGCGAGGTCGGTCAGTGATGTCGACGGAAGCTTGTCGACAACCTGCGGAATCCACGACATGGTTCGACACTACCGACGGGTCGGATTCCCGTGTGGATTACTGGGAACGAGCCCAGGCGATAGCTTCCTTCATCTCCGTCAGGTCGTAGTCGGGGCCGTTGACGCCGACGGTGAACAGTGTCGCGCCGGCATCAACGAAGTCCTGCGCCGTGTCCACACCGGGCCACGCCACCGAGCGTGCGATCTCCGATACGTCACGGCCTACGGTCTCGCCGTGCTCGGCAAGGATTCCCGACTTGCGCTCGAGCTCCGGCAAATCCGCGAAGCTGTGCCAGATGTGTGCGTACTGGGCCACCATCTTCAGCGTCTTCTTCTCACCGCCGCCGCCGACAAGGATCGGAATCTCCCGAGTGGGAGCCGGATTACCGACCTTCAGGCGGGCCGAAATTCGTGCGAGGTTCTCGCTCAGCAGCCTCAGCCGCGACCCGGCGGTGCCGAACTCGTACCCGAAATTGTCGTAGTCCTTCTGGTTCCAGCCGCCGCCGATTCCCAGGATCAGCCGTCCACCACTGATGTGGTCGACAGTGCGCGCCATGTCGGCGAGCAGGTCGGGGTTGCGGTAGCCGCCGCCGGTAACCAGCGCGCCGATCTCGACGTTCGATGTCTGCTCGGCCCAGGCGCCCAGCATGGTCCAGCACTCGAAGTGTGCGCCGTCGAGATCGCCGTACAGCGGATAGAAATGGTCCCAGTTGAAGACGATGTCCACGCCCGCGTCCTCGGACCGAAGGACGGCGTCACGGATGAGACCGTAGTCGGGCGCGTGCTGGGGCTGAAGCTGGACTCCGATACGAACGGTCATGGGGCGTCTCCTCATCGAATGGGCCTGTTGGGTCGAGTTGGCCTGGGGGTCCATGATGCCCTTCGTGATCGACATCGTGTGCGCCGAAACACGTCGGCCGTGACGCACGCTTTCGTGGTTCCAAACCGACCAATTCCCGAATTCGACGCGTCGCACACGGCGCGTTCCGAGTACGTCGGATCGACGAAACGAAAGGCAGGAGCAATGAGCGCGTCACAATCGCCCGTGTCCATGTACGTGGCAGAGGGGGTCGGAACTGCGATCTTGGTGATCGGCGGTGTCGGTACCGCCGTGCTCGCAGGAGACGAGGTAGGCACGCTGGGAGTCGCACTGGCCTTCGGTTTGACGCTCCTGGCGCTGGTGTACGCGATCGGGCCCGTCAGCGGATGCCACGTCAACCCGGCCGTGACTCTCGGTGTGCTCCTGACGCGGGGCATGTCGGCAGCGCGCGCAGCGGGGTACGTCGTGGCGCAGGCTGTGGGCGCAGTCGTCGGTGCCGCCGTGGTGTTTGCCGTCGCATCGGGCCGACCCGGCTACGAGGTGTCGGTCGACGGTCTGGGAACCAACGGATACCTCGCCGACTCCCCCGGTGGGTACAACCTGCTGTCCGTCGCGATCGTCGAGATCGTCGCCACGGCGATCCTCGTGTTCGTCGTCCTGGCTGTCACCTCCGCGCAGGCGCCGACTGTCGCCGTCGGCGTTCCCATCGGTCTGACTCTCACTGTGGTGCACTTGGTTTCCATCGGAGTCGACTCGACCTCGGTCAACCCGGCGCGGTCTTTCGGGCCCGCACTTCTGGCGGGCGACGTCGGCCAGCTCTGGGTGTTCGTGGTGTTCCCGCTTGTCGGGGCTGCGATTGCCGCGTTGCTTCGGCGCGCTCTCGACGCCGGCCGCCGCACGGTGTGACGGTAGCGATGGTCACGTCATCACCACCGAACACGACTGCATCGCCGAACGTAGTGCGAAACCTGCTTCCGGGCCAATGATCTCGGTGACCAACGCCAGGTAGCGCTCTACGAAACCGGCTCCGTGCGCGGGTTCGGAATGGTCCGGGGCGAGGTGGTGGGCGATCTCGTGCAGCACCACCATCTCGCGAAGTGCCCATGCCGTTCCACCCCTGTGCAGCGGGATGGCAATGGTCGCGTCGGCGCTGTCGTAGTGTGCGGCAGCAGTACCTGCGCGGGACCGGACCCGTACTGGCGCAGCGGATGTGGGCCATGTTGCCCGAACCCACCGGAGGGCGAGCACGGCGTCGGCATACGCCTGAACCGACTCGACAGAAGCGAAGCGGCGCTCCACGGGAAGCGTGAGTGTCGAGCCGTGCAGGGTGATCTCTCGCAGCTCACGTTCGTCTGCTCTGTCGAGCATCGTCCGAACCAGCTGCTCCGCGTCGTAGACCCGTGAGCGCTGGGAATCGCGCGTCACGTCTCGAGGCGTCCGCGCCCGCCGGCGATCTCGGCCTGCTCGCTCAGACGGGCGCGCCGACCGGCGTGGTCACCGGCGCGGCGGGCTTCGGACGAGAAGCTCTTCCCGCTGTTCCCGCGCCACGTTCCGCGTGCCGTCGACGCCTCTGCGTAGAAATCGCGAAGCTCGATCTGTTTGTCGCGCAACACCAATGCGGTACCGGCACCGGGCGATTCGAGAGCGACGGCCTCCGCTTCGGCGTCCTTGCGCACTGCGGCCAGACGCTCACCCACGCGGTGCGCGAACGCGGTCTGAAACTCGAGCCGTGCGGTGACCCCGGCTAGCGGCTTGCGCTCGGTGGTCCGAACACGGCGACGTCCGCGCACGACCACCACCTCGCTGTCCACGCTGGCATGCCGATAGGCACCCGAGGAGATGTAGGCGTCGCTGGCACGGACCATCTGCACGATCAGGCTGGCGTAGAGCGCCTGGCAGGTGTCGATATCGCTCTCGAAGCCGTACGCGAACACCTGGGTGGAGGTCCGTGCGACATCGCACTGCACGTCGTTGGCGCGCGCAATGGCGACGAACAGCAGGACGTAGGTGCGCAGTCCCTTCTTGCCGTGTTCACCGATGGGGATCACGCGCTGCACAGGGCTTGCCGACTTCTCGCGCGTCGACGTGTGGGCGCGGGCGACCGCCAGGTCCACGGAGGCTGCAGTAGCCAATCGCTGTGCGGCTTCCATGAAGGCTTCTGCCTCGTGCGGGTTGTCGGTGGATTCCGCCTGCCGCAGCAGTCCCCCGATTCGGGCCACCATCTTGTCCGAACTCACCCTGCGAAGCCTACGCAGGCGGGGCGACAGCGTCCGTTACGCTACCGGTGCCGTCGTCATGTCGTCCTGGCTCCAGAAGGCGCGCATCGAGGTGATCAGACCGGCGTCGTCGAATTCCATGGTCTCGATGGCACCGACGGTGATCTCGGTATCGCCCACCACGGTGCGTACCTCGAAGTGGAAGGCAGCCGCCTGCCCCGACACCCGCATCGTCTGCAGGGTGGTCGACGATTGCAGCGGCTCGATCATCGCGTAGAACTCTCGGATCGATTCGGCGGTGCTGCGCGGCTCGCTGCCGACCGGATCTTCGAGCACGGCGTTCTCGGCGTACATCGACATGATCTGGTCGGCGGTGCCCGTCGCCACCATATCCAGGTAGCGCTGGACGGTATTGCGAATCTCGTCGCTGGACAGAGCCATGGTCGTGCCTCTCCTCGGGTCTATGAACTCACCCATGATGCACGATGGCTAGAACGTGTTCTACAAACCCCGCCTCTGGAACTACTGAAGGGCACCTTCAGTCGGCTAGATCGACCGAAGGTGCCCTTCAGTAGGACTGGTAGGGGTGTCTACTGCTCGTCGGCACCGATGATGAAGGCCTCGAGCTGCTGCCGCGCGACGTCGTCGGCAAGCTGCTTGGGCGGGCTCTTCATGAGGTAGGCCGATGCGGGAACGACGGGTCCGCCGATGCCGCGGTCCTGGGCGATCTTTGCCGCACGCACGGCGTCGATGATGACACCTGCCGAGTTGGGTGAGTCCCAGACCTCGAGCTTGTACTCGAGGTTCAGCGGAACGTCACCGAACGCGCGACCCTCGAGGCGGACGTAGGCCCACTTGCGGTCGTCGAGCCAACCGACGTGATCCGACGGTCCGATGTGGACGTCCTTGGCGTTGAACTCACGCTGCAGGTTCGAGGTGACGGCCTGAGTCTTGGAGATCTTCTTCGACTCGAGTCGAGTGCGCTCGAGCATGTTGAGGAAGTCCATGTTGCCGCCGACGTTGAGCTGCATCGTGCGGTCCAGCTGCACGCCGCGGTCTTCGAAGAGCTTCGCCATGACGCGGTGGGTGATGGTGGCGCCCACCTGGCTCTTGATGTCGTCGCCGACGATGGGGACACCGGCGTCGGTGAACTTCTTGGCCCACACCGGGTCGGAGGCGATGAAGACGGGCAGCGCGTTGACGAACGCCACCTTCGCGTCGATGCACGCCTGGGCGTAGAACTTGTCGGCTTCTTCCGATCCGACGGGCAGGTACGACACGAGGACGTCGACCTTTGCGTCACGGAGTGCCTGGGCGACGTCGACCGGCTCGGCGTCGGAGATCTCGATGGTCTCCGAGTAGTACTTTCCGATGCCGTCGAGGGTCGGTCCACGCTGGACGCTGATGTCCGACGGGGGCACGTCGGCAATCTTGATGGTGTTGTTCTCGCTGGCGAAGATGGCCTCGGAGAGGTCGAAGCCGACCTTCTTGGCGTCCACGTCGAACGCGGCGACGAACTCGACGTCGCGGACGTGGTACTTGCCGAACTTGACGTGCATGAGGCCGGGAACGGTCGAGTTCTCGTCGGCGTCCTTGTAGTACTGCACGCCCTGAACCAGGGACGACGCGCAGTTGCCCACGCCCACAATGGCCACGCGCACCGCAGTGCTGTTGTCACTCATGGTCGGGTTCTCCTTCTTTTCCGTGTCTGGGGGCCACCGAAGAGCTCTCCGGACGTTCCGCGACCGAGGTCTCGGCCGTGGTTGCGGGCGGTGGACCCTCCGAAGTGATCGCCATTGCCTCGGCAGCGATCAGTTCGTTGAGCCACCGCACTTCGCGCTCACTCGACTCGAGGCCGAGCTGATGCAATCCGCGCGTGTACCTGTCCAACGACCCACTTGCTCGGCCGATGGCGTCTCGGAGCCCCTCACGGCGCTCTTCGACCTGACGTCGCCTGCCTTCGAGTATTCGCATTCTCGCCTCAGCGGGGGTGCGCCCGAAAAAGGCCAGGTGTACGCCGAATCCATCATCTGTGTAGTTCTGCGGACCGGTGTCTGCGACGAGTTCGGTGAACCGAGCTCTGCCGGCAGGCGTGAGTTCGTACACACGACGAGCCCGACGCTTCAGGGGGCCTTGTACTCCGGGGTTCTCCACGATCAGCTCGTCCGCCTGCATACGTCGCAAGGTGGGGTAGAGCGAACCGTACGAAAATGCCCGGAAGGCACCGAGTAGGCCGGTGAGCCGCTTGCGCAACTCGTAGCCGTGCATGGGGGTTTCCAGGAGCAGTCCGAGGATCGCCAGTTCGAGCATGCGCGTCCCCTTCCGACTCCACCCATGTCGACAACTCCATGGTCCGCGTCTCGATGACGCTCCACGACTATAACCACTACATGTATCGGCGCGATATATGGGGGTACATGTAACCGTCCAGCACATGAATTTCGGCTCGGAATCCCGCCGCGGTGGCCGGTCGGGGTTCGTCGACACCTTCTCTTCCGAGCGCACGTACTCTGGTCACCGTGCGATCTCAACGGCAGGTGGTGGACTACGCGTTGCAGCGCAAGTCGCTGCTCGCGGAGGTCTACTCGGGAAGAACGGCAATGGCGGAGGTCTGCGACGCGGACCCCTACCTCCTCCGTGCGGCGAAGTTTCACGGACGGGCGTCCACCGCGGCATGCCCGATCTGTCGTAAAGAGCAGCTCACGCTGGTGTCTTGGGTATTCGGCGAGAAGCTGGGGACCATGAACGGATCCGCACGCACCGACGATGAGCTCGTGCGGCTGGGCGCCACCCAGGAGGAGTTCTCGGTGCACGATGTCGAGGTCTGCCGCACCTGCAGTTGGAACCATCTGGTGCAGTCCTACGTTCTCGGTGCGGTTCCCGCGCCCAAGCGACCGCGCACCCGCAACGCCACTCGCCAACGCACGGCCAGTGAGTGACGAGGGTCGGTAGTCGGCGGTACCGTGCGTCGGTGGCCCTCGGACCATCGGCCACGTTTCAAGCGGGCCCGAAGGGGCCACCGAACCCGTCGCGGCCCAAGAACCCCGACGCGCACGTGACGTTCTCGGCGAACGTTCCTGCGTGTCCCGACAGTGGAGTACGTCAGTGAGTTCCCCGTACGACAGTTCCCGAGACGACCGGGAGGACCGCCCCTCGGCCCGTCACGGTCGCCCCGACGGTCCGGGAGAATCTCCTCGCCCCGAACGGCCGAATTTCCCGCCACCGAACTTTCAGCCACCCGGCAACGACCCGTCCCGTCCGCAGCGCCGGCCGGCCGGTCCGCCTCCCCCGCGTGCACCGATGCAGGGTCGGCCTGACAACGATGCTCCGGACCCTCGCTCGGTACCCAGCTGGCCACCGCAGGGCGCTCCACGGCGGCAGGGACCCGCCTACGGCGCGCCGTCCCCCGGCTACGGAGATCGACGCCCACCCCCCGCAGACCGGCCCCCCGCAGACCGGCCCGCAGACCAGCGTTTCGAAAACGGCGGACCCGAGACCACACAGCTGCCGCCGACCACACGTCCACCGCAGTCGGAAGCGTTTTCGCAGCCGCAACCACACGGCCGCTACGAGTCGGCCGGGTCAGCGCAGTCGCGGGCGTTCGCGTCGCAATCGCGCGACGACACAGGTCAGGATCAGTTCGGCGGAGGACCCACCGAACCGCCATCAGGAGGTAGTACCACGAACACGAAGCGCAAATCCGGCTGGAGAACCGTACGGCGCACGCTGTACAGCCTGATCGCGCTCGGGCTGGTCATCCCTGTCCTGGTGTTCATGGTGGCCTATGTCATCGAGGACGTGCCGCGTCCCGGGGACATCAAGACCAATCAGGTGGCCACCATCCTGGCGTCCGACGGAACGTCGACGTTGGCGACGGTGGTACCCCCGGAGGGCAACCGCACGGACGTCGAGATCGGCGAAATCCCCGAGCACGTGCGCAACGCGGTGTTGTCTGCGGAGGATCGTGATTTCTACTCCAACCCCGGGTTCTCGGTCACGGGATTCGCGCGCGCTGCCCGCGACAACGTTCTGGGACGCGACAGTGCCGGCGGCGGATCGACCATCACGCAGCAGTACGTCAAGAACGCGCTGGTCGGGTCCGAGCGCACCCTCACTCGCAAGATGCGTGAACTGGTGATCTCCTCCAAGATGGCGCGCCAGTGGGCCAAGGACGACATCCTCGCGGCCTACCTCAACACCATCTACTTCGGCCGCGGCGCGTACGGCATCGCCGCGGCGTCGACGGCGTACTTCGACAAGCCCGTCGATCAGCTGACCGTCGAGGAAGGTGCCGTGCTGGCTGCGGTCATCCAGCAGCCGTCGGGACTGGATCCGGAGAACAACCTCGAGGGTGCCACCAGTCGGTGGAACTACGTGCTCGACGGCATGGTGACGATGGGCGCCCTCGATCAGGCGCAACGCGAGACGATGCAATTCCCCCCGTGGCGGCCGCTCGCGTCGGTGAACACTGGCGATCCCAACAACGACGGTCCCAACGGATTGATCAAGAACCAGGTGCTCAAGGAGCTGACCGCGTCGGGTATCAGCGAGCAGGATCTCAACACCGCGGGGCTGCAGATCACCACCACCATCGACGCTCGCGGTCAGCAAGCAGCGATCGACGCGGTGAACTCGAACATGGAGGGTGAACCGGCAGACCTTCGGACCGCATCGGTGTCCATCGATCCACGTACCGGTGCCGTGCGCTCGTACTACGGCGGAGCCGACGGCAGTGGATTCGACTTCGCTCAGTCGGGGGTGCAGACCGGCTCGTCGTTCAAGGTCTTCGGGCTCGCGGCGGCGCTGGATCAGGGCATTCCGCTGTCGCAGATGTTCGACAGTTCCCCGCTGACCGTCAACGGAATCTCGATCACCAACAGCGAAGGTGCGTCGTGCGGTACGTGCACCATCGCCGAGGCACTCAAGCGCTCGTTGAACACCAGCTTCTACCGGCTACAGCTCAGCTTGGACGGCGGTGCGCAGGCCATCGCCGACATGGCGCATCGCCTGGGCATTCCGGAGGAGATCGAGGGCATCGGCCAGACGCTGACCGAGCCGGGCGGTGTCGGACCCAACAACGGCATCGTGTTGGGCCAGTACCAGACGCCCGTCCTCAACATGGCCAGCGCCTACGGCACCCTCGCCGCGTCGGGTGTCTATCACGCTCCGCACTTCGTACAGAAGGTCGTGACGGCCGACGGCACGGTGCTGCTCGACCGAGGACCCGATGCCGGTGAGCGCCGCGTGGACGCGGCCGTCGCCGACAACGTGACGGCGGCGATGCGTCCCATCGCCGGTTACTCCAACGGCCACAACCTGGCCGGCGGTCGCCAGTCCGCCGCGAAGACCGGTACGGCTCAGCTGGGCGACACCGGTGAGAACAAGGACGCCTGGATGGTCGGTTACACACCGTCGTTGTCCACCGCGGTATGGGTCGGAACCGAGCAGGGACTCCCGCTCGAGAACTTTTACGGCGGGCCCATCTACGGTTCCGGGCTGCCCTCCGACATCTGGAAGGACACCATGGACGGGTCTCTCGAGGGCACCGAGCCCGAGACCTTCCCGGCGCCCGGTCAGATTGCCGGTCAGGCCGGAGTGCCTCAGTACTCGGCGCCGGTTCAGACTCGGCAGCAGGCGCCGGTGCCTACATCCGAAGAGCCCCCGCCCCCGCCGGTCGTCGAGCCGGTGATCCCCCAGGTCGTGGTTCCCTCGCAGGTCGAAATTCTGCCCGGTATCACCATCCCGGTTCCAGGACTCGCGCCCGCATCGACCGAACCGGCACCGGAAACGGAAACCACTCCCGAAACCGCGCCTACCCCCGCCGCTCCAGACGACGGCGCAGCTCAGCAACCGGCCGTCGTCCCCGGCGGGTAGGGGTGGATCGACAGCCGGACTCGGAGGGCGTTTTTCTCGCCAGCCCGAGCGAGTTGGCGCGTGACCGTCGCTCGGCTCGGCGGCGGGATCGCCCCAGCTCGACCGACCCCATGGTCGCCGAGCTGTCGTCGGTGATCGGTGGCCCCATCGGCAAACATGCGCTGGTCGGCAGACAGCGGCACATCACGCCGTTGCGCGTGATCTTCGCATTCACAGTGGTGTTCCTGGCGCTCGGTTGGTTCGGCAAGGCGGCCTGTATTCAGCAGGCACCCATCGGGCCCGGTGGCGACTTGGGCCTCGACTGGAGCGGAAGCCGACAGTACGTGGCCATGTGTTACTCGGACGTGGTGCCTCTCTACGGCGCCGAACGTCTGGAAGAGGGCGCGTTCCCGTACAAGAAGTCGTGGACAGAGCAGGGTGCCGACGGGTCCGTGATCACCCGATACATGGAGTATCCGGTGGTGGCGGGGCTCTACCAGTACGTGTCGATGCAGGTGGCTCACGCGTGGTCGACAATCCCGTGGCTGCCGCAAGCGCTGTCGGTGGCGCTGTACTTCAATGTGGTCGCGTTCGGCTCGGCCTTGGCGTGGATCGTGACCATCTGGGCCACGACCATGCTGGCCGGTCGACGCGTGTGGGACGCGGCGCTGGCAGCGTGCTCACCCCTGGTGATCGTGCACGTATTCACCAATTTCGACGCGCTGGCAACGGGTTTCGCAGCCACCGGAATGCTCGCGTGGGCCCGTCGTCGACCGGTGTTGGCCGGCGTTCTCCTCGGAATCGGTGGCGCCACCAAGCTGTACCCGCTGTTCTTGCTCGGACCCCTGCTGGTGCTGTGTCTTCGCACCGGAAACGTTGCCTACTGGGCGCGTACCGCGGGAGCAGCGGTGTCGGCATGGGTATTGATCAATCTGCCTATCGCACTGCTGTTTCCGCGCGGGTGGTCCGAGTTCTTCCGACTCAACTCCGACCGCGGGGCAGACCCCGACTCGATCTACAACGTGGTGCGCTCCTTCACCGGGTGGGCCGGTTTCGACGGTCCGCTCGCGCCCGGTGACAAGCCGGTACTGCTCAACCTGGTGACGGCGCTCTTGTTCGTCGCCGTCTGTCTCGCCGTGGCCTACGTCGCACTGACGGCACCGAGGCGGCCGCGGCTGGCGCAGCTCGGCTTCCTGGTGATCGCGGGGTTCCTGCTGACGAACAAGGTGTGGAGCCCGCAGTACTCGCTGTGGTTGGTTCCCCTCGCGGTGCTGGCACTGCCGCATCGGCGAATTCTGCTTGCCTGGATGACTATCGACGCCTTGGTGTGGGTTCCGCGGATGATGTACTACCTCGGCGTCTCGAACAAGGGGCTGCCAGAGCAGTACTTCACGGCCACCGTCGTCGCTCGCGACCTCGCGGTGATTGCTCTCTGCGTCCTCATCGTTCACCAGATCTATCGTCCCGCAGGAGATCTGGTTCGGCGAAGCGGAGACGACGATCCGGCGGGGGGAATTCTCGACGGTGCCCCCGACGCGTATCCGGCGTGGCTGCCCGCTGTCGTGCAGCCACGGCCGGTGGCCATTCCTTCGGTGGATTCCGTCCCGCCACCCCGAGAACCGGTGGCCGGCTGACCGGTTGCCGCTACCCGATCAGCTCACGTACTTGCGCAACTGAGGCAGCGCCTCCCCTGCGTGCTTTGCGTTGATGCCGTCGCCGATGGCCTCGAGCTTCCACTCGCTGCCTGCGCGGTAGACCTTGGCCATCACCAACGCGGTGAACGGCATGCCGCCCTGCAATGTGAACCGGGCCAGCTCGGTGTTGATGGTGTTGTCCACCAGGCGAGTGAACGCGTTGGCCACCTGCTCGAACGTCTGACCGCGGTACGAGGTGACGATGAAGACGATGGAGCTGACGTGGGCGGGCACCCGAGTGAGGTCGACGTTGATCACCTCGTCGTCGCCCTCGCCCTCACCGGTGAGGTTGTCGCCTTGGTGGACGATGCTGCCGTCCTTCGACCGAAGCTGGCCGAAGTAGACCACGTCGGCACTCTTGTCGCCGGAGAACATCAGCGCCGATGCGTCCAGGTCGATGTCCGCGCTGCGCCCACCGCCGAAGAAGCCGGTCTTCTTGGTCGGAACGGGATCCCAGCCCAAGCCCATGCGGATGGCCGTCAGCGCGACGCCGCCGTCCTTCTTCAGCGTGACCTTCTGGCCCTTGGTCAGGCTCACCGGCCGAGCCTTCGTCAGGCTCACCTCGGGCGGGCCGCTGGGGGCAGCGGGCGCAGGAGTGGGTGCTGCAGGCGGAGTCGGTGCGGGCGGGGCGGCTGCGGGCGGGGTGGCTG
>JBASAM010000063.1:0-107280 GCA_049650605.1 Rhodococcus sp. (in: high G+C Gram-positive bacteria) | reverse complement strand
GATCAACGTTGCGGCGGCCGTCGCGACGGCATTGACCGCGCCCATCAGCGCGACGGCGACAGCCGAGCACGCCGCGGCGCGGGGAATGGACACCGCGCGGCCGGAGAAGACGCGGACCAAGGGGATCAGGACCCACGGTGCCAGCATCATCGGCAACGACTCGGAACTGATGGATCCCAAGGTGGTGATGACCCGTGGGGCCAGAACGTAGGCCACTGCGGCGACGACGCGTGATCCGCGGCTACCGACTCCGAGTGCCTCGCACAGGCGCACGATGCCCCAGAAGCCCGCGAAGAGCAGGGCCGCCCACCACAGGCGCTGGGTCACCCACCCGGGCAGGCCCAGCAGGTCGCCCGCGGCGAAGAAGGACCCGTGCGGGAAGAAGTAGCCGTACGCCTGGTTCTGGACCTGGCCGAGTGTGGCGTCGGACGTCCACAAGTGGGAAGCGCGGGAGAGAAACCCGAGAGGATTTTGCGTCAGGTCGTACTTGGTGTCCGCGACGACCAGTCCGGGTGCCTGGAGAAACGACAGAACCAGCGCACCGAGCGCGGAGAAGAAGCGCCAGCGACCCCCGACGGGTGCCGTGGCGGGAAGAGACGACGTCAGCGGCTGCCGTACTCGACCTGGTTGAGGAGGGACGAGTCGGCATTTCCGGAACGATCGACCTCGGGACGGGAGTTGGACGCCGCGGCGGCGGTCGCGCCGAAGACCACGGCCGCGCCCAGCACGACACCGACAACTGCACTGATCGCTGCGGATTTCACGTGGCCGAACCTATCACTAGTCTTCGCGGCCCGGTGGAACGATGAGTACCGGACGGTGGCTGTGCTTGAGCACCAGGTCCGCGCACGACGACTGCAGCAACGATCGCAGTCCCGTACGGCCGCGGGTTCCGGTGACGATGATGTCCGCGTTCAGCTCGTCCGCAGTTTCGACGATGGTGGTCCAGATCGCCGAGTGCGACTCCTCGCAGCGTCCGTCGGCGTTGATCCCCGCTCGCATCGCCAGTTCGAGCCCTTCGACGTTGGTCGCCTTGGCGTCGGCGAAGGCGACGTCCTCGGACTGCTCGTCCGGGAGCCAGTCGGGGGCCATGACCCCGGACAGTCCCGACATCCGAGCGGCTTGGCGCACCATCGGCTCCCAGGCGGTCAGGACGATCGCGCGTTTGGCCTGCAGGAATCTGCCGGCATAGTCCACGGCCCTGCGAGCATTGTCCGAACCGTCGTAGGCAATGAGCATGACGTCACACGACATGGGGAACCTCCCGGTCACTGGCGGTGGTCCGTGATATTACCGTCGCCCGTCCTTGCGCGTGGGGACGCACGATAACGTTTGAGACATGTCCCGGCGCCGAGTTCTGTCCTTGTTCGCGGCCTGCGCGATGGCGACGACCGCGGCGTGCGGAACCGGAGACGCCACGTCCACGGCCACTACTGAGCCTCCGACCGCGGCGGAAGCGGTGACGTCGTCGGCACTTCCCGCGCCGGCGGCCCCGGCGGCACCCGTGGTGGATGCCTGCACCTCGGCGATCGAGGCCCTCACTCTTCGGCAGCGGCTCGCGCAATTGCTCACCGTCGGCGTGACCGGTACCGAGGACGCGGTCTCGGTGGTGCAGTCCGAGCAGGTCGGTGGCGTCTTCGTCGGCAGTTGGACGGACAAGCAGATGCTGACCGGCGGTGGTGTGGCACAGATGCAGCAAGCGTCGCCGATTCCGGTGATGGTCACCATCGACGAGGAAGGCGGGCGGGTGTCGCGCACGCGGGACCTGCTGGGCAGCATGCCGTCGGCACGCGAGACGGCAGCGACCATGACGCCGGAGCAGACGTACGACATGTGGCTCCAGCGCGGACGGGCATTGAGCGACCTGGGAATCACGGTCGATTTCGCGCCGGACGTGGACGTCAGCAGTCAGCCCGACGACACCGTCATCGGTGACCGGTCCTATTCGGACGATCCGGCGACCGTCGTCACGTACGCCGGTGCGGCCGCGCGTGGACTTCGCGACGCGGGAATCCTGCCGGTGATCAAGCACTTCCCGGGGCACGGCGCCGGATCGGGCGACTCGCACACCGGCGCGGTGACAACTCCTGCGTTGGAGGAATTGCAGGGCCGGGATCTGGTGCCCTTCCGCGACCTCGTCACCTCGGGGGTGGGCGTGATGATGGGACACCTCGACGTGCCGGGGCTGACCACCGACGGCGTGCCGGCCAGTATCAGCCCGGCCGCGATGTCGTTGGTGCGCGACGGCGCGGGTTACGGCGCCCCACCCTTCACCGGACCGATCTTCACCGACGATCTGTCGGGCATGGCAGCGATCACCTCGCGTCTGGGGATCGAGAAGGCGGCCCTGGCCGCGCTGGTTGCCGGCGCGGACGTCGCGCTGTGGATCACCACCGATGCCGTGACCAGCGTGTTGGACGACCTCGAGGCCGCGGTGGCGTCGGGAGAACTGCCCGCGGATCGCGTCGATGACGCCGTCCGGACCGTGATCACGGCCAAGAATGCACTCGGTTGCTCGTGACGTAGAGTCGGTTACTCGACAGACGCGAGCTGCGGGGGAGGTCTGATGGCCGGCGGAACCAAGCGGTTACCGCGCGCTGTGCGCGAACAGCAGATGCTCGACGCTGCCATCGACGTGTTCTCCGAGAACGGCTTTCACAACACCTCGATGGATTCCATCGCCGCGCGCGCAGAGATCTCCAAGCCTATGCTGTACCTGTATTACGGCAGCAAGGACGAGCTCTTCGCTTCCTGCATTCATCGTGAAGGACTTGCATTCGTCCAAGCGATGACGCCGGCTGCCGATCCGACGTTGACCCCGCGCGAGCAATTGCGTAAAGCGCTGCTCGGTTTCCTCACTTTTGTCGACGAACATCGCTCGTCGTGGATGGTGCTCTACCGGCAGGCGATCGGTCAGCAGGCCTTCGCCGGTCAAGTGCAGAGCAGCCGCGACCGACTCATTTCGCTGACGGCGTCCTTGCTGGAAATGAGTACGAAAGATCCACGCCCCGAGCACGATTTCTCGCTGATGGCCGTGGCGTTGGTCGGTGCGGGTGAGGCGGTCGCCGACCGCGTGGCCGGGGGCGAGATAGACGTGCACCAAGCCGTCGATCTGCTCGAGAGCCTTGCTTGGCGGGGTTTGCGGGCCTGATCTGTCGCCCAACCTCGAGGTTCGATGACAAGACATTCGCGAAGCGATGGTTATCGATCATTCAACTGAATGAACCTCACGCCTCTCGGTAGGTCTTCCGCCTTGTTTCTGCTTAAACTTCCGGACAGATGGTTTGAATTCGGCCATGTTGTGCTGCGTTCGGACCGAATTGGGATTCGAAGGTCCAGCGCGGGTCGTCGGGTTCGCTTCACAACCGCGGTCAGCCGACGGCCCAGTTCCGAAAGTAATCTTCGAGGTGGTCATGAAGACAACGAACGCCGTAGGCGTCTCCGAGAGCACGGTTACCTCGGGTGGATTGCATCTGACCAGGTCGGCCACGGATTCCGGTGGACGGTCTCGATCGCCCGGAATCGCCCGGACCCGCGCGTCGCAGCAACGCCGCGCACAGATGGTCGTCGCGGGAACACGCGTCGATCTGTGCGGAACAGCCCACGTGCTCGACGTCGTCGACGAGCGTCTTCGAGGCGGAAAGCCGTTGGCAATCGGGTCGGTCAACCTCGACCACATTCATCATTTCGGAGGCATAGAACGGTCGAGGCTGAATCTCCCCGCCGAGCGCCCGACTCACGACTGGCTGCTGCTGGCGGACGGGCAACCCGTAGTCGACCGGGCAAACGATCTGACGGGGACGAAATGGCCTCGTCTCACCGGATCCGACCTGCTGCCCGAGATTCTCGAGCTGGCCCAAGGTCTGGGCAAGTCCGTTGGATTCCTCGGCGGAACCCCGCAGGTGCACGAGCGATTGCGGCGTCGTCTGGCGAACACGTATCCCACTCTGCCGGTCGCGGGGTACTGGGCGCCTGACCGAGCCACAGTGCAGGACGAGGTGCTCGGCCAGGAACTGGCCGAGTCGGTGCACGACTCCGGCGCCGACATTCTGGTCGTGAGTTTCGGAAAGCCCGTGCAAGAGTTGTGGATCGAGAGGTTCGGTGACTTCACCGGTGCCCGGCTGCTGCTGGCCTTCGGGGCGGCCGCGGACTTCATGGCCGGAGAATCCTCGCGAGCTCCGCACTTCATGAGCGACCACGGCATGGAGTGGCTCTACCGGTTGGCTCGCGAGCCGAGGCGGCTTTCTCGGCGTTACATCATCCAGGGCCCCGAGGCCTGGTTCCGACTTCGCGGTGCCTACCTGGTGTCCGACACGGACCCGTCGTGCGGGGATCCCGCCGGCGCCGCGGTGCCCGGTGCAGATACATCCAGCGGGGGCCGCTCATGAGCAAACAGTTCGGCGTCGCCGTCATCGGTGCCGGTTACTGGGGTCCGAACCTGGTCCGGAACTTCCGCAACCATCCGTCCTGGGACCTGGTTGCCGTGTGTGATCGTGATCGCGAACGTGCCGAGCGCGTCGTCGGGTCTCGGTCGACCGTGGAAGTCGAAACCGATGTCGACACTCTGCTGGCTCGCTCGGATATCGACGCCGTTGCCATCGCGACCCCGGCTGCCACGCACGCTCCCATCGCCCTCGCGGCAATGGCTGCAGGCAAGCATGTTCTGGTCGAAAAGCCCTTGGCGCCAGGCTCTGTCGACGCGGGAAAGATGGTTCGCACGGCGAGAGATGCCGGCTTGGTCCTGATGATCGACCACACTTACTGCTACACCCCTGCGGTGCAGTACATCCACGACGTACTACACAAGGGCATGTTGGGCCGAGTCCTCTATATCGAGTCCACGCGCATCAATCTCGGACTGATACAACCCGACGTCGATGTGCTGTGGGACCTGGCCCCGCATGATCTGTCCATTCTCGACTACGTTCTTCCGGGCGGGTTGGCACCGACACGGGTCTCCGCGACGGGTTCCGATCCGCTCGGTGCGGGCAAGTCCTGCGTGTCGCATCTGACGCTGGGGCTCGGCGACGGAGCCTCCGCCCATGTCTCGGTGAACTGGTTGTCACCGACGAAGATTCGGCAAATGGTCATCGGCGGTAGCCATCGGACCCTGGTGTGGGACGATCTCGACCCGCTTCGCAGAGTGTCGATTCACGACCGCGGTGTACATCTGGGCCAGCCGGGGCTGGACGAGAAGCATCGGGCCGCGGTCTCCTATCGACTGGGCGACATCACCGTTCCCGCGCTGGCCGAGACCGAAGCGCTGCACACGATGGTCGGCGAGTTCGCCGCGGCAATCCGAGAAGACCGACCCGCGCGAACCGACGGGACGGCGGGGCTGCGAGTGCTCTCCGTTCTGGAAGCCGCCACCGACAGTGCCGCCGATCATGGACGCCCGGTTCGGCCACGCAATGTCGATTCCCAGAGTGGAGAGATGGAATGACCCAACTTGCCGGTGCAACCGCTGTCGTCACGGGCGGTGCCGGAACCATCGGGTCGACCATCGTCGATCGTCTCGTGGATGCGGGGTGCGGACGAATCCTCGTTCTGGACAACCTCACCCGTGGTCGTCGAGAGAACCTGGAAGAGGCGCTGACCGATCCTCGGGTCGAGCTGGTCGAGGGTGACATTCGTGACCGCGACCTGCTGAACGACGTGATCTCGGGCTCGGACATCGTGTTTCACCAGGCAGCCATCCGCATCACCCAGTGCGCGGAAGAGCCTCGTCTCGCACTCGAGGTTCTGGTCGACGGGACGTTCAACGTCTTCGAAGCCGCTGCGGCGCACAAGGTCGGCAAGGTCGTCTCCGCGTCCTCGGCGTCGGTGTACGGTCTCGCCGAGCAATTCCCCACCACCGAGCGTCATCACCACCACAACAACGACACGTTCTACGGTGCCGCGAAGTCGTTCGGCGAGGGCATGCTTCGGAGCTTTCGGGCGATGTACGGCATGGACCACGTGTCGCTGCGGTACTTCAACGTCTACGGCCCACGGATGGATGTTCACGGCCTCTACACCGAGGTGCTGGTGCGCTGGATGGAGCGAATCGAGGACGGCCGTTCGCCGCTGATCTTCGGTGACGGAACCCAGACGATGGACTTCGCGTACACCGAGGACATCGCGCGTGCCAACATCCTCGCGGCGTCGTCGTCCGTGGTGGACGGCATTTACAACATCGGATGCGGGCGCGAAACCAGTTTGCGTGAACTCGCGGAAGCCCTTCTGCGCGTGATGAATTCTGATCTGCCTATCGAGTTCGGACCGGCGCGCACCGTCAATGCGGTAACCCGCCGGTTGGCCGACACCAGCGCTGCAACTCAGGATCTGGGTTACACCTCCACCGTCGATCTGGACGAGGGTCTGAGCAAGCTCGTGGACTGGTGGCGTCCTCGCCGTCTGGCCGTCTCCGGGACAGCGACCGCATCGTGACTCGAATCGACGTGATGCGCCCGTGGTTGGGTGCAGAGGAGATCGCCGCGGTCACAGCCGCATTGGAATCCGGATGGATCGCACAAGGTCCGCGCGTTGCAGAGTTCGAGAAGGCGTTCGCGTCGAGGATGGGTGTCGAGCACGCAGTCGCAGTCAGCAGTTGCACCACCGGACTGCACCTGGCCCTGGTCGTGGCGGGGATCGGACCGGGCGACGACGTCGTAGTTCCGTCGTTCTCGTTCATCGCGACCGCCAACGCGGTGCGGTACGTGGGTGCACGCCCGGTGTTCGCCGACGTCGACCGGATCACCGGAAACATCGATGCGGACACCGTCAAGACCGTCCTGACCCCCAACACCCGCGCGGTGATCGCGGTCGATCAGGGTGGTGTCCCGGTGGGACTGGACGATCTTCGCCGGGTTACCGATCCACTGGGAATCGTGCTGATCGAGGATGCGGCGTGTGGTGCCGGTGCGAACTACCGCGGGCGCCCGGTGGGCGTCGGATCCGATATCGCCGCATGGTCGTTCCACCCCCGGAAGATCCTCACCACGGGCGAGGGCGGGATGGTCACCACCGATCGGGCAACGTGGGCCGATCGTGCCAGGGCGCTGCGCGAGCACGCGACCAGCAAATCCGCCGCCTCGCGCCACCAGGACACACTGCCTGCTGCCGAGTCGTATACCGAGGTGGCCTACAACTACCGAATGACCGACCTGCAGGCCGCGGTCGGGCTGGTGCAACTGGGCCGACTGGACGAGGTGGTCGCACGCCGACGCGAGCTGGCCGCGAAGTATCGCGCCGCATTGGAAAGCGTGCCCGGGTTGCGGTGCGTCGCCGACCCCGACGACGGCGAGGGCAATTTTCAGTCGTTCTGGGTCGAGGTCGGTCCGGACGCAGCTCATACACGCGATGGATATTTGCGCGAACTGGCGTCCCGCGACATTTCTGCCCGGCGGGGAATCATGGCAACACATCTGCAGCCGGCGTACGCCGGCAGCGACGCCGTCGTGGGCGATCTGACGGTCACCGAGCACCTCACGTCCTCGACTCTCATCCTGCCGCTGTTCCACGCCATGTCGGAGAACGACCACGGGCGTGTGGTCGAGGTGATGGCGAGCCGATCGTGAGTCGATTGGTACTGCTGGCGGCCTCCGGACTTGCGGCCGAGGTGGTGTCCGCCATCCGAGCGGCGGGGTGCGACGAGATCGTCGGCGTGCTGGACGACGACCCGCGTCGTATCGGAACTCGATTCGGTCAGTGGACGATCAGTGGGTCGGTGGACGACGTTCGTGAATTTCGTGACGCCGCGTTCGTCGTGTGTGCGGGCTCTGGTCGGGCGCGTGCGGCGATCGTCGCACGCGCGGTGGCAGCGGGGGTGGAGCCGGACGACTTTGCTGCGATCGTGGATCCGACGGTGCACGTTCCCGAAGGATGCAGCGTGGGAGCAGGGTCGATCGTCCTGGCGCAGACGGTGCTGACGGCCAACGTGTCCGTGGGGGCACACGTCGTGGTCATGCCCCACGTGGTGCTGACCCACGACTGCGTCGTCGACGACTTCGCGACGATCTGCGCAGGAACGGTTCTCGGTGGTGGAGTACGGGTGGAAAGCGGAGCGTATCTAGGGATGAACAGTTCGGTACGCGAGAACGTGACCATCGGACGAGGCAGTGTGCTCGGTATGGGCGCGGTCGCCCTGTCCGACGTGCCTGCGGGGGAGACCCGAATCGGCTGCCCTGCAGTACGACTCGAGAAGCTGGGCGTCGCATGAACGTTCCGTTCGTCGACCTCGCCGCGCAGCAGGCGGAAATCCACGACGAGGTCATGCCTCGGGTCGAGGACCTCCTGCGCCGCGCCGCGTTCATCGGCGGACCCGCCGTCGCCGAGTTCGAAGCGGCGTATGCGAGCTTCGCCGGAGTCGGCCACTGCGTCGGAGTCGGAAACGGCACCGACGCCATCGAACTTGCACTGCGAGGCGTCGGGGTGGGGCCGGGTGACGAGGTTGTGCTTCCGGCCAACACCTTCATCGCGACGGCCGAGGCAGTGTCGCGAGTCGGTGCGCTGCCCGTCCTCGTCGACGTCGATCCGACATCGCTGCTCATCGATCCTGCCGCGGTCGAGCGCGCACTGACCCCGCGCACGGCGGCAGTGCTGCCCGTACATCTTTACGGCCAGACCGCCCCGGTCGAAGAGTTGATCCGGATGTGCGAAACGAACGGCACTCTCGTGATCGAGGATGCGGCCCAATCGCAGGGCGCCACCCGGCACGGCGTCCCGGCCGGGTCGTGGGGTGTCGCTGCCGCGACCAGCTTCTACCCCGGCAAGAACCTGGGCGCCGCGGGCGACGCCGGCGCCGTTCTGACCTCCGATCCAGAGCTCGCAGCCAGGGTCAGGACCATTGCGGCACACGGAAGTTCCCGTAAGTACGTGCACGATGTGGTGGGCGTCAATTCGCGGCTCGACGCGCTTCAGGCCGTCGTGTTGTCGGCCAAGCTTGCACGACTGGCGGCGTGGAACGAGGCACGTCGAACCGCGGCGGCGCGCTACGCCGACCTGCTCGGCGGCGTCGACGGTCTCATCCTGCCGAAGTCTCGACCCGGCAACGTCGATGTGTGGCACCTCTACGTCGTGCAGCTCGACGAACGCGATCGGGTGTCGGCCGAACTTGCGGAGGCCGGGATCGGAACCGGAATCCACTACCCGACGCCCGTGCACCTCACCGATGCGTACCGTCACCTCGGATATCCGCCGGGCAGCTTCCCGGTGACCGAGACTGCGGCCGACCGAATTCTGTCGCTGCCCATGTTCGCGCACATCACCGCGGATCAGCAGGAGCGGGTGGCCGAGGTGATGCGAAAGTCGGTGCTCGTTCCCTCCCGCATCAGCACGTGAGCATTACCGAACAGCTCGAGAGTGCCGAGGCACGGCCGAAAGTCGGCCGAGCTCTGGCGTGGGGAACCGGCGGGTCGTTGCTGCTGCGCGTGGGAAGCCTGGTGGTCGGCATCGTTCTTGCTCGGCTGCTGAACCCGTCCGATTTCGGCGTATTTGCGGTCGCACTCACCGTGTCGACGATCTTGATGTCGATTTCGGATCTGGGACTCAGCGCCGGTCTGGTGCGGTCCGCCGAGCCGGAGAAGGACGCTCCGACGGTTGCCAGTATCAGCTTGGCTGTTGGTCTGGCGCTGTGTGGTGGGGTCGTGCTGTTGTCGGGCGTCATCGAGGATTCGTTCGGTGTGTCGGGCTCCGCCGGCGTCGTCGCAGTGATCGCTCTGTCCATCCCGCTCGGGTCCATCGGAGTAGTTCCCTACGCGACGCTGCAGCGCCGATACGATCAGAAACGGCTCGTCGCGGCCGCAGCCACCGACTTCGTCGTCGGGACGACGGTGACTGTGGTTCTGGTCCTACTCGGCATGGGACCGATGGCCCTTGCCATCTCCCGCGTAGCCGCCCAGTTCTCGGCAACCACAGTGCAGTTCGTCGCGGCCGGTATTCGTCCGAAGTTCGGGTACGACGCCACGCGTGTGGGTCCCGCAGTGAAATTCGGACTCCCGATAGCCGGCGCCAATCTGCTCTCGTGGGCCGTGATCAGCACTGACAACGTCATCGTCGGGCGGGTCAGCGGGGAAGTCGCGCTGGGCTTGTACGTTCTGGCGTTCAACGTCTCGAGTTGGCCGATGACCGCAATAGGGCAGTCCGTGCGTTCGGTCGCACTGCCATGGTTCGCTTCCGCGTCCACTCGGGTCGGGACCAGGGATCGTTCGCTCGCTCGCGCTGGGGCATTGACCTGGGCCGCGGCGCTTCCGGCGGGAGGCCTGCTGGCGCTGTTGGCCGCCCCGATCGTCGACACTTTGTACGGCTCGAAATGGATGGGCGCCGCCGGCGCATTGGCAGCGCTGGGGATCTTCGGAGCGCTCCGCGTGATGTTCGACCTGTTCGCCACCTATCTCACCGCGCGCGGTGCGTCCCGACCGGTGCTGTGGATTCAGGTCCTGTGGGTGCTGACATTGATTCCCGCTGCTGTGGTCGGTGCGCGCATGAACGGCATCGTCGGAGTCGCGTGGTCGCACACCGTGATCGGTGTCGCGTTCATCCTGCCCGCGTATCTGTGGACCGCTCGCCGAGTGGGCGCAGATCTGGGCGCACTCGCGCGTGTGTGCGTTCCTCCGATCCTTGCCTTCACCGCGACGGTATGCCCCGTGATCTTCGTTCTTAGGACCTTCGACCAGCCCTTCCTGCAGGCTGCGCTGGCGGGTGTCGCTGGTCTGCTTGTATACGGGGCGATGATCCACCAATGGATCACCGGCATCGTCGGCCGATCCGGCGATGCCGTTCCGCCGGCCGAAGAAGTTGTGCCGGTCCGACGTGGAGGAGCACACCGATCATGAACTTCTCCGATTTGCCGATCGCGCAGTCGCGCCTCGCTCGTGTCCTCAGAGGTGGAGGATTCGACGAACTGGCCAAACGTCTGGCGCGCAAGGCGTACATGGCCACGCGCGCATCGGCGCTCGATTTTCCGTTGCGCCGCGAAGACATCACCGATTCGACGAGCGTTCGTCGATCGGCGCCTCCCTCGTACTGGACGTCGGCCCCCGCGATGACCGTCGGATGGATCTGTGCGCCTCCGGGCCCTGGCTCCGGTGGGCACACCACGATGTTCCGCATGATCGAGGCTCTCGAGGCGGTCGGACACACCTGCGTGCTCTACCTGTACGACCCACACGGAGTGGACCTGGCCAAGTACACCGTAATCGTTCGCCGCCACTGGCCGCAGGTGCGCGCCGACGTGCGGGACATCGACGACGGGCTCCGCGGCACCGACGCAATCGTCGCGACCTCGTGGCAGACGGCGCACGTACTGGGCAGCAGGCCCACAGCACCCGGTACGCGGTTCTACTTCGTTCAGGACTACGAGCCGTACTTCTATCCGCGGGGTTCGGAATACGCACTGGCCGAGGACACGTACCGATTCGGATTCGAGATCCTCGCACTGGGCACCATGGTGCACGACGAGATCCTGGCCAACACCGGTGTACAGAGCACCCTCGTTCCGTTCGGGTGCGACACCGAGGTGTACCGGCCGGCGAACAAGTCCACCCGAAGCGGTGTGGCGTTCTATTCACGTCCGGATACGGCTCGGCGCGGCTCGATTCTCGCGGGTCTTGCCCTCGACCTGTTCCATGCACAACGACCCGAGGTGACGATTCACCTCGTCGGCCCCCGTCCTCTCATCATGTCGGCGCCCGCGCTGGAGCACTCGCATCTGGAACCACGTGAGCTGGCCGAGTTGTACAACACCACGGTGTGCGGAATCGGCATGTCGTTCACCAACATCTCGCTCGTGGTGGCCGAAATGCTCGCGTGCGGAACGATTCCGGTGGTAAACGACAGTGCGATGGCCCGAGCGGATCTGACTCACCCGTCGGTGTCCTGGGTGACGCCGACTCCGGTTGCCATAGCCGAACGACTGTGCGAGTTGGTGGATTCGAGTCCGGACGTCGTACAGAGCCGCGCAGCGGCTGCGGCGGCCGGGCATCGCGGCTGGGCCGGTTCTACTGCGGCTCTCGTCCGGGCGGTCGATATCGGTGTCCGGATGACGCCCCCTCCGGAGAAGCTGTCCAGAACGGAAGAATCGGCATGGTGAAGGTGCGCCCCCGGCAGTTGACAACGAAGCCGACGGTCACGGTGGTGGTGCCCTGCTACAACTACGGCCGATATCTGCCGGACGCTGTGCGCGCGGTGCTGGCCCAGCCGGGCGTCGAGGTCGACGTGATCATCGTCGACGACGCCTCGACCGACGGCTCGCGAGACATCGCAGCAGAGTTGGCTGCCGGCGACGATCGAATTCACCTCCTGCAGCACGAGGCGAACAAGGGCCACATCGCGACCTACAACGACGGCCTGAGCCGGGCGTCGGGGAAATACGTCGTGTTGCTCTCGGCCGACGACATGCTCTCCGAAGGCTCACTTGCTCGGTCGGTGGCCCTGCTCGAGGCGCATCCCGAGGTGTCGCTGGTCTACGGTTACGCGCCCACTTTCTCCGATGTTCCCCCGCCCGCACACACAGCCGTGCGGAACTGGACCCTCTTCGACGGCGAGGAATGGATCGGCCGAATCTGTGAGCGCGGCACTAATATCATCGTCAATCCCGAGGCGGTGATGAGGACCTCGGTGCTGCACGACCTCGGCGGATACGACAGCACGTTCCCGCAGGCGGCGGACATGCTTCTGTGGATGCAAGCTGCCACGCGCGGGACCGTCGGACGTGTGAACGGACCCGATCAGGCATTCTACCGAGTGCACGGGAACAACATGCACATGACCGATTTTGGTGGGCACCTACTGACCGAGATGACCGAGCGCCGTTCGGTGTTCGAACGTTTCTTCGCCGCCGACGGTGCCGCACTCGCCGCACCCGTTGCACTGGAGGCCCGAGCGCGTCGCGCGATCGGCGTCGAGGCACTGCGGTGCGCATCGATCGAATTGGACGCCGGAACCGAGCTCACTGACGAGACTGCCTCCGACCTCGCAGACTTCGCGCTCGACTGCGACGACACCCTGCGCTCGTCCCGGCAGTGGGCGTCGTACATTCGGCGCACTCGCCGTCGATCGTCACGTGCTCGCACCACGGCAACGGCGTTCGCATTTCGGGTGCGGTGGTCGCTGCGCTGGCGCCGGTGGCGTCGGTACGGAATCTGACGCCGCGATGACAGTGGAGCGCGTGGCGCCGAGACCGTCGAGCGACCCGACGCCTGCCACCGTGACCGTGGTGATTCCCTGTTTCGACTACGCGGACTATCTCCCCGGGGCGGTTCGGAGTGCGCTGAACCAGGTGGGGGTCGAGGTCGATGTGATCGTGGTCGACGACGCCTCCACCGACGGTTCTCTCGCCGTCGCCCGTGGTTTCGCGGATGACGACACCCGCGTGCAGGTGCTGGCGCACGATCACAACAGCGGACCGGTCGAGACGTTCAACGACGGTCTGGCACAGGCGAAGGGGGAATTTCTGGTTCGTCTCGATGCCGACGACAGACTGACACCTGGCTCGCTCGAGCGCGCCGTCGCGGTGGCCCGTGCCTACCCGACCGTGGGGTTGATCTACGGCCATCCACTCCATGTGGTCGACGAGAGTTTCCCCGAGGCGCGATCGGTTCCGACCGGATGGACCGTGTGGCCCGGACTGGTCTGGCTGGCCGACCGGTGCCGAAACGGATTGAACGTCATCACCTCGCCGGAGGTGGTGATGCGTCGCTCTGTCGTGGACGTCGTGGGTGGTCAGAAACCGTTGGCGCACACTCACGACATGGAGATGTGGCTGCGAATCGCAGCGTTCTCCGATGTCGCGTACATCCACGGCGTGGATCAGGCGTGGCATCGGGATCATCCGCGCAGTCTGTCGGCGCGCGAAGTGGATCCCCTACGTGATCTACGAGAGCGGGTAGACGCCTTCGACACGCTGTTCTCGGGTGTGGCGTCGTCGGTCCCCGATGCCGCTGCACTGCACATCATGGCGCGCACCGCAGTGGCGTCGGACTCGATTGCCCGCGCGGAAGGGCTATTCGACACGCGCGTGGTGAATCGGGAACTGTTGACCGAGTATCTCGAGCTCTCGGCCTCGCTCGTGGACCACCCGACCGCTCTCCGGCACTGGAAGACGGTGCAGCGCAGAGCGGCTCGGCCCACAGGCTCGGCCATCCGACCAGCCTACCTGTTCGACCGACTCGCACGTCGGCTCCGATCGGAACGCTCGTGGCGCCGATGGCACCGGTCCGGCGTGTTCTGACCTTGTCGCCGGTGTGCTCAGGTGTTGCGGTGGTTCGGATGGAGCACGTTCCGCGATCCGATTCGGGTGGGGTGCGAGGGCTGCTGCTGCGAGACAGTGGTGGACCTACGAACCGGCGTGGGCGGTGTCGGCCGAACCGGAGCCGGTCGCATCGTCGATTGGCGCGTCGGCGTCTGCCGGGCCGGAATGACGCCCTGACTCGAGCCGTTGGGAACCGATCGACGCGTGGGTTCGGCGTGATTGTCACTCGCTGACGGCGCCGGCGAGACCGCAGGTATTTCGGTCGTCCTGGAGCTCTCCGTGTGTCGAGGACTCAGCGAGGTCTGGGGGGCCCGTTGGGTTTTCGGCTCCGGCGGTACCGGAGCGGCAGCGGTCCGACGACTCTCGTCGACGCTGCGAGCAACGGCGACGGCGGCGATGAGAAGTACCAGCCCGCCTATGCCGGCGACCGCAGCGTTGCGGAGGCGGCTCGAAATGCGTTCGGTGGCACCGGTTGCTTCGTTGATCGGCTGAACGGTAATCAGATACCGCTGCGATGCCCCGTTCACCATTTGAACGTCTCGAATTTGCTCGTCGAGAATCTCGCCGAGCCGCCGCACACTGGCAACGGCGACGTCCGGGTCCGCGGCGTTGGACGTGACGGACAGAATCTGTGCGCTGGTGGACAAACCCTGCCCGACGGTGAAGTCGGTCGACAATCCGTCGCTCTGCAGAGATGTGATGGCCTCGTCGGAGGACAGTCTCGTCTTGCCTACCTGCAGCACCAGCGTGGGGTCACTCGACCGTAAGTACGGATTGTCCGTCGCAGAAGCCAACTCGGGGTTCTGCTCGATCTCGAGCGGACTCGGAAGTGACGGCGTGATCATCGCGAAGCTCGACGTCGCTTGGTATGCGCGCGGCCCGAACAGCAGCGCACCGAGGAACAGTGCCGCCGTGAGAATCACGAACGGGAGGGCGACCAACTTGTGCCGCCAGAGAATACGAACGACCGCCATCGGATCCATGGTCAGCCCCTTTCGCTGTGCAATGCAGATGTAGTGACGAGTTCGGTTCGAGACTCGAGTGGCCCCGGCGGCGCGCTGTCTCGGTCCGGCGTACGCCGGGCCATCATCCACACCGAACCGGTGAGCCCGACAAAAATGGGAAAGATGATGATGAATACCGGAAACGAGAGCGAGTCGAAGACCGCCGAGCCTGCGGCAGCCACGGCACAGCCGGAGGCCGACACTGCAGCGAGCAGTTTCAGGTGTTGGTCCCGAGTCCACAGCGCCACCGACAGCGCGGCGACTATGGGACACAGAAACAGAACGATCAGCGCCAGCAAGCCGGGCATACCCATCTCGACGGCAGTGTGCAGGTACTGGTTGTCCAGAATCTCGAGCGCGTTCGACGGCGAGTACGTCGACGGCCCGATGCCGAACCAAGGCCGTTCGACGATCATTGCCTGCACGCGCGGGTAGTTGTTGACGCGGGTCGCAAGCGACGGGTCGTTGTTGCTGTCCGCCAGCAGAGTAGTGCGCAGCGTCGCGATCAGGCCCGGAACCGCGACGAACAACCCGACCACGACGAAGGGGATGACGATGGCCGCCCACCGCCGAGCATGTCGCGGAAGGAACGGCACTGTCACCATGGCTGCGACGGCGAGGCCGAGAATCGCGGAGCGGGAGACCGTGATGACGGAGGCGAAGGCGATGGCACCGCACTGCACCCAGTGAATCCACGTGCGACCGCGCTCGTCGTTCAAGGCGCGCCATACCGCGAGCGGTAGGACCATCGCGGTCACGACTCCGAGTTCGATCGGCGTGAACGTGTTTCCGGCGACTCTGGTCAGCAAACCGCGAGCCTGAAACGTCGTGCCGCCACCGTTGTCCGTCATGCCGATCATGACCGACCGAACCAGGTCGAGCGGGTCTGTGCCCATCGTGAACTGATAGATGGCGATGCCGGCGGAAATACTGGCAGCGATCGAGATGACCCGCGCAAGCACCACGGCGTCATGCATGGTCCTGACGCTTTCGGCCGTGACGAGGACCAGTGCGGTCATCGCGAGCAGGCTGAGAATCCACCGATCTGCGGCAGCGCGCTGTACCGAGTCGGCGTTGGACATTCGCAGGTACGACACGACCGTGGCCAGCCAGAAAAGTGTCAGGCCGATACGGGCAGGATGCCGGAAGCCCGTGGGATCGTGTGCCCGCCACACGATGGCCGATCCCCACGTGGCGAACAAAAGTAGCGCGACGATCATGGCGGGAAACCCGACGGCTCCCAGCGGGTCGAACACCATGTTCGCCGGCAGCACCAGTGCCGCGACAACGGTGGCTTTGAGGAGGACCGGAACACCCGAGGTGCCGCTGGCTGTCGCGGTCTTCCCGGGCATCGTCGTCCTCGTGATTCTCGGTCGAAACCGACAGATGGCAGTGGGGCGCAGGACAGATGACATGTGGGCGCGTGACAGCAGGCATGAGCGTGCGACCGTCGTGGGCGTGCGATGCCACTCTTGAAGATTAACGTACCGCGCGTGAGTTGATTCTGCGCCGTAACCTGTCGAACCGACGGTTTTTACGCTGTTCGAATGACATCGGATGTACCGAAATCCGTCGAAATGGTGGGATAGTCGGTATCGGTCCAGAGCGTTTCGCATGCGCGCAGCGGCAGCCGAGGCCATAGGGCACGAACTGGGGGACGAAGCTGTGCACACCCGCGAATCCGAATCGTTCGATACTCGACCTGCCGGGCTACGTTCGGTCGCCGCCCGGTGCTCCGTGCTGGCAGTGGTTGCTGGGCTCGGCGCGTGTTCGGTTGTTCCGTCGAATCCGTTTCCCGCAGCTGCGCAGCCGGACCCTGGTTCGGTATCCATGCGCCAGGTCGATGGTGGACCGGACTATTACGAGCGTTTCGAGAACTCTTTGCCGACCGACCCGGGCTTCTTTCCGATCGCTGTGTGGTCGGAGTCCGTCGTCGACGACACCGGCTGGCCGGTAGACAAAGCCGCCGGCATCAACACCTACCTCGAACCCACAGCCGACACCGACCTTCCGCGTATCGATCTGCACGGCATGCACGTGATCAGCAGTCGCGCCGCGGAGTCGGACGTTCCGGAGGGTTACTTCACCGTCGACGAACCTGATCTATGGGCCGGTCCCGGCGATGCCGAGTGGACCGGCAATCAGCCCGGCCAGGGGGATATCTGCGTGCCCGCGGATGCGGAGTGCGGATACTCGGTGATGGAAGCGGCCGTTGCCTCGGCGCCACCCGGACGTCTCCGCATGACGAACTTCGGCAAGGGCTTGGTGTACTGGGAAACGAACGACGAAGCCGCAAGATTCCTGAACGACTACCAGGACGTCGTGTCCGCCGATGTGTACTGGTACACGGATCCGAACGTGTGTGGGGGAAACGAGGGCGGCGGGCTGCTTGCGGGAGGGGCAGCCCTGGACGACGACACGTGCCGTCTCGCGGAGAACTACGGGCGCACCGTGGAGCGAGTTCGCTCCTTGATCGAGCCCCGCGGGAGCATGCCGGTGTGGAATTTCGTCGAGGTGGGGCACCCTTTCATCGAGGAGGACGCACCCACCATCACAGTCCCCGAGATCCGAGCCGCCGTGTGGCACAGTCTGATCGCGGGCGCTCGGGGCATTGTCTACTTCGTGCACAATTTTGCGGGCTCCTGCCAGACCCAGCATGCCATCCGTGATTGCGGACCGGAACTGCAGGACGGCGTCGCGGCGATCAACGCTCAGGTCGAGAGTCTCGCCCCGGTGCTGAACGCACCGTTCGTCGACGGGTTGGTCTCATCCGACGACGCGGTGTCGCTGTCGACGAAGCTCTTCGACGGCTCGCTCTATGTGCTAGCCGGATCGGCCGTGGCAGAGCCGCATTCGTCGTCCATCACGGTGGGGTGCGACGTAGGCACCGCCGTCGTGGTCGACGAGGATCGAACCGTTCCGATCGTCGGCGGCAAATTCGTCGACGACTTCGCCGACCGCAATGCCGTCCACATCTACCGAATCGATGGTGCCGGCAAGTGTCTGGCCGGGTGAGACCATGACTCGACCTGAAGTTCGAATCGTCACCCCGAGCTATGCGCCCGACTTCGAGCTGTTCCGGAACTTGCATGCCAGTGTTCTGCGATTCACGGACGCGTCCGTCACGCACGAGGTGATAGTCCCCCGGGGTGACCGTGCGCTGTTCGAGACGCTCGGCTCGGACCGCCTCCAGGTGACGGACGTTCGGGAATTCCTGCCGAGGGGCTTCGTCTCGGTGCGTTCGACGACGGCCCGGATCGCCAGATGGTCGGGGGTCGCCGCACTGGCCAAGATTCAGGAGCTCGACACGTTGCGACCATGGTTGCCCGTGCGTGGCTGGATCTTGCAGCAAGTGGTCAAGCTCGGTGCCGCAGCGCGTGCATCTGAGCGGGTGGTGCTGTGTCTCGATTCGGACCTCGAACTGATCGCATCAGTGAGTACCGATGATTTTCGGCGAGACGGCACCGTACGGCTGTTCTGCGATTCGGTCGGTGTGACCTCTGCAATGCCGGATCATCTGGGGTGGCACGCAACTGCGCGGTCGCTGCTAGGCCTGTCTGCGCCCTCCCTGCCACCGCTTCCCGACCACATCTCGGGCATGGTCAGCTGGGACCCGATCCTGGTGCGGGACATGCTCGACCACATCGCTACTGCCGGCGGCAAATCCTGGGTGCGGTGCATCACGTCGAGGATGGTGTTCTCGGAGGACATCTGTTACGGCACGTACGTGACCGAGATGGCCCCACCGGCGGCAAGGATGTGGCAGGACTCGGATTCGAGGTGCGCCAGCCACTGGGATCCGACAGAGCTCACGTCGGGTGGAGCGGCGGATCTCCTCGCTTCGATCCTGCCGACCGACGTTGCGGTGCAGGTGCAGTCGACCTCGTTCACCTCGGACGGTGTTCGGCGGGCCCTCATAGATTCGGCTGTCGCGAAAGTGGGTGCGTCGAAAACCGTCACGGACGACTTGCGACCGTGACTTCGTGGTGACCGAGTTCCCGAATTGCGCCGATAGCGGGTGATATACCGAAATCCGTTGTGACACGCGGTAAACGAACTTTGTCGTCCGTGACTCGTTTCGAGCTACCGTTTCGGACAAGTCAAAAGTCGATCGACTTCTCGAGAATGAGTCTGGGGTATCCGAGATGTGGCGTTCCGTTATATCGGTAGTGACAGTGGCAATCTTGGTGGCCTCGTGCTCGGGGTCGTCGGGAGGACAGCAGCCGGGTTCGACCTACTCGCTTCGGGCGGTCGACGGTGGCGCCGACTACTACGGGCGGTTCTCACCCTCGCTTCCGTCGGACTCGTCGTTCTTCCCGATCGGTGTCTGGCTCGAGTCCGTCGTCGACGAGAGCGGGTGGCCGGTGGACAAGGGAGCCGGTGTGAACACCTACGTCGAACCGACTGCCAACAGCGATCTGTCCACGATTGCACGAGTCGGCATGTACGCGTTGACGTCCCGAACGGATGCCGGCGCCAACGGACGCGTCACCTCCGACGAGGTCGACATGTGGGCCGGGCCGGGTTCCGATGGGTGGACCGGAAACTACCCTGGCCAAGGGGATATCTGCATCCCTGCCAGCGGTCGGTGCGGCTACACCGTGATGGAAACGTTGGCGCAGTCGTCCGACCGAAACCGCCTCACCTACACCAACTACGGCAAAGGCGTGTTGTTCTGGGAGACCGATGCCGAGGCTGCGC
This sequence comes from Rhodococcus sp. (in: high G+C Gram-positive bacteria), assembly GCA_049650605.1. Classification (GTDB taxonomy): domain Bacteria; phylum Actinomycetota; class Actinomycetes; order Mycobacteriales; family Mycobacteriaceae; genus Rhodococcoides. Next base: position 87,345 of record JBASAM010000063.1, on the reverse strand, counting down.
GCTTCGTCAACGACTATCAGGACGTGGTGTCGGCGGACGCCTACTGGTTCACCGATCCGTACATCTGCGGACCCGGTGAGGGTGGGGGTCTACTGGCCGGCGGTCTACCTCTGACGGAAGACCGGTGCAGGCAAGCGTCGAACTACGGTGCGACCGTCGATCGGGTGCGATCGCTGGTGGAACCGGCAGGAAGCAAGCCCGTGTGGAGCTTCGTCGAGCTCGGCCATCCCTTCACCGAGGCCGAGGCGCCGACCATCACACCTCGACAGGTGGTGGGTGCGGTATGGAGCAGCATCCTGCACGGCGCGCGCGGAATCGTCTATTTCAACCACAGCTTCGGCGGATCGTGCCAGACCCAGCACGTGCTGAGGGACTGCGGACCCGAGATGCAGCAGACGCTACAACAGGTGAACGGCACGGTGACGGCACTGGCGCCGGTGCTCAACGCGCCGTTCGTCGACGGTCTGGTCACCCCTGATCCGAGGCTGGACGTGATGGCGAAGTACTACCAGGACGAGCTGTACGTCCTCGCTATGCCGTTGTCAGGGCCGCTTTCCGATGCGGGTGTGAACGTCGGGTGCACCACCTCGGACACCGTCGAGGTGGTCGGTGAGAACCGGACTGTTCCGATGAGCGGCGGACGATTCGTCGATTCCTTCTACGACGGCTCCACCATGCACGTCTACAAAGTGCCGGGCGTCTCGGGCTGCATCTCGGACCCGATTCTCTGATGGTGCGCGGCTGGTGTCGTCGCGCGCCCAGCCAGTCGCGGCGTGCCGACGCCCGGCTCGACGCCCGAGCAGAGCCATTCCCACGTACACGGCGCTGTCGAGCAGGGACACCGGCCCGCGCACCGATCCGATCACCACACGGAGGGTATTGCTGCTGCTGGTAGTTCTTTCGACGCCCTCGTTGCCGCGGTAGTTCCGCGAGAGGACGGCCAGCAGTGCCCTCGCCGTGCGTGGGGTACGAACCGTCACGGGATCTGTGTCGACGATTGTTTTCTCGTGCGGCTCGAAGGCGGCGTCGACCACGACGTCGTCGGCGATACGGTCGGGGAACGCGCCGACGCGCCGATGTCCGGACTCGGTCATCGCGTAACACCCGGCGCCCCACAGATGCGTCGTGAATTCCGGAATTCTCTGTCGTGCAGCGTAGTAGCGACGAACCAGAAGGCCGGCCCCGGACGTGTCGTATTCGAATGCCGGCCGGCCCGACAGTGCACCCGGCGCGGAGAGAGCTGACAACACGTCGACGACGGCGTCGCTGCTGACGACGACGTCGGCATCCAGGTAGACCCGCGGCCAGGCAACCGCCGCATCGTCACCCGCATTCATGGCAGTGGTCTTCGATGCTGCATAGATGTCGAGCACCGTTATATCGGGGAAAAGTCGGGCCACCCGGGCGGTGTCGTCCGTGCACCCGTTGCACACGACGATCACCTCGACGACGCCCTCCCGAGCCAACTCGACGAGCGGTTCGAGCGTGCGGTCGATCACGGCTGCTTCGTTGTGTGCGGGAATGATGATGGCGCCCATGCCCGTTCGACGCGTTCGCGCCGGCCGCTCACCCTTCGGTAGGTCGTGCCACCGTCGTCGATCGAGCACGGTCCGCAGAGTAGCGCGGTGCTGAGGAGAATAGGCCCGCATGCACTCCGACAAGGCCACCAGTGTGTGGAACACGCAAGAGAACAGGGGACCGTGATACTTGTCGACGTAGCGGACTTTGTTGACGGTGAGCAGATCTTCCAGAGCCTGAGAGCTTCCCGATCCGCCACCGGTATGCACCACTGCCGCGTCGTGAACGTAGAGAATGCGCCCGAATGCGCGAAGCCGTCGAAAGTAGTCGGTCTCTTCCGAATAGAGGAAGAAGCGCTCGTCCCATGGGCCGGCCTTCGCGGCGGCTTCGGTGTCGATCATCACGGCGGCGCCGGTTGCCCATTCGATGTCGTGAGTCGTGTTGTACGAGTTCGAATCTCGAACAGTCTCGCTCATCGCAGCAGGCCTGTTGGGAAATTTCGATCCGATTGCGGCGTCGACGGCTGTCGCACACAATCGTGGTTCTCGCCGGAGCGAGTACGAGAGTGAGCCGTCCTCTTCGGTCAGCATCGGCACCGTAGCGACGACGCCCGGCTCCGACAGTGCCGCCAGCAGAGTCGACACGCATCCGGGCGTCACGGACGCGTCGGGATTCAGGATGAGCACGGCCTTCGATCGGCCGACTGCGGCCATCCCCTGATTGATCGCTGCTGCGTAGCCCACGTTTCCTCCGGCGTGCACGAGCACAACGTCGGACGTCTCGGAGACGAGGTGGGGCGTGCCGTCCGTGGACGCATTGTCGATGACGACGACTCGCAGCGTGACATTCGCGGCCTCGGTGCGAAGACTGTCGATCAGCGAACCGACGGAATCGATGCTGTTGTACGTGACGATCAGGACGGTGACGTCGGCGTCGTCGCCGCTGACGAACGCGGTCATGGCGCCTGGGTCAATCCGGTCTCGGTGCGCTGATACCTCAGTCCGCAATCGCAGACGAGGCTCTCGGACAGTCGATCGCCGCAGCGACACACCCAGCCCGCGATCCTGCCGGGGTTGCCCACGACGAACGCATGATCGGGGACGTCCTTGGTGACCACCGCACCTGCGCCGACGAATGCCGAGCGTCCGATGGTGGTGCCGCACACCACCACCACGCCTGCACCGAGGGTTGCGCCCTGCTTCACGACGGTGCCGGTCAGAGCGTCGGATCCCTTCTTGATGTGCGCGCGCGGTCTACGGTCGTTGGTGAAGGTGACGCCGGGCCCCAGAAAGACGTCGTCGCCCACCGTGACGCCGTCGAAGATCAGCACGCGGTTCTTGACGGTGACGCGATCACCGACCACCGCAGCGCCCTCGATGTAGGCGTGGTCGCACACGTTGCAGTCCTCGCCGACGACGGCGCCGGGAAGCACGTGCGCGAAGGCCCAGATGCGGGTGCGTGCGCCGACGAAATCGCTCTCGCAGAGGCCCGCGGGGTGAACGAACACGGTGTCGGATTCGAGGGCCCGAGCGGTGGGTCGGCTCACGTCCTGCTCCTTCGAGTGGTTGTCGGACGAACGTACTCTACGTCCAGAAGCGCAGCCCGAAACGGGGAATATGTTCCCCGGTCCGCCCACACAAAAGCCGCACCCTTCCTCGTCTCCCGCACGCGTGTCATGCGGCGTGGCGGCGTGCGGGAGCAGAGGAAGGGTGCGGCTGGGGGGGGGTAGAACTCAGCGCAGCGTGCCGGTGAGGAAGGGGTACCCCTTCTTCGGGTGCTTGAGGGACAGATCCCACTGCCCCGGCCCGACGCTTGTGCCCACGCGCTCGGCGTAGACGTTGATCTTGGCCGGCAGGACGATCGGCTTGCCGAAGCGCACCGAGTAGGTCACCCGGTCTTCGATCTTCCCGTCGACGGCGCCCAGAACTGCGGCAGCGCTCCACATTCCGTGCGCGATGGTGGTGGGGAACCCGAACGCCTTCGCACCCAGCGACGAGATGTGGATGGGATTGCGATCGCCGGACACCGACGCGTACCGAGAGATCGTCTTCTGATCCACCCGCAGGGTCGACATGGGTGGCGGCGGAACCTCGTCGGCCGGCGGAGCCTCACGAGGGCCGCCGGACAGCGAGGTCTTCTGCAGCGACAGGAACGTCGAGGTCTGTCGCCAGACCACTTCACGACCGACGGCGACGACGCTGACCACGTCCACCATCAGTCCCTTCCGGTGTTCACGGAAGTTCTCGGCGTGCACGGAGATGTCGAGTGGCTCCGAGGACCCGATGGGCCGGAAACTCTCGATCACGTTCTCCGCATGCACCGATCCCATGGCCGCGAACGGGAAGTCCTTGGACACCATCAAAGCCATGACCGTGGGGAACACCAGCGTGAACGGGTACGTCAGCGGCAAGGAATCCGTCAGACGCAGTCCGGTGACCTTGGCGTATGCGGCCAGGTTGTCCCGGTCGACGCGTACACCTCGGAGCGTGTACTCGGTGTCCGGCACCGACGGTGTCCTTTTGCCGCCACCGATGATGGGCAGCGAATCCAGTGCCGCGCGGGTGTAGATGTCGCGGATCTTCGGTGGACCGTCGAGCGCGATCCGAGTGGTCACGACGCTCACGCTCCGATCAAGGACTGGCCGCACACACGCACGATCTGTCCGGTGACCGCATTGGAGGCGGGGCTGGCGAAGTACGCGATGGTCTCGGCGACGTCGACGGTCTGACCGCCCTGCAGCAGCGAGCTCATCCGTCGCCCTGCCTCGCGCGTGGCGAACGGGATGGCTGCGGTCATCGCGGTCTCGATGAACCCGGGTGCGACGGCGTTGATGGTGATGTCCTTCTTCGCCAGCTCGGGTGCCTCGGCGTGCACCATGCCGATGACGCCTGCCTTGGACGTGCCGTAGTTGGTCTGTCCGCGGTTGCCGGCGATCCCGGCGATGGACGACACGTCGACGACGCGTCCACCGTTGTTCAAGGTGCCGGATTTCACCAGCGCGCTGGTGAGGCGGTGCGGTGCGGCAAGGTTGACACCGATGACCGAGTTCCAGCGGCCGTCGTCCATGTTGGCGAGCAGCTTGTCACGGGTGATGCCGGCGTTGTGCACGACGATGTCGAGGCCGCCTTCGTGCCGGGACTTGATGTGCTTTTCCAGTACCTCCGCGGCGTCCGAGGCGGTGACGTCGAGGGCGAGCGACGTGCCGCCCACCTTGTTGGCGGTCTGCGAGAGCGCCTCACCGGCGGCCGGGATGTCGGCGCAGATGACGTGCGCACCGTCGCGGGAGAGCACCTCGGCGATGGTCGCGCCGATGCCGCGGGCCGCACCCGTGACCAGGGCGACCTTGCCTTCGAGCGGCTTGTCCCACGACGTCGGAGCGGTCGAGGAATCCTTGCCGACGGCGATGACCTGGCCGGACACGAACGCCGACTTGCCCGAGAGCAGGAAGCGAAGCGTGGACTCGACGCCCGACAGATCGGGTGTCGCATCGGCGGAAACGTAGACCAGCTGTGCGGTGCCGCCACGGCGAAGTTCCTTGCCGACGCTGCGGGTGAAACCTTCGAGGGCGCGCTGCGCGATGTGCTCGTCCACCGACCCGGTCTCTTCCGGCGTCGTGCCGAGGACGACGACGCGGCTGGACGCGCCGAGGTTGCGGACGGCCGGCTGGAAGAACTGGTACAGCTGCTCGAGCTGTTCGATGTTCTCGATGCCGGTCGCGTCGAAGACGAGTCCGCCGAGCTTGTCGTCGTGGGGGCTTGCCGACGGGTAGTCGGAGAGCAGAACGCGCAGCGGCTCGACCAGTCGGCCGCTGCCGCCGATCAGGACCGGGCCGGCGAGCGCAGGCTCACCCGGCTGGTAGCGACGCAGAGTCTCCGGCTTCGGCAGTCCTGCCTGCTTGGCCAGAAACGCGCCGGGTGCAGAGGAGAGGAACTGCGAGTAGAGGTCTGGGGCTCCCTTGGTGGCTGCCATGTTCCTACCTTCGTGTCGGGTATGTCGAACGGTATCGACAAGTAACTTACTCGTGAGTAAGAATAGAGTCCACGACGAAGCGGCCCCAACTGTGGCCGCGTTATCCGCGCACAGGGAGAATTGTTCGATGACCAGCAATGAGAAGCGCCCCGTCGCAATCCTGGGTGGCAACAGGATACCGTTCGCACGCTCGAACAAGGTGTACGCCAACGCCTCGAACCAGGACATGCTGACCGCCGCGATCGACGGCTTGGTCAGTCGATTCAACTTGCAGGGAGAGCGTCTCGGCCTGGTTGCCGGTGGCGCGGTGCTCAAGCACAGCCGTGATTTCAACCTCACCCGCGAGGTGGTTCTCGGTAGCGCGCTCAGCCCCTACACCCCCGCATTCGACCTCCAGCAGGCCTGCGGCACCAGCATGCAGACCGTCATCGCCGTTGGCGACGCCATCGCGGCGGGTCGTATCGACGCCGGCATCGGCAGCGGCGTGGACACCACGTCAGATGCGCCCATCAGCGTGAACAACGAACTCCGCGAGTTCCTCCTGACGCTCAACCGGGCGAAGAGCACGGCAGACCGCGTGAAGCTGCTGGCCAATGTCCGTCCGTCCATGCTGGGTATCGAGATCCCCAAGAACGGCGAACCGCGTACCGGCATGTCGATGGGTGACCATGCGGCCGTCACCGCCAAGGAATTCGGCGTAGCCCGCGAGGATCAGGACGCGTTGGCCGCCGCCAGCCATCAGAACATGGCGAAGGCGTACGACAGCGGTTTCTTCGACGACCTCGTCACGCCGTTCCTCGGCCTCACTCGCGACGACAATCTGCGTGCGGACTCGACTGCGGAGAAGCTCGCCAAGCTCAAGCCCGTCTTCGGCAACAGCCTCGGCGACGCCACGATGACCGCGGGCAACTCCACTCCACTCACGGACGGTGCCTCGTCGGTGTTGCTGTCGAGCGACGAGTGGGCCGCGCAGCACAACCTTCCCGTGCTCGCGCACCTCGTCGACTCCGAGTTCGCCGCGGTGGACTACGTGCACGGCAACGGCTCCTACAAGGACGGCCTGCTGATGGCGCCCACGTACGCCATCCCGCGTCTGCTCGAGCGCAACGGTCTGACACTGCAGGATTTCGACTACTACGAGATTCACGAAGCGTTCGCGTCGGTCGTGTTGGCGACGCTTCAGGCGTTCGAGAGCGACGAGTACTGCAAGGAGCGTCTGGGCCTCGACGGAGCGCTGGGGTCGATCGACCGCAGCAAGCTCAACGTGAACGGCTCCTCGCTTGCGGCGGGTCACCCGTTCGCCGCTACCGGTGGTCGCGTCGTCGCGACGCTGGCCAAGATGCTGGCGCAGAAGGGGTCCGGGCGAGGGCTCATCTCCATCTGTGCTGCCGGTGGACAGGGCATCACGGCCATCGTGGAGGCCTGAGCGTCTTACCGCTGATCACGAGAAGGACCCGGCTGCGAGGGGTGGCCGGGTCCTTCTCGCGTATGTCGATCACCTCTGGCACAGTGAATAGCGTGCAGCGGCGCCGGGGCGAGAGTGGGTCCCGTGAGGCCCGGTTCGAGGGAAACCCTCGGCTACTAGTACGGAATCGAGCACTGCGTCCGGCGCACCCGAGCACGCTCCGCGTGCCTCCGTGCGGCGGTGACGAGAGTCTTCGGTCGCCCCGGTCCGCTGCACGCGAAGCACGCCGATCATGAGCCGGCTATGGCTTTCGCGTTTGGTTCCGCGTATCGCACCCTTTCTGGTCGACGCCCCGTGGACCCGATCCGAACTCGACGTGCGCCTCGCGTCGTTCGATCGCTGGTTCGACGTCGATTCGCTGATCACTCGGCTGGTGGCCGCCCAACCCGTCGCTCCGTTCGCCGATGAGGACGCCGTCAGGCTTCTTGTCGAGGTCGGGTACCCCGGACTTCCGTACATCCCGCCGGGACCGCCGGTCGGGCGCCCGTATCGCTTCGGTGTTCCGGAGATCTCGACCAGTGCCGAGCTCGCCCGTCATCTGTCGGTCACGATCGACGAACTCGACTGGTTCGCCGACCTCGGCGGGTGGCTACGCCGATCTCCGCCGACGCTGCGTCACTACCGTGTGCTCGAGATCGACAAGAGTCGAGGCACCAGAATCCTGGAAATTCCGAAGCCCCGATTGCGCGAGATGCAACGTCGAATTCTGCGTCGGATCGTCGACCTGATCGAGCCACACCCGGCAGCTCACGGATTTCGGGCCGGCCGCAGCGCCGTGACGTTCGCCCGCCCGCACGAGGGCCACGACGTGGTGATGCGCGTCGATCTCGCGGACTTCTTCGCCACGGTCACGGGGGTACGAGTGCGCGCGGTCTTCGAGGCGTGTGGATACCCGCACCGGATCGCCGCGCTGCTCGCGGGAATCTGCACGACGGCGATGCCCGTCGACGACATCACCGCGCTGGACTCGACGCGCGCGGCACTGATGCGGACGCCGCATTTGCCGCAAGGCGCTCCCACCTCACCGGCGCTGGCCAACCTGGTGACCCGTGGCCTCGATCGCAGGGTGGCCGGTCTGGCGCGTTCTTCCGGCCTGGCCTACACCCGGTACGCGGACGATCTGGCACTGTCCGGCCCATCGTCGACCGATGTGGGCACCGTGCTGTGGGCGTTGAACCGAATCGTCGTCGACGAAGGATTCCTGGTGAATAGTGACAAGACTCACATCCGACGTGCCCACACCCGTCAGACGCTGGCGGGGCTGGTGGTGAACGCGTCGGCAGCGGCTCCGCGAGACCGCTACGACCGGCTGCGAGCACTGCTGCACAACAGTGCCCGAACCGGTGCTGCGGCGCAGAACCGGGCGGGACTACCGGATTTCCGTGCGCACGTCTACGGGATGATCGCATGGGTCGGCGAAAGCAGTCCTGCACGACGGAGGCGACTTCTGGCGATGGCGGAGCGCGTCGACTGGACATCGTGAGTGCCCCTCCGGCAGCCGACCCTTCGGTACGCTTTCGTAATAGTTCACAACTTGTAACGTCCTGCCGTGAGCAGCGATACTCATCATGGCTCCGTACTTCTGCCTGACCCCCGACCCGGCAGAGGTACGGAGCCTTCGTCGTTCGAAGACCTTGTCGAGCGCTCGGTAGGCTCGACGTGCGAGAGGCGCACTGAACGACAACGAAGGGATCCTGGTGAGCGAGAACGCACCGGAGCAAGGCGAGCACCGGACGTCTCCGAACCAGGGCCTACGCCTCGCAGCGGCCGTCGCCGGAGGCGTCGTCGCCCTCGCCGTTGTCCTGTACGCGGCCGACTTCTTCACCTCGAGGGGTGAGATCCCACGCGGGGTGACGGTGGCCGGTGTCGAGGTGGGCAGCATGAGTCAGCCCGACGCCGAGATGCTCCTACGCCAATCCCTCGGAGATCGAGACTCGCAGCCGGTGGAGGTACGCGCGGACGACGTGGAGGCCACCGTCGTCCCGGCCGAAGCAGGCGTGGCTATCGACTGGTCGGCGACCCTCGATCGAGCTGGCGATCAGCCGCTCTCACCGTTCACCCGCATCGCATCGTTCTTCGGCTCCCGCGAGATCGGCGTGGTCTCCACCGTCGACGAACCGGCGCTGCGCGCGGCGTTGTCCGCACTGGCGCCACAGGTCGATCGAACCACCGTCGACGGCGACATCGTGATCGAGGGCGGGCGTCCACGGGTGGTCGAGCCCGTGGCGGGCCGAGTCCTCGACGTCGAGGGGGCCGTTCCGGTGTTTCGGGAAGATTGGGTACTTCCCGACCCGGTCGAACTGCCCGTCGTCGTCGTCGATTCCGAGGTGTACGTCGATCCGCAGAGCGTCGAGCGCGCTCTGACCGAGGTGGCCGAACCCGCGGTGTCGGCGCCCGTCGTGATCACCGGCCTGGACGGCGCATCAGCAACGCTTCCTCCGGAGCGCGTCGGCGAGGTGCTGACGTTCGCGCCGAACGACGACGGCGAACTCGAGGCGAACTACGACACCCCTGCCGCGATCGGGATACTTGCCCCCGAACTGGCGCCCACCGAGACTCGGGCCCAGGACGCTCGTTTCGACTTCTCGTCGGGCGCCCCGACGGTGATCCCTTCGGCCCCGGGCACCGAGATCAGATGGCCGGACACGCTCGCCGAGCTGCCTGCGTTGCTCACCGGGACGGGTGAACAACGGACCGCCTCTGCGCAGTATGCGCCCCTGCCTGCGGCGCTGACCACGGACATGGCCAACGGTCTGGGTATCCGAGAAGTGATCGGGGAATACACCACCGGGGGGTTCGAATACGCGTCCGGCGTCAACATCGGGCTCACCGCCGACATCGTGAACGGAGCGGTGGTCGAACCCGGTGAGACGTTCTCCTTGAACGGATACACCGGTCCGCGCGGCACCGCGCAGGGATTCGTCGAGTCGGGGATCATCGACAACGGCCGACCGGACCGGGCTGTCGGCGGCGGTATCAGCCAATTCGCGACGACTCTGTACAACGCCGGGTACTTCGGCGGTATGGACGACGTGGAGCACACCGAGCACAGCTACTACATCAGCCGGTATCCAGAGGCGCGCGAAGCGACGGTCTTCGAGGGCGCGATCGACCTGAAGTTCCGCAACTCGGCGCCGACCGGGGTAGTGATCGAATCGTTCGCCGATTCGTCGTCCGTCACAGTTCGGTTGTGGGGAACCAAGACGGTGAACGTCGAGTCGATCACCGGGGATCGGGTCAGGCCCACCGAGCCCAACACGGTGAGACTGCCGAGGGGGGAGAACTGCATCGCCTCCAGGGGCGCGCCCGGGTTCACCGCCAGCAACACCCGCGTGGTGTCCGACGCAGCAAGCGGCGCCGAAATCTCCCGCAATACCCGCACCGTCAGATACGACCCGGTGCCGATCGTCATCTGCGAGTGACGACGTGCGGGCTGGGCCTCGGGGGCGGTGGTGGCGCCCCGTCCGGTGCCGCCCTACCGTTGGGTCCATGACATCGACCCCGCCTCCGGGCCTCGACCAGGCGACACTGCGGCAGGCGTACGGCACGTTCCCCAGTGGGGTCGTCGCCATCGCGTCGCGCATCGACGGTGTGCCTGTCGGATTGGCCGCCAGCAGCTTCGTCTCCGTGTCCATCGATCCGCCGTTGGTGGCGTTCTGTATCCAAAACACATCGTCGACGTGGCCGAAGTTCGCCGGAGCCCAGCACATCGGTGTGAGCGTCCTGGGTGAGGCTCACGATGCCGCGGCGCGCAGTCTGGCCGCCAAGACCGGTGATCGCTTCGCCGGACTGACCATCGAAACGACGCCCGAGGGGGCCGTCTTCATCGACGGCGCATCCGCATGGCTCGACACCACCATCGAGCAGGAGATCCCGGCCGGCGATCATGCGATCGTGCTGCTGCGCATCAACGCCCTCGAAGTGCACAGCGGCGTTGCTCCCATCGTCTTCCAGGGCAGCAAGTTCCGACGGTTGATGGAAGAGCGGCACTGACGGCGGACTCGAGCCACCGGGTGGACTTTCGGTTAATCGTCACTTACTGTTTTAGTTAGTGGCTGTTAACTCATCGAGTCTCGAACGGTGGGCAAGATGACGGTGGAGGGCGCTCTCGCCGAGCCAGTGACCAGGCGAGAGCAACATCGCGTACTGGTCGAAGAACTGCGTGCGTTGGGCTTCCGTGTCGTCCGGTGGACGTGGGACGACCTGGCGCATCCAGACGCCTTGTTGGGCAGGCTGCGCGCCGCCCTCGGGTGACCGGCCGCACGGATGCTCTGCGGACGCACCCGACCACGCCGCATGACACGCGTGCGGCTAACGAGGAAGGGTGCGGCGGGGGCCGAAAACCAGAACGGCCCGGCTGGAGAAATACCAGCCGGGCCGTTTCGAGTGTGACGGATCAGAACGCTGCTTCGTCCAGCTCCATGACGTCATTGTCCAGGTCGGACAGGATCTGACGGGTGGAGGTCAGACGCGGCAGAATGTTCTTGGCGAAGAACGACGCTGCTCCGATCTTGCCCTGGTAGAACGCCGTGTCCTTGGCGCTGGCACCGTTGTCGAGCGCGGCGATGGCGATCTCGGACTGACGCAGGAGCAACCAGCCGATCATCAGATCGCCGACACTCATCAGCAGACGAACCGAACCGAGGCCGACCTTGTACAGCTCGGTGGGCTGCTCCTGCGCACCCATGAGGTGCTGCGTCAGGATTGCCACCATGCCCTGAACATCTTCGAGTGCGGTGTTCAGCAGAGCGCGTTCAGTCTTGAGTCGACCGTTGCCCGCCTCGCTGTCGATCCACGACTTGATCTGTCCTGCAACGTGTGCGAGCGCGACTCCGCGGTCACGAGCAATCTTGCGGAAGAAGAAGTCCTGCGCCTGGATTGCTGTGGTGCCCTCGTACAGCGAGTCGATCTTGGCGTCGCGAATGTACTGCTCGATGGGGTAGTCCTGCAGAAAGCCGGACCCGCCGAGAGTCTGCAGGCTCTGCGCCAGCTGCTCGTACGCGATTTCGGATCCGCAGCCCTTGACGATGGGGAGCAGCAAGTCGTTGATGCGGAACGCAGTGTCCTTGTCCGCACCCGAGACGTGCTGCGCGACAACCTCGTCCTGGTGTGCGGCCGTGTACAGGTACACCGCGCGCAGGCCCTCGGCATACGCCTTCTGGGTCATCAGCGACCGACGCACGTCGGGGTGGTGGGTGATGGAGACGCGCGGCGCGGCTTTGTCCGTCATCTGCGTCAGGTCCGCACCCTGGATGCGCTGCTTCGCGTAGTCGAGCGCGGTGAGGTATCCGGTGGACAGAGTCGAGATGGCCTTGGTGCCCACCATCATGCGAGCGTGCTCGATGACGTCGAACATCTGCGCGATGCCGTTGTGGACGTCGCCCACCAGCCAGCCCTTGGCCGGAACGCCGTGCTGGCCCATGGTGACTTCGCACGTGGCCGAGACCTTGAGGCCCATCTTGTGCTCGACGTTGGTGACGAAGATGCCGTTGCGCTCGCCGATGTCGCCGGTCTCACCGTCGAAGTGGAACTTGGGAACGAAGAAGAGCGAAAGACCCTTGGTGCCCGGCTTGCCCCCCTCGGGGCGAGCGAGAACGAGGTGGAAGATGTTCTCGAAGAGGTCGTCGGAGTCAGCCGAGGTGATGAAGCGCTTGACGCCGTCGATGTGCCACGAACCGTCGTCCTGCTGCACTGCCTTGGTGCGTCCGGCGCCGACGTCGGAACCGGCGTCGGGCTCGGTGAGCACCATGGTGGCGCCCCAGCCGCGCTCGGACGCGATTGCGGCCCACTTCTTCTGCTCGTCGTTGCCGTTGTCGGCGAGGATCTGAGCGAAACCGGGGCCGGCGGCGTACATGAACGCAGCCGGGTTGGATCCAAGGATCATCTCGGCGATGGACCACAGCACCTGGCGGGGAACCTGGATGCCACCGAGCTCCTCGTCGACGCCGATGTGGTCCCAGCCGCCGTCGACGAGGGATTTGTAGGACTTCTTGAACGACTCGGGGAGCGTGACCGTGTGCGTTTCGGGATCGAAGGTGGGCGGATTGCGGTCGGAGTCGGCGAACGAGTCGGCCAGTGGGCCCTCGGCAACGCGGCGAACTTCGGTCAGCATCTCGCGAACGGTGTCCACGTCGAGGTCGCCGAACTCGCCGGACGCGAGCGTCTTCTCCATGTCGAACAGCTCGAAGAGGTTGAACTCGAGATCGCGAAGATTGCTCTTGTAATGGCCCATGGTGTGCGTTCTCCGTCTCAGTGGTGCGGTCCGGCCTCGGTACCGCCTGGTGTCACACCGGCGAACCTACTCGCCAGTAACTTAGACCCATATTACGCTGATCGGGCAGTGCTGCCAATAGGGGACTACTCGTCGGTAACCTGTCCCAGAAGAACCGCATCCAGGGCCACGGAATCGCCCACCGGCCGCATGCGCTTCTCGGCGATGACAATGCGCAGTCTTCCGTCGATATCGGAAACGAGATCGCTTGCGCTGTAAAGAATGTCGGGATCCTGCGGACCGCCGACGCCATTGTGGAGATTGTCGGAATGATGACCGACAATCACGAGGAATCCCTCATGTTTCAGCGCTCTCATTGCTATCGACAACACCAAAGCGCGTTCTTTTTCGGGTAAATGCAAGTATGCGACGACGACGAGATCATAAGAACGTTCCGGCGTGAGCCTCGTCACGTCGGCGTGGACCCACCGCACCCTCGATCTGATCGACGACGTGGCAGTTGCTGCAACCGCAACACCCTTGCGCAACGCGACGGCGCTGAAGTCGACGGCGTCGACCTCCCATCCGCGGGTGGCCAACCACAACGCGTTACGGCCCTCCCCACAGGCCAGGTCCAGCGCGCGTCCCCGAGGCAGTGCAGTGCAGAACTCGACCACGACCTCGTTGGGCGGGGCGCCCCAGTTCAGTTCGGCGCGTTTGTATTTTTTGTCCCACTGCGATGCGTCCACTCAGACCCAGACGGAGTCGGGGTCGACGGACTCACGCGCGGGCGCCTCGGGGTCCGCAGTCGACGTGCGCGAGAAGCGCGGCGCCGGAGCGTGCTGCGTCACGGAGCCGATCTCGACGAGATTCTCTCGCGCGACCATGTGCCGATGGCGGGTGGCCTCGCTGAACGTCAGAACCGGAGTGACGCACGCATCGGTGCCGTCGAATATTTCTGCCCACTCGTCCCTCGTGCGGGTGGCGAAGGCGTCGCCGATGATTTTCCGGAGTTCGGGCCAGCGCGAGGTGTCCATCTGTGCCGGCAGGTCGGCAGGATCTAGACCCAAGCCTCGCAGCGCCTCCGCGTAGAACTGCGCCTCCAGAGCGCCGATGGCGACGTGTTTGCCGTCGGCGGTGTCATAGGTGTCGTAGAACGGTGCCCCGGTGTCCAGCAAGTTGGTGCCGCGCTCCTCGGACCACATGCCGAGACCGCGGTAACCCCAGATCATGTGCGAGAGGGCGGCCGTGCCGTCGACCATTGCCGCATCGATCACCTGGCCCCGCCCGGAGGTCGCCCGTTCCACCAGCGCAGCCAGAATGCCGGTCACCAGGAACATCGATCCACCGCCGAAGTCGCCAACCATGTTCAAAGGCGGCACGGGCCGTTCGCCCGCGCGACCGATTGCGTGCAGCACACCGGTCACGGAAATGTAGTTGATGTCGTGACCGGCAGTCGAGGCCCACGGACCGTCCTGGCCCCATCCGGTCATACGTCCGTAGATCAGTCTCGGGTTCCGCTCGGCCACAGCGTCGGGACCGAGTCCCATTCGCTCTGTGACTCCCGGCCGGAAGCCCTCGATCAGGACATCGGCGCGCGAGATCAACGCCAGCACCCGTTCGAGTTCCTGTGGGTCCTTCAGGTTCGCTTCGACGATGCGCCGATTGCGGATCAACGGATCGCCCGGGCTCTCGTCGGCGGGAAGTGCTCCGGGGCGCTGGACTCGTACGACGTCGGCGCCGAGGTCCGACAGCAGCGTCGCCGCGTGCGGGCCCGGTCCGATCCCCGCGAGTTCGACGATCTTGATTCCGGCGAGCGGCCCAACTGCAGTAGTCATGCACGCGACCCTAACCACCCGATCCCGCGCCGGTGAAGGACCGGATTGCGCGGAACGCGGGACTTCAGCGGAAGGTGGACGCGGCCTCCTCCACTCGTGCGCGATAGTCGGACCACCACTGCGCGTCGTCGGACGCCAAGTTGGAATTCGCGGGCGCGAGTCCGGCACTCCCGTCGATCAGTTCGCGGACGATGTCCATGTGCCCGGCATGTCGGTGCGTCTCGGCGATCAGATGCACCAGGATCAGCTGCACGCTGACGGGGTTGGTGTCGGGCAACCACCATGGCACGGTGCCCTGTGCATCGGGTCCCAACGCGCGGACGGTCTCGTTGGAATGCGCCCACACCCTCCGGTACAGGTCCACGATGTCGGAGCGCGATTGATCGGCTGTCGCCCACATGTCCGCGTTCAATTCGACGGTGGGGTCGAACCAGGCAATGTTCTCGGGAAACGGCCTGCCGAACACGACGCCGAGATACCCGGCATCCACCATCGCCAAATGCTTGACGATGCCCAGCAAATTGGTCCCGGTCGGAGTGACCGGCCTACGGCTGTCGTACTCGGACGTAGAGTCCAGTTTCCACAGCACTGCGTCGCGCCCGCGCTGCAGGTACTTCAGGAGTACGTCCGTGGGTTCGTGTTTGCGTTCCGACGCGTTCGAGATGTCCGTCATGCCCGCTAGCATGCCCACTGTGACCACCTCGAGCACTCGTATCGGTACCCCGCTGTCTCCGTCGGCCACCAAGGTGATGCTGCTGGGGTCGGGTGAGCTGGGCAAAGAGGTGATCATCGTTTTCCAGCGACTCGGCGTCGAGGTCATTGCCGTCGATCGCTACGAGAACGCGCCGGGCCATCAGGTGGCCCACCGCGCGCACACCGTGAACATGAGTGACCCGGACGCGCTGCTGGCCGTGATCGAGGCGGAGGCGCCGCACTACGTCGTCCCCGAGATCGAGGCCATCGCCACCGATGCCCTGTCGGTGGTCGAGGACCGCGGCATCACGACGGTCGTTCCCACCGCGCGCGCGACGCAGCTGACGATGAACCGCGAGGGGATTCGGCGACTCGCGGCCGAGGAGCTGGGTCTGCCCACCTCTCCGTACGCCTTCGCCGACAGTGTCGACGAGGTGCGCGCCGCGCTCGACCACACGGGCTATCCGGCGGTGATCAAGCCGGTGATGTCGTCGTCGGGCAAAGGACAGTCGGTGGTGCAGTCGGCGGACGACGTGCAGGGCGCCTGGGATCATGCGCAGTCCGGCGGGCGGGTGGCGCTCGGACGCGTGATCGTCGAGGGTTTCGTCGACTTCGATTATGAGATCACCCAACTCACGGTTCGCGCACTCGACTCGGGCGGCAACACCGAGACGTACTTCTGTGAGCCCATCGGCCACCTGCAGAGATCGGGAGACTACGTCGAGTCGTGGCAGCCCCAGGCAATGTCGCCGGTGGCACTCGAGGCGGCGCGCGAGGTCGCTGGCACGGTCACCGCGGCTCTGGGCGGTCGCGGCATCTTCGGCGTCGAACTGTTCGTCAAGGGCGACGACGTCTATTTCTCCGAGGTGAGCCCGCGCCCACACGACACCGGCCTGGTCACGCTGGGAACACAACGGTTGTCGGAATTCGAACTGCACGCTCGCGCGATCCTGGGTCTGCCGGTGGACACGACATTGTTGTTCCCCGGCGCCTCTGCGGTGATCTACGGCGGGCTCGACGAGGTGGGCATCGCGTTCGAGGGGGTCGGCGAGGCGATGGCTGTTCCCGAGACCGACCTGCGGTTGTTCGGCAAGCCGGAAAGTTTCACCAAGCGCCGGATGGGTGTCGCCTACTCGACGGGACCCGACGTGGAGACCGCTCGCGCACGGGCCCGAGAAGCTGCGAGTCGGGTCAGGCCGGTCTCGGCAGAATGACCGAGGCGCTGGCGGGCCTGGTCATCGCGGTCGGGTTGGTCGGCATCGTCGTGCCGGTGCTTCCCGGCGTCACACTGGTGTTCGCGGCGATCGGGGTGTGGGCCTTCGTCGTCGGGACCGCCGCGTCGTGGACCGTGTTCGCCATCGCGACGGCATTGCTGGTGATCTCCGGCGTCGTCAAGTATCTGTGGCCGGGACGGCGGCTGAAGTCCGCCGGCGTGCCGACACGCTCCATCGTGATCGGCGGACTTCTGGGCATCGTGGGGTTCTTCGTCGTCCCGGTCGTCGGGCTCTTCATCGGGTTCCCGGTGGGTGTCTATCTCGCCGAGCTGCCGCGATCGCGGGATTCGGCCGCGGCGTGGCGGTCGACCGTCCATGCGACGAAAGCAGTGGGTCTGTCGATTCTGGTCGAGCTGTTCGGTGGTTTGCTGGCCGCCGGGGTGTGGCTCGGAGCGGTGATCGCGCTGTAGGACGTCAGTCTTGGCGATACCAGCGACGAGCGTTCTGAAACAGGACGGCCTGCAGGTCCCCGCCCACCGCGTCGGCGACAAGGTCCAGATCTGCGGCCTCGAAGCGCCGCCGTGCCCGCACGCCCGGAAGGTCGGTTCCGAACATCAAAGCCTCGGGATTGACCGCGTGGATTCGACGCATGGCGTCGACGGGATCGTGGGCAATTCGGCCGAACCCGGTCGCCTTGACCCGCGCGCCGCGATCGACCAGATCCAATAGATAGGGCAGGCCCGACTCCGCCATTCCGAGGTGGTCGATGCTGAAGGCCGGCAGCTTCGACATGATCGGCTCGAGCGAGCGCAGCGATCCTGCGTCCACGTAGATCTCGGAATGCCAGCCGGCGATGTCGTGGGCTCGAACTGCCTGTTCGGTGAGTGTGGAGATGTCGGCGACCCCACGTCGAAGATTGAAACGCAGTGCGCGAATACCCGACCGATCGAGGGCGAGGATCTCCTCGTCGGTCGCGTCGAACGGCAGCTGGGTGACGCCCACCCAGCCGGGGCCCAGCCTCCCCAGCGCGTCGAGCAGATAGTGCTGATCCGTGCCTTGGAAGGACGCAGCGATCACGGCGCCTCCGGTGATCCCCAGGCCGTCGGTCTCGGCGAGATAGTCGTCGACGGTGAAAGTTTCCGGCTGGTAAGAGCGTGGTCGGCCTTCGGCGGTCGAATCGAGGGGGAAACGAGGATCGATGATGTGGACATGGCTGTCGAACACGTCTGTCAGGATGCCCCATACGAGGATGAGGCGTACGTCACATCCGCACTTTTCGCGAGGAGTGAGCACATGAAGGCCGAAACGACCGTCGTTCTCGAGGGCTACACCTACTTCGAATGCCCACGGTGGCACGACGGGCGTATCTGGGTTTCGGACTTCTACTCGTACCAGGTTCTCTCCGCGAACGAGGACGGCAGCGACGTGCGAGTGGAGGCCGAGGTTCCGAATCAACCTTCTGGCCTGGGATGGCTACCGGACGGCCGATTGCTGGTGGTGTCGATGCGCGACAAGAAGATTCTGCGCCGGGAGGAGGGCGGCGAACTGGTGCTGCATGCCGATGTCTCGCAGTACTGCACCGGCAATCTCAACGACATGCAGGTCGACGACTCGGGCCGCGCCTACGCAGGCAACTTCGGATTCGACTTGATGAACGGGGCGCCGCTGGCGACAGCGTCGTTGGTGCGCGTCGACTCGGACGGGACGACGCACCTCGAGGCCGAGGATCTACATTTCCCCAACGGCATGGCGATCACCGCCTCGGGCGATCTGCTGGTCGACGAGACTCTCGGAAACCGGATCAGTGCCTTCCCCATCGGCGCGGACGGATCGCTAGGCGACCGCCGCGACTGGGCCGTGCTGGGACCGCTGCCTACGGCGACGACCATCGCCGAGGGGCTGCCGCAGGTGGTCGTCGCACCGGACGGATGCGCCCTGGCGCCCGACGGAACCCTGTGGGCCGCCGACGCATTGGGGCAGCGCATCGTGCAGATCCGCGAAGGGGAAGGCGTGGTCGACGAGTTGTCCTTCGGCACCGGCGTCTTCGCCTGCGGATTCGGCGGATCCGACGGACGCACCCTGTTCGTCTGCTCTGCACCGGATTTCGACGAGCACGCCCGCAAGAACGAGAAGGAGGGTCGCCTGCTGTCGGTGCGCTTCTGACTTCCCTACATGTGGGCGCCGCCGTCGATACGGATCTCGGTGCCGGTGATGAATCGACCGTCGTCCGACAGCAGCATGGCGATCACACCGGCGACGTCGCGGGGCTCGCCGAAACTCCCACCGCCGAACGGTGACGTCAGTTTCGCGAACAGCGAGCCGTCCACGTTCTCCGGAAGATGAGTGATCGACTCCGTCGTGATCTTGCTGGTGATGCCGCCCGGGCACACACAGACTGCGCGCAATCGTTGCTTGGTGTACTCCAGTGCGATGGTGCTCGTCATGGACGAGATCGCACCCTTGCTGGCGGCGTAGGCAGCCATGTACGGGTGTGCGAATGTGGCCGACGTCGAGGAGAAGTTGACGATCACGCCGTCGTGCTCCGATGCCAACAGGCGCGGGATGCCTTCCCGGCACATGAGGAACGTGCCGGTGAGGTTGACTGCGATCACCTTGTTCCAGGTGTCCAGCGAGACCTCGTGGGTGTGGCCGGGAATCAGGATGCCGGCGGCGTTGACCAGCGCGTCGAGGCCGCCGAGGACAGTATCGGCGCGCGCGAATACCCCGGCGACGTCGCTCTCGCTGGAGATGTCAGCGGTGGCTGCACTGAACCGCTGATGGTGCCCCGCCGCCTCTGCGGCCGCTCGGGTTTGCTCGAGACCGCTCTCGTCGAGGTCGACCGCGAGTATGTGCGCACCCTCGGCGAGCAGCCGTAGTGCGGTGCCGGCGCCGATGCCCGATCCCGCCCCGGTGAGGACGACACGACGATCGGTCAGACGGTCTTGCATGTGAACTCCTCGAGTCGACGCGGATCGCCGACCCGCGTTCAGTGATCT
The DNA here is from genome assembly GCA_049650605.1 of Rhodococcus sp. (in: high G+C Gram-positive bacteria). Lineage (GTDB taxonomy): Bacteria > Actinomycetota > Actinomycetes > Mycobacteriales > Mycobacteriaceae > Rhodococcoides. Next base: position 67,441 of record JBASAM010000063.1, on the reverse strand, counting down.
ATCGAATTTTCCTGCAGCAGTAACGCCACGGTCTTGTCCATCCGCTCGGCCACGTCCTGTGCCGATGCGCGGCGGGTAACCCATGCGACGAGGTTGGAAAGCCAGACATCACTGATCACGCGCGCCATCTCCAACTGCGTGGCGGTCGGTTCACCGTCGGCCATCGCGGCAGCGAACACGCCGTCCATCAGCCGGCCGACGTGATCGACTTCCGCCGCGGCGGATGCGTCCGCGAACATGAATGCGCGCGTCATGGCTTCGGTAAGCAAAGGATCCTTCTGCATCGCACGGGTGATTCCGCCGATCATGATGTGCAGTCGCTGCTCCGCCGGCATGGCCTTGTACCTCGACCGCGCCCCTCTACTGTCGAATCGCTCCATCTCGCGGCCGAGCGCGGTGACCAGCAGGTGCACCTTGGACGGAAAGTACCGGTAGAGCGTTCCGACGGCGACCTCGGCTTTGTCGGCGACGGTGCGCATCTGCACGGCGTCGTAGCCGCCCTTACTGGCCAGCGACAACGTGGCATCGAGGATCCGGCGCCGACGTTCGCGTTGAGATCGTGTTCCTGTTTCGGTGTCGAGTACCGACTCGCCTTCCGGCGAGTTCTTCACTGTGCGTGTCACGAGCAATCCTCCGATTTATCTGCAGGTGAGCCTACCCACGTGGAGTTCGGTCGCGACGGCCTGTCGGGACGTGTCCGACAGCCGGGAACAGGAACACGTTCGGGCCGGATGCCGGGAGAACTTACCCGACATCCGGCCGTGGTGTCAGACTCCGAGCTTCTGCCCGGCTCCGGCATCGACGCGCAATTGCTGTCCGGTGACGTATCGCGACTCGTCCGACGCGAGGTAGACCACGGCGTGCGAGATGTCGTCCGGCTGCACGTACGGAATGGGCATGGACTGCATGAACGGGAAGGTGACCTCGGCGTCCTCGCGGGTCGGGTTCTCGAGGTCGGGGCGGAACGTCTTGTACATGACGGCGCTGTGGAGCATGTCGGTGCTCACGTTCGTCGGATGCACGGCGTTGACGCGAATCATGCTGGGTCCGAGCGTGAGTGCCAGCGACGCGGTGTAATTCTGGATCAGTTTCTTGGCCAGGCCGTATCCGTCGCCACCGGGCCCCTGCAGAGCCTGCATGCCGTTGATGCCGATCTGGGGAACGAGGCCGGCGACGCTGCCGATCGCGATGACGGACGCGCCGGATTCGAGGTGCGGCATCGCGGCGTGGATGGTGTTCACGACACCGACGAAGTCGACGTCGAACGCGTCGACGAAGCCTTCCTTGGGCACGGCGTTTCCCAGCGGACAAATGCCGGCGTTGGCGACGACGATGTCGAGTTTGCCGCCCAGTTCCGCGATGGCGGCGGCGAGCTCACGGTCCATCGACACCCGGTCGCGAACGTCGACCTTGGCGGTGACGATGCGGCGGCCCGACTTTTCGACCAGGGACCGAGTCTCCTCGAGATCGGCCTCGCTCGCGAGGTCGTACTCGTTGGTGGCGATGTTGTCGCAGATGTCGAAGGCAATGATGTCTGCGCCCTCGTCCGCAAGGTGCACTGCGTGACTGCGGCCCTGGCCGCGCGCCGCGCCGGTCACGAACGCGACTTTGCCTGCAACTCGATTCACGATTTTCCTCCGAAGTGGTTCGATGACTGTGTGTAGAACACGTTATAGCTGATCGCGCGGAAGCGACAGGTTTCGTTGGGTAAAAAGCACGATTTTGCCCCAACGCCGACCGTCGACCCCCCGTGCGGTCCAGAATGTAACGTGTTGCAGGAATCGACCCCCGAGCAGTGCAAGAAAGGGATTCGCGTGGACGAGACCATCACCAGCCGAGCAGCGGAGATCACCGCTCGGGGAGCGAGCGCTCGGCGACGGGGGAGAGACCCGGTGAACCGGCCGATGGTCAACACGTGGCTCGAGGGACTGGGCTTCGAGGCAGACCCGCAGCGCGCGGTCCCCGAAGCGATGATTCAGGTGTGGACCATGGGCGGTCTGCACGGTCGCCGAGCAGCGGACGACCCGCTCGGTGCGATGATGTCCGCGCTCGACGACGAGGGATTCACCTCCGTCGTGGCCACCGATTGCAATCAGACCTATCGGCGCGCAGTCGACATCGGAGCCGATCTGTCGGTGTCCACCGTCCTGGAGTCGGTGGTGGGCCCCAAGAAGACCGCGGTGGGCGAGGGGTGGTTCGTCACCACCCGCAACACCTGGTTCGACGGCGACGATCCCGTGGCCGAGATGACGTTCAAGGTGCTCAAGTTCGCGCCCCGAGTGGTCGAGGTCGCCGCGGCGGACAGCGCCCCCGTGCCGACGTCGGGCGTTCTGCGTCCCGTGATCAGCCCCGACTCGGCGTTCTTCTGGGAGGGGACGGCCCAGCGCGAGTTGCGCGTGCAGCAGATGGGTGACGGGTCGCTTCGGCATCCGCCCATTCCGCGTGTCGACACCGATCCTGCCGCGCCGGTGGACCACCAGGTCATGTCGGGAAAGGGTGTGGTGCACAGCTACGTCGTCCATCACCACCCGGCCGTGCCTGGCCGACGTACCCCTTTCGTCGTGGCGTTGGTGCAGCTGGACGAAGGCCCACGCATGCTGGGCGAGCTGCGCGGCATCGAGGGCGACTCGGTTCGCATCGGAATGGCCGTCGAGGTCGATTTCGACCGGATCGACGACGCGTTGACCATCCCGTACTGGCGGGTGGCGAACATCGCGCGCGCCGAGCGCGCTCGTGATCGCGGCGTGGAGATCGCCGTCGGCGACACGTTGCCTCCGATGACCGTGCACGCCGACCCCACGTTCGTGGTGTCGTCGGCCCTGGCCACGCGCGACTTCCAGGACGTCCATCACGATCGGGACAAGGCGATCGCGCGGGGCTCGAAGGACATCTTCGTCAACATCCTGACCGACACAGGGCTGGTCCAACGGTTCGTCGAGGAATGGGCGGGTGGCGACACCACGTTCACCGCAATTTCGCTGCGGTTGGGAGTGCCTTGGTACGCGTACGACACGGTGACCTTCACCGGGGAGGTCACCGACGTTCGGGAGTCGACCGACGTTCGCAGTTCGGCCATGGCAGGAACCGACGTCACGCTGCGGGTCATCGGCTCCAACTCGCTGGGCAAGCACATCGTCGGGACGGTCATCGTCACTCTCGCCGGAAAGGCCACGTCATGAAAGGCCAGGTCATGAACGACACTGCCGCGAAGCCACTGTCCGGGCGAGCCGCCATCGTCGGCATCGGCGCGACCGAGTTCTCCAAGAACTCCGGGCGTAGCGAGTTGCGCCTGGCTGCGGAAGCCGTCACCGCTGCGGTGTCCGACGCCGGACTTCGGATGTCCGATGTCGACGGGCTGGTGTCCTTCACACAGGACACCAGCATGGAGATCGCCGTGGCCCGCGCCGCCGGTATCGACGAGCTGACGTTCTTCTCTCGTATCAACTACGGCGGCGGCGCGGCGTGCGCCACCGTTCAGCAGGCTGCCATGGCCGTGGCGACCGGTGTTGCCGACGTGGTCGTCTGCTATCGAGCGTTCAACGAGCGTTCGGGGCAACGATTCGGCCAGGTGATGACGGGCGTCGCCGCGGCGCCCATGTCGTCCGGCGTCGACGCCGGTTGGACATACCCGATGGGCCTGAGCACGCCCGCGGCGTGGGTTGCGATGAACGCGCGGCGGTACATGCACGAATACGGCGCCACCAGCGAGGATTTCGGCGCGGTTGCCGTCGCGGACCGGGCACATGCAGCCACCAACCCGAAAGCCTGGTTCTTCGAGAAGCCGCTCACCATCGAGCAGCATCAGGCCTCGCGCTGGGTCGCCGAACCGCTGCGTCTGTTCGATTGCTGTCAGGAGAGCGACGGCGGCGTCGCGATCGTGGTGACCAGCGCCGAGCGGGCCAAGGACCTGGTCCACCCGCCCGTGTCGATCGCCGCAGCGGCGCAGGGAAGCTCGTCGGACCAGTTCATCATGGCCAGCTACTACCGCGACGACGTTGCCGCGCTGCCGGAGATGAATGTCGTGGGGCGTCAACTGTGGGCGCAATCGGGCCGCAGGCCGGAGGACGTCGACACCGCTGTCCTCTACGACCACTTCACCCCGTTCGTGCTGATGCAGCTCGAGGAGTTGGGATTCTGCGGTCGCGGAGAAGCCAAGGATTTTGTCAAGGACGGCGCCATCGGACTCGGTGGCCGCTTGCCTCTGAACCCGCACGGCGGTCAGCTGGGAGAGGCGTACATCCACGGCATGAACGGAATCGCCGAAGGGGTGCGGCAGATTCGCGGCACCGCGGTCAACCAGATCGCCGACGCAAAGACGGTGCTGGTCACCGCGGGTACCGGAGTCCCCACCTCGGGCTTGATTCTGACGGACTAGCTCGTCAGTGTCGCAGTCACGCCGCTCAATACCGGCGCGTCGTCACGCTCGACACAGGTGACCTTCGCGTGGACGGTGTTGTCGTTCTGCCACAGGCGAACTCGGAGCGTCTCGCCGGGAGTCACGACCCCCGCGAACTTCGCCTCGAAGCTCGACACGGCCTCGGGATCGGCGCCCGCGACGGCGTCGGTCACCGCCTTGCAGGTCATTCCATACGTACACAGCCCGTGCAGGATCGGTGCTTCGTACCCGGCGCGAGCGGCGAACGCCGGATCGGAATGCAGCGGATTGCGATCACCGCAGAGGCGGTAGAGCAAGGCCTGCTGGGTGAGCGTGGGAACCTCGACCGTGTGGTCGGGCTCGCGGTCGGGCTTCCACACCGGTGCCGACGAGCCCCGCTCGCCGCCGAAGCCGCCCTCGCCCTTGGCGAAGATCGATGATCGCGCGGTCCACAGCGGGGTGCCGTCGGCTGCGGTGGTCGTCGACTCCTGCACGATCACTGCGGCCGAGCCCTTGTCCATCACCTCGGAGATTCGAGTGACGGTGGTGCCCGAACCCGACGTCGGAATTGGGCTGTGAACCTGCACCGCCTGGGCTCCGTGCACCACTTTGCCGAGGTCGATGTCGACTCCGGGGAACGACACCGTGGGCGGTTCGCTCGCGTGGAAGGTGGCGGCGACCGTGCCGAAGGACGGCAGCGGCGACACCCGACCCTCGGTGACATACCGCAGCTGGAGGTCATCGGTACTGGCCCGCCCGGCGCCGAGAGCGAGGTGGTAGAGCAGAACGTCGGTCTCGGTCCACGTGAAGTCGACGGGCGGCAGTTCGGCGCCGACGGCTAGGTGGGGGTCGATGGGCATGTGTGCACTCCCTGAAGGTGTGGGGTCTCGAAGATGGGTGTCTTGAAATCGACACTATCGGCAAAAACTGGAACACGTTATACTAACTTCCAACAAGGGCATGCCGCCCCGTGCCGGCCCCGAAAAGCGAACAGGAGTCCAGATGAATGACAGGGATCCTCAGACCGTCGTGTCGGCGGTAGAGGCACTTCTGCCAGGTCTGCGTGAACGCGCAGGTGAAGCCGAGGCTGCTCGCCGTGTGCCGACGGAGAACATCAAGGAGCTCCAGGAAGCCGGATTCTTCCGCTTGCTGCAGCCGTCGCGCTGGAACGGGTTCGAAGCCGATCCAGAGGTCTTCTTCGACACGGTGCGCAAGATCGGATCCGCCTGCGGCTCCACCGGGTGGGTCTCGTCGATCATCGGCGTCCACAACTGGCACATGGCGCTGTTCTCGGAAGAGGCGCAGAACGATGTGTGGGGCAAGGACACCGACGTACGCATCTCGTCGTCGTACGCCCCGATGGGTGCCGGCCAGGTCGTCGACGGCGGGTACATCGTCAACGGGGCATGGCAGTGGTCGTCCGGTTGCGATCACGCCGACTGGGCGGTGTTGGGAGGGCCGGTGATCAAGGACGGTCGCCCGGTCGACTTCGTCAGCTTCCTCATCCCGCGTGAGGACTACCGCATCGACGACGTGTGGCGCGTGGTCGGCCTCCGAGGCACCGGGTCCAACACCGTCGTGGTCGAGGACGCCTTCGTCCCCCGCCACCGCGCGCTGAGCTTCCGGGACATGAGCCAGCTCACGGCACCGGGCCTCGAGAAGAACACCGCTCCGGTGTACAAGATGCCCTGGGGCAGCATGCATCCCACCACCATCTCCGCACCGATCGTGGGCATGGCGTACGGAGCGTACGACGCCCACGTGGAACATCAGGGCAAGCGTGTCCGTGCAGCCTTCGCCGGGGAGAAAGGCAAGGACGACCCGTTTGCGAAGGTCCGTCTGGCCGAGGCCGCGTCGGACATCGATGCAGCGTGGCGTCAGCTCGCCGGGAACATTCGCGAGGAATACGAGATCGTCTCTCGTGGTGACGAAGTCTCGATGGATCTGCGCCTGCGTACCCGCCGCGACCAGGTTCGCGCCACCGGCCGCGCCGTGGCCAGCATCGACCTGCTCTTCGAGAGCGCTGGCGCGACCGCGCTGGAGGATCACGCACCGCTGCAACGGTTCTGGCGCGATGCCCACGCCGGCCGCGTGCATGCCGCCAATGATCCGGAGCGTGCGTACACCATGTTCGGCTCGGGCGAATTCGGCCTTCCCATCACGGACACGATGGTCTGAAGGCGAAGCGATGACGGCAGTGACGGAATCCGCTTCCTCGGAGGCGACTCGCAGCACCTTCGAATCGACTTCTCGTTACGTGAAGGTGAGCGACTCGCTCACCTTGCACATGCACGAAGCCGGTCCCAAGGACGCCCCTACCGTCGTGCTGCTGCACGGCGGTGGGCCGGGTGCATCCGCCTGGTCCAACTTCAAGAACAACATCGACCCGATCGCCGAGCGCTACCACGTGCTCGCGGTCGATCAGCCCGGCTTCGGCCACTCGGACAAGCCCACCGAGCACCCGCAGTACTTTTCGCACAGCGCGGATGCGTTGGCGCAGCTGCTGGACGTCCTCGACATCGACCGAATACACATCGTCGGTAACTCGCTCGGCGGAGGGGTCGCGGTGCGATTCGCGCTGACCCACCCCAAGCGCGCGGGGGCGTTGGTCTTGATGGGACCGGGAGGGGTCGGTCTCAATCTCTTCCACGCAGACCCGACGGAGGGGGTGCGTGAACTCGGTTCCTTCGTGCGTAATCCCACCAGAGACAAGCTCGAGAAGTTCGTTCGCACAATGGTCTTCGATCAGAAAATTGTCACCGACGAGCTGCTCGACGAGCGGTTCGCCGTGGCCTCGACTCCCGAGTCGCTCGCGGCGATGACTGCCATGGGTGCCTCGTTCGCCGGGCCGGACTGGGAAAAGGGCATGTTGTGGCGCGAGCTCCACATGCTGCGCTCGCCGGTGCTGCTGGTGTGGGGCCGCGAGGATCGAGTCAATCCCCTCGACGGCGCCATGGTCGCGCTCAAGACGATCGCGCGCGCTCAACTGCACGTCTTCGGTGGGTGCGGACACTGGGCGATGATCGAGAAGGTCGACGAGTTCAATGCACTGACCCTGAGTTACCTGGAGGGAAAGAAGTGAGTTACCTGGAGGAAAAGCGATGACCATCTCGTCGTTGGGATACATGCGCATCGAGGCCACCGACATGAACGCCTGGCGCGAGTACGGGCTCAAGGTCCTCGGCATGGTCGAGGGCAAGGGTTCGGTTCCCGGCGCGCTGTACCTGCGGATGGACGACTTTCCGGCTCGCCTGGTCATCGTCCCCGGAGAGCGGGATCGGCTCATGGAGTCGGGTTGGGAAACCGCCAACAAGGCCGAGCTGCAGGACGTGCGAGATCGCTTGGACCAAGCGGGTGTTCCCTACAAGGAGGCCACCGCCGAGGTGCTGGCCGACCGGCGCGTCGACGAGCTCATCAGGTTCGAGGATCCGTCGGGCAACGTGCTCGAGGCGTTCCACGGCGCCGCACTCGAACACCGTCGGCTGGTCAGCCCCTACGGGCACAAGTTCGTGACCGGCGAGCAGGGCCTGGGTCACGTCGTGCTCTCCACCGACGACGACGAAGCCGCACTGACCTTCTACCGAGACGTGTTGGGCTTTCGCCTGCGCGACTCGATGCGGCTACCACCGCAGGCACTCGGCCGGCCGGCCGACGGTCCCACCCCGTGGCTCCGCTTCTTCGGATGCAACCCGCGGCACCATTCGCTCGCGTTCCTGCCCATGCCCACCTCGAGCGGCATCGTCCACCTGATGATCGAAGTCGAGAATTCCGACGACGTCGGACTCGGCTTGGATCGCGCACTGCGCAAGAAGGTGCCGATGTCGGCGACGCTGGGTCGGCACGTCAACGACCTGATGCTGTCGTTCTACATGAAGACACCGGGTGGGTTCGACATCGAGTTCGGGTGTGAGGGTCGCCAGGTGGACGACGACGAGTGGACCGCGCGCGAGTCCACGGCCGTGAGTCTGTGGGGACACGACTTCAGTCTCAGCCGAGGATGACTCCGGAGATCGACCCGAGGGCGTTTCGCAGCGTCCTCGGGCGTTTCTGTACCGGAATCACGATCATCACCACCGTCGACGAAGGCTCACCGGTGGGATTCGCGTGCCAGTCGTTCTCGGCGCTGTCTCTCGACCCGCCGCTGATCATGTTCTGCCCGGGGAAGATGTCGCGGTCGTGGGCGGCGATCGAGCGCGCGGGTAGCTTTTGCGTCAACATCCTCGGTGAGAATCAGCAGTCCACGTGTGCCCGCTTCGGCTCACCCGAGCCGGACAAGTTCGCCGGGGTGGACTGGACGCCGACGGAGTTGGGATCGCCGGCGCTGAACGGCTCCTTGGCGCACATCGACTGCACGGTCGAGCGCACCGCCGACGGCGGCGATCACACGATAGTCATCGGCAGGGTGCACTCTCTGACGGACGCTACCCACTCTCCGAACAACGTCATCGCGGGTCGCCCCCTGTTGTTCTACCGTGGCCAGTACACCGCGGTCGAGCCCGGTCGGCACACGCCTGCGGGTTGGCGCGGCGACCTTCAGGACTTCCTGACCACCGCCGCTGTCGACACCTGGCTCTGACAAGAAAAATCCGGTGCAGTAATCCTTCTGAATCGAGGATTACTGCACCGGATTTCGTTGTCGATGGATCAGATTCGTTCGATGATCGTTCCGGTGGACAGCGCGCCTCCCGCACACATCGAGATCAGCGCGGTCGATCCACCTCGACGTTCGAGCTCGTGCAACGCGGACGTGATCAGCCGCGCGCCAGTGCTGCCCACGGGATGACCCAGCGCCATCGCACCGCCGTTGACGTTGACCAGGTCCCAGTCGGGCTCATGAACCTGATTCCAGGACAACGGAACCGAGGCGAACGCCTCGTTCACTTCGAACAGATCCAGATCGCCGATCTTCATGCCCGCGCGATCGAGGACCCGCGCGGTGGACTGCACCGGGCCGTCGAGATGGAATTCCGGCTCCGCGCCGACCAAGCACTGCGAGACGATGCGCGCACGGGGGGTCAGCCCCAGCTCTTTGGCCTTCTCGATATCCATCACCATGACCGCCGCCGCCCCGTCGGAGATCTGCGAGGATGTTCCGGCAGTGTGAATTCCGCCCTCCATGATGGGCTTTAGCTTGCCCAGAGCCTCCAGTGTGGTCTCGCGAAGTCCCTCGTCCTTGGACACGGTGACCATCTCGGAGGTGGGGACCTTGTTCTCGTCGAGAGCAGGTGCACGAACGGGCAGCACCTCGCGGTCGAAGCGGCCCTCCTCCCAGGCCTGCTTCGCCAACTGCTGCGAGCGAAGTCCGAACGCGTCCAGGTCGTCGCGAGTGAGTCCGCGCCGGCGCGCGATGCGCTCGGCGGCTTCGAACTGGTTAGGCAGGTCGATGCTCCACGACTCGGGTCGACGCGGCCCGGCATTCTCACCGACGTTGGCGCCCATGGGGACTCGCGTCATCGACTCGATGCCGCAGGCCATGCCGATATCGATGGCGCCGGTAGCGATCAGGCCGGCGATCAGGTGGGTACCCTGTTGCGCCGAGCCGCACTGGGCATCGAGGGTGAAACAGCCTGTCGTCCAGGGGAGTCCGGCGTGCAGCCAGGCCGTTCTGGTGACGTTGTTGCCTTGTTCGCCGACCTGAGTGACGCACCCGCCGGCTACCTGCTCGACCAGTCCGGGATCGAAGCCGACCCGCTCGACGAGTCCGCGCTGGGCGGCACCGAGAATTTCCGTGGCGTGCAGGCCGGACATTCCGCCTCGGCGTTTGGTGATGGGTGTGCGAAGTGCGTCGACTATGACGGGTGTACCCATGATGGTCCTTTCCTTACGAGCTCATGATTCGAGAAACGGTGACCTGCGGTGCGAATCAGGCGTCGGTAGCGACCTTCTGTGGACGTTCGGAGCCGACCACCCACATCGAGAAGTACTGCGAACCACCGCCGTACGCGTGGCCAAGAGCTTTTTTCGCGCCGTCGACCTGGTGGTTGTCGGCTCGGCCCATGACCTGACGGGCGGCCTCGGCGAATCGGATCATTCCCGACGCGCCGATGGGGTTGGAGCACAGCACGCCGCCCGACGGATTGACGGGCAAAGAGCCGTCGGCAGCGGTGGCGCCCGATTCGGTGAGTTTCCACCCCGTGCCCTGCTCGGCGAACCCGAGGTTCTCGAGCCACATGGGCTCGAACCAGGAGAACGGCACGTAGATCTCCATGACATCGATCTCGTCGATCGGGGAGGTGATTCCCGCCGCTTCCCACAACGCCGCCGCGGCCTGTCGACCCGCTTGCGGGTTCACCTGGTCACGACCGGAGAAGGTGGTGGGTTCGGTGCGCATGGCGGTGGCGTGAATCCATGCGACCTTGCGGCCGGTGTCGAGGACGTCCTGCGCGGCGCTCTCGTCGCCGATCACCATCGCGCACGCACCGTCCGAGGACGGGCACGTCTCGTCGTAGCGAATCGGATCCCACAGCATCTGAGAGGACATCACCTTGTCCACGGTGATGTCGGGTTGCTGCAAATGCGCCAACGGATTTCGGCTTCCGTTCACGCGGTCCTTCGCGGCCACCATCGCACCGATGTGCACGGGTGCACCCGACTGGCGAATGTACGAGCGAACGTGCGGCGCGAAGTACCCGCCGGCCCCGGCACCGACAGGCATGGTGAAGGGAACCGGAAGCGACAGGGCCCACATCGCATTGGATTCGGACTGCTTCTCCCACGACAGCGTGAGAACGCGGCGGTGGACGCCGGCTTCGACCAGCGATGCCGCCACACATCCGGTCGAGCCTCCCACCGATCCTGCCGTGTGCACACGCAGCAACGGTTTGCCGACGGCGCCCAGGGCGTCCGCCATGGCTAACTCGGGCATCATCGCGCCCTCGAACAAGTCGGGCGCCTTTCCGATCACGACGGCATCGATGTCGTCCATGGTCACCGACGCGTCCTGAAGTGCCTTGTCGATGGCCTCGCGGCACAGCGTGGCCATGGAGACATCGAGTCTCTTCGCGACATACGGTGTCTGGCCCGTTCCGAGCACGGCGGCCAGGTGCTTGAACTGCTTGTCGGTCATGCGCGTGCCTCCAGGACTGCGACGAGGTTCTGTTGCAGGAGTGGACCGGCCGTCGCGTGTGCCAGAGTCCGGCCGGCAGAACCGGCCAGAATCGGGCGAGCTGCGTAGCCGATGCGGTCGAGCCCGGCGGAGAACATCGGGTTTCCGCTGAGCGGTCCGCCGGAGGGGTTGACGATGGTCGACGAGTCCAGCCCGATGGCCTCCTGCAGGATTATCTGCTGGTGGCTGAACGGGCCGTGCAGCTCGGCGAGGTCGAAACCGAGGTCACCACCTGAGGCCGAGCGCGCGGACGCCGTCGTCGATGGCGAGGTGAGCAGGTCACGCCCACCGATCTCCGCCGAGTCGATACGGTGCTCGATGCCGCTGATCCACGCGGGTGTCGAGGCCAGCTCGCGTGCCCGGTCACCTGCCGCGAGGACGATTGCGGCGGCGCCGTCGGTGATGGGCGCGCAGTCGTGACGTCGCAGCGGATCGTTGATGAACGGTTGCGCCAGAAGCACATCGGGGTCGGTGGAGTACGACCCGCCGCGTGCGTCGTCACCGGCCAGCTGAGCGCCCGGACGCTGCGCTGCCTGGCGGCGGCTGTCGGCGACGACGTCGGCCATCGCGCGATCGTCCCAGCGCCCGGCGTCGATACCCATGCGAGCCTGGAGGCCGGCCATCGAGATCGAGTCGGGCCACAGCGGTGCGACGACGTAGGGATCGGTCTGCAGCGCTAGGATGCTGGGCAGCGGCCCGGCAGAAGATTTGCCGAAGCCGTACACCAGGGCAGTGTCCACCTGACCGGTGGCGATCTTGACCCAGGCCTCGTACAGCGCCCACGCGGCGTCCATCTCGACGTGCGACTCGTTGACCGGCGGTACGGCGCCGATGGAGTCGATGGCCGAAATGAACGAGAAAGCCCGCCCAGCAAGATAATCGGACGATCCAGAGCACCAGAAGCCGATGTCGGACTTGGTGATGCTCAGCTGGTCGTAGAGGGACTGGAACACCGGGACGAGCATCTCGACGCCGTTGGTGGTTCCGTCGGTGGACCGTACGTGTGGTGCGTGGGCGTAGCCGACGACCGCGACTTCTCTCATCGTTTTGTGTTCCTCACAGGTGGTGGCGGAAGGATTCGAAGTCGGCGTCGGGCTCCCCGGACGGCCGGAAATACTCGATGTTCTCGAGCGTGTGTCCCCACTCCTCGGACGGTTTCCACTTGGCCTGGACGCGCATTCCCATATGGACTTCCTCCGGCGTGCACTCGAGCACCAAATGGAGGAAGGCGATGTCGGCGCCGTCGAGCAGCACGTATGCCGCGATGTACGGGGGTGTGATGCGCTGGCCGAGGAACGGGACGTTGACGATGCAGTAGGTGGTGATGGTGCCGTGGTCGGAGAGCTCGACCAGTTCGGTCGTGGGTTTGCCGTCCGCCGGGCTGACCGCGCGGGGAGGAACGTAGACCTTGCCGCCGGCGTGGGTGCGGCCGCCGATGACTTTGCCCTCCTTCAGACCGCGCAGGTAGGCGCTCTCCTGTTCGGAGGCCGAGTGATCGAACGTGACGTCGAGGGGGGTGACGATGCCGGTGACCGGCTCGTCGTGGGTCTCGGTCGGGAACTCTGTACGGGGGGCGTCGGTCTCGGGTTCGAAGCATTCGATGTCGCGGATCGATCCGGTTGTGGTCTCGGCCCAGCGCACCCGCACGCGCATACCGGTCGAGACGGCGTCGCTGGACGGGACGTCGACCGCGTGCATCATCGTGGTGTCGGCGCCGTCGAGGCGGATCATGCACCAGGCGAACGGCGTGGTGAGAGGTTGTCCCTGCCGGGGCTCGGGCTGCCACGCCCACGAGACGACGACGCCGGAGTCGGAGACGTCGACGATGTCGGTCAGCGGCTCGTACGTGACGGAATCGTATTCGACCGGGGGCGCGTGCACCCGGCCGTCCGATCCCTTCGCTCCGACCACCTTGCGATCGCGAAGCGCGGTGAAGAAGGCGCCGAGCACCGGACCGGTGGAGCGGGTGTAGTCGAAGGCGTTGCGCAGCGGGGCACGTAACTGGGGCTGTGCTCCCAGTTGTGTGACGTCCGTAGTCGAGGTCATCCCTGAAGTAGAACAGGTTACAGATTCCTGGGCAAGACCGATGTGGCCCCAGTTTGTGCGCAGGGACAACCACGCGACCAGCAGTGGTTGCCCGATATGTGGAACGCGTTCTATGTTTGGTGCGCCGCGCAGGAACGCCGGCCGACGGAAGGAACGAGATGAGCGGTTCGATAGTGGACACCGATGTCCTCGGCTTGTGGAACATCGCACAGGAATTCCCCGACCGAGTGGCCGTGGTCGACCCGTCGGGGCGCTCGGCCACCTACGGCGAGATCGCGCGAGACGCGAACCGCTACGGACGCGGGCTGCAGGCGCACGGTCTGAAGGCGGGCGACGCGTTGGTGATGATCCTGCCCAACACCGTGGAGATGGTGGCAGTTCACTTCGCCGCGATGCAGATCGGTCTCTACGTCGTCGCTGCCAACTGGCACCTCACCGGGCCGGAGCTGGCCTACATCGTTCAGGACAGCGGTGCCCGCGTGGTGATCGCACACGAGCGGTTCGGCAAGGCCGCGGCCATCGCCTCCGCCGGTTCCGACACCGTCCCCGCGCCCGAGTTTCGCTACTGCGTGGGCGAGATCGACGGTTTCACCTCACTCGACGAACTCGGCACGGGCGAGCCGGTGGAACGTCCCGACAACCGCACCCTCGGCGCACCGATGCTCTACACCTCCGGCACCACCGGCAAACCCAAGGGTGTCCGCCGTCCGATGACCGGTGCAGATCCGGACACCGTACCGATGGCGTCGATCGGCTTCTTCTCTCTCTTCGGCATCAGGCCGCACGACGGTCACGTGCACCTCTGCGGTTCGCCGATGTACCACACCGCGGTGCTCAACTTCGTCACCATTTCGCTCCAGCTCGGCCACTCGGTGGTGCTGATGGACAAGTGGGATCCGGAAACGATGCTCGCGCTGATCGACAAGCATCGCGTCACACACAGCCACATGGTGCCCACCCAGTTCACTCGGTTGCTCGCGCTCCCCGAGGACGTCCGGGGCAAGTACGACGTGTCGTCGCTGCGCGCGATGATCCACGGCGCCGCACCGTGTCCCAACGAAATCAAGCGTCGCATGATCGAGTGGTGGGGACCGGTGGTCACCGAGTACTACGCCGCGACCGAGGGCGGCGGCACCGTGATCGACGCCGAACACTGGATGCAGAAACAGGGCTCGGTGGGCCTTCCCTGGCCAAACTCGACCATCGCGATCCACCTCGACGACGGCTCGGAAGCCGCCGTCGGCGAGCACGGTCAGGTGTACATGCAGATGCGCGGATCGTCCTTCGAGTACTACAAGGACAAGGCCAAGACCGAGGCCGCACGCATCGGTGACCTGTTCACCCTCGGCGACATCGGTTACCTCGACGAAGACGGCTACCTGTTCCTCTGTGATCGCAAGAACGACATGATCATCTCCGGCGGCGTGAACATCTACCCGGCCGAGATCGAGGGCGAGCTCACGCTGCACCCCAAAGTGGCCGACGTGGCCGTGTTCGGTATCCCCCATACGGATTGGGGCGAGGAAATCAAGGCCGTCGTCGAGACCGTGCCCGGTGTCACCGGTGACGACGATCTGACGCGCGAGATCCTCGAGTACGCCTCGGAGCGGTTGGCCACCTACAAGCGTCCGAAGACCATCGACTATATCGACGCCATGCCGCGCGATCCCAACGGCAAGCTGTACAAGCGCACGCTGCGTGAGCCGTACTGGAAGGACCGCGAGAAAGCGATCTGAACTGGATTGCACACAAATCGACCCCGAGTGGCGGGACCAGCCGCCCGGGGTCGATCTGTGTGCAGGGAGGGTACTTACTTGCCGGTGAAGTTCGGCTTGCGCTTTTCCATGAATGCGCGCGGGCCCTCTTTGGCGTCGGCACTCTTGAACACCTCGACGCCCAGCTCGGCCTCGATGGCGAACGCGTCGTTCTCGTGTAGCCCTTCGGTGTCGCGGACGGTCCGAACGATTGCTTTGACCGCGAGTGGGCCGTTGGCGCAGATGGTCTCGGCGATCTCGAGCGCCTTCTTCAGAGCGCTGCCGTCCGGCACCACGTAGCCGATGAGACCGATGCGCAGGGCCTCCTCGGCCATGATGTGACGGCCGGTGAGCAGCAGATCCATGGCGACGGTGTACGGGATTTGCCGAACCAGCCGCACGGCCGACCCGCCCAACGGGAACAGACCCCACTTGGCCTCGGACACACCGAACTTGGCGCTCTCGGCCGCAACGCGAATGTCGGTGGCCTGCAGGATCTCGGTGCCGCCGGCAATGGCGGCACCCTCGACCGCCGCGATCAACGGAACCGACAAGCGGCGTCCCTTGAGCAACGCGGTGATGACGCTCATGTCGTTGCCCGAACCGAAGCCGTCACCGGGGTGGTTCGAGGTCATGGCCTTGAGATCGGCTCCAGCGCAGAATGTACCGGCAGCGCCGGTGAGGACGACGACGCGCACGTCGGGATCGGTGTCGGCGCGATCCCATGCCTGTCGCATCAGTTCGGTCATCTCCGCAGACAAGGCGTTGCGCGACTTCGGACGATTCATGGTCACCACCAGCGTGTTGCCGACCAGTTCGGTGAGCAGATGGGGCGCCTCGGTCGTCGCGTCGGGGGCGGTAGTGGTGTCGGTCATGGTCGAGCCTTCCTGTGGTCGGGCCGTGTGGCCCGGTATCCGTCGGCGGTGAGGTGGTACACGGTGTCGTCGGTGGCGACACCTTCGGCGGCGAGCTGCCGGGTGAGAATCTTGAACGTGGCTGTGCGCGGTAAGGAGTCGGTCACGCGGATGTAGGTGGGCCGCTGCCGCTCGGACAGTCGGGACTCGTCGGTGACGAGCGTCGTCAGATCGTCCGCGGTGAGGGTGCCGTCGGAGACCACCGCTGCCATGACGACGTCGCCGATGCGATCTCCGGCTACTCCGTATACGGCCACGTCGAGCACGGCGGGGTGGCTCCGGAGTGCGGAGGCGATGGGCCTGGTGCCGAGGTTCTCGCCTCGCACTCGGAGCCAGTCGCCCAGCCGCCCGGCGAAGTAGGCGAAGCCGTCGGCGTCGACGTAGGCGAGATCGCCACTGCGATACCACCCGCCTCGAAGTCGCTCGGCTTCGGCCTCGGCGTTGTCGTAATAGCCGGTGAAGCTTCCCGGTCCGGACGTGTTGACCAACTCGCCGATTGCCTCGTTACCGTTCAGCAGACGTCCGCTGGCATCCAATTGAGCTGTGGGACAGACAATGTCGGTCTCCGGGTCGACCACCGCGAGCCCCGGCGTCAGCGGACCGAGCGCCCCGCGCGGTGTGTCCGCCGAGCGTGGGATCGCTATGCCGCCCTCGCTCGAGCCGTAGCCGTCGGTGACGGTGACGCCGAACCGCGCGGCGAACTCGACGAGATCGTCCGGATGACCCTCGTTGCCGTAGACGTGACGCAGCGGATTGTCGTGATCGTCCGGCGCGGTCGCCGTGGCCAGGACGTACGAAAGCGGGGTTCCCACGTAATTGGCGTAGGTGGCTCGATACGCGCGAACGTCACGCAGAAATCCAGATGCCGAGAACTTCGGTGCGATCGCGAGGGAGCCGCCCGAGGCGATGCCGACGGCCCATCCTGCGAGGATCGCGTTGGAATGGAACATCGGCATGCTGACGTAGACGGTGTCTTCGGCGCCCAAGCCGAATCGATCCGCGAGCATCCGCCCCGCGCCGGCAACCTTGGCATGGCTGCACCGCACCGCCTTCGGTTCGCCACTGGTTCCGGAGGTGAACACCAGGGCAAACAAATCCAGCGGTTCGGGCACGAAGGGTTCGCGCATGGCGGGTTCGGCCCGGCCCGGCTCGGCATCGCGCAGTTCCGAGACGTCCAGGACGACGACGTGATCGGCGAGAGCGCCGAGAAGGTGACGGTGCTGGTGGTCGGTCACGATCACCGAACAGTCCGCGGTGGCAGCGTCCGACGCGAGTCCGTCCGGGGTACGTAGGGGATTGAGTGCAACCAGCACCAGCGGCGATGTAGCAGCCACCTCGAGGAGTACCGACAGGTCGACACCGTTGGGAAGGAGCACCCCGAAGTGCGGTGGGGAACCGTCCGAGGGCATGAGGGCACCGATCCGAGCGGCGACGGCCCGTGCACGGCGGTGATGCTCGTTCCACGAGACGAGCGAGTTCTCGAACTTCACCCCGCGATCGACGACGCCGCGCAGCGGTACGAGAAGGTCTGCCATCGTCGGCGCCGGAGCACTCACCCCGTAGACCCTCCCGAGACCAGTTCGCGTCCGAGTTCGATCAGCGAGGCGGTGGCATGACCGAGCACGAATTCCCCGTGCTTCGCCGCCAGAAAGTAGCGGTGGGCGATGTGCGAGGTGTCGATTCCGACACCGCCGTGCACGTGCACATGTGTGTGGGCGGTGCGATGGCCGGCCTCGGCGGCCCAGAACTTCGCGGTACTGATCGCCATGGAGAGTTCGTGGCGGTTCGTGGCGTGGTCGCCGGTGTCGCCGAGCGTCCATGCCGCGCGCCACAACGTCGAACGCGCCGCTGCTACGTCGATGTAGGCGTCGGCGAGCCGCTGGGCGACGGCCTGGAACGAGCCGATCGGGCGGCCGAACTGCCGGCGTTCGGCGGCGTACTCAGACACCAGCTCCAACGAACGCTCGAGCACCCCCAGTTGCACGGCGCACGCCAGCACGGTCGATCGCTCACGAAGCAGTCCCACCAGGTCCACCATGCCGGGCGCGGAGAGAGCGGCATCGGTCGGAACCACCACGTTATCGAGGTCCAGCTGCGCCGCGCAATCCGAACCGGTGGCGATGACCGGCGTGACCCGCACTCCCGGTTCGGTTCTCGCGATCACGAGTACCCGGTCCGAGTCGTCGCACCGCACCGTCACCAGGAAGGCGTCGGCGACCTCGCCGAAGGGCACGGTCACCTTGGTGCCGGTCACCGTCCAGCCGTCGTCCGTGGCCGTCGCGGTGACCGTCGGACGGTCGTTTCCTTCCATGAGATCTTCGGCGGTGGCGGGTGCGAGGATGCATCGCCCCAGTGCCGCATCGGTTCCGAGGGTGCGTATCCGCTGGTCCGCCGCATAGGACACGAGCAGGCCGGCGCAGGTCGAGGCCGAGGTGGTGAAAGGGACCGCCGCAAGCGCGCGCCCCAGCTCGATCGCGATGGAGCAGTCGTGCAAGATGCTCAGCCCACTGCCGCCGTGTTCGGTGGGGACGGAGGCAGCCCACACGTCGGCGGCGACGAGGGCCTCCATCAGAGGCTTGTCGATACGGTGCGGTAGGTCGTCGAGCGTGTTCTGGTGTGCTGCGTCCATGCTGCGTGCGACGACGTCGCGAGTCAGAGCCGCGATGTCCGTCTGGGCCTCGTCGAACGTGAAATCCATGTCAGATCATCTCTTTTCGCACTCGGCCGCTCATCGGGGAGCCGCCGGAAGTTTGAGCTCGGCTCGGGCGATGATGTCGCGCTGTACCTCGTTGGTACCGCCACCGAAGGTGAGGATCAGCGCAGCGCGATGCCGACGCTCGATGGACCCACGCAGATGCGCGCCGACCGAGTCCTGCCGCACGGTCGCCGTCGGTCCGAGGATCTCCATCAGCAATCGGTACGCCTCGATCGCCAGCTCGGTTCCGAAAACCTTGGACGCCGAGGCATCTCCCGGGCGCACCCGGCCGGTGGCGGAGGCAAGCTCCCAGTTCTTGGTTTCCAGGAACGAGACCTTGGCATGGACGCGGGCGAGGCTGATCTGCACCCATTCGGAGTCTGCGACGCGTCTGCCGTCGGGTCGGCGGGTCTGCTGCGCCCATTCGAGAACCTGTCGGTACGCGTGTTGCACGGGCGCAGCCGGGGTGAGAGCGACGCGCTCGTCGTTGAGCTGATCGGTGATCAGTGCCCACCCGCCGTGCAATGCGCCCACCAAGGCGGACTGCGGCACGCGGACGTTGTTGTAATAGGTCGCGCTGGTGTCGGGGCCGGCCATGGTGTGTACCGGAGTCCAGGAGACGCCCTCCGTGTCGGCGGGAACCGCGATCATCGAAATACCACGGTGCTTGACCGCGTCGGGATCGGTGCGGCAGGCCAACCAGATGTAGTCCGCGTACGCGATGAGGCTGGTCCACATCTTCGCGCCGTCGATGACGAAGTCGTCGCCGTCCATCTTGGCGGTGGTGCGCAGGGCAGCGAGATCGGTACCGGCCTCGGGCTCGGAGTACCCGATGGCGAAGTGCAGTTCCCCGGCTGCGATACGCGGAAGGAAGAACTCCCGCTGTTCCTCGGTGCCGTGATGCATGATCGTCGGCGCTACCGAATTGAGCGTCAGGAACGGCACCGGTGCGCCCGCCACCGCAGCCTCGTCGGCGAAGATGAGCTGCTCCATCATGGGACGGCCGCGGCCGCCGTACTTTTCGGGCCACCCCAGTGCGAGCCAGCCGTCCTTGCCCATGTCGCGCACGATGTCGCGATAGACGGTGCCCGAGCCGTACTCACCGGTCTGCGACGCCAGCGCCTCGCGGCGATCCGGGGTGAGAAGCTGATCGAAATACCGCCGAAGTTCACCGCGCAGGCGGTTCTGTTCGGGGGTGTAGGCGATACGCAATCGACGACCTTCCGTAGATGCTCGGCGCGTCCGACGACAGGCGGTTCGCGGTCCGAGTGGAAGCAAGACTTGGTTGCCGAAAACAGTAACAGGTTCTACAGTGAGCGTCGTCACCACGGCCGGTAAATTCTGTTCCGAACATCAGCAGTCGAGAGGCGCGTTAGAACCACCATGACCCTCACACTCATCCCCAGAATCGAATCTGCCGGACTCACCGACGGCGCGCTCTTCGTCGACGGAAAGTGGCGCGAATCCAACTCCGGCGGAACGTGGTCGCATCACCATCCCGCGACCGGCGAGGTCATCGGATCCTTCGCCGAGGCCGACGAGAACGACGTTCGCAGCGCCGTTGCCGCAGCGCGTTCGACGTTCGACGACGGCCGATGGGCACGGATGCGTGCCGGCGAGCGGGCGAAGTTACTGCATCGCTATGCGGAACTGCTGCGGGCGAACGCGCAGAACCTGCGCGAGTTGCTCGCCCTCGACAACGGCGTACCTCTGAGCTTCGGCGGAATCTACGCCGGTTCGGTCGACGTCGCGGCGGACGCCTTCGATCATCACGCCGGGTGGATCGACAAGCTCGGCGGCGAAACTCTGCCCGCGTACCAGGGCGGTGAGCACGTGGCGATGACGTTCCGCGAGCCCGTCGGAGTCGTTGCAGCGATCCTTCCCTGGAACGCACCGTTCCTGCTGTACGCGCAGAAGGTTGCTCCCGCGCTCGCCACCGGCTGCACCGTGGTGCTCAAGCCGTCCGAGTACGCCACGTTCGCCGTCCTGCGCATGGTCGAGTTGCTGCAGGAAGCCGGACTTCCCGACGGTGTGCTCAACGTGGTCACCGGCCGCGGCGAGACGGTCGGCGAAGCCCTGATCACCGACCCCGAGGTGGACAAGATCACCTTCACCGGCAGCCGCCGGGTGGGCCAGCGCATCATCGAGGCATCGGCCAAGAGCTTCGCCCGAGTATCGCTCGAGCTGGGTGGAAAGTCGCCGGCGGTGGTCTTCGCCGATGCGCCCGACGTGGGCCTGGCCGCCATGACCACCATGGGCACGGTCACGATGGGTCTCAACGGTCAGGCATGCGTCGCGCAGACACGCGCGCTGGTCCACCGCGACGTCTACGAGCAGTTCATCGCCTCGGCGCAGATGTTCGCGGGCATGGTCAGCTACGGCGATCCGTTCGAGCCCGGAACGATGTCCGCACCCTTGATCAACGAGAAGCAGCTGGATCGGGTGACCGGCCTGATCGACCGTGCCACGTCCGACGGCGCTCGCCTGGTGTGCGGCGGCGAGCGTATGCAGGGCGACCTCGCGAACGGGAACTTCGTCAGTCCGGCGCTGTTCGCCGACGTCGACAACCACTCCGAGTTGGCGCGTGAAGAGGTCTTCGGTCCCGTACTCGCGGTCATCCCGTTCTCGACGGAGGAGGAGGCGCTCGACTTGGCCAACGACACCGAGTATGGCCTCGGTGCCACCGTCTTCACCACCGACCTCAAGCGTGCTTTCCGCGTCAGCCGCGGTATCCGTGCCGGACACATCGGCGTGAACGGTTACCAGGTCGAACCCAACACCCCGTTCGGTGGATTCAAGACCTCCGGTATCGGCCGAGAGGGTGGTCGTGGTTCGATCGAAGCATTCACCGAACTGAAGACCGTCCTCATACCTACCGGCGACGAACTGATGTGATGGACACACTCACTACGCGCTCACGGCGGCGTGCAACGCGTCCGGCGGGCTCTCCCGGAACACCCGAACAGCCGTCCGTAACGCCGGGTACCCCCGATGCGCCCACGGAACCGGACTCGCCCGATCTCGGCTCGTCCGAGTCGGCTGCACCCGACGAGGTGGCTGCAGATGAGGTCACCGCCGACGAGGTTGCTGCCGACGAGGTTGCTGCCGACTCGGGTGACAACAGCCCACCGCCCTCGTCTCGGCGCCGCATCGGCCGTCGACTGTTCGGCTGGGGTGTGTACGTTCTGGTGCTGCTCGTTCTCGGCGGCGTCGCCATCACCCTCGTGGTCATCGATCATCGGACCACGCAGGACGCCGCGCAGCGCGAGCGGCTGCTCGCGGGCGCTCGCCAGACGGCGTTGAACATGACAACGCTGCAGGCGGATTCGGCGCAGGCCGACGTCGACCGCCTCCTCGCCGGTGCTTCGGGGGACTTCCTCTCGCAGTTCCAGGATCGTCAGTCCGACTTCGTGGACGTCGTCGGGCAGGCGGGAGTGAACTCCACCGGGACGGTGGTGGCCGCCGGTATCGAGTCGACCGACGGGAACTGCGCTATCGCGCTGGTAGCCGCGGACGCTCAGGTTGCCAACGTCGAGGAAACGACGCCCACACCACGCGCTTTTCGGTTCCGCATCAGAGTGTGCGAGGTGGACGGAAACATCACCGCCGACAACGTGGAGTTCGTCCCGTGACCCGGCGGAGAACGCTGGTGACGATGATCGCGGCCGTCGTGGTGATGCTGGTGGCGATCGGCAGTGTCGGCGCTCTGGTGGTACGGCACCAACGGTTGGACGCTCAGGAGAGCGCCAGGGCCGACGTGGTACGCGTGGCGTCGGATCAAGCCGTTGCCATGCTGTCCTACCGGCACGAGACGGTCGATGAGCAGTTGGCGGCTGCCGCTGGGGGGCTCACGGGAGATTTCCGCGACCAGTATCAGAAGCTGGTAGCCGAGGCAGTCGCCCCCTCCGCCAAGGAGAAGTCGATCGACACCGCGGTCACCGTCGTAGGTGCCTCGGTCGAGTCCCTCGACGGTCGCGATGCCACGGTGCTGCTGTTCCTCAACCAGGTCACCACCAGCGCCGAGACACCCGACCCGACAACCACCGGATCCCGTGTCACTGTCGGCCTCACCGACGTCGACGGCAACTGGGCGGTCTCCGGTCTCGCTCCGGTGTGAGAGTTCCTCTCTCGCAACATTTTCGTGCTTAGTACAACAGGAGAATCATGCCCATAGGTCTGAGCACCGAACAGCACGATCTCGCCGACGCGGTCACGGCGTGGGCAGGTTCGGTGCCCACCGAATCACGAGTGGCCGCCGAGTCCGACCCGGACACCGTGCACGTCGACGCCTGGAAGGGCGCCGCGGGAATGGGACTGTTCTCGATCGCCGTCGCCGAGAGTCTCGGCGGAGACGGTGGCTCGATGGTCGATGTCGCCACCGCGCTCGAATGCTGCGCGGCGGCCTTGATCGCCGGCCCGATTCTCCCGACCGTCGTGGTGGGAGCGGTGGCTTCTCGCGCGACGGATCCGTCGGACGGGCTGCGCGAGATCCTGCGCGGCGTCGTGTCCGGAGAAACCGTCTGTGCGACGGCCTTCGAGGTGGTCACTGCGACGATCGAGGATTCGGGTGATGCAGTCGCAACCGACCGGGTGGTGACCGCGCTGGGCGCGCCCGGTGCAGGCGTCGTGCTGGTCCCCCTCACGGTCGGCGGGTCCGCACCCGTGCGATGGTGTTTGCTGGACATCGACAACGACGCCGAAGTCACCCCGCTCGACTCGCACGATTCGACCCGTCGCATCGGTACCGTCCGGGTGAACGGCCTGATATCGGCCGACAGGATGCTCGACATCGACCCGCAGCGGGCGTGGAACCTGGCGGTGACCGCGGCTGCGGCGGAGGCGACCGGTATCGCCGACTGGTGCACGAGCACGGCCGCGAGCTACGCCGGAACCCGCGTTCAATTCGGACGTCCCGTCGGGTCGTTCCAGGCCGTCAAACACCTGTGCGCGCAGATGCTGTGTCTGCGTGAACAATCGGCAGCTCTGACGTGGAATGCCGCGCGGGCCTGCGACGGTCCCCATGCCGGCGAAGCGGTGGCAGCTGCGGCGGTCGTCGTGTTCGACAATGCCGTTCGCGTTGCCAAGGACTGCATTCAGGTACTGGGCGGCATCGGCTTCACTTGGGAGCACGACGCACACCGTTATCTACGCCGGGCCACCGCGCTGCGCCAACTGTTCGCTCTGACGGCGCCTTACGGCGGCGACCGATCATGGGCGCAGCTGTGCGCCGAACTCGCCGCTCGCGATCCCGAGGTGGCCGAGTCGGCGGCGCAGAACGAGCACCCCGCTGTCGACTCCGGGATCGGCGCCGACTCCGATGTGGACGTCGACCAGGCCGTGCTGAACCGGGCACGTGACGCGGTGGCCGGGGTGCTGGCATCCCCGGAGTCCGACCGGCGAGCGGCCCTGACGGCGGCGGGGTTGATGGTGCCGTCGTGGCCTGCGCCCTACGGCCTCGGAGCCGACGCGGCGACGGCAATGCTGATCGACGCGGAACTGGAGTCGGCCGGAATCGATCGCCCGGAACTGGGTATCGCCGCGTGGGCTCTGCCGACCATCATCGTTCACGGCGACGACGCGCAACGCGATCGCTTCGTTCCGCCGACCCTGCGCGGCGAGATGGAGTGGTGCCAGCTCTTCAGTGAGCCGGAGGCCGGATCCGACTTGGCCTCTCTGCGCACCACCGCGACTCGCACGGACGGTGGGTGGACGCTCGACGGCCAGAAGGTATGGACGTCCAACGCGCACACCGCGCACTGGGCGGTGTGCCTGGCACGAACCGGTGGCGCCGGTAGCCGCGGCATCACGTATTTCCTGGTGGACATGGCCTCGTCGGGGCTGACGATCAGACCGCTGCGAGAGATGACCGGCGACGAGCTGTTCAACGAGGTCTTCCTCGACAACGTCTTCGTGCCCGACGAGTGCATCGTCGGCGAGGTCGACGGCGGCTGGCCGCTGACCCGAACGACCCTGGCCAACGAGCGGGTGTCGATGGGCAACTCGCGCGCCATGGGTGCCGATGCCGCTCGTGTGGTGGCCTCGTGGTCTGCCTCGCGCGAACGCGAGAACGCGGTGACGACGGATCGAGTGGGTCGACTGGTGGCGGTGGGCACGTCGGTGTCGCTGCTCGGTCGCCGCGGTCTACTGCGTCAGGTGCATGGCCACGGACCCGGCGCCGAGTCGAGCGTGCAGAAGCTCATCGGAGTCGAGCACCGCCAGGACGCCGCCGACATTGCATTGGATCTGCTGGGTGCGGCCGGTGTCGGGGCCACCCGGGAATCGTCGATGGAGATGTACAACTACTTGCTGACGCGGTGCCTCAGTATCGCGGGCGGCAGTACGCAAATTCTTCGCACTGTCGTCGGCGAGCGACTGCTGGGCCTGCCCCGCGAGCCCTCGGCCCGTACCACCGGCGCGACATAACGAAAAGGGCGGTGCTGCCCACGCAGCACCGCCCTTTCTCGTTGTGCGAGAGCTTGTCTCACTCGTCGTCGTAGGTGACCGTCACGGTGTCGGTGAGCGGACGCGACTGACACGCCAGCGCATATCCGTCGGCCAGGTCCTCTTCTTCGAGCACCTGGTTGTTGCGCATGTCGACCTTCCCGTCGAGGATGCGGCACTCGCACGCCGAACAAATACCCTCGCGGCAGGACGACGGGGCCGCCAATCCCTTCGCTTCGAGAAAATCGAGCAAGGCTACGTCTCGAGGCCACTCGAACGAACGGGTATCGCCGTCCAGGGTGACCGTCAGAGACGTCGTCGATGCCGATTCGGCTGCCGGAGAATCGGCCGGACCGGCGTCGAGCAGGTCCGACGAATCGGCCCCACCCTCGAGATCCCCACCCTCGAGATCCCCGACCTCGAACTTTTCGGTCCCCTCGAACGGATCGCCACCGAGGGAAGCGAAGCGTTCTATGTGCACCGACGAGCGTGGCAGGCTGCGCCACGTCTCGGTTTCCCGAACGGCCTTCATGAACGGCTTGGGGCCGCAGACGAACACGCTGTCGACAGCGCGTCCCCGCACCAGTGCGTCCACTGCGGCCGCGGTGGGTAGACCCTGCACCGATTCGAGCCAGTGCAGCACGGTGAGCCGCTCCGGATGTTCCGCGGCCATCGATGCGAGTGTGTCGGCGAAGATCACCGACTTCTCGTCGCGATTGGCGTAGATCAGGGTGACGGTACCGTTGCCGGCCGCCAGGACCGATTTGACGATCGACATCACCGGGGTGATGCCGGACCCGCCTGCGACGAGTAGGAAGTTCTCGTCGAGCGAGGACGGGGTGAAGGTACCGGAGGGCTCGAGTACGTCGACCGTCCCGACGGTGCCGGCGTTGTCGCACAACCAGTTGGAGCCGAACCCGTCCCGCGTGCGCTTGACGGTGATGGTCAGATCGGTGTCGCTGTGCGGTGAGCTCGACAGCGAATAGCAGCGCGCTGCCGGGCCTTGGTCGCTGGGGATGCGCAGAGTCAGGAACTGCCCGGGCCGATAATCGAACCGGCTGCGTTGTGCTTCGCTCGGTCGGAAGACTATCGAACTCGCGTCCGGAGTCTCCGGGATGACCTTCGCAATCTGCAGGGTGTGGAAATTCAGCCCGCTCATCTTGCGGCCGGTCCCTTCGTCGTCGTCACCGGCGCGGGAGTGGATACGCGCCTACTGGTAGAACACGTTACAGTTTTTGTGTTGTCCGGTCCAGCGTCGTCGGTTCGAACGGCAAGCATGTACGTTCGCGGTCTGCAGAATAGTTCCCGAGGGAAAGAGAGTTTTCGATGGATGTCGTGGTGAACTTCGATCTGTGTGAAGCCAACGGGGTCTGCGAGCAGTTCGCTCCCGACACCTTCACGCTGAACGACGACGACGAGTTGGAAGTGGCCACGCCTGTCGAGGATGCGGAGGAGATCGATCGTGTGCGCCGTGCGGTGGCCGCGTGTCCCCGGGCAGCCTTGGCTCTGACCGAGAAGTGACGGGGTAGGCGCTACAGTGCTCCGGCGATGGTGACGTCGCCGGCGGCCACCGCGTCGGCGACAGTTGCCCTCAGTTCGAGGCAACCGTCCACCAATCCGGGGTGACGTCCGCGCGCCACCTCCGCCTCGATCTCGGGGCATTCCTCGCGAGCCGACCCCGTCCACTGGACGGACGTCTGAATGTCGGTGCTCTTGCGCACCAACACGGCCGTCGCGCACCGCCGACACCTCAGCTCGAGGAAACCGTCCTCGAGGTAGGTGTGGCGATCGGCGGCTGTGTCGGAGACCGACTCGCTCATTCGCTGGTGGCCGCCGCGGCCACGTTGGCGGCTACCTCGCGCTCCCAGTTCTGCAACGCCGTCGAGACGTCGACCTCGAACTCGAAACGGTTCACCATGTCGTCGGTGATGTCCGCTTCGTCCACGTAGAACTGCTCGTACCAGCGGCGGAGCTGGTATACCGGGCCGTCTTCTTCGCACAGCAGCGGGTTGTCGATTTTCGTTTTGTTCTTCCACACCTCGACGTCCTGGAAGAAGCCGGTGGAGAAGCTCGACGCGATCTTCGACGCAATCTTGTTCTGGTGCTCGGGTTCGAGTCCGGGAATCTTCTTGACGATGACACCGACCTGCAGATGGAAGGAGTCGGGGGAAACCGGGTAGTGACAATTCACCAGAATCGCGTCGATCCCGAAGCCGCTGATGTCGGAATGCAGAGTGTTGATCATGTACGACGGCCCGTGGTAGGTGGCCACGGAATCCAGCGTCGTCTCGTCTCCCGAGTAGTTGCCCCCGGAGCTCACGTCGGAGCGGCCCTTCGAGGTCAGGTACTGCGTGGCGAGGTGCCCGTCGAACACGTTGCGGAACCGCGTTGGGAAGGCGAAGTGGATGTAGAAGAAGTGCGCCATGTCCACCACGTTGTCGATCACCTCACGAGGGGTGGAATTCTCGACGAGGATCTCGCTCCACTGCCAGTCGCTCCACTCGTCGGAGAGCGACTCCTCGATCACCGGAATTGCGAGGTCGTCACTGGGCGGGGTGCCTTCGGGGTTGTGCCACACGAAGAGTTGTTTGTTGCGCTCCTCGCAGATCCACGACCGGGTGCGAGCGCGACGCGGAACCCGCCGTGCGTAGGGGATTTCGGTGCATTTTCCGGCTCCGTTCCACCGCCAGTCGTGGAACGGGCACGCGATGGAGTCGCCCTTGACGGTGCCCTGGGACAGGTCGCCGCCCATGTGTCGGCAGTACGCATCGAGTACCTGCAGCCGACCCTCCACTTCGAAGACCACGAGCTTGGTGCCGAATGCCGTGATGGCGTGCGGCTTTCCGTCGTGGAACTGCTCGGCGAGGCCGACGCAATGCCACCCTCGGGCGTATCGGGTGAGCGGGGTACCGCCGTCGATGTCACGGACGCCGGCACGGTCTGTTCGCTGCTCTGGCTGTTGCTGTGTGGACACGACGTCGTTCATAACGAAGTGCTCCCGTCTCGATTTGATCGATTCACTGGTGGGGTGGGCTGGGGTGGGGTTGGAAGCCCTGTGGTTCGGATTTCGTGTACAACCGATGTCGACCTCCAGCGTTGTGAAACGCGTTACAGTATCCGCGCGTCACGGGTGCTGTGGAGATGGACGTGCTTGACCGCAAGGTCTACCAGACCACCATACTGGAACATGTTATATAAATGCATGCAAACAAGCAGTTCCAGCGGTTATTGACAGTTAAAACTTGTTATCGTTAGTGTGACCTGGTTCGCACCCCTTCGATGTGACTGCCCCGCGGGGCGGCCGAACGGAAGAGTCATACATGCCGATGAAGTCGCTGCTGCTGGTCCCACTTCGCAGCACCGGAGGGTTTTTCGCCCTGACGGGCGACGTGATTCGAATCGCGTTCACGCGGCCCTTGCAGGTGCGTGAATTCATCGATCAAGCGTGGTTCGTCGCTCGGGTGTCCACTCTTCCTGCCGTTCTGGTCGCCATTCCGTTCACGGTGCTGGTGAGCTTCACGCTCAACATTCTTCTGCGCGAGATCGGGGCGGCAGACCTGTCGGGCGCCGGGGCTGCGCTGGGTGCGGTGACACAGGTGGGTCCCATCGTCACGGTGTTGATCGTCGCCGGCGCGGGCGCCACCGCTATCTGCGCAGACCTGGGCTCGCGCAGCATTCGTGAAGAGATCGACGCCATGCGTGTGCTCGGCATCGACCCGATCGAGCGGCTGGCCGTTCCGCGCGTACTCGCCTCCGCCGTCGTTGCGATCATGCTCAACGGCCTGGTGTGCACCATCGGCATCCTCGGCGGCTATATCTTCTCGGTTTTCCTGCAAGGAGTGAATCCGGGCGCGTTCGTATCCGGAATCACGTTGCTCACCGGTGTCGGCGAGTTCATCACCGCCATCGTCAAAGCGGGATGCTTCGGCATCATCGCCGGGCTCGTCGCGTGTCACCGGGGACTGTCCGTGCAGGGCGGCGCGAAAGCGGTGGGGGAAGCGGTGAACGAAACGGTCGTCTACTCGTTCATGGCGCTGTTCGTGGTGAACGTCATCATCACCGCCGTCGGTATCCAGTTGACGGGAAACTGAGATGTCCATCATCACGGTTCGCTTCCCGCGAGCGGTCCGGGCGGCGAGGTCTACTCGGCACGCCGTCGACTCCATCGGGGAACAGGCGATCTTCGACGCTCGCGCCGTATCGCTGGTCCCGCGCGCTCTGATGAGTTACCGCAAGGAGACGCTGAGGCTGATCGCCGAGATCAGCATGGGTACAGGCGCTCTGGCGGTCATCGGTGGATCGGTCATCATCGTTGGCTTTCTCACTCTCTTCACCGGCGGCACCATCGCCGTGCAGGGCTACAACTCGCTGGGCAATGTCGGGATCGAAGCACTCACGGGGTTCTTCGCCGCATTCATCAACGTCCGCATCGCGGCGCCGGTCATCTCCGGTATCGGGCTGGCCGCCACGATCGGTGCGGGCGCCACGGCGCAACTCGGCGCCATGAGGGTGTCGGAAGAGGTCGATGCGCTCGAGGTTATGGCCATCGAATCGATGACGTATCTCGTCTCGACCCGTCTGGTCGCAGGGATGCTGTCCATCGTTCCGCTCTACTCGCTGGCGCTGCTCGCCTCGTTCTACGCCAGCAGATTCGCCACCGTCGTGCTCTACGGGCAGTCGGCGGGCACTTACGACCATTACTTCTCGACGTTCCTCAGTCCCACCGACGTGTTGTGGTCCTTCGTCCAAGCCATTGTCATGGCGGTAGCGGTGATGCTGATTCACACGTATTACGGCTACACCGCCTCTGGTGGTCCTGCGGGGGTCGGCCGCGCCGTCGGCAATGCCGTCCGCACGTCTCTCATCGTCGTCGTCACCATCACCTTGCTCACCTCATTGGCCGTCTACGGCCAGTCCGGCAACTTCAACTTGGCGGGGTGAGGGCAAAACATGTCCCGAATCCTTGCAGCGCTCGTCGTTCTGACCGGCGCGGTCGCACTCTTCGTCGGCGCCGTGTTCCTCTACAGCGGCGGCGCAACCAGGACATTCGAGGTTGTCGTCAAGACCGATCGCATCGGTCTGGTGTTGGACGAGAACGCGGACGTCCGGATGCGTGGTGTGGTCGTGGGCCACGTCGCACGGGTCGAACAGGACCAGGACGGTGCGAGCGTGGTCTTGGCCGTGGAGACCGCTCGTGCGTCCGCGATCCCCGCGAACGCGCCGGTGCGGATCGACTCCACAACCGTGTTCGGCGCCAAGTACGTGGCGTTCGTGCCGCCAGAGGCACCGTCGCCGAACGCCATCGCAGCAGGCGCGCAGGTGGAGTCGACGAACGTCACGGTCGAGCTCGACACCGTCTTCCAGAATCTCACGTCGGTACTGCAGTCCGTGCAGCCACAGAAGCTCAAGGAGGTGTTGGCCGCGTTCTCCACCACGCTGCGCGGCCGGGGGGACCGCCTGAACGGCACCATCGTCTCGGCGGATCGCTATGTCCGTGACTCCAACGATCGCAGCGGCGATCTGACCAACGCGCTGGACGGCGCCGACAGAGCCTCGAACATCTATGCCGACGCGGCACCGGACCTGGTGTCCGTTCTCGCGAACGTCACTCGGCTGGCCGACACCGTCGTCGATCAGCAAGTGCCGCTCGAAGAAACCCTGGCGGGACTGCTCGGTCTGGGCAACTCCGGTGGTGCACTGTTCGAGGACAACGCGCCGACCCTGAGCCGGACGTTGCAGACACTGGAACCGACCACGGCCACCCTGGCCGAGTACTCACCCGTGTTCCCCTGCCTGTTCAACGGGTTCGCCTTCAGCGGCCGTGAGGGTGCACCCTCGTACGTCGGTCAACCGGGTATCAAACTCCAGGCCGGCCTGCTACCGGGAGCGTCGACCTATACGGCAGAGAACAATCTCCCGCGAGTCGGCGCCAGCGGCGGGCCGAACTGCGTCGGCCTCGACAATCCGAATCTCGAGGATCACGCGCCCTACCTGGTCACCGACATCAACGCCAATCCGTTCAACCCGCTGCAGCGCACTCCCCAGGTGAACGCGGACACGTTCCTCGACATCCTGTACGGCGTGGTCCCCTCCGGCAACGCGCCGACCGACCTGCCCGCGGGGGGCACTCGATGAATCGATCCCGTTCCACCGCAATCAAGTTCGGAATTTTCACCGTCGTGATGCTGATGATCTCCAGCGCCGTCGCTATCGTGCTCGGTCAGTTCTCGTTCGGTTCGACGCGGTCGTATTCGGCCGAGTTCACGGACGCCTCGGGGCTGATCTCCGGCTCGATGGTGCGCATCGCGGGGGTTCCCGTGGGCAAGGTCGACAGTGTGCGCGTGAACGACGATTCAGTGACCTCGACGGTCGATTTCGACATCGATCCCGGTGCGCTGGTGTTGACCAGCACCCGCGCCACGGTGCGGTATCAGAACCTCACGGGCGACCGGTATCTGGAGCTGATGGACGCACCCGGATCGGCCGACCCGCTGAAGCCGGGGTCGACCATCCCGTTGGACCAGACCACGCCCGCATTGAATCTGGACGCCTTGATCGGTGGGTTCGAGCCTCTCCTGCGCTCGATTCAGCCGGACCGTGTGAACGTGATCGCGTCGTCGCTGCTCGAGATCCTCCAGGGTCAAGGCGGGACCGTGCAGAACCTGCTGGCCAGCACGGGCAGCCTCACCGGATCCATCGCTGATCGGGACCAGATCATCGGCCAGGTCATCGACAATCTCGAGCAGGTCCTGGGTACGGTCGCCGACCGGGGGGATCGTTTCGAGGGAACGGTGGACGAGCTGACCAGGCTGGTGGACGGTCTCGCCGAAGACCGCCAGTCGATCGGATCGTCCATCGGCACTCTCGATTCCTCGACGGCCGAGTTGACGACTCTGCTGTCCGGGGTGAGGCCGTCCGCCGCCGGCACGGTGTCGGAACTGAACCGATTCGCCGAGCAACTCGACATCGCCAGACCCGAGTTGGCGAAATACCTGGACAATATGCCGGAGAATTATCGGAAGATGGCCCGGACCGGGGTGTACGGCAGCTTCTTCCAGTTCTATCTGTGCGAGATCTCCATCAAGTTCACCGGGCTCGACGGTAAACCCGTGTTGGCCAAGTTGATCGGACAGTACGACGGGCGGTGCTCCCCGTGAGCCCCGTAGCAAGTAGTCCTCTACGCATCGGCGTCATCGGCGTCACGCTGTGTGTCAGCGCCGTGCTGGTGGGACTGAATGTGTCCGCACTTCCGTTCGTCGACATCGCGCCGCGGCACGAGGCGATCTTCACCGAGGCGGGCGGCCTGATCGTGGGTGACCGCGTCGTGGTGGCCGGTGTGAAAGTCGGCGCGGTGACCTCCATCGACCTCGTCGACGGCAAGGCCGACGTGACCTTCGCCGTGGATCCGTCGGTACGACTCGGCGACTCCACCACCGCGGAGATCGCGACGGATTCGCTGTTGGGCCGTCGCGCGGTGGTGCTGTCGTCGTACGGTGACGGGACGTTGCCCAGCGGTGGCACCATTCCGCTGGACCGGACCGAATCGCCGTACTCGCTCACGGACGCGCTGAACGGACTCACCGCGGCGACCGAGGGCATCGACACCGAACAGGTCGGTAATTCGCTCGATGCCATCTCCGATGTGGTCGAACAGGTCGATCCCCAATTATCCGGAGCCCTGGATGGTTTGACGCGACTGTCGACGACGATCGCCTCGCGAGACGACGAGCTGACCACCTTGCTCCAACGTGCCAAGGAGGTCACGGCCATCCTGGCGGGGCGCAGCGACCGCATCGACACGCTGTTCGTTCAGGGTGCGGCGCTCCTCGGTGAACTCGACGGCCGTCGCGCTCAGATCTCCGCGCTCATCGATCAGGTGGGCGGATTGTCTCAGGAGCTGCGCGGACTGGTCGCGGACAACGAGGCGACCCTCGCACCCGCACTCGACCGACTGAACAGGGTCACAGATCTATTGCAGGAGAAGAAGAGTAATATCGACGCTTCGCTCAAGGGCTTGAGTGTGTACGCGGGAGAGTTGGCGGACGTGGTTGCCAGCGGTCCGTTCTATTACGCATATGTGGCCAATTTGATTCCGGGACAGTACCTTCAGCCGCTGCTGAACGCGGGCTTCGGTTTGCCGCAACCGCCGCTGCCCATTCCGGAGATCGTTCCGAACGGTGGTACTCCATGATCACGAGAACGCGTATGACGGTGGCGGTGCTCCTGCTCGTCGTGTGCTTGGCGGTGGTCGCAGCGTGGTCGTACGTCGTGCCTTTCGTCCGCTTCTACACGCTCAGCGCGACCTTCGCCTCGACCACCGGAATCTACGAGGGGGACGAGGTTCGCGTCGCTGGTGTGCCGGTGGGGCAGATCCGCTCGATCAGCCAGAGCGAGAACGGCAGTGAGGTGGAGATGGTGATCGACCGGTCCGTCGACGTTCCGGCGGACGCGAGCGCAGTGATAGTCGCGGTGTCGTTGGTGTCGTCGCGGTTCGTTCAGCTGACGCCGTCTGCCACCGACGGCGACGAGATCATGGCGCACGGGACGCACATTCCGCGTGATCGAACCGCTGTGCCGCTCGAGTGGGACGACCTCAAGACTCAGCTCGACCGTCTGACCGAATCTCTCGGACCCGGCCGGAACGGAGCTCAGGGGGCATTCGAGTCGTTCATCGACGCAGCCGGAACCACTCTCGACGGAAAGGGCGAGCAGCTCGGTGACACGATCACCGCGCTCGCCGCGTCGACACGGGCGCTGTCGGAGAATCGCGACGATATCTTCGAGACCGTGAGCAATCTGCAGACGTTCACCACGACCTTGGCGCAGAGTACCGCCCAGATCAAGGACTTTCAGACGTCTCTGGCATCGGTGTCGTCGACTCTGAACGACAGCGGCGAAGCGCTGGGAACTTCGCTGTCCGAGCTCGACGCCGCACTCGAGGACGTGCGCCGGTTCGTCGCCGACAACACCGACGCGCTGGACAAGCAGGTTGCCACGACCGCGGACGTCACCACCGTGCTGACCGACCGCCGCGCGGAAATCGAGCGGATTCTGCACACGGCTCCGACCGCCCTGGCCAACTACTACAACATCTACTCGCCGCTCCAGGGCACCTTCGCCGGCTCGCTCGCGCTGCAGAACTTCGCCAACCCCATCGATTTCACGTGCGGTGCCATCACCGGCCTCGCCAATGCCACGTCGGAGGAGGGGGCCAAGTTGTGTGCCCAGTATCTCGGACCGGTGCTGACGAATCTGGCGGTGAACTACCCGCCGATCTCGACGGCCGGATTCACGGGGGTGCGCGCCGACCCGAATCAGATCTTCTACAGCGAGCCGGAACTGGCTCCGGGTGGTGCGAAAGCGAACGACGGAATCATGCCGACGGGCGCGGCCGAATATGCGCCTCCTCCGGCCGGCGGTCTGTCGGAGCTCCTGATGCCGGGTGCCCGATGACCGCGAGCCGAACTCGGTCGTCGGTGAAGGTGGCGTTGTCGATCACCGCCGCGACCGTAGCGCTCGCCGGCTGCGGCGCCGGTGGGCTGGTCGACGTGCCGCTGCCGGGCACCGAGGGCCGTGGCGCCGGTGCCTACGCCGTGACGATCATGATGCCCAACGTCGGGACCATCACCCCCAACTCTCCAGTGCAGGTGGACGACGTCACGGTCGGGACGATCGACAAAATCGAGCTCGATGGTTGGCACGCCAAGGTGACCGTGACGATCGACGCAGGCGTCGTGCTGCCGGCCAACGCCAGCGCCGAAATCGGCCAGACCAGCGTGCTCGGCTCGCAACACATCGCGCTGCGCCCACCGGACGGCGATACGCCCGCGGTCGGGCGGTTGTCGGACGGCGACGAAATTCCGCTCGAACGTGCGTCGATCTACCCGTCGACGGAACAGACGCTGTCCTCGCTGTCGGTGGTGCTCAACGGTGGCGGCATCGACCAACTCGACACCGTCACCCGCGAGCTCTACGCGGCCCTGGACGGCACGTCGAGCGAGGCACGATCGCTGCTCAGCGGCGTCGACACCTTGGTCGGCACCCTCGACAGTCAGCGTCAACGCATCATCGGAACGATCGATGGTCTCGATCGGTTGTCGGGCACATTCGCGGCCGAGGAGCAGACTCTCCAACAAGCGCTGGATCGCATCGCGCCCGCCCTGACCGTGCTCGCCGACGATCGGCAACAGATCACAGCGGCACTCGCGGCGGTAGCGCGGTTCGGTACCGCGACGGAAGCGTTCAGCAAGGAGTCTCGGCAAAGCCTGATCGACAACCTCACCGATCTGCGCACGACGCTGAAGTACTTGGCCGACTCGGGTCAGGACCTGCCGAACAGTATCGACGCGCTCGCTACCTTCCCGATTCCGCAGTCGGCCATCGACAAGGGTGTCCGCGGCGACTACACCAATCTGTTCCTAGTCCTGGACCTCACGGTCGAAAGGCTCAAGAGCGGGTTCCTGGCGGGCACTCCGCTGGGGCCCGCCGCTGTGGGGCCGGAAGCGATGATCGGTGCACCGCCGGTTCCCATGCGGGTCAACGCGGATCCGCTCATCGACCCCCTCGGCCAGCTCGGCGACGCCATCGGTCAGGGGCTGAACGACGCGCTCGGCTCGCTGCTTCCGCCTCCGCCGGCACCCCGGGAAGGACCGACGCCATGAGTCTTACACCGTTCGTTCGAGTACAACTGACGCTTTTCGCGCTGCTGACCGTGGTATCGCTGTCGCTGATGGCCCTGGGCATCGTCAAGCTGCCGGCGATGCTCGGCGTCGGAACCATCGACGTGGTCGCCGAAATGGACGCCGCTGCAGGCATTTACGAGGGTGGCAACGTCACCGTTCGTGGACAGACGGTGGGACGCATTCGTGAGGTCGACCTTTCGCCCGATGCGGTGCGAGCCACGCTCCGCATAGACAGCGGTGCGGACATCCCGAAGGACTCGACGGTCTTCGTTCGCAGTGTGTCGGCGGTGGGCGAGCAGTACGTCGACTTCGTTCCCGACGACGGGGCCTCGCAGTCGGACGTTCTCGGTGACGGCGACGTGGTTCGCATCGACGCCCAGAATCAGCCGGTGCCCGTGGGGCCGTTGCTCGACGACGCCAACGCTCTGCTCGCCTCGGTGCCGCAGGAGAAATTGCAGGGACTACTGGACGAATCGGCGCAAGCCTTCGGTGGTCGCGGGGAAGACATGCGGATGATTCTGGATTCCACGACCGATCTGCTGGACAGCGCGGTGGAGAACGCGCCGGAAACCTTCGATCTGCTACGCGACGGCGGAACGGTGTTGCAGAGCCAGGTGGCCACCGGCGACGCCATTCAATCGTGGGCGGCCGATGTCAACGGATTCACTGCTCGACTGAACGACATCGACCCCACCGTCCGGTCGGTGCTCGCGCGCGCCCCGGAGACCACAGCGGTCGCAACAGAGCTGTTCCAGCGAGTGCGGCCGACGCTGCCTCTGCTGTTGGCCAATCTGTCGTCGGTCAGCGACGTACTTCTCACCTACAACCCGGGGGTCGAGCAGCTGTTGGTGTTGTTGCCCCCGCTCGAGGCGGCGCAGACCACCGTGGTGGGCGGCGGTAAGGACGTCGGAGCCGCGAACGTGGACTTTCTGTTGAAGCTGAACTCTCCACCGGCCTGCACCACGGGCTACCTCCCGGCCAATGAGCGCCGCAGTCCGAACGAGCTGGAGACCCTCGACACCCCGGACGATCTGTACTGCAAGATTCCGCAGAACGTCGACGCTCTCACTCGCGGCGTCCGCAACTTCCCGTGCATGGAGGTTCCGGGTCGGCGCGCGCCCACACCCGAAATCTGCCGGAGTCCCGAGGGGTACGTCCCGTTGGGGAACAATCCGCCCGTCGGCGACCCCAATTCGCTCGAACCCCGGCCTGCCCCGCGGGTGGGAACCGCGACGTACCAACCGAGTTCGGGAACCTACACCGGACCGGACGGACGGAGTTATGCGGTCGAGCCGATGAACAATGCTGCGCCGGGCACCGAGCCGACGCTCGGTGCGCTGATGGGCGCCGGTAGATAGCTACTGCGCCGGGTCTTTACAGGAAAGAGAACACGTTCTAGTTTATCTGTATGGCCTTCACAATCGCAGACTTGATCGAACACACCGTCGATCTCGTACCGGAACGCACCGCTGTGGTTTCGGCGGACTCCGGTCGAGAGATCACCTTCGCCGAGCTCGAGGAGCGCGCGAATCGTCTGGCGCACTTCCTCGCGGACCGCGGCGTCGGGCCGGGGGACAAGGTGGCGGTCTACAGCCGCAACAACATCGAGTCCGTCGAAGCCGTACTCGCGATATTCAAGCTGCGGGCGGTCTCGGTGAACGTCAACTACCGTTACGTCGGAAAAGAACTCGCGTACCTGTTCGACAATTCGGATTCGGTGGCGGTGGTCTTCGAACGTCGATACGCCCGGCTTGTCGAGCAGAGTATGGCGGAGTGCGCGAACCTCGAGACGGCCATCGTGATCGAGGACGGGACCGACGAGGAAACCGCGTCCTTCGGCGCTGTCGATTACGCAGACGCCTTGGCTCAGGGCTCGCCGGACCGCGACTTCCCCCCGCGCAGCAACGACGACCACTTCATGATCTATACCGGCGGGACCACCGGAATGCCCAAGGGTGTGGTGTGGCGACAAGAAGACGTGTGGCGCGTGCTGGGCGGCGGCATCAACTTCATGACCGGCGAGCGGGTGCCCGACGAGTTCGAATTGGCCAAGACCGGTGCTGCGAATCCGAGTATGACTCGCTACCCGATTCCCCCGATGATCCACGGTGCCACGTTCTGGGCCGCGATGCAGAGTTTGTTCACGGGCGGCAAGGTGGTCATGGCAGCCGAATTCGATCCGGTTCGCACCTGGAAGATCATCGACGAGCACAAGGTCAACGTGGTGCTGCTGGTCGGTGACGCGATGGCCCGGCCCATGATCGACGTGCACACCAGCGAGTACGACACCTCGGTGCTGTATGCCGTCGCGAGCAGTGCGGCGCTGTTCTCCCCGTCGGTCAAGGAGCAATACCTCGACCGCTTCCCGAACACGATGTTCACCGACTCCATCGGGTCGTCGGAAACCGGCTTCGCCGGCGTGGGCATCGTCGCGAAGGGGTCCGCCGACGATGGCGGCCCGCGCGTGAAGATCGACGGCGCGAACTCGGTGCTGGACGAGAACGGCAAGGCGGTCGAGCCGGGTTCTCCGACGGTGGGCCGGCTGGCGCGCCGCGGTCACATCCCGCTGGGCTACTACAAGGACGAGGCCAAGACCAAGGCGACGTTCGTCGAGTACGACGGAGTGCGATACGCGATTCCCGGCGACTACGCACGCATCGACGCCGACGGTACGGTCATCATGCTCGGTCGCGGCTCGGTCTCGATCAACACCGGCGGCGAGAAGGTCTTCCCCGAAGAGGTGGAGGGCGCCGTCAAGGCGCACCCCGGCGTCATGGATTGCATCGTGGTGGGCGTGCCGGACGAGACCTACGGCCAACGGGTCGCTGCCGTCGTCCAGCCTCGGCCGGGCGCGGAGGTCGACCTTGCCGGCATCGTGTCCGTCGCCCGTGAACACATCGCCGGATACAAGGTTCCGCGAAGCCTGTGGACCGTCGACCGCATCGAGCGGTCTCCTTCCGGCAAGCCGGATTATCGGTGGGCCACCGGCGTCACCGAATCCACCCCGGCGCAGGAGCATCTTGCCTCGGCGTCCACATCAGCAGTGAAAGGCTGACCATGGCTGTCAACACGGACCTCGCTCGTCGTCTCGGAATCGAGTACCCGATCGTCGGTTTCACCCCCTCGGAGAAGGTCGCGGCCGCGATCACCAGGGCAGGTGGAATGGGCGTGCTGGGGTGCGTCCGGTTCAACGATCCGGAGGAGCTCGATCGCACCCTCGACTGGATGGACGCCAACACCGACGGCAAGCCCTACGGCGTCGATATCGTCATGCCCGCCACGGTGCCGCAGGAGGGCACGCGGGTGGACCTGGACGCGTTGATTCCGGCGGAGCACCGCGCTTTCGTCGACCGCACGCTCGCCGACCTCGGGGTACCCCCGCTTCCCGACGACGCGGAAGCAGCCGGCGGCGTCCTCGGCTGGCTTCACTCGGTGGCCAAGTCACACGCCGAGGTCGCCTTCCGGCATCCGATCAAGCTGATCGCCAACGCACTGGGCTCGCCGCCCGCCGACGTCGTCGACGCCGCGCACGACCACGGTGTTCCGGTGGCGGCACTGGCAGGTAAGCCCGAGCACGCGATCCGTCACGCGGACAAGGGCATCGACATCGTCATCGCGCAGGGTTACGAGGCCGGCGGGCATACCGGTGAGATCGCCTCGATGGTGCTGATCCCGGAGATCGTGGACGCGCTCGACGGCCGTGCTGCTGTCCTCGGAGCCGGTGGTATCGGCAGCGGCCGCCAGGTGGCCGCCGCGCTCGCGCTCGGTGCTCAGGGAGTATGGATGGGCTCGTACTGGCTCACCACGTCCGAGTACGACCTCGGTATCCGTCCCGATGGCATGTCCGCATTCCAGGCCGCCATGCTCGAGGCCACCTCCAGCGACACAGTTCGCCGCAAGATCTACTCGGGCAAGCCGGCCCGACTGCTCAAGACCAAGTGGACCGATGCCTGGGACGCTTCCGACGCGCCGTCGCCGCTGCCGATGCCACTGCAGAATCTGCTGGTGAGCAAGGCCCACGAGCGCATCAGCAAGTCCCAGGATCCCGCGGTGGTGTCGATGCCAGTCGGTCAGATCGTCGGCCGCATGAACTCCGTTCGTCCGGTCGCCGAGGTGATGGCGGATCTGGTGTCGGAGTTCGAGGAGACGATGACCCGCCTCGAGAAGATTCGCTGATCGGCGTGGACTTCACCCAGACGGAAGACCAGCAAACTCTTGTCGGTATGGCCGAGGCGGTTCTGGATCGCCTCGGCCCGTCCGACCCGTCGCCGCTTGTCGGGTATGACGAAGCGCTGTGGAAAGTGCTGTCGGAGAACGGTTTCGTCAACTCTGCGCTCCCGGAAGCGATGGGTGGCGACGCCCTCGGCCTCGATGCGTTCGCCGCGGTGCTCACCACACTCGGTCGCCGGGCCGGAATCACTCCTTTTCTGTCGACGATCGCCGGTGGCGTGCTGCCGCTGATCGCCTACGGCGCCGCCGAGAGCTACGAGGCAGACCTGCGCTCGGCCGGCGAGGGAGAAATCATCACCGCCGCGGTGGCCGAGGTGGGGGATGCCATGCCGCTCTCGCCCGAGACGACCCTCGAACGCTCGGGTGACCGAATTGTGGTGCACGGGCGCAAGATCGCCGTACCCTACGCCGCACAGGCGCGCTTGCTGCTGGTCTCCACGAGCGGCGGCGTGGTCGCAGTGTCGCCGGACACCACGGGCGTGACGGTCATCGCTACGAAGTCCTCGACCGGGGCACCGGAAGCCACCGTCGTCCTCGACGAGGTCGATCTACCAGCCTCCGCGATCGTCGGCTCCGACACCGCTGTTCTCTACGACCACCTGCGCTGCGCATCCGCGTCCTTCGCCGACGGACTCGCCGCCGGTGCGCTGCGACTGACGGCCGATCATCTGGCGTCGCGTCAGCAGTTCGGTCGCCCGCTGGCGACGTTCCAGGCCGTCTCTCAGCAGATCGCCGACGCCTACGTGGTGGCCCGCACCGTTCATCTTGTGGCTGTCTCCGCAACGTGGCGGGTGGCGGGGGGTCTCGATGCGCGCTCGGATACTGCGCTCGCCGCGTACTGGGTGTCGGTGGAACTGCCGCAGATGATGCAGCAGTGCCACCATCTGCACGGCGGCACCGGCGCCGACGTGACCTACCCGATGCACCGGTTCTTCTCCTCCGCCAGAGACGTCGCTCGTTACCTGGGCGGTCCGTCGCACACCCTCGAGCATCTCGGAGCGCTATGTACATCGATCTGACAGACACCCAGCGCGCGCTGCAGTCCGAATTGAGGCAGTACTTCCGCACGGCCGTCAGCTCGGAAGAGCGAGCCGTGTTGGCCACCGAACGGCACGGACCGACATACCGGCGGATCATCTCGCGGCTCGGCGCCGACGGATGGTTGGGTGTGGGATGGCCGACGGAGTACGGCGGCCGCGGCTTCGGCGAGATCGAACAGCAGATTTTCGTCAACGAAGCTGCGCGAGCTGATGTTCCGTTGCCGGCGGTGACGCTGCAGACCGTCGGCCCGACACTGCAGACGTACGGCACCGAGGCGCAGAAGGCGAAGTTTCTGCCGGCGATCCTGCGCGGCGACGTTCACTTCGCCATCGGATACTCCGAGCCGGGCGCGGGTACCGACTTGGCCTCGCTCACCACGCGTGCGGTGCGCGACGGAGACGAGTACGTGGTGAACGGCCAGAAGATATACACCACCGGTGGCCACGACGCGGATTATGTGTGGCTTGCGGTCCGCACCGACAAGGACGCTCCCAAGCACAAGGGCATCTCGATGCTGATCGTGGACACCAAGGACCCCGGGTTCTCGTGGACACCGATCATCACTCCCGACGGTGCACATCACATCAATGCGACGTACTACCAGGACGTTCGAGTTCCCGCCGACATGCTGGTCGGCGAGGAGAATCTGGGTTGGCGGCTGATCACGACCCAGCTCAATCATGAGCGAGTCATGCTCGGACCGTCGGGCCGGATCGCGGGGATTCACGCTCGCGTGCGGGAGTGGGCGGAGAAGACCGGACACATTCATCGGCCCGACGTGCTGAGGTCGCTGGCAGAGATCTGGGCGGTGCACCGAGTGAACGAGCTGCTCAACTGGCAGATCTCGTCCAGCGGCGACTCGGCACTCGGGGTGGCGGATGCGTCGGCGACGAAGGTGTTCGCCACCGAACGGGTGCAGCGCGTGGGGCGTATCGCCGACGACATCGTGGGTACCTACGGCGATCCCGCCGATCCCGACACGGCAGATGTGGTGTCGTGGCTCGACGGACAGAACAAGCGAAATCTCGTCATCACCTTCGGCGGTGGCGTGAACGAGGTCATGCGGGAGCTGATCGCGACCGCGGGGCTGGGCCAGCCCCGCGTGCCGCGATAGCCGCTACTCGCTGCTCACCCCAGCCCGGGACTTCGACGCCTTTCTGGCGGCGATCTCCCGGGCTGCGATGTATCCATAGGTCATCGCGGGTCCGATGGTGGCGCCGGGCCCGGCGTACGTGTGGCCCATGACCGGGCTGCTGGCATTGCCGGCGACGTAGAGGCCGTCGATCGGCGAGTAGTCGTCGCGCAGCGCACGGCCCTTCGAGTCCGCCCGAACGCCGCCCTTGGTGCCCAGATCGCCCGGCACCATCTTGGCTGCATAGAACGGACCCTTGCTCAGCGGTGCCAGGGACGGGTTGGGCTTGTTCCGCGGGTCGCCGTAGTAATGGTCGTAGGCGCTGTCGCCCCGATGG
This sequence comes from Rhodococcus sp. (in: high G+C Gram-positive bacteria), assembly GCA_049650605.1. GTDB lineage: Bacteria > Actinomycetota > Actinomycetes > Mycobacteriales > Mycobacteriaceae > Rhodococcoides. Next base: position 24,689 of record JBASAM010000063.1, on the reverse strand, counting down.
AATTCCTCGTCGTTGCCCTTGTCGGCGAACGCGTTGAACTTGTCCACGGTGGCGCCCAGGGCTGCAGCATCGACGCCGATCTTCTCGGCCAACTCGCCGAGCGTCGGTGCGATGGAGATGGTGCCCGACTCGATCCACCGTCGCGGCAGCTTCGCGCCCGGGTACACCGCGGCGAACATGTAGCGGTCGCGGTAGCGCTGGTCGAAGACCAACCAGCAGGGCACGTTCTCACCCGGACCCTCACCGCGGCCACGCGGGCCGCCGTACATCGAGTGCACGGCGTCGACGTAGGGGGCGGACTCGTTGAAGAACCGCTGCGCGCGGTTGTTGATCATCAACGATCCCGGGAGTGACCGCTCTGCCAACGCGAACCACGGGCCGCGAGGAAGCGGAATGGACGGACCCCACCATGCGTCGTCCATGTATTCCAGTGCCGCGCCGACTTTCTCGCCGATCCGGATGCCGTCACCGGTGTTACCTTTCGCGCCGACCGTCCACTCGGTGCCGATGGGTTGACGCTGATATTTGGTCCGCATCGGCTCGTTGTGCTCGAAGCCGCCGCTGGTGATGATCACCCCGTGCCGGGCGTGCAGGGTGCGCGGCTGCCCATCGATCTCGACCTCGACACCCACCACGGTTCCCTGCTCGACCACCAAGTCGGTCATCGGTGTCTCCAGCAGCAGGGGAACGCCCGCTTCGTCCAATCCCTCTCGCAGCCCCGCCACCAGGGCCTGCCCGCGACCGACCAGTTCTCGCCGCAGCGCCTTGCCCACGATCCACCGGCCGCCGATACGCATGATGCGCAGCGGACCCTTGGGGTTCACACGCATGAGGTTCAGCCACTTGTAATCAGCACTGGTGACAACCACCCCCAGCGGAGCATCGGAGTAGTCGGGCTCCAAGGTCGCTCGATCGACGCCTTTCCTGCTCGCGTCGAAGGGTGCAGCTTCGAGAGACCTGCCCTCGGCGCGGCCACCGGGTGCTTCCGGGTAGTAGTCCGAGTAGCCCTTGATCCATTGGAGCTTGAGCTTGGTGTTCTTCAGCACCAGATCGATCATCGCCGGCCCGTTGTCGAGGAAGGCGTCGATGCGATCGTCCGAGACGCCGTCGTCGACGATCGACCGAACGTACGTCCGGGCCTCGCCCGGCGCGTCCTTCTGACCGGCGGCCTCGAGGGCGCTGTTGCCGGGCACCCACACCGCACCACCCGATCGTGCTGTCGAACCGCCGTAGTGTGCCGCCTTCTCGACCACGACGACGCTCAAGCCTTCGCTCGCTGCCGTGAGCGCTGCCGTGAGGCCTCCAGCGCCGCTGCCTACCACGACGACGTCGTACGTGTCGCCATTCATCGAATCACCTGATCCCACCGGAGTAACCATGTAGAACACGTTATAGAAAAGTGGGGCCTCGGCGCTATAGTCAGCGTCGTTGATCTTCGAGTTCTACGACATTCCGGTCAGACCGGTAGCGCGGCGCTCCGCAACCGTGCCATCCGGTCCTGCGGAGACCCGAACAGGTAGCGACTGGAGTGGGCGCGCTTGAAGTACCACGAGATGTCGTGTTCCCACGTGACCCCGATGCCGCCGTGCATCTGCACTGCTTCGCCGGCGACCGAGGTCAGTGCCTCGCTCGCGCTGATCGAGGCCGCTGCGACGGCGCCCACATCGCAGTGACCGTCGTCGAACGACGCAGCGGCGTCCAGTACCAACGCGCGTGCGGCCTCGACGGCCACGTGGAGATCGGCCATCCGGTGCTTGAGTGCTTGAAAGCTGCCCACCGGCCGACCGAACTGCACGCGCTCGCCGGTGTAGGTGATGGTCTTGCTCAGGCACCGCTTGGCCGCGCCGATCTGCTCTGCGGCGGCGAGTAGCAGGGCGACCTCCACGGTGTCTCCCGCATCGCCGATGTCGGTCCGGGACGCCCCTGCCAGATCCACCGAGCCGATCGCGCGGGTGGGGTCCATCGTGTCGAGCCGATGCACGGTGACCGTGCTCAGGTCGTACTCCACCAACCGCCCGTCCTCGACGCCGAGCAGGATGCCTGCCCCCACGGCGTCGACCACCGCGGTCGGATCGAACACGACCGACGCCGTGCACCCGTCCTCGGCGATTCGGGGCAGCAACCGGGCGCGGCCGGCGTCGTCGGCGTTGCGTGTGAGAGCTGTTGCCGTGACGGCGGTACCGAGCATCGGCGATGCCACCAGTGCGGCGCCGAGCTCCTCGAGGACCACGGCCATGTCGCCTATGGTGCCGCCCGCCCCGCCGTACTCCTCGGCGATCGACACCGCGGCGCCGCCGATCTGCTGATGGATGCGATTCCACAGAGCGTCGTCGACACTACCGGCGGTGCCGGCGGTGTCTGCGGTGTCTGCGGGGGAGACGCCGAACTTGGCCACCAGTGAGCGCACGCTGTCGCGCAGCATCTGGCGCTCGTCACTCTCGCCGCCACCAGCAGCGGGCAGCTCGGATGCGCGCGTCACGATGCACGCTCCGCGACGAGAGCGTCGGCGATGCGGCCACGGTGCCATCGAGCAGTGCCCCACGCGGATCCCATCGCCCGAATGCGCGTGAGATACAGCGAGACATCGTATTCCGCAGTGTAGCCCAGTGCGCCGTGTGCCTGCAGGGCACTGCGGGCAGCCCGGTCGGCTGCCGTGCCGCACGCCACGCGTGCGGCCGAGACGTCACGCTCGGCGCAGCTGGACCCGGTGTCGAGTGCAAGGGCCGCGCCCAGCACCAACGGGCGAGCGAGTTCCAGAGCGATCATGGTGTCGGCCAGCAGGTGTGCCACCGATTGGAACGATCCGATGGGCTTGCCGAACTGGGTGCGCAGTGTCGCGTACTCGACCGACATCTCGAGCAGCCGCAATCCCGCGCCCAGCAAATACGACGCGGTACCCAGCGAGCCGAGTTCCCTGGCGCGACGAACCGTGGTCTCGTCCACGTCGAGCCGGGCGCCCGCAGCAACGTCGAATACCGTGCGAGCCGCATCGACGGAGGAATGTCCTGCGCCCACCTCGGCGAGAGAGCCATGTTGTTCGCCGAGATACAGCACGGTCGACGCCATGTCCGCGTCGAGTGCACGCGGCATGAGAGTTGAGCACGCGACCGACGCCAAAGCGTGTCCGGACGCGAGCGCCGCAGCACGGTCGTCGGCACCGAGCAGCACCGGCGCGACTGCGACCGTGTCGACCACGGGCCCGGGCACGCAGGCGTATCCGAGCCGTTCGAGCGCGACGATCAGATCCACCGTGTCGCCGCCGACCCCTCCGACGGCGGCGTCCACGAGGAGCCCGGTCACGCCCATGTCGCCGAGCCGGCCGTACAGGGCCAACCCGGTGTCCCGCTCTCCTGCGGACCACGCCCGCACGATCTTCGGCAGGTCGGCCGCGGAGGTCAGTTTGTCGATGCTCGCGGCGAAAGCTCGCCGGTCCTCGCCGATGTCGAAGTTCATCGTGCCGCCCTGGGAAGCCCTAGTAGTCGTTCTGCGATCACCGATCGCTGAATTTCGTTGGTACCGGCGTAGATCGGGCCGGACAGCGAGAACAGGTACCCGTCGTTCCAGCCGGTCGCTGTCTCGGCCTCCGTGCCGAGTATGTCCAGCGCGGTTTCGTGCAGAGAGATGTCGAGCTCGGACCAGAACACCTTGGTGACCGACGACTCCGCGCCCACCGATCCACCGTTCTGCAGCCGGGTGACCGTGCCGTAGGTGTGCAGTTGATAAGCCCGAGCGGCGATCCACGAATCGACCACCGGTGCTTCGAAACGTGGGTCGCGTTCGGCCGCCCACAGGTCCACCAAGTGTGCGGCGGCACCCAGGAAGCGTCCGGGGCTGCGAAGCGACATTCCGCGCTCACTGCCGGTGGTGCTCATCGCCACCCGCCAGCCCTGGCCGGGCTCACCGATGACGTCGACGTCGGGCACGAAGACGTTGTCGAGGAAGAGCTCGGCGAAACCCTCTTCGCCGTCCAGCTGGGCAATCGGTCGAACTGTCACACCCTCGGCGCGCAGCGAGAACATCACGTAGATCAGTCCGGCGTGGCGAGCGGCGTCCTTGTCACTGCGGAACAGCCCAAATCCTCTGTCGGCGAACGATGCTCGCGAGCTCCAGGTCTTCTGTCCATTCAGTAGCCATCCGCCGTCGGTGCGTATCGCGGTGGAGGTGATACCCGCGAGGTCGCTGCCCGCGCCGGGCTCGGACCACGCCTGTGCCCAGATCTCCTCACCGGACGACATCTTCGGCAGGATTCGCTCCCGCTGCTCGTCGGTACCGAACGAGAACAGGGTGGGGGCAAGCAGGAAGATGCCGTTCTGGCTCACCCGGCCGGGGGCTCCGCTGGCGTAGTACTCCTCCTCGAAGATCAGCCACTGAACCAGCGATGCGTCGCGACCCCCGAACTCGGGTGGCCACGAGACCACCGACCACCGGGCATCGAAGAGCGATTTCTCCCACTCTCGGTGCGCGGCGAAGCCTTCCGCGGTGTCCATCGACGGCAACGGCGTAGCCGGTACGTTCTGTGCGAGAAAGTCCCGCACTTCGGCCCGGAACCGTTCCGTGGCCTCGTCCACCGCGAGGGTGGTGATACTCGGATCTGTCACGATGCGCCCTTCTTCATGGAACGAGCGTCCATGCCGCCCAGAGAATCTGCCTGAATTTCGGCGTTGTGTGAGTGCGCGAAGTGATGAAGTCCGAACACCGAGTCCATCCCCGCGCGCATTCCCATCTGGTCCTCGCACTGGTTGACGGCCTTCTTGGCCAGCGCCAGACCCATTCGAGGCATTGCCGCGACGGACTCGGCGAGTTCGGTGGTAGCGGTCAAGAGATCCTCGCGGGGGACGACTCGATTGATCATTCCCCACTCGTACGCTTCCGAGGCGCTGAATCGGCGGCCGGTGAACAGTGCTTCCTTCGCGCGACGCGGTCCCATCGCCCACGGGTGCGCGAAGTACTCGACACCCGGAATACCCATGCGCACTACGGGATCGGAGAAGAACGCGTCGTCGCTCGCGACGATCATGTCGCAGACCCAGGCCAGCATCATTCCGCCCGCGATGCACGCCCCGTGCACCATGGCAACGGTGGGCTTGGGAATCTCGCGCCATCGTCGGCACATGCCGAGATACACCTCGGTCTCGCGTGCGAAACGTTGGTCGCCACCCTCACGGCCAACGTGGTCCCACCACAGCGATGCCTTGTTCTCGAAGTGGGTGTCCACATCGCGGCCGGGTGTGCCGATGTCGTGGCCGGCGGAGAAGTGCTTGCCCTCGCCGCAGAGCACGATGACCTTCACGTCGTCGTCCTCGACTGCGCGGACGAATGCCGCATCGAGCGAGTACGTCATCGCAGAGTTCTGTGCGTTGCGAAAATCGGGCCGGTTCATCGATACGAACGCGATGGACCCCTCGACTCGGTACGAAACTGTGTCGTTCACGAAAGCTCCTCGCGCAATTGATTCTTGAGTACTTTTCCGGATGCGTTGCGCGGCAGCTCGCTGCGCACATGGACCGCACGGGGCACCTTGAAGTTGGCCAGCGCGCCGCGGCAGTGTTCGATGATCTCGGCCTCGGACGGCGCACTGCCGCTCGGGTCGAGAACCACGATCGCTGCCCCCACCTCGCCGAGGCGCGTGTCGGGTGTGCCGATCACGGCCACTTCGCGGATTCCGCCCAGGGTCAGGATGCGTTGCTCGACCTCCGCCGGGTAGACGTTGAAGCCGCCGCAGATGTACATGTCCTTGAGTCGATCGGTGATGCGCAGGTTGCCGCGCTCGTCCATCGACCCGATGTCGCCGGTGTGCAGCCATCCGTCCGCATCGAGGGTCGCCTCGGTTGCCGCGTCGTCGTCCAGATAGCCGTGCATTACGCCGGGGCCACGCACCAGCACCTCGCCGGTCTCGGCGATGGACACCTCGTAGTCGCCCATCGCGCGGCCCGACGTGGTGGAGACTGTGCCGGTGTCATCGCCCGGTCGACACATGGTGGCGAAACCGCCGCTCTCGGTGAGTCCGTATGCGGTGAGAACGGTATCGAAACAGAGTTGGGAGCCCATCTCGTCGATCAGCGACACCGGAACCGTCGCCGCGCCGGTGACGGCGATGCGAAGCGAATTCAGGGAGTGCGAACCGCGATCGGGGTGATCGAGCAACGTTCGGTACAGGGTGGGGGGGCCGGGGAGCACCGTGACGGCCCGGGCCTCGATGGTCTGCAGTACGCGCGCCGGGTCGAACGTCGCGTGGGGAATCAGCATGGCACCCGTCTGAAGACAGGTCAGAATGCCCGCCTTGTAGCCGAAGGAGTGAAAGAACGGATTGACCACCAGGTATCTGTCCTCGTGCGTGAGCTCGGCGCACCGCGCCCAGGCCAGCGAGGACGCCAGTGATTGACCGTGACTGCACGCGACGGCCTTGCTTCGACCAGTGGTGCCGGAGGTGAAGAGAATGTCCGCGACGGTGGTCGGGGTCACGGCGTCGCTGTATTCACGCACCCGATCGAGCTCGGCACCCGAGCGAGGACCGCCCAATGCTTCCCACCCGTGCACGGCCGGGCCCGGACGGGCCGGGCCGGCGTCGTCCGGCTCGATCCGAATGCGGACCAACGCGGCGAGGTCGGGGAGGAGGTCGAAGTCCAGCGCGTCGGATCGATCGGTGCCCAGAAAGGTGCCGGCGACGAGCAGAACCCGAGCGCCGGTGCGCGCCAGGACGTCCTGTGCTTCCGCGCCGGTGTAGCGAGTATTGATCGGCACCACCGCAGCTCCAACATGGTGAGCGGCGAGCGCACCGACCATCCAGTGCCAGGTGTTGGGTGACCAGAACGCCACCGCATCGCCCGCGTCGACCCCGAGGGCGAGCAGGCCGGCGGCAGCGAGGTGCACCCGATCGGAGAGTTCGGACCAGGACAGGGCGGTGTCGCCGTCGAGTACCGCCGGACGGTCGGCGTGTGTGTGCGCGACGCGGGCCAGAGCGGCCGGAACGGTGTCGCCGGTGACTTTCATCGTCCTCCTGTACAAAGCAAGTGCTTGGTAGGTTATCCTACTCGAGTGCTGACCCGCCAGACCATGCCCGAGGTGTTGACCGACGACTCCGTGTCCGACGCCGACTTCGCCTCCCATGTCCGGAATTGGCTGCAGAGCAACCTCACCGGCGATTTCGGCGGGTTGCGCGGCAAGGGCGGGCCGGGCCGCGAACACGAAGCCTTCGAGGAGCGCCGCGAATGGGACCGGCACCTCGCGGCGTCCGGATGGACGTGCCTGGGCTGGCCCGTCGAGTTCGGCGGTGCGGGTCTGTCGCTGCGTCGTCAAGTGATCTTCCACGAGGAGTACGCACGAGCCGACGCTCCGGCGCGGGCGGGTCACATCGGCGAGGAACTGCTGGGCCCGACGCTGATCGCCTTCGGCGACGCCGCGCAGCAGGAACGCTTTCTTCCCGCCGTCCTGGCATCGGATGTCCAATGGTGCCAGGGGTATTCCGAGCCGGGTGCCGGGTCGGACCTGGCCTCGGTGTCGACGTCGGCGCGCTTGGACGGTGACCGGTGGCACATCAACGGCCAGAAGATCTGGACGTCGCTGGCGCATCTGTCGGACTGGTGCTTCGTCCTCGCTCGCTCCGAGCCGGGGTCGGTGCGCCACCGCGGACTGTCCTATCTGCTGGTTCCGCTGAAGGATCCGGAGACCGGTGAGCCGAGCCCCGGCATCGACATCAGGCCGATCCGGCACATGACAGGCACCTCGGAATTCAACGAGGTCTTCTTCGACGACGCCACGACGGACGCCGATCTGGTTGTCGGTGAACCGGGGTCGGGGTGGTCGGTGGCCATGGGGACCCTCGAACTCGAGCGCGGGGTCTCCACCCTGGGCCAGCAAGTCGGGTTCGCGCGCGAGCTGTCCGGACTGGTCGAGTTGGCCCGCAAGAACGGCGCGCTCGACGATCCCGCGGTGGCGGATCGACTCTCGCGGGCCTGGCTCGGTCTTCGGGCGATGCGGGCGTTCGCGCTGGCATCGCTGGAAGGCGTAGTCGGCCCCGGTGCGCCCAACGTGTCCAAACTGCTGTGGGGTCAGTGGCATCGCGGGCTCGGTGAGCTGGCCATGGACATCATCGGTGCGCCGTCGGCCGTGGCGGACGACGGTGAACTGGACCAGTGGCAACGGTTGTACCTGTTCTCTCGCGCCGACACCATCTACGGCGGTTCCGACGAGGTGCAGCGCAACATCATCGCCGAGCGTGCGCTCGGCCTACCGCGAGAGGCCCGTCCATGACACAGACTTCGCCCGCCCCGTTCGCCATTGCTCCGGACGAAGTCGGCGGGCACGGACTGCTCACCGGTCGACGGGTGGTCATCACCGCGGCAGCGGGAACCGGCATCGGCTCCGCCACCGCACGTCGCGCCCTGCTCGAGGGCGCCGACGTGGTGGTCTCGGACTGGCACGAGCGCCGCCTGGGAGAGACCCGGGACGAACTACGCGCCATGGGTGCCGGACGGGTCGAGGCGGTGCCGTGCGACGTCACCGACACCGAGCAGGTGGACGCGCTGATCTCCCGGTCGGTCGAGCTGTTCGGTGGCATCGACGTGCTGGTCAACAACGCCGGTCTCGGCGGCGAGGTACCGGTGGTCGACATGACCGACGCGGAGTTCGCGCGGGTGATCGACGTGACGCTCAGCGGCACCTTCCGCTGCACCCGCGCGATGCTCGCGCACATACGTGAGGCCGGGCACAAGGCCGTCATCGTCAACAACGCGAGTGTGCTCGGCTGGCGCGCACAGCGTGGTCAGGCGCACTACGCCGCAGCGAAGGCGGGCGTCATGGCGCTCACACGCTGCAGTGCGATCGAGGCAGCGGAGCTGGGCGTGCGCATCAACGCCGTCGCGCCCAGCATCGCCAAACATGCTTTCTTGGCCAAGGTGACGTCGGAGGAATTGCTGAACGATCTGGCGGCAGGCGAGGCGTTCGGGCGTGCCGCCGAGCCGTGGGAGGTGGCCGCGACGATCGCGTTCCTGTGCAGCGACTATGCGAGCTACCTCACCGGCGAGGTCATCTCGGTATCCAGCCAACGAGCGTGAGAACATGTGGTCCGCGGCCGCACCGTTCGATGGAAGGACCCCACCGTGACCTCCCCGTCCCGACCCACCGGACGTCGCAACGGCAATCGACGATCCGAGTTACTCGATCTCGCCGCCGAGTTGTTCGCCGAGAACGGACTCAAATCGACGACGGTGCGAGACATCGCCGATGCTGCGGGAATCCTGTCGGGCAGCCTGTACCACCATTTCGACACCAAAGAGACGATGGTCGACGAAATCCTGAGGGAGTTCCTCGACGAATTGTTCGGCTCCTACCGGGAGATCGTGGCCTCGAACGCCGACGCTCGCGAGCGCCTCGAGGCACTGGTGGCCACCTCGTTCGACGCGATCGATCGACATCACGCGGCAGTGGCCATCTATCAGGCCGAAGCGCCGAAACTGGCAGCGCAGGAACGCTTCTCCTACATCGACGCCCGAAACGCCGAGTTTCGGGGGCTCTGGAAGGACGTCCTGACCGAGGGCGTGACCAGTGGTGTGTTTCGCAGCGATCTCGACGTCGAACTCGTCTTCCGCTTCCTCCGCGACACGGTCTGGGTCGCGGTGCGCTGGTACCGGCCCGGCGGTTCCCTCACCGCCGAGACCGTTGCCCGTCAATATCTGGCCGTGGTTCTGCACGGCATCACCGCCGATACGTGACCGCGGTTCGTATCGGTCGTCGTCATCCCGATCGAGAGGACCTTTCATCATGGCAGTAGAAGCATTCGTCGTCGACGCCGTTCGCACCGCAGTGGGCAAACGCGGTGGCGGTCTGGCCGGCGTGCACCCGCTCGATCTCGGTGCGGCCGCCATCACGGCGATCGTCACGCGCACCGGCGTCGACCCGGGCGACGTCGACGACGTCATCCTGGGTTGTGTCGACGCCATCGGCCCGCAAGCCGGAAACATCGGTCGATCGGCCTGGCTCGCCGCCGGATATCCGGAACACGTTCCCGGCGTGACAGTGGACCGCCAATGCGGGTCCAGCCAGCAGGCCCTGCACTTCGCTGCGCAAGCGATCATGAGCGGCACGGCAGACCTCATCGTTGCGGGCGGCGTACAGAACATGTCGATGATCCCCATCTCGTCCGCGATGACAGCGGCCGAGCCGTACGGATTCGTCACCCCGTTCGACGGGTCCGAGGGCTGGGAGCGGCGCTACCCCGGCGAAGAAATCAACCAGTTCCGCAGCGCAGAGTTGATCGCGGAGCGGTGGAACATCACCCGCGAGCAAATGGAAGAGTTCGCTCTCGCCAGCCACGACCGCGCCTTCGCCGCGATCGAGGGTGGCCGTTTCGAGAAGGAAATCGTGCCCGTGCAGGGGTTCTCGGTTGACGAGGGTCCTCGGCGCAGCACCGCGGACAAGCTCGCCGGGCTGAAGCCGCTGCGCGAGAACGGCCGCCTCACCGCGGCTTTGGCCAGCCAGATCTCGGACGGGGCCAGCGCCACGCTGATCGCGTCCGCGGAGGCCGTCGAGCGGTACGGCCTGACCCCGCGCGCACGCATCCATCACCTGAGCGCTCGCGGTGGAGACTTGGTCGAGATGCTGACGGCGCCGATTCCGGCGACCCGACATGCCTTGGACAAGGCGGGAATGACGATGGATGACATCGATCTCGTCGAGATCAACGAGGCGTTCGCCTCCGTGGTGCTGGCCTGGATGAGGGACCTGGACGTCGACCATTCGAAGGTGAACGTCAACGGCGGCGGAATCGCCCTCGGTCACCCGTTGGGCGCCACCGGTACGAAGCTGTTCGCCACTCTGCTCTCGGAGTTGGAACGAACCGGTGGACGCTACGGGCTGCAGACGATGTGCGAAGGCGGCGGAACCGCCAACGTCACCATCGTCGAGAGGTTGTGATCGCCTCAGCCGCGCACGTAGGACCGTGTGCGACCGAGTGATTCCAGTGCGTCCGCCACTATTTTCTCGATGAGTTCGGCGCACGAGGGCAGGTCGTCCAGCATTCCGGCGACCTGCCCCGATGCCAAGACGCCGGCGTCGGTGTTTCCGTCGACGAGCCCGGCGCGCAACAACATCGGCGTGTTGGCGGCCATCAACGTCTGCGTGCGCGTGCGGTCGCCCGACTTGGACATCGCGAGCCCGTCCTTCATCAGGGTGCTCCACGACATTCCGGTCATGGCGCGGAACTTCACGGCGTTGCGGCCTGCTGCCACCATGCCGCGGAGCGCCGACGACGATTCGAGCGCATCGACCAGCGATGTGCGCAGTACCCGGTGTGGCATGCCGTCTACTTTCTTCGACACGATCGTGCCGTTCAGATCCGCGGCGAGGTAGAGCTCCTTCACGCTGTCCGGCACCGACGATTCGCGGGTCATCAGGAACCGGGTGCCCATGGCGACACCGGCTGCCCCGTAGGACAATGCGGCCGCCAGACCGCGCCCGTCGAAGAAGCCGCCGGCGGCGACGACCGGAATGTCGCACGCGTCGAGAACGGAGGGCAGAAGCAATGTGGTGGCTACCGGTCCGGTGTGTCCGCCGCCTTCACCGCCCTGCACGATCACCGCGTCGGCTCCCCACGCCGCGACCTTGCGGGCGTGCTTGGCCGCACCGATGGACGGCACCACCAGTACTCCGGCATCCTTGAGGGTGGCAATGAGTTCTTGTTTCGGCGCGAGCGCGAACGACGCCACGGCAACCTTCTCGCGGATCAGCAGTTCCACCCGCTCGGCCGCATCGGAGGCGTCCGCGCGAATGTTGACTCCGAACGGTTTGTCGGTGGCCGCCTTGGTGCGCGCAACCGCCGTGGCCAGCTCGTCGTAGGTCATCGTCGCCGACGCGAGGATGCCCAGGCCGCCGGCCTCGGACGTCGCGGCCACCAGAGAGGGCCCCGCGACCCAGCCCATGCCGGTCTGCACGACGGGGTGCTCGATGCCCATCAGTTCGGTCAGCGGGGTGACCAATCGGGTCATGCCGGAACCTCCTTCGACCGGAATCCACGGGGATCGAGCCACGCGAGCATCTCGAGTTCGGTGTCGGTGGGTTCACGGGTGAACGGGGCGTCGGCGAGTCCGTGCACGGTGAAGCCGGTCTGCTCCGCGATCTGCTCAGCGGTGACACCGGGGTGGATCGACACTGCGGACATCGAGCGATTCTCGCCATCGAAGGCGAACACCCCTAGATCGGTCACGACACGGTGGACGTCGAGGTAACGGGCTGCCGGATTGTCGACCACCTTGTCGTACCCGACGCCCGAGACCATGTCCACCGCTTCGACGAACACCCGCGAGGAGTGCTTGGCGACCCAGTAGCTGGTGCGGTGATTGATCGTGTTGCCGGGCGCACCGCGCACGCCGAACATCTGTCGTGTCGGCTTGTCGTGCGGGCCGAGGCAAGAGATGTTCTGGTTGCCGAAGCGATCGATCTGGTTGGCGCCCATGATCACGTGGCGAGTGCCCGCGGCGACCACGTCGAAGACGGTGCGATACGGCAGCCACCCCTCGATCGTCGGTGGGGTGTCGGACTTGCCTCCCAGAATCTGAGTGTCCGCCAGGAGGAACGCTTCCCCGTCGGAGAGCAGTAGATCGGGTTCGGTGGTGGCGCGGGCCAGACGTGCGCCGATGGACGGCATGGTGCCTATCGGGCTGGCGACGGTCTCGCCGGCTCCGGCGAACAGGTCGGCGCAGGCCACAGCGCACACGTCCGCGCGGGAAGATGCGGTCATCGTCGTCCCTCCAGGTAGGAATCGTAGAATGCCGACCAGGTGCCGTCACCCTTGGCGGCGTCGACGTACTCGCGCTGCCACTGCTCGTCACGGCCGTAATCCGGTACGCACGAGGTGAAGTCGGCGCCGCCGGGGATCTCGATGACGCCGTCGACCATGGTGCGGTTGAGCAGCATGGCCTGGTGCGGTGCGATGGTCGAGAACTCCTCGGTCTCGACGACCTTCTCGCAGGAGACGAAGCGCTGCTGCGCCGCCATGCAGAACAGATCGTCGAAGTAGGGGTCCGGGCCGAGGTAGAGCGCGTTGCCGTGCTTGTCTGCGCGGTTGAGGTGCACCAGCGCCGCGTCGAGGGTCAGCGCGGGCATCGCGACCAGTTCTTCGTGATCGGATGTGCCGGCGACAGGGTAGGGCGAGGTGACCGTCTTCAGTTCGGGGTAGTACTGCAGCACGTCCGAGCCGATTCCCGCGCGCATGGGTAGGAACGGAACCCTCGACGCTGCCGCGCGCAGGCCGGTTTGCACCATGCCCTCGTCCATCTCGCGGACCTCGATGGAGCCGTCGGTACGAGCCTTGCCGAACCATGGGTCGTACGGGATCGAATCGAGGGAGACGAAGCCGAAGTAGACTCGTTCGACTTTACCTGCAGCGCAGAGCAACCCGACGTCCGGTCCGCCGTAGCTGACGATGGTGAGATCGGTGAGATCGGACTTGCAGATCGCGCGGACCAGTGCCATCGGCTTGCGCCGTGACCCCCATCCGCCGATGCCAATGGTCATGCCGCTGCGCAGTCGGCCCACCATCTCGTCTGTGTCGATGCGCTTGTCACGCTTCGGTTTCGTACTGGGTGTCGGTGCAGTCATCAGGATCCGTCCGCGAAGTTGTTCTCGATCGAATGTCGGCGCGCCTCATCGGAGACGCCGGAGAGGTTGAGCTCGAAGGTGAAACCTTGTTCGTAGCGGTAGCTTCGGTGCACGTTCTGCGTGTCGATGCCGTTGATGGCTTCCTTGGCGCAGCGAATCACCGAGGTGTTCTTCGCCGCGATCTCTCGGGCGATACGCAGTGCGGACTCGTCGAGTTCGGCGCGCGGCACCACCTCGTAGATCGAACCGAACCGGTGCAGAGTGTGGGCGTCGATGCGGCGCGCCGTGTAGTACAGGGTGCGGAGCATGTGCTGCGGGACCAGGCGCGAGAGATGGGTCGCCGCGCCCAGCGCGCCACGGTCGACCTCGGGGAGGCCGAACGTGGCGTCGTCGGAGGCGACGATGATGTCGGCGTTGCCCACCAGCCCGACTCCGCCGCCGAGGCAGAAGCCCTGGACAGCCGCGATCACCGGAACGGCACAGTCGTAGATGGCCGAAAATGCAGCGGCACAACCACGATTGGCGCCGATGAGGTGATCGTGGCCGGTGAATCGCTCGATCTCTTTGATGTCGACGCCGGCGTTGAAGCCGCGATTGTCGGCGCGCAGGATCACCACCCGCGTGTCCGGGTTTCGGCCGGCGTCGGTGACAGCGTCGGCCAGGTCGAACCAGCCTTGCACCGGCAGTGCGTTGACCGGTGGGTAGTCCATCGTGACGACGGTGATTCCCGGCTCGTCGTTGCTGACTGCGATCGGCATGTTTTCCTCGCGAGACGGATCGGCGTGATGCAAAATCACCGATGAACGGACAAAGCAAGCAATTGCTTGGTACCGTAACACGACGATGAAGAGCAGGGAGACGATGTGACGAGCCCACGGGTCGTTCTGGTGACGGGCGGGTCGCGCGGAATCGGAGCCGGGATTGCGCGGTGTTTCGACGGGCAGGGGTACACCGTGGTGGTGTGCTCTCGGCGGACGGCGCAGGTGAAGGTCGGCGAACACATCGCCTGCGATGTGCGCGATCCGGATCAGGTGGAGTCGCTGATCGAGACGATCGTGGAGCGGCACGGTCGGCTGGACGCCGTGATCAACAACGCCGGCGGTGGCCCGTACGCGCTGGCGGCGGATGCCGGAGCGGCATTGCACCGCAAGATCGTCGACCTCAATCTGCTCGCGCCGCTCACGGTCGCTGTCGCGGCGAACGCAGTGATGCAGAGGCAGGAGGGCGGCGGTGCCATCGTGATGATCTCCTCCGTCAGTGGCAGCAGGCCGTCGCCGGGAACCGCGGCGTACGGCGCCGCGAAAGCTGGAATCGACTCTCTCACCGGCTCTCTCGCAGTCGAGTGGGCCCCGCGGGTACGCATCAACTCGATCACGCTGGGTATGGTGCGCACCGAGAGCAGCGCGCAGCACTACGGAGACGAGGACACTGTCGCCGCCATCGCGGCCACCGTTCCGATGGGCAGGCTCGCCACCCCGGAGGACGTCGGCAACGCCGCGTACTTCCTGGCCTCGCCGCAGGCGAGCTATGTCAGCGGATCGTCGCTCTTGCTTCACGGCGGCGGTGAGCGCCCGGCATTTCTCGCCGCCGGACCAGAACACGACAACGCAGACACTCGAGTAGGACAGACATGACGGGGCAAACTTCATGACAGCAATGTGCGACGGACGAGTAGTGGTCGTCACCGGTGCCGGACGGGGTCTGGGCCGCGCCCACGCGCTGGCGTTCGCCGCCGAGGGCGCCTCGGTGGTGGTCAACGACATCGGAGTAGCGCTGGACGGGTCGACCTCCGGCGAGACCCCGGCACAAGCTGTGGTCTCGGAAATCGAGGCCGCCGGCGGGCGGGCCATCGCCAATTCGGACGACATCGCCGACTGGGCGGGAGCCGAACATGTGATCGCGTCCGCGGTCGAGGCGTTCGGTCGTCTGGACGTGGTGGTCAACAACGCCGGGTTCTTGCGCGATCGAATGGTCGCGGCGCTCTCGGAGGCCGAATGGGATGCCGTCATCAGAGTGCACCTCAAGGGACACGCGGCAATGACCACGCACGCTGCCACGTATTGGCGCGCGGAGTCCAAGGCCGGTAGGCCCGTCGACGCCCGGATCGTCAACACCAGTTCCGGAGCCGGTTTGTTGGGCAGCGTCGGGCAGGGCAACTACAGCGCCGCGAAGGCCGGAATTCTGGGCCTGACTCTGGTGTCGGCTTCGGAGCTGGCGTCCTACGGCGTCACCGTGAACGCGATCGCCCCTGCGGCACGTACTCGAATGACGGAGGCCACGTTCGCCGAGACCATGGCCCAGCCGGAGGACGGATTCGATGCGATGGCACCGGAGAACGTCTCACCGCTAGTGGTCTGGCTGGGCAGCACGGAATCGGCCGGGGTCACCGGCAGGGTGTTCGAGGTCGAAGCAGGGTCGATCTGCGTCGCCACCGGGTGGCAGCGGGGCCCGAGCATCGACGGCGGTCGTCGGTGGGAGCCCGCAGAGCTCGGATCGGTGGTGTCCGGCTTGATTTCGGACGCTCCGGATCCATTGCCGGTCTACGGAGCTCGCTGACGTCCTTTTCGCCGACCATCTCATGTGGTTGGATCGTAAAAAAATGAAACACGTTCTCGTCTCGAGGGAGATTCGATCATGGCAGCACCCACATCGTCACCGTCCTTGCCGGAGGGCTTCGACTTCACCGACCCCGACGTCTACTTCCGGGGTCTCCCGGAGGCCGAGCTTGCCGAGCTCCGGGCCAAGGAGCCCATCTGGTGGAACGCGCAGAAGCCCGGCGTCGGCGGCTTCGACGACCCCGGTTACTGGGTGGTGACCAAGCACAAGGACATCAAGGAGATGTCGCGTCGCGACGACGTGTTCTCGAGTTGGGAGAACACGGCGATCCCACGGTTCAGCGACGACATCGATCGTCAGAACATCGAGGTCCAGCGCTTCGTCCTGCTCAATCAGGATGCGCCGCAGCACACCAAGACCCGCAAACTCATCTCCAAGGGATTCACACCACGTTCGATCGCGGCGTTGGAGGCGGAACTCAACCGCCGTGCGGCATCGATCGTGGCGGCAGCGAAGGAGAAGGGCACCGGTGAGTTCGTCACGGAGGTGGCGTCGGAGCTGCCCCTGCAGGCCATTGCCGATTTGATCGGCGTGCCGCAGGAGGACCGCGCGAAGCTGTTCGAGTGGTCGAATCAGATGATGTCCTACGACGATCCCAACTCGGATGTCGATCCGCTGGCCGCCTCGACCGAGCTGCTCGGCTACGCCTATGCCATGGCGGACGAGCGTCGTAAGTGCCCCATGGACGACATCGTCTCGGTACTGGTCAACGCAGAGGTGGACGGTGAGGCGCTCCTGCCCGAGGAGTTCGGCTTCTTCGTGCTGGTTCTCGCGGTGGCCGGCAACGAGACCACCCGCAACGCGATCACGCACGGCATGAACGCTTTCTTCGAGAATCCGGACCAGTGGGAGCTCTACAAGAAGGAGCGCCCCGAGTCCGCCGCCGACGAGATCGTCCGGTGGGCCTCGCCCATCACCAGCTTCCAGCGCACGCTGCTCAGCGACTACGAGTTGGGTGGGGTGAAGATGAAGAAGGGTGAGCGGGCCGCGATGTTCTACCGGTCGGGAAACTTCGACGAAGAGGTGTTCGAGAATCCCTTCCAATTCGACATCATGCGGTCCCCGAACCCGCACCTGGGTTTCGGTGGCCACGGCGCCCACTACTGCATCGGCGCGAATCTTGCGCGGATGGAGATCAATCTGATCTTCAATGCCATTGCCGACCAGATGCCGAACATCAGCCGGGTATCGGAGCCGGTCCGGCTGCGTTCGGGATGGCTGAACGCAGCAACCGAACTGCACGTCAAGTACGAATAAGTGAAACTCGGTCTCCAACTGGGGTATTGGCACGCCCAACCGCCGACGGGTCATCACGAGCTGGTGACCCGGGCGGAGGCTGCAGGGTTCGACATGATCACCACCGCGGAGTCGTGGGGGTCGGATGCGCTCACGCCGCTGGCGTGGCTCGGGGCGTCGACCACACGTGTGCGACTGGGTACGTCGGTGGTGCAGCTTTCGGCCAGAACACCCACCGCCTGCGCCATGGCGGCGCTGACCCTCGATCACCTGTCCGAAGGCCGACATGTGTTGGGGCTCGGTGTGTCCGGACCCCAGGTGGTAGAAGGCTGGTACGGCCAATCCTTTGCCAAGCCGCTCGCACGCACACGTGAGTACGTCGAGATCGTGCGTGCGGTACTGGAGCGTGCGGAGCCGGTGAGTTCGCCCGGACCGCACTACCCGTTGCCGTACACGGGCGCCGATGCGTCCGGCCGCGGTAAGCCGCTCAAGTCGATCACGCACCCGAGGCGGCCCGATATCCCCATCTGGCTGGGCGCCGAGGGGCCCAAAAATGTTGCGCAGACTGCGGAGGTCGCGGATGGCTGGCTGACCATCTTCTACACGCCGCGGTTGCAGGAGATGTACAACAGCTGGCTCGACGAGGGCTTCGCTCGCCCCGGCGCGCGTCGGACGAGAGAAAACTTCGAGGTGGCCGCCACGGCCACCGTGGTGATCACCGACGATCGCCACGCAGCTCTGCGGGCCATGAAGCCAACCACCGCCCTGTACGTGGGCGGTATGGGAGCGGAAGACATGAACTTCCACGCCCAAGTCTACGGCCGGATGGGATACGCGGACGTGGTCGAGGAAGTCACCTCGCTCTTCCGCACAGGCCGTAAAGACCGAGCAGCGGAGGTGATTCCAGACCAGATGGTCGCCGACACCACGCTCGTGGGAACCGTGGCCGAGGTTCGCGAGCAGGTTCTCGACTGGGAACGAGCGGGAGTGACGATGCTGCTGGTGACCTGCAGAACGCCGGAAGAAATAGACACCATCGCCGAGTGCGTACTCGGCGCGACGCGAGGAGTGCAGTGAGCAAGGACAACAGAGTCGCCATCGTCACCGGGGCCGCAGCAGGCCTCGGGCGCGCCGAGGCGATCGGCTTGGCGGCCGACGGTACAACCGTCGTCGTCAACGACATCGCCGCGGCGCTCGACGCCTCGGACGTGATCGCCGAGATCGAGAAAGCGGGTGGGACGGCCGTCGCGGTCGCGGGTGACATCTCCGAGCGCAGTACCGCCGATGCGCTGATCACCGAGGCAACCGAGCGGCACGGGGGCTTGGACGCCGTGGTGAACAACGCCGGCATCGTGCGAGATCGCATGTTGTTCAACATGTCCGACGAGGAATGGGATGCGGTGATTCGCGTTCATCTACGCGGACATTTCCTGCTGACTCGTAATGCGGGGGCCTTCTGGCGCGCCTCGGCCAAGGAGTCCGGTGTGCCGGCCGAAGGACGCATCGTCAACACCTCGTCGGAGGCGGGTCTGGTCGGACCGGAAGGCCAGCCCAACTACGGCGCGGCGAAAGCCGGAATCACTGCGCTCACACTGTCTGCCTCGCGCGCGTACGCACGGTTCGGGGTTACCGCCAACGCCATCTGCCCGAGAGCACGCACGGACATGACGGCCGGTGTCTTCGGTGACGCGCCGGATGCCGGAGTCGATCCGCTGGCACCGGAGCACGTGGTGTCGCTGGTGCGCTACCTCGCCTCCGACGCGTCCGCAGGAGTCAGTGGACAGGTCTTCGTCGTGTACGGCCCGCAGGTGACGCTGATGGCCGCACCCACCGTCGCTGCCCGCTTCGATGCCGAGGGCGACGCCTTCGATCCGAGCGAGCTGGCCGATACGCTCTCGAACTACTTCGCCACCCGCGAGTCCGCCGGAACGTTCTCGGCGGGGGCAGCTTTGGGCATGTAGCTCGCGCCGAGTCAGACCTTGTCGGGCTCCGATGCCGCCAGCATGTCTTCGCGCTCGACGACCTTGACACGCTCGCGGCCCTCGGGCTCGCCGAGGCTGCGCTCGTGCGCGTCGAGGCGGTACCACCCGTCCCACGTGGTGAACGGGATCTTCTTGCCCTCGAGGTACTCCGTGACGGCGTCCTCGGACGGCTCGGAAGCGCCTGCGAACGACGGGGCGTCGGCAAGCAGGTTGGCGACGGTCTCGTTGGCGTCGCCCTTGGTGTGGCCGATGAGCCCCACCGGTCCGCGCTTGATCCACCCGGTGACGTACGTGGCCGCGACGGCGGATCCGTCGGTGTTCTTCACGCGCCCGGCCTCGTTGGGGATGGTGCCCGCCAGCTCGTCGAACGGGAGGTCCGCGATGTTCTGCGACAGGTACCCGACGGCGCGGTAGACCGCCGAGACGTCCCAGTCGGTGTGCTTGCCGGTGCCCTTGACGTTGCCCGTGCCGTCCAACTCGGTGCGCTCGGTGCGCAGTCCCACCACGGCGCCGTTCTCGCCGAGCACCTCGGAGGGGGATTCGAAGAAGTGCAGGAACAGCTTGTGCGGCCGGTTGCCGGCGTCGCGGATGGCCCAGTCCTGAAGCGTGTTGGCCACCATGTCGACCTGCTTGGACTCGCGGCGCGACTTCTCCGAGCCCTCGTCGTAGTCGATGTCCTCGGGGGCGACGATGACCTCGATGTTGGGGGAGTGGTCGAGCTCGCGCAGCTCCAGCGGCGTGAACTTGGCCTGGGCCGGTCCGCGACGTCCGAAGACGTGTACTTCGCGGGCCTTGTTGGCCTTGAGTCCCTCGTAGACGTTCGCGGGAATCTCGGTCGGCAACAGCTCGTCACCGGTCTTGGCCAGTACGCGGGCGACGTCGAGTGCGACGTTGCCGACGCCCAGGACGGCGACCTTTTCGGCGTCGAGGGGCCAGGTGCGCGGCACGTCGGGGTGGCCGTCGTACCAGGAGACGAAGTCGGCTGCGCCGTAACTGCCGTCCAGATCGATTCCGGGGATGTTCAGAGCGCGGTCGGCGTTGGCGCCGGTGGAGAAGATGACTGCGTCGTAGAACCGGCGCATCGTCTCGAGATCGATGTCGGTGCCGTAGTCGATGTTGCCGAGTAGGCGTACCTGCGGCTTGTCCAGCACCTTATGCAGCGCGGTGATGATGCCCTTGATCCGCGGATGGTCGGGTGCGACGCCGTAACGGATGAGGCCGAACGGTGCGGGCATCCGCTCGTAGAGATCGATGCTCACGCCGGGGCCCGAGACGTTGTGGTCCGATTTCATCAACGCGTCGGCAGCGTAGATGCCGGCCGGGCCGGCGCCCACGATCGCAACTCGGAGCGGGCGGGTCTGGTCAGTCATCAGCGTTGATCTACCTAACATCGTCGTCGGCCGGCCGCCCATCTACTCCGAAGGCGGACAGCTCAGCATAAGTGACGACGGTCCCCCTCGGGACGGGAGGGCGCGGTCACATCCCCTGAATGGAACACGTTACAGTTTTACGTTTTCCTTCGGTGATCCGGCCCACAACCGGGCATGGATCGGCCGCCGATCGGCGCTGTCCATCCACGAGGGTCCGCAGCGCGGACCCGCTCTTCTCAGCAAGAGCCCAGCGCAGCGAAAGGTGTATCGACGTGACCGAACTCAGCCCAGAATCCCCGTTACTGCAGCCCCTGACTTTGGGCGAGATCGACACGCGCAATCGTGTCTACATGGCACCGCTCACCCGCAGCCGCAGCGGCGACGACGGCGTGCCGGGCGAGATGGTGGTCGAGTACTACCGGCAGCGCGCCGGTGCCGGTCTCATCGTCTCCGAGGGCACCCAACCGTCTGCGGTGGGCAAGGGCTACACCAACACCCCCGGGCTCCACACCGACGCTCAGCAGGCTGGATGGTCGAAGATCGCCGACGCCGTGCACGGCGGTGGCGGAAAGATCGTCGTGCAGCTCATGCACGCCGGCCGTGTCTCCCACCCCGACAACTCCGGGCTCGAGGCCGTCGCGCCGTCCGCGATCGCCCCCGGCATCGAGATGTTCACCAAGGACGGGATGAAGGACATTCCCGCTCCGCGCGAGCTCCGCGCAGACGAGATGAGTGAGGTCGTCGACGTCTTCGTGGACGCCTCGAAGCGAGCCATCGCCGCCGGCCTCGACGGCGTCGAGATCCACGCCGCCAACGGCTACCTGCTGCACCAGTTCCTCGCCGACGGCTCCAACCATCGCACCGACTCCTACGGCGGCTCCCCCGAGAACCGTGCGCGTCTGGTGGTCGAGGTCGTCCGCGCGGTGTCCGACGCGATCGGCGCCGGGCGCGTCGGAATTCGAATCTCTCCGGGATCAACGGCGAGCGGCATCTCGGAGGACGACACCACCGGTGCCTACGACGAACTGGTGTCCCAGATCGACGGTCTCGGCCTGTCCTACCTGCACGTTCTGATCGCGACCGACGACCCGTTCCTGGGCAAACTGCGCTCCGCGTGGAGCGGCAAGTTCGTCCTCAACACCGGGTTCGCGACGATGAGCACCCGCGACGAGGCCGAGAAACTGCTCGCCGACGACATCGCCGACGCGGTCACCATCGGGCGCCCCTTCATCGCCAACCCCGACCTGGTGACGCGCTGGACCCACGACACCGAGCTCAACACGCCCGACCAGGAGACCTTCTACGGCGGCGGCGCCGAGGGCTACACCGACTACCCGACTCTCGAGGGCTGACATGATCGGGGCATGAGTTCCGATTCAGGCGACACGAACAGCACCGGACCCACCACCGCAGCGCCCATCATCGCGGCCGTTGCGGTGGTGGTCGTCGTGGGCGGAATCATCGCGGCGCTGTCGCTGACCGGATCCCCCGAGGACAACATCAGCGACAACCAGCGCGTGGGCACCGTCGTCGCCGACTACGTCGAGGCCGCCAGGTCCGGCAACACTGCCGCCCTCGCCGCGCTGCAGTGTCCCGGTATCACCGACGCGCCCCTGGCCGACGTCGGTCGGGGTGTCGATTTGAACAACATCGAACAGGTGCGGGTGAACGGGGACAACGCGGAGGCCGACGTCCGGGTCACCCTGGACGGCACCGAGCAGACCCTCACCTGGAACGTCGTGCGCTCGGGCGAGAACTGGCTACTCTGCAGCCCCTGACTTGTTGGTGCTCTCCAACTCTTCCTGGCCGTCGAACGTGCCCTTGCCCTCGAACTTCTCGCTCGCTGATTTTTCGGACGCTTGCGCCGCGAGGCCGCCCTGGGTACGCAGTGGGATCTCCTTGTAGAACAGGTTGATCACGAAACCCACGGCCAGCACACACCCCGCCACGATGAAGACCGAGTCCATCGCGTCGGAGAAGCCGATCCGGAACGGTGCCGCCAACGCGTCGGGCAGCTTCTGGATGAACGAGGTGTCTTCCAGGACCCCGCCCGCTGCGGATCCGTCCGCGGAGGCCAAGCCGCGGGCCAGGCCGGATACGGTCGGATCGGGACTGTTCGCAGCGTCGGCAAGTGCGGTTCGGAACTCTGGGGTGCTCGACGACTCGATCAGCGCCGACCTGATGGCATCGGTCACGCGGGAGAAGAGCAGGGACAGGAAGACCGCGACGCCGAGAGTGCCGCCGATCTGGCGGAAGAACGTGGCCGACGATGTCGAGACACCCATGTCTTTGGGCGGCAGCGCGTTCTGAATTGCCAGTGTCAACGGCTGCATCAGGTTGCCCAGTCCGAAACCGAAGCCGAACATCGCGACCATGATCATCCACAGCGGGGTGTCGTACCGGATGAACGAGAATGCGAACATGCACACCGTCATCAGCGTGGTGCCGATGATGGGGTACGGGCGGTAGTGGCCGGTGCGGGAAATCATCTGGCCCGAGAAGACCGAGGCCACCATGATGCCGAGCACCAGCGGCAGCATCTGGAATCCGGCCAGTGTCGGTGAGGATCCCTTGACCACCTGCAGGTACTGCGGCAGCAAGGTGATGCCGCCGAACATCGCGGCGCCGGTGATCACCGACAGCAGTAGGCCGATGCTGAAGGTCGAGTTCCGAAAGAAGCGCATCGGGATCAAGGCATCGGTCTTCATCCGGATCTCGATAGCGATGAAGGCCGCGATGCCGATGACGCCGATCGAATAGCAGATCAGGGCGCGTGGCGATCCCCATCCCCACGTGCGTCCCTGCTCGGCGATGATCAGCAACGGCACCAGACCGACGGCAAGGGCTGCGGCGCCGCCCCAGTCGACCGTCGCGTTGCCGTGACGACGGGGGAGGTTGAGCACCTTGGCCACGACGAACAGCGCGACCACGCCGATGGGGACGTTGACGAAGAAGACCCAGCGCCAACCGGTGATGTTCAGGATCTCGCTCTGGCCGGCCAGCACGCCGCCGATGACCGGACCGAGAACGCTGGACGTGCCGAAGACGGCGAGAAAGTAACCCTGGTACTTCGCCCGCTCGCGGGGCGGAACGATGTCACCGACAATGGTCAGGGCCAGCGAGAACAGGCCGCCGGCGCCGAGGCCTTGGAACGCGCGGAACGCGGCCAGTTGGTACATCGACGTCGCGAAGCCGCACAGCGCGGACCCGATGACGAAGATCGTGATGGCCGTCAGGAAGAACTGCTTGCGCCCGTAGATGTCGGACAGCTTTCCGTACAGCGGCGTCGAGAGGGTCGCGGTGATCAGGTATGCGGTGGTGACCCACGCCTGAACCGAGAATCCCTGCAGATCGTCCGCGATGGTGCGGATCGACGTCGAGACGATGGTCTGGTCCAACGCGGCCAGGAACATGCCCAGCATCAGACCCGAGATGATGGTCATGATCTGCCGGTGCGTGAACTGGCCCGTGTCGGGCTCGGCTGCTCGGTCGCCCGTGGCGTGCTGCGCCGTATCGTCGGTCATGCGCACATCTTGCGCCACAAACTCCCTGTCCTGCGACTATCGGACAATTCGGGCTGAAGCGCAGGTATGCGAAACTTATCGGTGTGAGCTACGCAGGAGACATCACGCCGGAGCAGGCCTGGGAACTTCTCGGTACCGAGAAGGACGCGTCGTTGGTCGACGTTCGTACCCACGCCGAGTGGAACTACGTCGGCGTTCCGGACATTTCGTCGCTGGACAAGCCGACGGCTTTCGTCGAATGGGTGAGCTACCCCAACGGTGCGAAGAACGAGAACTTCGTCGACGAGGTGCGGGCCGCCGGCATAGACAAGGGTCCGATCGTCTTTCTGTGCCGGTCCGGACAGCGGTCCATCGGCGCGGCCGAGGCC
>JBASAM010000062.1:0-1745 GCA_049650605.1 Rhodococcus sp. (in: high G+C Gram-positive bacteria) | reverse complement strand
CGCCTACACCGCCGCGGGCGTGGCCGACATCGACTGGGTCCGCGACGGCCTCGACGCGCTGGAGCGCGGAAGCGAACTGCCGGCCCCGTTCGACGAGCGGCACACCACCAAGGTCATCGACGCCTTCTACGCGGACCCTCGCATCGACCTCTGGACGACCTCGGCGGACGGGGAGCGCAGGCCGACCCGAGCGCTGAGCGCGGTCAACGCCCTGACCGACGCCAGTTGGACCGAACCGCTCCCCGCCGTGTTCACCGTGTTCTGGACGTTGCTGCACACCATCGATTCCGATTACGCCACCCTTATCGCAGACGTGCGGCGCGAGTTCTTCCCCACGTTGGCTCCCGCCGATCAGTACGAACGCTGGATCGGACACACCGTCGACGACGTGCTCCGATGGGAACGTTGATCGACTGCGCCGATTTGGCCATGTACAGGGCAAAGACACCAGCGTCGGCAGCCACGCAGTGGTACTGCTTGACAACGTAGTGCGCCCGGATCTGCACCGAGTCACCGATCTATCGGAATGTATCCATTTCTATAAGATTAAATCTGATACATATACATACAATCCGATAGTACGAGTGCATGGAGTAGCGACCATGGCGGACCAGGCTCGCCGCCACGATTGGGTGGTGGTCGAGGTCGAAGCTCAGACCAGTGTGGAAGGTGCCGAGGCCCTGCGGCGGCGTATCGCCAAAGACATCTCTCGCGCTGTACGGCGTCGTCAGTTCGCCGGCCCGGTCGCGAACAAGATTCGGCAACTGACCGAAGAATTCTCGGTATCCGCCACAGCGTTCGGTGTCGGAGTCGAGCTCGCTCGCTCCGTCGGTGCCGAAAAGTCCTCCCTGGGGGGGGGTTGTTCATCGACGAGATGCAGGAACTCGAGCCGGCGCTCCTGCAGGTGATCCTGGCAACCCAGCACCGAGGCCGTGACGATGGCCGACGTCGTCGAGTTCGACCGGCCCAAGTCACATCCTTCACACGTGCCTCATAGGTAACAGTTCGGCGACGATCGTGAATCCGGGTAAAGAATTACTCGTACCGGAAGGTACGTTCCTTTCGGTCGGGGGACGCACACCATTCTTTTATCTTCTCGGGTTCGGCCGTCGTGACCGTTTCCCTGTGACCGAAAGGCCATTTTCATGTCGCCAAAGTCCATCGATCGATCCCGTCGGCTACGCATCGCCGCTGCCAGTGCCGTGCTCGCGGTGTCGCTCGCTGCCGCCGCGCCCGCGCTCGCCGCCGCACAGGAGAACGAGCCCGGCGACAGCGCCGAAACGTCGGCCACCCAACCTTCGACGACCACCGCACCCGCGGCCGAACCCACCGATTCCGCGTCCGGTGACCCGACGACGGCCACCACGGTTCCCACCACGGCGCCGCCGACCCGGCCGCTCCCGAAGGTCACCGGTTCGGTCGTCGTCGACGACGACGGCAACTCGTCGATCCAGGTGAACATCGACGCCCAGCTGACCGACGACGAGAAGGCTGCGCTCCGAAAAGCGAAGGACGTCACCAAGGCAGCCGTCGACGCCATCAAGAAGGCGCAAGCCGCGTTCGATGCCGCCGTCGCAGCCGCGCAGGACGCGGGCGATCCGGCCGCCGAAGCCGAGGTGGACGAAGCGGAAGCCGAACTCGAGGCGTCGAAGGCCGAGCAGTCGGCGTCGGTTGCCGAGCAGGAAAGCATCGTCGCTGCGGGACTCGCGGCCAAGGCGCAGGAGGACGCCGACGCAGCCGAGGCC
>JBASAM010000061.1:0-7976 GCA_049650605.1 Rhodococcus sp. (in: high G+C Gram-positive bacteria) | reverse complement strand
CGGGCGAACAGCGCAGCACCGAGGCTTTGCTGTTCGCCCGCGACTGCCACTGCAGTGGGCCGCTGCGGTGAATTGTGGAACTTGCGATCGGAAAAGTGCGTCGACCCGGCGACGTAGGGCCTGATCGACCCTCGTCCGGCACCGAGCGCCGCAGGAACCCCCCACGCTGCCCGTACGAGCCAGGACAGACCTGCGGCGCCGAGTCCGATCGAGAGCGCGGTGGCTGGTTTCACCCGAACGACAGTAGTTGCCGTTCCTGTGTACCGCTGTCACGCGCACTGTGGTGTCTCACTTCTGTGCAGGCTTACTTCTGTGCCGGCAGGACGTGCTCTCCAGTCTTGTCGGTGCTGAGCGACAGGGAAGAGATATACAGCTTCTCCCCGTTCGGCCCCGTCTTCGCCGACGCGATCATGTCCGGACGCTCGAACTCCATGCCCGTGACCGAGCACATCAGCGTGGCGTCGGACGGATTGCCGTGCTCGTCGAACATCGGCAGATCGATACCGTCGTCGGTGCGGCGCAGGTAGTACTTGCCCTTGGTCGCGACCGCCAGGATGGGCGGAAGCACAAGGGCGAGAACCAACGCCACGATGGGCGAGAACGGCTTGATGGTCGCGCCGAACACTCCGAAGAACACCAGGATCGACAAGATCGCGGATGCCGCCATGGCTCCGAACCCGACAGGGTTGACGTTGTAGAGCATGCCGCGGCGGAATTCCGGCACCTTGGGCGAGAGCTTCAGCAGGTACTTGTTGAACACGATGTCCGAGGCGACCACGGCGATCCACGCGATACCGCAGTTGGCGTAGAACCCCAGGATGTTGTTCAGGAAGTCGAACATGTTGGCTTCCATCAGAACCAACGCGACGGCGAGGTTGAACAACACGAAGACCAGACGGCCCGGGTAGGTCTTGGTGACGCGGGTGAACGAGTTGGTCCAGGCGAGCGACCCCGAGTATGCGTTGGTCACGTTGATCTTGATCTGGCTGATGACCACCAGGATGACGGCGAGCGTCATGGCGAGCCAGCCGGGCATGAAGTTCTCGTAGACTTCGAGGAACTGGTGTACCGGCTCGTTCGCGATGGACGAGCCGTCCACCACGTTCGCAATGAGGTACACCGCGAGGAACAGGCCGACCACCTGCTTGAGGGCGCCGAAGATGACCCACCCCGGTCCGGCGAGCAGCACTGCGCTCCACCAGCGGCGGGAGTTCTCCGGCGTCTTCGGCGGCATGAATCGCAGGTAGTCGATCTGCTCGGCGATCTGTGCGATCAGCGACAAACACACACCCGCGGCGAGCATGACCGACCCGAAGTTGACGCCCTTGCCGGCGTCACCGTCTGCGCCGCCGAACGCCAGGAACTGACCCACCGAATCGGGGTTGCTGATCACCAGGTAGCCGAACGGCAACACCATCAGGACCAGCCACAACGGAGTGGTCCACACCTGAAGTGTCGCAAGCGCCTTCATACCGTAGATCACCAACGGGATGACCATCAGTGTCGACACCGCGTACCCGATGGGCAACGGCATACCCAGTCCCAGTTCGAGACCCTGGGCCATGATGGAGCCTTCGAGTGCGAAGAAGATGAAGGTGAAAGTGGCGAAGATGACGTTGGTGACCACCGACCCGTAATAGCCGAAACCGCTACCGCGGGTGATCAAGTCGAGATCGATGTTGTAGCGGGCCGCGTAGTAGGCCAGCGGCATACCCGTCAGGAAGATCACGACGGCGAAGATCAGAATGCCCCACAGCGCATTACCGGTGCCGTAGGAGATTCCGATGTTCGCGCCGATCGCGAAGTCCGCGAGGTAGGCAATTCCGCCCAACGCGGAGGTGGCGACGACACCGGTGCCCCACTTTCGGTAACTGCGCGGCGCGAATCGGAGGGTGTAGTCCTCGAGCGTTTCCTTCAGCGCAGTGTTCTCGCTCGCGGTGAGCGGCGTGGCCGTCCCTCCGCCGTCTTCGACTGTGGTCATGTGCGTGTGGTCCTTACGTGTCGGCGTGCCGCAGGGGAACCGATTGGGACGGTTCATGATGCCGAGACGAACGTAAGGAGGTCGTGTTTCCACGCAGTGCTGACCGTGTGTCGTTCGAGTTAAGGACTTCCGAGGTGGATTGTCCGGAGCCCGAGGTGAATCCGACTAATCGGACAGGGCGCTGACTCAGGCGCCTCGGAAAACCGGTCGACGCTTCTCACTGTGTGCCAGCATGGCTTCCGCGGCGTCACTGCTCGCCCACGCAGCCGCGAAAGCTCCGGTCTGCGCGTCGGTGGGGCGCTGCCTGGTGCCGTCGTCGTTGAAGACCAGCTTGAGATGTTGCAGAGAAAGGGGCGCGAGGTGAGCGATGTCGTCGGCCCACGCGAGAGCCGCGTCGAGATCGCCGATCTTGTTGGCCAGTCCGCAGGTGTAGGCCTGCTCGGCGCCGATGCGCTCGGCGCCCAGCAACACCGTGCGCGCCGGGCCGTGACCGGCGAGCAGTACCAACCTGTTGACGGTCCAGTTGTCGACGGCGATGGCCAGTTTCGCGGAGGGGATCGCGAAGAATCCGTCCGGGGAGACAACGCGGAGGTCCGCGGCAATGGCGAGCTGTGTGCCCGCACCGACGGCTGGGCCGTTGACGGCCGCGATCACCGGAATCGGCACGGTTTCCAACATGCTGTTTGTGGCGGTCAGCTCGTCCGCGAATTCCGACGTGGATCTCAGGTCGGCCGTCAGATCGGCGCCCGCACAGAAGCTACTGCCTTCGCCGGTGAGGACGATCGCGCGAACGTCGCCGTCGGCTGCGGCCCTCTCCACCGCGTGCCGAATCTCCCGGCAGACTTGCGCGTTGACCGCGTTGCGACGCTCCGGTCGCTGCAACTCGACAGTCAGTACCGCACCGCTTCTTCTGGTCCCGATCGCCACGTGTGGGTCCCTCTCGCTGTCGTAAACACCTTGTCCGGACTCACACCGAACCTACCTGGTGTACTTGTGACATGCACCAAATAAGCGTCGCAATAATAGGTGCCGGACAAGCGGGGCTGTCCGCGGCGTATTTCCTGCAGCGGGCCGGAATGCGAGCGTGGGAGGACTACGTCGTCCTCGACGGATCTCCCGCTCCGGGTGGTGCATGGCAGTTCCGGTGGCCGTCGTTGACGCTCGAAACGGTCAATGGCGTGCACGACCTACCGGGAATGCCGTTCCGAGACAGTCTGGATGCGGACACCGATCCGGCACACGTCCCCGCGTCCACCGCGGTACCGCAGTACTACGGCCGATACGAGGAGCATTTCTCGTTGCCGGTGCGTCGACCCGGCCGCGTCACCGTCGTATGCGACCGGGACCGTGACGGGCGCTACCGCGTGGAGGCCGAGCAGGGCGACGTGTACGCCCGTGCCCTGATCAACTGCACCGGAACGTGGGAGCACCCGTTCGTACCGACCTACCCGGGCATGTCGACGTTCACCGGGCGTCAACTCCACACGAAGGACTTTTCCACCGCTGACGAATTTCGCGGACAGCACGTCGTGGTGGTCGGCGGCGGCATCTCCGCCGTGCAGATCCTCGATGAAATCTCACAGGTGACCACGACGACGTGGGTGACGCGGCGCGAGCCGGTCTTCGCCGAGGGCGAGTTCACACCGGAGGACGGACGAGCTGCCGTCGCGCGGGTCGAGGACAGGGTTCGCCGAGGCCTCCCGCCCGGTTCGGTGGTGTCGGTGACCGGCCTGCTCCTCACGCCCAGCCTGAGCGCGGCACGAGATCGCGGCGATCTGGGGCGCCACCCCATGTTCTCGAAGGTCACCCCCGACGGCGTCGCATGGGACGACGGCCGGACGGTCGCCGCCGATGTCATCCTGTGGGCCACCGGCTTTCGCAGCGCACTCGATCACCTGGCACCACTGCGACTGCGCGGACCCGGAGGCGGGATCACCATGACCGGCGCCGCTGCCACACAGGTGGCCGGGAGGCCGACAGTCCACCTCATCGGTTACGGTCCGTCCGCCAGCACCATCGGCGCCAATCGCGCCGGCCGGAGCGCAGTCCGCGAATTACGTCAGGAGCTCGACCAGACATGACTCTCGAGCAAGCATGAGTGCCGTGGTCCGGATCGACGACCTGTCCGCCCACCGAGGCGAACGCACCCTCTTCGACGGACTGGACCTCACCGTCGGCCCCGGCGACGTGGTGGGTCTGGTAGGCGCCAACGGTGCCGGAAAGTCGACGTTGCTGGCATTGGTGGCGGGCGAGGGCGGCAGTTCGGGTGTCGATCACGACGGCACCGTTGCGCTCACCCCGCCCGACGCCACCGTCGGGTACCTCGCGCAGGAAGCATCGCGCATCCCCGGCGAGACGGTGGAGCAGTTCCTGCAGCGACGCACGGGAGTCGGCGCGGCAGAACATGCGATGAATGCCGCTGCGGAATTGCTGGGAGACGATTCGGGCGACGATCTCTACACCCCGGCACTGGAGAAGTGGCTGGCTTTGGGGGGTGCGGATCTGTCCGAACGCGCCGAGGCCGTGCTCGCCGGTCTCGGACTCAGGGCGTCTCTCGACACCGAAATGTTTGCGCTCTCGGGCGGACAGGCAGCCCGCGCATCATTGGCAGGAATCCTGCTGGCGCGTTACGACGTCCTGCTGCTCGACGAGCCCACCAACGATCTCGATCTTGCCGGTCTCGAGCAGCTCGAAGCCTTCGTGGTGTCCACCCAGTGCGCGGTGATGATGGTCAGCCATGATCGCGAGTTTCTGGCGCGCACGGTGACCGGCGTCGTCGAACTCGATCTCGCACAGCAACAGATCTCCGTCTACGACGGCGGTTACGAGGCGTACCTGGTGGAGCGGGACGTGGCGAGGCGGCATGCGCGCGAGGACTTCCAGCAGTACGCCGACACCAAGGCCGGTCTCGAGGATCGCGCACGGATGCAACGCAACTGGCTCGAACACGGCGTGCGCAACAACCGTCGGAAGTCGAAGGACAACGACAAGATCGGACGCAAGTTCCGGGCCGAGGCCACCGAGAAGCAGGCTGCGAAGGCGCGGCAGACACAGCGGCGCATCGAGCGACTGGACGTCGTCGAGGAGCCGCGGAAGGAGTGGGAGTTGCGGATGGAGATCGCTGCAGCTCCGCGCGGTGGTCGCGTCGTGGCGTCGTTGAACGACGCCGTGATCGATCGCGGCACATTTCGACTGGGGCCGGTCACCGCGCAGATCGACGCCGGCGATCGCATCGTCGTCACCGGCGCGAACGGATCGGGCAAAACGACTCTGCTGCAGCTGCTTCTGGGGCGTCTCACCCCGACCGAAGGTTCGGCGACGCTGGGCTCGGGAGTGGAGATCGGTGAGATGGATCAGGCGCGGTCCGCGTTCGACGGCCCCGAGTCGGTCACCGATGCACTGGCTGCGTCGGTACCCGAGTGGCCGGACGCCGACGTGCGCACCCTGCTGGCGAAGTTCGGCCTGCGAGGCCAGTCGGCGGTGCGAGCGTCGAGCTCACTCTCACCCGGCGAGCGCACTCGGGCAGGGCTGGCGCTACTGCAGGCACGAGGGGTGAACCTGCTGGTGCTCGACGAGCCGACCAACCATCTGGACGTGCCCGCGATCGAGCAACTGGAGACCGCGTTGGAGTCCTACGAGGGCACGTTGCTGCTGGTCACGCATGATCGCAGGATGCTGGATTCGGTTCGCGGCACCCGGAAGTGGACCGTCGTGGACGGCACTCTTACCGAAGGGTGAAGACACCAATTTGCTGACCCTGTTGACAAACCGTTGGGTTTTTACAACACTTTGATGCATGAGCCCGGTCAAACGCGGGGAGCAACTCCCCATCTACAACCGCATCGGTGTTCTGCGTGCCGAGCGTCGCATGACGCGCGCGCAGCTCGCTCAGCACGTGAACATCAATCCTCAGACGGTCGGCGCGCTCGAACGCGGTGACCACTACCCCAGCCTCGATCTCGCACTGCGCATCTGCGAGGTCTTCTCCCTGCCGGTCGAAGCGGTGTTCTCCCGCTCCGAACTCGGTCCACTGTCCGCCGAAGTATTCTCCCGAGAGGGGCGATCATGAGCGAGAACGTTCTCGACCGCTACCAGGCCTATCGCATACGTCGCTACCTGAAACACCAAGCCCAGTATGCAGATTCCCTACCGTCCTGGCGGTCGCAATCGCGTCGTCGCACACTGGTGGTCGTCCTGACCGTGTCGTTGGTCTATCTCGCCGCAGCCTCGGTGTTCACCATCGTCGGACCCGACTGGGCACCGATCACGTGGGTTCCCGGCGCGCTGGTGATGGTCGGAACGTGGTCGATGATCCAGCGGGTCGTCGGCAGAAAGAACGACGCTCCGGCCGATGCCCTGGACGAGTGGGACCTCGAACGCCGAAACAATGCCCGATCGATCGGCTTCACCGTGACCCAGGCGCTCGTCATGACGGCGGCTTTCGTACTCGTCTTCGGCGCCAACTTCATCGACGCTGATCAGCTGTCACTAGGCGGCGGATATCTGGTGATCGTGGCCCTCATCGCCGGAATCTGCACTCCGGGAATCATTCTGGCGTGGACATCGCCCGATCCGGACCCGGAGGACATCGCCACTCCCACCACCACCGAACCCACCACGACAATCGCACCAGGGGAAGGACACCCATGAACGGCGCCACTCTCGACATCGACGATCTACACAAGCGATACGGCACCACTGTTGCGCTGGACGGCGTCGGCTTCACGGTGAACCCCGGCGAGGTCTTCGGCTTCGTCGGCAGCAACGGCGCCGGCAAGACCACGACGATGCGGATCACGCTAGGCGTGCTGGAGGCAGACTCCGGTGAGGCCAGGCTGAACGGCCGGCCGATCGATCTGGACGTGCGCCGCACCATCGGGTACATGCCCGAGGAGCGCGGCCTGTACCCGAAGATGAAGGTCGGCGCCCAGCTGAAGTACCTGGCTGAACTGCACGGGCTGTCGACGTCCGACGCCACCGCGGCGGTCGCGAAGTGGACCGAGCGCCTCGGTATCGAGCACCGTGTCGACGACACCGTCGACGCACTGTCCTTGGGCAATCAACAGCGAGTTCAGTTGGCAGCAGCACTGATTCACGATCCGGCCGTCCTGGTGTTGGACGAGCCGTTCTCCGGGCTCGATCCGGTAGCGGTAGACACCATGAGCGAGGTGCTGCTCGAAAAGGCGCGGACCGGCGTCCCGGTGTTGTTCTCGAGTCACCAACTCGATCTGGTGCAACGGCTGTGCGACCGCGTCGGCATCATCGGCGCGGGTCGGATGCAGGCAGTCGGCACCGTCGACGAACTTCGTGGGCGCTCCGGCACCACCCTGGAAGTACACGCACCGTCGGCCCCTTCCGGTTGGGCCGCGGACCTTCGCGGAGTCACCACGCTCTCGCACACCGGTGGACGGACGACGCTCACCGTCGACTCCGAGGCCGATGACCAAGCCGTGCTCGCCGCCGCCCTC
Organism: Rhodococcus sp. (in: high G+C Gram-positive bacteria); assembly: GCA_049650605.1. GTDB lineage: Bacteria > Actinomycetota > Actinomycetes > Mycobacteriales > Mycobacteriaceae > Rhodococcoides. Next base: position 527 of record JBASAM010000061.1, on the reverse strand, counting down.
GCCACCGGTCCCGTTCACGAGTTCACCCGCACCACACCGTCCTTGACCGATCTCTACCGAGAGGTTGTGGCATGAGCCAGCAGACGCACACCCCGACAGCCCTGTCATCGCGGCGGGCGATCAGCCTGGTCGCCAAGCGCGAATTCGACGTACAGGTCCGGAAGAAGAGCTTCCTGATTTCGAATGCGATCGTCCTGTTGATCATCGTGGGCGGCATCATTGCAGCCTCGATCTTCTCGGGAGGCGGTTCCGAGGACCGCACCCCCATCGGCCTGGTCGGTGACCAAAGCCTGTCTCGGACGTTGACAGAACTGGGCGACCAACTGGGCGAGCCAGTGGACGTCTCTCAGATCTCGACCGCCGACGACGCGCGTGCCCGGGTGAGCAGCGGAGACGTCGACGTCGCCCTGGTTCCCGGTGCTGCCGGGTCGTACACCGCCGTCACCGAGGAGTCGGTGGACGGGCCCCTGAAGGCCGTCATCGACACGGCCGTCGCCTCGCAGGCGCGCAGCGAGGCGCTGCTGGGT
>JBASAM010000060.1:0-24143 GCA_049650605.1 Rhodococcus sp. (in: high G+C Gram-positive bacteria) | reverse complement strand
GAAGGCCCCGCCGACGGCGGCTCCAACCCGGACGGCCACGACGGCGGCGCGGACGGATCCGCAGCAGGCGGAGAAGGCCCCGCCGACGGCGGCTCCAACCCCGGCGGCCACGACGGCGGTGCGGACGGCACGGCTTGAGCCGACAGTTCAGCGGCGAGCGCGGATCGGATTCTCGGTCCGCGCTCGCTCGCGTCGTCGGGACGGATCGACGCGCTTTCGCCGACCAGTACTGGGGCAGAGCACCCCTGCTGACGTCAGCGGCACAGCTGCCGTCTCCGTTCACCGATCTGCTGTCGACCGACGCAGTCGACGAGTTGGTGTCCGAGCGCGGTGTTCGCACTCCGTTCGCGCGAATGGCCAAGAACGGTTCGCTGACTGCGCGCGAGACGTTCACAGCGTCCGGTGGTTTCGGGGCCGAGGTGACCGACCAGCTCGATTCCGCTGGGGTGTTGGCTGCGTTCGCGGACGGTCACACGCTGGTGCTGCAGGGCCTACACAGGTTGTGGCCGCCCCTCATCTCGTTCACCGGCGACTTGGTCGCGGAGCTGGGACATCCCGTTCAGGTCAACTCGTACATCACACCGGCGTCGTCGCGCGGCTTCGATCCGCACTACGACGTCCACGACGTGTTCGTGATGCAGGTTGCCGGCAGTAAACGGTGGATACTCCACCCTCCGGTGCACGAGCATCCGTTGTCGGACCAGCCGTGGTCGGATCGCCGAGCGGAGGTGGCGGCGATGGCGGAGTCGACTCCGACTATCGACACCATTCTGAGCGAGGGCGATGCGTTGTACGTTCCCCGCGGATGGATCCATTCCGCCGAGGCTCTCGGCGAGACGTCCGTGCATCTGACCGTGGGCGTGTCCGCGTTCACGCGCTACGACCTGCTGCGGCACCTGGTATCGACCTTCGCCGACGACGCAGACCTGCGGGCGCCGCTGCCACTGGGCATCGACCTCACCGATCCCGAGACGGTGATTCCACACGTACGTTCGCTTCTCATCGATTTGCAGACGCTGTTGTCCGACGACGACGCGGACACGCTGCGCTCTCGAGCGGTCGCCGATCGCGTTGCGAGGCGTTTCGCCGACGTCACCCGCCCTCGGCCGGTTCGCCCGCTCGCAACCGTCCAAGCCATGGCGGACTTGTCGGCCTCGTCCGTGGTGTCCTGGCGTGCCGGACTTCCGGCGACCGTCGACGAGTCCGGTGACACCGTCAGCATTTCCACCCGCGACAAGACAGTCCGGCTCCCCGTAGTCTGTGCGGCCGCGATTCACCGATTGCACGCCGGCAAGCCCTGCTCGGTCGGTGACCTCGACGGATTGGACGTCGATGATGGCGTCGTCGTCGTGCGGCGCCTGTTGCGCGAAGGACTGGTGGTCCCGGCGTAAAGCGTGCGGGGCTGCACAACCTATTGTTGAGATGCGAACGATTCACCCGGGGAAAGAGACAACGCGACGTGGAGTTGGTAGTACTGCTCGATGATTCCGGCCACGCCGTCGGAACTCACGACAAGGCCACGGTGCACCACGACCGGACGCCGCTGCACCTGGCGTTCTCGAGTTATGTCGTGAACCGAGACCGGGAAGTTCTCGTCACTCAACGCGCACACGACAAGCGCACCTGGCCCGGTATCTGGACCAACACGTGCTGTGGTCATCCCGCACCGGGGGAACGCCTCGACTCCGCCGTTCTCCGGCGGTTGAGTTACGAGTTGGGGATGACCGCCGAGCGGGCAGATCCGGTTCTCCCTCGATTCCGTTACCGGGCAGTCATGGACAACGGCGTCGTGGAGAACGAGATCTGCCCGGTCTTTCTGGTGGTGCACGACGATCGATCGGTGACCCCGCGCGCGGACGAGGTGGCGGATCACCGCTGGCAGCCGTGGTCGGAATTCGCCCAACAGGTGCTGGACGGAACGAGCGATCTGTCGCCGTGGTGTCAGGATCAGGTTCGTCAGTTGCATGCGATGGGTAGCGATCCGCTGGCGTGGCCGACCAGCGATGCCGACTCGCTTCCACCCGCCGCGGTCGTCGCGTGAGCAAACGTCGTAGTATCTCGCTCCTGCACGTGGTCGACCGAGCATCCTCCGCGCTGGGCAGGTCGTCCATCTTCGACGACATCGATTTCGATTATTCTCATCCGTGGTTTCTCACCGCGGAGGAGCGCGGCAACGACAGCACCCGTGTCCGGCCGTGGACGGACGGCAACCTCTGCCGTCCGATTGTTCACGGGCACAACTATTTTCGGGTTCTTCAGGCACACTTCGACGACGCCGCCCCCGGCGACATGCTGTTGTTCACGGACTGGCGCGGCGACCCGGAACAAGTTCTGGTCGACGGCGGACCCACCATTGCCGAGACGTTGTCCGCCGCGGCTCGGCGTGGTGTCGTGGTGCGCGGTCTGCTGTGGCGTTCACACATGCAATCGCTGGGGTACACGGGCGGGAAGAACAGCGCGTTGGCCTCCGCCGTCGAGGACGCGGGCGGCGAGTGCGTCCTGGATCAGCGCGTGCTGACCTTCGGCTCCCACCATCAGAAGCTCGTGGTGTTGAGATCCGCCCATGGTCCGGCGGGCAACGTCGCCTTCGTCGGCGGCCTCGATCTGGCGCGGGCACGTCGCGACGACATTCACCATCAGGGCGACCCGCTCTCCAGAGACTTCCCACCGGAATACGGGGACACCCCCGCCTGGCACGACCTACAACTGGAAATTCGGGGACCGGCGGTTCGGGACGCGGAGGACACGTTCCGTGAGCGCTGGGAGGATCCCGCGGCGCTGTCGCGCCTTCCCTGGCACGTCGTCTCGGACTTCGTTCGTCGTCACCGCCGCGAACCGTCGACGCTTCCGGCGCAATTGCCGGATCCGCCGACCTCGGGAACGTGTTCGGTGCAACTGCTGCGAACCTACCCACGTCGGCGCCCGAAGTACCCGTTCGCCCCGGACGGCGAGCGCAGTGCCGCGCGCGCGTATGCCAAGGCCCTGGGCCGTGCCGAGCGGCTGATCTACATCGAGGATCAATACCTGTGGTCCGTCGATGTGGCGCGCGTGTTCGCGCGAGCGTTGAGGCGATCGCCGGAGCTCAGAATGATCGTGGTGGTACCCCGGTTTCTCGACGACGACAGTGCCATCACCCTCCCGACGTCCCTTCTGGGACACGCGAAAGCGCTTGATCTGCTGCGGGCTGCGGGAGACGACCGCGTACTGGTGCTCGACGTCGAGAACGACGACAGCGTTCCCATCTACGTGCATGCCAAGGTCTGCATCGTCGACGATGTCTGGGCGGCAGTGGGCAGCGACAACTTCAACCGCCGATCCTGGACTCACGATTCCGAACTGACCGCCGCCGTGGTGGACGAGCAGCGCGACCCGCGAGCTCCGGTGGATCCCGCCGGTCTCGGCGACGGTGCCAGGGTGTTCGCACGGGACCTCCGCCTGGAGCTGTTGGCCGAACACCTGTCCCGCAGTACCGATGATGTGGCGGACCTGATCGACCCGAATAGCTGCTTCGACGCGATTTCGGATTCGGTGAGCCGTCTCGACCGTTGGCACGACGGCGGCTGCAGAGGTGATCGGCCCAACGGGCGTCTGCGCCTGCACGACATCGACGTTCCACCGAGATGGAAACAGTTCATGTTCTCCGTGCTCTACCGGCTGGTCGTGGATCCTGACGGCCGACCCCTGCGATTGCGGCTCACCCGCCGTTTCTGAACTGTTTCCGCGCACCGAATCGGTCTGTGGAACCGAGCCGAACGACCGAATCCCGACTTTGGGTATTTTACGACACCAACATGCCGCTAAGCAGCGCGGAACCGGTGCGAAGACCGTAGATTTACTAACGCCACCCTTCTTGGGCAGTGACGTGTCACTTGCCCCAGCCCGTCGAGCGTGAGGTTGACGCACCACATGACAGACCTGAAGCCTTTCTACAAGAACGTCCAATCGCACTACGACTTGTCGGACGATTTCTTCGAACTCTTCCTCGATCCCACGTGGACGTACAGCTGCGCATACTTCGAGCGCGAGGACATGACCCTGGAAGAGGCGCAGCTCGCGAAGATCGACCTCGCCCTGGACAAACTCGGCCTCGAGCCCGGGATGCGACTGCTCGACGTCGGCTGCGGCTGGGGCACCGTGCTGATTCGAGCGCGAGAGCGTTTCGACGTCGACGTCGTCGGGCTGACCCTCAGCGAGCACCAGCACGGACGCGTTCAGTCACGTCTGGACCAGTTGTCGGGTGGCCGAAAGGCCGAGGTCCGCCTCCAGGGGTGGGAAGAGTTCGACGAGCCGGTCGACCGCATCGTCAGCATCGGCGCCTTCGAGCACTTCCGACGCACCCGCCACGTCCCGTTCTTCGAGAAGGCGATGTCGCTGCTGCCCGACGACGGCGTCATGCTGCTCCACACCATCGTGGGCTACGGCCTCGACGATCTTGCCGAGAAGAACATCGCCGTCGACAAGCGCGACGCCGTCTTCATGCGCTTCATCATCCGGGAGATCTTCCCCGGCGGCGAGCTCGAGCGCCCCAAGACCATCGAAGAGCGGGCCACCTCGGTCGGATTTTCGGTCGATCGCGTCCAGTCGTTGCAGCAGCACTACGCCCGCACCTTGGAGATCTGGACGGAGAATCTCGAAGCGCGCAAGGACGAGGCACTCGAGATCGCCGGCGACGAGGTCTACGAGCGGTACATCAAGTACCTCAGCGGCTGCGCCAAGCAGTTCCGCCGCGGCACCATCGACGTCATGCAGTTCACGCTGTCGAAGTAGTACGCACATGCGTTCGGGGCGGTAGGCATCATGCCTGCCGCTCCAAAAGCATGAACTTCTCTTCGACCGGGTAGACGTCGTCAGGTATTACACGTCAACGCGCCCGTGAGGAGATGCCCGTGCCCAAGATCGACGACGACGGCGATCCGGTCGAGTCGGAACTGCCGTCCACGCTGCAGAAGTCGGGTGACAAGGCACAGCGCACATACGCCAAAGCACTCGAATCCGCCGAAGACGAATACGACGACGAGTCACGCGCACATCGCGTCGCCTATGCCGCGCTCAAGCACACCCACGAAAAGATCGGCGACCATTGGGAGCCGAAGGACGAGAAGGGGCCGTCGGATTCGCGCGCCGAGAGCGGCGGCGAACACCCGTCCGGAGAGAGCGCCGGCGGTGTCGACGCCAACGCGTCGAAGAAGCACCTGGAGGAAGTGGCTCGCGAACTCGACATCACCGGCAGGTCCTCGATGAACAAGGACGAGCTGGTGGACGCGATCGACAAGGAAAACAGGCGAAGGACCGAACGGAACCGTTGACGGTCCGACCGGTCAGCGGAAAGCCTGCTGGCCGGTCAGCGCCTTGCCGATGGACAGCATGTGCATCTCGCTGGTCCCCTCGTAGGTCAACACCGATTCCAAGTTGTTCGCGTGCCGCAGCGGGGAGTACTCCAACGTGATTCCGCTGCCCCCGAGAATAGTTCGGCATTCACGGGCGATCGCGATTGCTTCGCGGACGTTGTTCAACTTCCCCAGGCTCACCTGATCGGGAGTGATTTCGCCGCGGTCCTTGATTCGTCCGAGGTGCACGGCCAGCAAAAACCCTTTGCCCAGCTCCAGCGTCATGTCGGCCAATTTTTGCTGCGTAAGTTGGAAACTCGACAGCGGCCTGTCGAATACTTCGCGTGATCCGGCGTACTCGATAGCGGTTTCGAGGCTGTCCCTCGCGGCTCCCAGCGCACCGAACACGATGCCGAACCGGGCCTCGTTGAGGCAGGACAGCGGCGCGCCCAAACTGGTTGCACCCGGCAACATTGCCGACGACGGCAGCCGGATGTCGTCGAATGCCAGTTCCGCCGTCACGGACGCCCGCAGCGACAGTTTTTTGCCGACGGCGTGCGCCGAGAATCCCGGGGTGTCGGTAGGGACGAGGAATCCTCGGAAGCCTTCGTCGGTGCGAGCCCACACGGTCGCGACGTCCGCGAGGGTGCCGTTGGTGATCCACATTTTCGAGCCCGACAGGATCCAGTCGTCCCCGTCGCGCCGTGCCCGGGTACGCATCCCGGACGGGTTCGATCCGAAATCTGCCTCGGTCAGGCCGAAGCATCCGATGGCCTCACCGGCAGCCAGTCGAGGCAACCATTCCTGCTTCTGCTCCTCCGAGCCGTACCGGTGAATGGAGAACATCGACAGCGAGCCCTGTACCGAGACGAAGCTGCGAAAGCCGCTGTCTCCCGCCTCGAGTTCCATGCACGCCAAGCCGTAACTCACCGCGTTGGTACCGGCGCAGCCGTACCCCTCGAGGTGCATTCCCATCAATCCGAGGCTGCCGAATTCCTTCGCCAATTCGCGCGGCAACGTTCCCGCCTCGAACCAGTCCCCTATTTCGGGCTTGAGCCGTTTGTCCACGAAGGACCGGACGGTCGCGGCGATGTCCCGCTCGTCCGTGTCCAACAGTGACTCGGCCGCGAACAGGTCGAGCGGGCGCACCGGTGCTGCAGACGCGGTGCTGGTGGGCCGTGCGGCGGTAGTCGTCATGGTGTCCCTCGCAAACTCTTCAGCGGAATCGGTCGGTCCCTGTCCGAACCTACTCGGACCGCGGGGCCGGCCGTGCCTGTTCGATACCTCACTCACGCAGCCATGGGTAGTCCGAGCCCTGTGAGCGTTGCCGTCTCCTGCGCGATTTTCGACCAGACGTCGTCGGTGACGTTGTCGGCCAGCGATCTGCGGTCCCACCACATCATGCGGGTGCGATACCGCTCGTCCGGATAGGCAGCGGGCGCGATGTGTTCGGCCACCCGGCCACCGCCGGACTCCCATCGCCGCAGCACGTGATCAGCTGCCGTGGCCATCACGTACCGAGCTCCGGTGAACACCATGGTCGGCAGCGCTGTTCTGGACAGCAACGCAGACAGAGCCCCCGGATGGGGCGCCTCGGTGGAGACGAACGCGGTCTTCATTTCGACTACACCGTCCCCGAGGCGTTCGTCGATCAGCTCTGCCACCTCGTATCTCGCGGCGTTGCCTTCCCACTCCACCAACGCGTGCGACTGGTCTGCCGACAGGTATGGGCCCTGTCCCCGCACGCCGGCGACGACGGCTCCGCTGCGATCGACCGCCGCGTAGAACACTGCGGTGTCCGCGCCGTCCTCGATTCGATCGAAGTCCAGCGCCACGCCGACGCCATGCCGTTCGTAGGACTTCGCCGCGCACTGGAGGTACTCGTTCCATAGCCGGCGATTGTCGGAGGGAGTGCTCATCATCAGCACCGTGCCGCTGTCGCGATCCGCGAGGCGAGCATCGTTTCCAGGGAGAAGCAGGGACCGGCCAGCGCGCACGGTCTGGGGCATGACGGTCGGGGACATGACAGCTGGAGACATGGAGACACCTCTCGACGAGAGCTGTCGGATCGCCGCACGGCGAGACGACAACCGAACCAAGAATTCACCTCATGGTGATTCGTTATCCGATTGTCCTGCTTTGCACGACAAAAATGGCATCGTGTTGCGCCGGAGGTGATGTGTCCGGTGGAAATGCGTGATGTGCCCGTTTTCGCGAGCCCCGTGGGGAAGCTCATTCGAGGATTACCCGTAGGTATTTACGGAAAGAGCCATCGGTTCATTGCATCAACCGCAGTGAAAGCGATCGGGTGTCAGGAGAATGCACACATACCGGCGGCCCTGTCTCACGCGGAGAGTTGACTCAACGCACGCGAGGAAGCCAGGTGCGCCGCCTCGACCGACCCTCGGCGGCGGATGCGGATGCCAGTGCATCAGCGATGACGAGATCCACCGTGTGCTCCGCGTCCGCCTTGTTGTCGCCGATCCCGCCGCGAGCACCCCGCTTGGCCCATCCCACGACGTACGTTCCGCCGACGTGCTCACCGTCCGCGTCCACGACCCGACCGTCGACGTTGGCCACCGTGCCGCTCTCGTCGTCGAAGGGAAGACCAGGGAGCGCGGATCCGCGGTATCCCGTCGCCTGCAGGACGAGATCCGCCTGCACGGTGCGCACACCGGTGTCGTCACGAACGTCGAGTCCCCGCGTATCGCCGGTGTGTCGGACGGCGACAGGCGACTGGCCGAACGCGAACACGATGCGCCTGCCGCCATTCGCGACATCGTCGGCTGTGGGTGCATCGTCGGCTGCAGGTGCTCCGGCGAGGGGTGACGCGGAGGCGGACAGCGGAAGTTCACGCAGCACGGACTCAAGGTCGTCGCTGCCGCGGATGTACACCGGTACCGACGTGCGCGACACCAGCGCCTGACACTCCGACCGTGTGAATGCTGCGAACTCGGGTCCCCTCCGCGCGAGTACGGTCACCTCGCGAATTGCGCTGGCCCGTAGAGCCTCGAGCGCATGGACGGAGATTTCGGTGCCCACCAGGTGATCGACGTCCGCGGTCAGAATGCGCGCGGCATCCAACGCCACGTTGCCGTTTCCGATCACGACGACACGTTCGACGCCGGAGAGGTCGAATTCGTCGGCAGGAATGTCGGGATGGCCGGTATACCACCCGACCAGTCGGCGGGCGCTCACCGCGGCGGCGCCGCCGGATGCCTCGAGAGGCAGCACCTTGTCCTGGTCTGCACCAACGGCATAGACGACGGCGTCGAACTGGGTGGACAGTCGCTCGGCAGTGATATCCGCGCCCACCTCGACGCCGAGTCGCATGGTCACTCGCGAGTGCGTGAACAGCGAGCGGAAGTGCTCACCGATTCGGCGGGTCCCCTGGTGATCGGGGGCCACGCCGTATCGAGCCAGCCCGCCCGCGACAGGCAGCCGGTCGAAGAACGTGATCGAGGCTTCCGTCTGGCGCAGCAACGCGGTAGCGGTGTAGCACGCTGCGGGTCCCGTTCCGACTATGGCGACACGGCGCAACCGAACGTTGCCGATGTCCGCAGGCGGAAAAACCGGCGCGCTCCATTCCATGTCGACCGGACGGTCGCGGTAATAGTCGGCGTTGAGTTCCGCGTACACCTGTTGCTCGGGAGAGAGCCGGGAGACTCTGGTGATCGCATCGACCGGGCACGCATCAGCGCAGGCACCGCAGTCGATGCAGGACCTGGGGTCGATGTACAAAAGGTCGGTCTTACCGAAATCCGGCTCGTCCGGAGTCGGGTGGATGCAGTTGACCGGGCACACCGACAGGCAGGATGCGTCGTTGCAGCAATTTTGGGTGATCGCGAAAGCCATGACCGATCACACCATATGAATGGTGCGGTACACAGCCGCTGCAGGCTTCGTCAGCAATCCGCAGTCGCTGAGAAACGCCATCAGATGCTGGCTGCTCGTCCGCATCATGACGTGGTGGTGGGTGTTGTTCTTGGCCTCGCGTACGGCCCTGTCGGTGTCCAGGCCGGCGGCCGCGTAGACGTCCTTGTTGACCATGTTGGAGACGATGACGCGGGCGGCGATCGAGATCAGCAGCGCGGCAGACTTGCGGCGCGCAGTCGAGATACCGTTCATGTGTTCGCGCATCTGCTGACGGGCGAACGTCATGTGGCGCGACTCCTCCACGACATGGATCTTGCTGGTGGTACGCACCAGCGGCAACACGTTCTCTCCTCGCATCCAGTCACGCTGCATGACGTCGAGGACCTCCTCGGCGACGAGAATTCCGCCGTAGGCAGCCTCGGAGAATGCAATGGACTTGAATCCACGCCCGAGTTCGATGCTGAGTCGGCGCGGCTTGTATGCCTTGATCCCCATCTTCTCGCATGCGCGAGCGAACATCAGAGAATGGCGGCACTCGTCGGCGATTTCGGTGAGTGCGAACTGAAAATCGGACGAGGCGTAGGCACCGCAGTACTGATCACGCAGCACCATTTGCTGAAGAATCATCTCGAACCAGATACCGGTGCTCATGATCGAGCACACCTCATGTCTGGTCAGGGTGACGCGCTGCTCGGGCGTCATCTCCTTCCAGAGATCTGTGCCGTACAGCGTGCTCCACTCCGGGTTGAGTCCGAACATCTGCGGGTCGAGTTCGGCTGCCCAGTCCACCTCGGTCATGGGGTCGTAGGACAGCGCGGCTACGGAATCGAGCAATCGAGCCGACACGTCCTCGGCTGTCCGATTCTCCGGGTTCGAGATCGAGACGTCCGAGTCGAGGGTGCTGGTCATTGCGTCGTCCTTCCGTGGGCGGATGCATGTCCTGACTAACTGTGACAAACGTTATCAGGTACTCGGCGTCACGGGAAGTGTTCGTGAGAAGTCACCCGTGGTCACCGACTCACGTCGGCGCGCCAGATTCCGACGATGGCGTCGACCAGATCGGTTCCGCACACCTGCCACGAGCGCACCCCGTCGACCGGGTTCGATGCGATGTCGGCCTCCTTCTCGGCCATGAGGTGAGTCAGCAGGGTGCGCGCCATCGCTCCCCTCGCCCGACGGACGTCGTCGGGCATGTCGGGGAGGCACGCTGTGATCGCTGTGACGGTCTGCCGAAGGGCGCCCGATGCGAGCGCCTCGTCCACGAGCAACGCCCGCAGGTGCGGATCTGCGGTGACCTGTGAAGCAAAACGCGCGTACCAGGTCGGAGCGCCGAGAGCCGCGACGTAATCGGTCGACGGCTGGACGAGGGCAGAGACCCACTGCCGCAAGTCCGCCGGGTCGTCGACAGCCTCGACGTATCGGCGACGAATACTTTCGACGGCCCGAGTTCGTCGAACCACGATTGCGCGCACCAAATCGTCCTTGGTGCCGAAGTGGTAGCCCACGACGGCAGAGTTCGCCTGTCCCGCCGCATCACCGACTTGTCGATTCGACACCGCCATCACACCTTTTTCGGCATAGAGGCGTTCTGCAGCGACGACGATCGCCTCGCGGGTGGCCACGGATCGGGATGTCGAGGTCATTCGACCGACTGCACCCGACGTTCGGCGAACTCCGGTGCGTCGAAGGCGATCGGATCGGCTGAACCGGCGGCGACGAATTTCGGAAGGAACAAGGTGAACACGATCGCCAGCACTGCGGCTCCGGCGGCGACGGCCATCGTCACTCGGAACGCATTCTCGGTGGGAACCGACACCGGCCCGACCGTCATGCTCATCGACGCCAGCACGACGCCGGCCACTGCACTGGCGGACGACGTGCCGAGCGATCGCATCAGGGTGTTGAAGCTGTTCGCGGCAGCGGTCTCGCTGGCAGGCACCGCTGCCATGATCAAGGCGGGCATCGCCCCGTACGCGAGACCGATTCCCGCGCCGACGATCAGCGAGACCACGATCAATTGCCACACCGCACTCATCATCACGATGCCCGCGAGGTACCCCAGCGCGACGACGGCGGCGCCCGCCGTGAGCGTGATCTTGGGGCCGCGCGTGGTGGTGATCGCCGAGGACAGGGGTGCGACGGCCATCATGATCAATCCGGATGGTGCCATCACCAGACCTGCGACCAGAATCGACTTGCCCAGTCCCACACCCGTTTCGGTGGGGAGTTGCAAGATCTGCGGTAGCACCAGGCTCATCGCGAACATCGCGAATCCGAGCATGATCGAGGCGGCGTTGGTGAAGAGCACCTGTCGACGCGTCGAGACCCGGAGGTCGACCAACGGCTGAGGGCAGCGCAACTCCCAGATGATCCAAGCGGCGAAAGCCACCACGGCCAGACCCAGCATGCCGAGGGTGGTCGCACTGCTCCATCCCCAGTCCGAGCCCTTGGAGATCGCGAGCAGGAGTGAGACCAGGGCGGCCGACAACGTGATCGCTCCGCCGAAATCGAACGCTCCCCCGGTGCGCACCTCGGATTCCGGAACGACGGTGATCACCAGCGCGGCGACGGCGAGACCCAGCGCAGCTGCAGCCCAGAACAGAAAGTGCCAGTCTGCGAATTCGGCGATGACGGCGGCCGTCGGAAGTCCCAGTGCCCCGCCCACTCCGAGGGAGGCACTCATCAGCGCGATTGCCCCGGCAAGCTTGTGACGCGGAAGGACGTCGCGCATGATGCTGATTCCCAGAGGAATCACGCCTGCCGAGAGGCCTTGCAGCGCTCGACCGACGACCAGCGGCGCCAGGCTGCCCGCCAGCGCGCCCACCACCGAACCGAGGACGAGCAGCGCCACGCTGATCAGAAGCATGCGGCGCTTTCCGAACATGTCGCCGAGTCGGCCCGTCACCGGTACGGCGACCGCGCCGGCCAGCAACGTTGCCGTGATCGCCCACGCGGTGTTCGCCGCGCTGGCGTCGACGAGCCTCGGCAGTTGTGGCACCAACGGGATGATCAGAGTCTGCATCAGCGCGACGGTGATGCCGCCGAACGCGAGAACCGCCACGATACGGCCGGTTGGCGCGGACTCCGACTTGTCAGGGAGGGGTGGGGACGTCGACATCGGCGGGCTCCATCGTCGGATGATTAAAACAGTTGACTTAACTCTGGGGCCGGCAACTTAGCTACGTCAACTTTCGATCGCGGATGTGACGGGGCTCACTTGCTCCGCGCCCTGACGCCTGCCCGCCATCGGACAAGTCGGATCATCAAGTCGGAAGGGACTTTTCGGGAGCCGTATGTCGCACGTCACGTTTGGGTGATCCCATCGACGCATATACTTACTTCGGGTAACGATATACTCCGACGAGAGGCGCAGCGACATGACCAGCACCATTACTCAGGACAGCGATCGGCACACCAGAGTCACTGCCCGAGCGGCAGCGCTGTCCGCGAGCGACTCACAGTTCCGTGACGCCGCACCCGATGCACAGGTGTCCGCAGCCCTGAGCGAACTCGGCCCCGATCTCGGCCGCCTGGTGGACGAAGTGATGTGCCGATACGCCCAGCGTCCTGCGCTGGGGCGGCGCGCCTACGAGGTGACGCGCGATGGAGACGGACGCAGCACGCGCACTCTCCTCCCCCGCACCGAAACGGTGACGTACCAGCAGTTGTGGTCCGATGCACGGGCACTGGCCACGGCACTGAGTCGCTCCGTCGCACCGGATTCCTTCGTCGCCACGCTGGGTTTCGCCAGTACCGACTACGTGGTGGCGGAATTGGCCATCGTGCGCAACGGGGCGGTAGCCGTTCCGCTCCAGGCGGGCGCCGCACGCGGACGGCTGGCCGATATCACCGCCGAGGTAGCACCGGTCGCGTTGATCGTCGACAGCGAACAGCTGACCGCGGCAGCCGACATCGTGCTGGCAACGCCCAGCGTGCGGCATCTCGTGGTCATGAACCACGATGATCGAGTAGACGACGACGGCGACCGCCTGGGGCTGGCACGGCAGGCGCTTGCCGATCACCCGGTTACCGTCGAAACGCTGTCCGACGCTCTCGTGCGGGGTTCCTCGATGACCGAGATCGAGCAGGCGCAGTCCATCGACCCGGACCGTATCGCCACCCTCGTCTACACCTCCGGAAGCACCGGCACTCCCAAGGGCGCAATCCACACCGAGCGGATCGTCGCACGCCTGTGGGGTGCGGGCCTCTGGTCCGGTCACGGGAGCCCTGACGCCTCCGAATCACTCCCCATCATCACGCTCGACTACCTGCCCATGAGCCACTTGGCCGGTCGTGCGTTGGTGTTCACGACGCTGGCGTCCGGGGGCACGGTGCACTTCGCGGGGTCCAGCGATCTGTCCACTCTCGTCGACGACTTCTCGCTGACACGACCGACGTTGGCGATGTTGGTCCCCAGGGTGTGCGACCTGATGCGACAGACCGCACTGGGACGCATCGACCAGCAAGTGCACCGCACCGGCCGAGATCCCGACGATGTGCAAACCGACGATGTGCAAACCGACGATGTGCGAACCGACGATGTGCGAACCGACGTGTTGTCCGACATGCGCGAGACCACGCTCGGCGGACGCATCCTCACCGCGATGGTCGGGACGGCGCCGACATCGCCCGAGATGGTGGAGTTCATGTCCGAACTGCTCGATGTCGACGTGCAGAACAATTACGGATCCACCGAGGCCGGCATGGTGCTGTTCGACGGTGTGGTCCAACGACCGCCGGTCACCGATTATCGACTGGACGACGTTCCCGAACTCGGCTACCTCGCGTCCGACCGCCCGTATCCGCGCGGTGAGCTGCTGCTCCAGACCACATCTCTGATTCCCGGCTACTACAAGCGTCCCGACGTCACGGCAGACATGCTCAGTGCCGACGGCTTCTACCGCACCGGCGACGTGGTCGCGGAAACGGCGCCGGATCACCTCGTCTACGTCGACCGTCGGAAAAACGTCCTCAAGCTCGCGCAGGGTGAGTTCGTCGCGCTGTCGAGGCTCGAGTCGATCTACGCCTCCGCCGACGCGGTGGATCAGATCTTCGTGCACGGCAGCGGTGAGCGGGCGTACCTGCTGGCCGTCGTCGTCCCCGCGTCGGGCGCCGATGCTCACGATGTACTGACGTCACTGCAGCGAGTGGCACGCGAGGAGGAACTCGAATCCTTCGAGATCCCCCGCGACGTCGTCCTGACCGACGAGCCTTTCACGGTGGCCAACGGCCTTCTCTCCGGTGCCAACAAGCAACTGCGGCCCGCACTGTCGGCGCGCTACGGCGATCAGCTCGAGGCGCGCTATCGCGACATCGACGACGGGCAGGCCGCGACCCTGTCCGAACTGCGTCGACGCGGGAGCGACGCCCCCGTCCAAGAGACGGTGATCGAGGCGGCCGCAGCACTGCTGGGCTGCAGTGGCACAGACATCTCTTCCGACAGCCGGTTCACCGACCTGGGCGGTGATTCGTTGTCGGCATTGACGTTCAGCACAGTTCTGCACGACGTCTTCGACATCGACGTTCCGGTGTCCATAGTCATCTCGCCTGCGTCGAACCTGTCGTCGGTTGCCGCCTTCATCACCAAGAACCTCGCGGAGACGGACGAGGCCGTGACCTTCGCCTCGGTTCACGGTCGCGGCGCCCGCGAGGCCCGCGCCGAGGATCTTCGGCTCGACACCTTCCTCGGCGCCGACCTGACCGACGCGGCCGCCCCGGGGCCGATACGCAAGGACGTCCGAACGGTGTTCCTCACCGGCGCCAACGGTTACCTCGGTCGTTTCCTCTGCCTGGAATGGATGGAGCGAATGGCTGCCGTCGGCGGAACCGTCGTCTGTCTCGTCCGTGGACGCAACGCGGGCGACGCCCGCGCACGCCTGGATTCCGCGTTCGACAGCGGCGACGCCGAGCTGGTGGCGCACTACGCGGCACTGGCGGAGTCGACGCTCGACGTGGTGGCCGGCGACGTCGCGGAACCGACGTTCGGACTCGCTCACGACGAGTGGATATCGCTGACCGAACGGGTCGATCGGGTAATTCATCCCGCCGCGCTGGTCAACCACGCATTGCCCTACGAGCAACTCTTCGGCCCCAACGTCGCGGGCACCGCCGAGGTGATCCGCTTGGCCCTGACCCACCACGTCAAACCGGTGACCTACCTGTCCACCGTTGCCGTCGCGGCGGGTGTTCGCGACTTCGTCGAAGACGGCGACATCCGGGACATAAGTCCAGTGCGCCCGATCGACGACTCCTATGCCAACGGGTACGGCACCTCGAAGTGGGCGGGAGAGGTGCTGTTGCGGAACGCGTTCGACCGGTACGCCCTGCCCGTCACGGTGTTCCGATCCGACATGATCCTCGCTCATCCGCGGTGGACCGGGCAGCTGAACGTCCCCGACATCTTCACCCGCACGATCCTGTCCGTGATCGCCACGGGCATCGCGCCGGAGTCGTTCTACCGCGACGACACCGGCGCCGGCACCGACAACGCCGGTCGGCCGCGGGCGCACTACGACGGCCTACCCGCCGATTTCACCGCCGGGGCGATCGCGGAACTGGGCGGGACTCCCACCGAGGGTTATCGCACGTACGACCTCCTCAACCCGCACGACGACGGCATCTCGCTGGACACGGTGATCGACTGGATCATCGAATCGGGCAAGCCGATTCGCCGAATCAACGATTACGACGAGTGGTTCCGTCGGTTCTCCGACGCCTTGGGCGATCTACCTGCGACGCAGCGCTCGCACTCGGTCCTCCCGCTGGTGCACGCTTACCGCCGCCCGGAAATACCGATCGCCGGGGCGGCACTACCGGCCGAAGTGTTTCGCGCAGCAGTCCAGGCATCCGGTCTGGGCAACTTCGGTCTGGGCAACTTCGAGTTAGCCAACTTCGGGGAGATTCCGCACCTGACCAAGCCGTTGGTGATCAAGTACGTGCGCGATCTGGAATCGCTGGGGCTGATCTCTCGCGGTTCCGAAGGTACGGTTCCCGACTCTGTGATGTGATGTGCACTGTCATCACTTCACGAGTTCGGGAGCACAATGCCCAGCTTCACGGTCGTCATCATCGGCAGCGGCTTCGGCGGACAATGCGCGGCCATCGACCTTCTCCGGCGCGGCATCGACGATGTCGTCATCCTCGAACGGCGCGACTTCTTCGGCGGCACCTGGAGCCAGAACTCCTACCCCGGCGCTGCCGTCGACGTGCAGAGTCCGCTGTACTCGATCGCCTCCGAGCCGTACGACTGGTCACAAATGTTCGCCGAACAGGACGAGCTCGAGCGCTACACCCACCACGTCATCGCCAAGCACGGCCTGGGCGAACGCACGGTGCTCGGTGCCACCGTCGAACGCATCGAGTGGATCGACGACACATGGGTCGTCTCGACCACGAAGGGCGAGTACCGCGCCCGGTTCGTGGTCAACGCGACCGGCCCGCTGAGCACCCCGGTCACACCGCCGTTCCCGGGCCGGGAGACCTTCGAGGGCACGCAGTTTCACACCAACGACTGGCACGGCGACTACGACCACTCCGGCAAGCGCGTGGCGATCATCGGCAGCGGCGCCAGCGCAGCGCAGATCATCCCGGCTATTCAACCGGACGTCGATAGTCTGCATGTCTTCCAGCGCTCACCGCACTGGGTCATGCCGCGTCCCGATCGTCGCTTCCGGCCCTGGCAGCGTCGCGCGATGCGGTCACGTCTCGTGCAGCGAGCCGTGCGAGCGGCCATCTACTGGAAGCTCGAGACCCGCATCATCGGGTTCAAGTACTCGCGACGAGGGCTGTGGCTGTTCGCCGAGCGTCATGCGCGCACGCTGCTGAAAAACCAGATCGCAGACCCAGAACTCCGCGCGAAGCTCACGCCCGACTACACGATCGGGTGCAAACGCATCATCTTGTCCAACACCCTGTATCCCGCGATCGCAGCGCCCAACACCGTGCTGCACGACAAGCACGACGGAATAGCAGCCATCACACCGACGGGCATCACGACCACCACCGGTGAGGAGGTCGACCTGGACCTGATCGTGTTCTCCACCGGATACGACGCCACCGACGGCGTGATCCCCTATCCCGTCGTCGGACGGAACGGCGTGAAGCTCGGTGATGTCTGGGACGACTACCCGAGGGCCTACCTGGGCACCACCGTGCCGGCGTTTCCGAACCTGTTCATCGTGACCGGACCCAACACAGGCATCGGACACACGTCGGCAATTTTCGTCATCGAAGCCCAGATGAACTACGTGATGCAGGCCATCGAGCACACGCTCGGCGCCTCCGCACGATCGATCGAGGTCACTGCCGACGCGGAGGACGAATACACGGACATGATTCACCGTGAGATGGATCGGACGGTGTGGAAGAACGGTGGGTGCACCAGCTGGTACAAGTCGAAATCGGGTCGCGTCATCGCAATGTTTCCCGGTTTCAGCTTCACCTACCGGCGTCTCGCCAAGTCTTTTCGCCCCGAGCACCACGTTCTCGGGGCGACGAGCCAGGAGCGGGAACTCTTGGAAAGGAGTACGACCTCATGATCGCTCGACGTAGCTCACGACCAGGGCGGCTCCGGATCTCCGCGGGCACGGTGGCCGTCGTCACGGGCGCCGGCGGAGGCATCGGGTCCGCGGTTGCGGCCGAACTCGGTCGCCGGGGCGCGACGGTGGTACTGGCCGACGTCTCCCCCGCAGTCGACGCCGTGGCGGAGCAGATCGGTGCACACGCCACCGCACTGCGCGTCGACGTGACCGATCGCGATCAGGTCGCCGAGATGGCGCGAGACGTGCGGGAGCGTTTCGGCCGAATCGACATCGTGCACGCCAATGCGGGCATCTCGAGCGGCAACACCGCGTACACCGTGGCCACGGTCCCCGATGGAATCTTCGAAAAGGTCATTGCGGTGAACCTGCAGGGGGTGTGGAACACCGTGCGAGCGACACTCCCTGACGTGGTCGAGTCGCGCGGACACATTCTGATCACGTCGTCCACCTACGGCTATCTGAACGGACTGGCGAACGCGCCGTACGCCGCTTCGAAGGCTGCCGTCGAGCAGATCGGCCGAGCGCTACGGGCGGAACTCGCGCACACCGGCGCCACAGCCGGTGTTCTCTACCCCGGGTGGGTGAGCACCCCCATCGCGGACGTCGCTTTCGGCGCCGACGATCTGGCCACACGACTGGTCGCTCGCGCGTTCCCGGGCCCACTGCGAACTCCGATCGAGGCCTCCGTCCTGGCCGCCGGCGCCGTCGCCGGCATCGAGGCTCGCGCCGCCCGGGTCCAAATACCCGGTCGATGGCGTACCTACTTCGCGTTGCGAGGTGTACTCAACCCGGTGTCGGATCTGATACTCGAGCGAGATCGAACCACACGTCGGCTCGTCGAGAAGCTCGAAGGCCGCACCCCAAGCTCGGATACTCGACGGGTTTGACACCGATTTCTGGTGGGATCGCACAGTATGAGGTAGTTCAGCCGGTAAACTTCCCACTCATGCGTTCGGGTCCGATCACGGTGGTCTCGCTCTTTCGCGAGTCCTGGAACGCGGGTCGAGACACGCAGGCACTGCGGATGTTCATCGAAGCGCGCGGGTTGTCCCGCCTGGTTCGCGCTTTCATTTCGTCTTTGACGCTCGTCGTCACCACCGTCGCCATTCTGTCTCTCGGTTCTCCGTCCGGCGCTCAGGGCATCATCGACCGAGTCGTCGTGGTCATCTGCATCGCCGGCGGTATCGGGTGGACCGTGCGGTGGAATGTGTCGCGGTGGCCATCCTTCCGCGAGTCGATTGCGTTCCTGGTGTTCGCGGACATCGCCATCACGGTGGTGTGCTTCCTCGATTCCAACTCGCTCGCCGGTCTCAGCGGGGCCGGGCTGTTGGTGCTGCTCGGAACATACGCAACGTTCCTGCTCGGACCGCGAGTGTTGTACGCGCACGTCGTGTGGTGCTGCGTCTCCATCGCGATCCTGGCCGGTCGGGTGGCTATGGACCCACAATTCGATCTGGCCATCGCGGCAGCGAAATCGATCATGCTGTTCGTCGTCGGCGCGGCGGTCCCGGTGTTGATCGAGCTGGGGGTTCACCTCATCCGAGTCGACGCGGACATGTCTATCACCGACCCGCTGACGGGTCTGTCCAACCGTCGAGGGCTCGAGAGGCGGTTACTTCTCCTGATCGACGACGCGCCGTCCCGAACTCTTCCCCCGCTGGCCGCCGTGATCGTCCTCGACCTGGACAAGTTCAAGGCGGTCAACGACGAATTGGGACACAACGTCGGCGACGAGGTTCTGATTCGTGTGGGTCGTAGTATCACCGCCGTGTCCAACCACACGGCAGTGATCGCACGACACGGCGGCGAAGAGTTCCTCGTCTTCGACATGTTCGCCGACGCCGACGCCGCACACGACTGCGCTCGCGCCGTGCGCGATGCGGTGGCGTCGGCTCACCTTCCCGACGAGGGCACGACGTACATTACGTCTCTGCCCGTGGTCACAGCCAGCGTCGGACTGGCCACGATGCCGACCGCAGAGCTGCTGGGAGACGCGGACCGGGCCGGGCCGGCTCTGGCGTCCCTGGTGGACCGAGGAGACGCGGCGATGTACCGCGCGAAACGTGCGGGCGGCCACTGCGTCGTAGCAGACCAAGGCCCCGAGCAGGGCCTGAAATCGAGCGCGTGAGCGGGCCGCGCTCGTACGGAGGAGAAAGCGCGCACCAACGTACGGCGCGCCGGCGACGCCAACTGCTCGACGCCGGACGCCACACTTTCGGATCGGTGGGCTTCCGCGCGTCCACGGTCCGCGGCATCTGCAGGGACGCGCACGTCGCGGATCGCTATTTCTACGAACTTTTTCCCACGCTCGAGGACCTATTGGTCGCCGTCTACCTCGAGTGCATCGACACGTTGACTGCTGCCGTGATGTCCGCCCTGGACGATCTTTCGGGCGAAACAAAGCTGTTCGACTTTCTCTCGGAAGGGGTCGACGGCTTCTTCCGCGCCGTGGAAGACCCGTTGCTGGCTCGCGTGGTGTGGTTGGAAGTTCTCGGGGTGAGCCCTCGGGTGGACGGCGTCTACGTCGATGCCATGCGAGGGTTTCGGGATCTGATCATCGAGCTGCTGGTGACGCGGTCGCCCGACGTCGTCGTGGACAGCGCGACCGAGCACCTGGCAACCGCTGCCGTCGGCGGCATGAGTCATTCGGCGATGACATGGCACCTCGACGGATACGTCGCCGGCCGATCCGAGATCGCCCAGTCCACGGCCCGCTTCCTGGTCGCGATCGTCGGCGTCATCGACCGCCGGTAAGACCTGGCGTCGGGAAGGCTTACCGCCGTTCGGTTCCCCGCAGGACGATGTCGACGGCAGCGTCGATGGTCGCGTCGTCGGGAAGAGTGCCGTACATCAGCGACGGGCACACCACCACGCCGGACAACATGGTCACCGCTGCTTCCAGGGCCGGCCCGCGCGCGATGTTCCCCAGCATTCGGCGCATGTGCTGTTCGCCGTCCTCGACGATGCGCTGCCGCATTCGTCCGATTTCGTCGACACTCGCGCCCCACTGCGCCATCGCCATGAGGACACGATCGAGGCGCATGTCTGCCACCGAGTCGCGGAAGACGCGCAGCTCCCCCACCAGATCCGTGTGTAGGTCCCCGACCGACTCGTGATGGGGCATCGGTCCGAGGCAATCGAGTGCCATCGCCAGCAGATCGAAGCGCGAGGGCCAGTGCGTGTACAGGGTGGTCTTGGAATAACCGGCGATGCGGGCCACATGGGCGTGCGTCACGGCCTCCCAGCCTTCACCGGTGAGGACGTCGAGTGCGGCGCGGGAGACATCCGACCGGGTTCGCGAGACACGCGCATCCTCGGTTCCCTCGGTTCCCTCGGTGCCGGGCGGGGTACTACTGGTCGTGTCGTTACTCATCGGGTACACCACCTCCTCACTCGGGGAGTGAAGTTACGCGAATTTTGGGTACAGACCTATTGAACGACGCGTTCACTACCGTGCAAATGGAACTGCGTCAGGTTCTACAACTGGATTTTCACCATCCCCACTCACTGAGAAGGACATCGATGTCTGCCATCCTCTTCGGCTCGATCAGCACACTCGCCGACACCTCGGAGCTCCAGCGCCGCGCGTTCAACGAAGCCTTCTCCACCCACGGCCTGGACTGGAACTGGTCCCGCGAGGACTACGTCTCCATGCTCGGTTCCAACGGTGGAGCACAGCGTATCGAGGGGTACGCCGCCGACCGCGGAGCCGACGTCGACGCGGCAGCCGTCCATGCCACCAAGTCGGAGATCTTCCGTGCCCTGATCGCGTCCTCGGGGATCAGCCCCCGCCCAGGTGTGGTCGCGACCATCGAGGCGGCGAAGAAGAACGACACCAAACTCGGCTTCGTCACCACCACGTCGAAGGAAAATGTCACCGCCATTCTCGCGGCGCTGTCGCCGAAGGTGTCGGCCGAGGTGTTCGACGTGCTCGTCGACGGCGAGGACGTCTCCGAAGGCAAGCCCGACCCGGCCTCGTACGCGTTCGCACTCGATCGTCTGGGCGAGAGCGCGCAGTCCTGCGTCGCCATCGAAGACAACGAGGGCGGCGTCGCTGCCGCCGTCGCCGCCGATATCGCCTGCGTCGCGTTCCCCAACGAGAACACCTCCTCCGGCGATTTCTCCGCCGCCACCGAGACCGTCGAATCCCTGGACCCCGCTCGTCTCGAATCCTTGGCGACGGCTCGATCCTGAGCCGAACTTCTGCACTCTTTCGATCCCCCGAATTTGGATCCCCCGAATTTGGATCTGCCGAACCCACCGTTCGCGGACAGCTTTCATCCAGGAGAAATGTTGTGAGCAACCTTCAGGCACGAGTCACTGCCGACGATCGCACCTTCCACGTCGAGGGTTACGAGAAAATCGAGTACGACCTCGTCTACGTCGACGGCGTGTTCGACACCGCAAACACCGAACTTGCAGACAGCTACCGTCCATACGGCCGCTGCCTCATGGTGGTCGACGACAGCGTTCTGTCGCTGTACGGAGACCGCATCGACACCTACTTCCGTCACCACGACATCGATCTGACGATTGTTCCCGTGCAGA
Organism: Rhodococcus sp. (in: high G+C Gram-positive bacteria); assembly: GCA_049650605.1. Classification (GTDB taxonomy): domain Bacteria; phylum Actinomycetota; class Actinomycetes; order Mycobacteriales; family Mycobacteriaceae; genus Rhodococcoides. The sequence continues at coordinate 1,852 of JBASAM010000060.1, read as the reverse complement.
TTCGCGAGACGGCCAAGTCGATCGAAACCTTCGAACGCATCGTCGGTGAGTTCGACAAGTTCGGCCTGGTGCGTACTGAGCCCGTTCTGGTGGTCGGTGGCGGATTGACCACGGACGTAGCAGGATTCGCGTGCGCGAGCTATCGACGCAACACGCCCTACATCCGAATTCCCACCACCCTCATCGGCCTCATCGACGCCAGCGTCAGCATCAAAGTGGCTGTCAATTACGGCAAGCACAAGAACCGCCTCGGGGCGTACCACGCGTCCGAAAAGGTGTTGCTGGACTTCAGTTTCCTGGGCACGCTTCCCGAGGATCAGGTGCGCAACGGGATGGCCGAGCTCATCAAGATCTCGGTCGTGGGCAACCTCGAGATCTTCGAGATGCTCGAGCAGCACGGCGCCGAGTTGCTGGCCACCCGTTTCGGACACCTCGACGGCACCCCGGAACTGCGCGAGATCGCAGACCGCCTCACGTACAAGGCGATCGCCACGATGCTCGAACTGGAGGCGCCCAACCTGCACGAGATCGATCTCGACCGGGTGATCGCTTTCGGCCACACGTGGAGCCCCACGTTGGAACTGACGCCGCCGGCGCCGTTCTTCCACGGCCACGCCATCAACATCGACATGGCCCTGTCGACCACTCTGGCCGAGCAGCGCGGCCACATCTCCACCGAAGACCGCGATCGCGTGCTGGGTGTCATGAGTGCCATCGGACTCGCCCTGGACAGCAGCTACCTCACCGCAGAGCTGCTGTCCGACGCCACGTCCTCGATTCTCAAGACCCGTGACGGAATTCTTCGTGCGGCAGTGCCCGCCCCCATCGGCACCTGCACGTTCCTCAACGACGTCACGGTCGACGAGTTGGCCGACACCCTCACCCTGCACAAGAAGATCTGCATGAACCACGAGCGGGACGGAGACGGCGTCGACATGTTCACCGCGCCGCAACCCGAGGCCGGAGTCGGCTCGTCGATCGATGAGTGACACCGGCATGACCAGTGCCCCGCGTCCGGTGACACCGACCACCATCGCGGCAGCCGGACTACACCTGTTGTGCGAGGAACTCGACTCGGCCGGCGGTCTGGATCCCGCGCACCTCGGTGTCGGTGTCGTGGACCGGCTGCGCCGCGTTCGGGACATCGTCGCCGGACTGGACCCGTACTTGGACCGATGCACGACGGAGGAGTCGGCCGCGCTCGCCCAGTTGGCGGCTCGTACCAGGTCGGCCGAATGGTCCGGCAGCACGTTGGAACAGGAGATGTTGTCCGGGCACGTCGAGGGCCAGTTCCTCAAGTTCCTGGTCGGCATGACCGGAGCCGTCACCGTCCTGGAGATCGGTATGTTCACCGGATACTCGGCGCTCGCCATGGCGGAGGAACTGCCGCCCGGAGGACAGGTGGTGGCGTGCGAACTCGACCAGTCCGTGGCCGACTTCGCTCGCTCGTGTTTCGACGCGTCGGCCGCCGGTGACCGCATCGAGATCATGGTCGGCTCGGCGTCCGACACCTTGCGCACATTGGCGGAGGCGGGCCGGACATTCGATCTGGTGTTCATCGATGCGGACAAGGGCGGGTACCTCGATTATCTCGACGCACTCCTCGGGTCGCAGCTGTTGGCACCGGGAGCAATCATTGCCGTCGACAACACCTTGCTGCAGGCCGAGCCCTACCTGGACGAGCCGACCTCCACCAACGGCGCGGCCATCGCCGCGTTCAACGATGCGGTGGCCGCCGATCCCCGCGTCGAGCAGGTGGTCCTGCCGCTGCGTGACGGTCTGACGCTCATCCGTCGATCGGTGCCCCGGTGACACCGGCCCGCACCGTCGCCGCGCTCGCCGGCCTCGCTGT
>JBASAM010000059.1:0-5893 GCA_049650605.1 Rhodococcus sp. (in: high G+C Gram-positive bacteria) | reverse complement strand
CCGAGCCTGGGCGTCGATCTTCGCCGCGACAAGATCATCCACGGATACCGTTGCGCTGCTCACCGATTCACCCCCCAGGTGTTCTACCGACCGCCCCCCGACGATCTGCCCACAAGGTAGCGCGACCCACCGACACAAAATCGAACGTCAGTTCGAACGCTGGCTGCAGCAAACTACGATTCCAGGGACGCCAGATATTCGGCGTTCCCGCGGATGGCTGCGTAGTACCGGGCGATCTCGTCGGTGCCCAGTCGGTCCGCGATGAGCAGTAGGCACTCGGCCAGCGCGGTACTGACGGAGCCCGCCGCGTGCAGGCTCATGGCGTGGAAGACCCGGAGCGAATCCGAGTCGGGAAATTCGGTTCGTGCTTTCTCGAACACGGCGAGCGAGTCTTGATTACGCCCCAGATTTCGCAGCGTGCTGCCGTACTGCAGTAGTGCACGTCGACGCCGCTCTCCGGACAGCCCGGCGTCGAACGCCCGCAGATACAAGCTCTCGGCGGTGGCTTCCTCACCTGCGGTGTCGTAGCTTCCGGCGAGCTCGTACAGAACCGCCGCATTGCCGGGGTGTGCGGCCAGGAGGTCGGTGAAGTACTCGATGGTCGGAGTCATGTTGTCGCGATCCCGAGCTGCGTATCCGGCGTCGATGGCGGCGTCGATGTCCGCTGCCGCGTCCGAGGTCGATTCCATTGTTCGAGTCTTGCACCGCTCTCGGTAGTCTCGCCCGGTGAGCACTGATCCTCTTGGCCCGCTACTCGACCTCCCCGGTGTTCGCGACGGTGCCGAACGTGCACGCAACGCGCTCGGCGAGGTCCATCGCCACAAGGCGAATCGACGAGGGTGGGCCGCGACGTCCGCCGAAGCCTCGGTGCGGGCGGCCCGCGCGTCGGCTGCCATCGAGGGATCGTCGACGGCCATGCCGGAGGAGGGGCAAGCGACTCCGCCACTGTTGGCGGGCGCGCTGCGCGTCGGGCAAGCGCTCGACGGTGACAGCCTGCCGATCATGGTGGGGGTGTGGCAGCGCGCGCCGCTGCAGGCTTTGGCGCGCCTACACCTTTTGGCTGCTGCAGACCTCGCCAGCGATCAGGACGAGCTCGGCCGCCCTCGTGCCGACGACGCTGTGGCCGAGCGGCTCGCTTTTCTCGCCGACTTGGTGACCGGTGGAACGAAGGTTCCGGCCCCTGTTGTCGCTGCCGTCGTGCACGGAGAGCTGTTGTCGCTGCAGGCATTCGGAACTGCCGACGGGATCGTTGCACGTGCGGCCTCGCGGTTGGTATGCGTGTCCACTGGCTTCGACACGCGCAATCTCGGGGTTCCGGAAGTGAGTTGGTCGAAGCGTCTTGCCGCGTATCGTTCCGGGGCCGACGGCTTCGCCGCGGGAACCGAGCAGGGCGTCGGCAGCTGGGTGTTGTTGTGCTGCGGCACATTCGAAGCGGGCGCGGCCGAGGCAACGACGATCGCAGACAACTCGCTGTGAGGTAGACCCCCTCACGACAACGGGCGACGGTGCCGGGATCTCATCCCCGGCGTCGTCGCCCGTCAGCACGATCGTCGGTTACCAAGCGTGCAGTGTGGGTTGTGGTGGAGCAAGCTCCACGAGGCCTCGGCGACAAGCCGGGTGACCGGGGCTCGTGTCCGCAACCAGTGCGGAGTTCTCACCCTTGCCTCTCGACTTTCGCAGGCCCACAACGCTTGTGCCATCGTAGCGGCGAGCTACGCGTGGGTACCGATTCGATCGTGCTGGGGAAAGCCCGGCTGGGAGAGCGATCCTTCTCTTCCGGCCCGCTCTTGGCCTTCCGTCTTCCCGTAGGACCATTTCTACCCCGTGATCCGCATCACAGCAAGGGTTTGACGAATCCAATCGATTCAGATCCGCAGGGTCAGCGGCGACGGCGAAGGAGGGTGTATGTTGCGGCGCCGGCGGCCAGGGCGCCGAGCGATGCGGCGGCCACTCCGGCCACCGTTCCTGACGACGGCGTCTGGAAACGCGCACGCAACGACACCGGGTTGGAGAACGTCAGAATCGGCCACCCGTTGCTCGACGCCTCCTTGCGCAAGCCCCTGTCCGGGTTCACCGCGGTGGGGTGTCCGACGGCCTCGAGCATCGGCAGATCGGTGATCGAATCGGAGTAGGCGTAGGACTGCGAGAGGTCGTACCCCTCGCGTGCGGCGAGTTCCTCCATCGCCGTCACCTTGCCGGGGCCGTAGCAGTAGAACGACAACTCGCCGGTGTATTTTCCGTCCGCGACGGCCATCCGCGTTCCCATGTCGTGGTCGACGCCCAACGCCTCGGCAATCGGTGCGACGACTTCCTCGCCCGACGCCGACACGATGACCACGTCGTGCCCGCGCAGCTTGTGGTCCGCGATGAGGTCGGCGGCTTCGGCGAACACCAGCGGGTCGACGATGTCGTGCAGGGTTTCCGCGACGATGGCGCGCACCTGATCGACGTCCCACCCGGTGCACATGTTGGCGATGTGCACGCGCATGCGTTCCATCTGATCGTGATCCGCCCCGGAGACCAGGAACAGGAACTGTGCGTAGCTGCTCTTGAGCACGCTCCGCCGATTGATCAGACCGCCGTCGAAGAACGGCTTACTGAACGCCAGTGTCGACGACTTGGCGATGATCGTTTTGTCGAGGTCGAAGAAGGCGGCGACGCGACCCCCGGCCAGGGGATCGGTCTGCGCCGAGGAGGTGGTCACGCTGCCAGCGTAAACGGCTGCGACACATCTCGGGTGAACGGGGTTTTCAGGGCGCGGACCTGCTTGGACGCGCTGAAACCAACCGAAAGTTGAACTTGCAAACAACCCAGCCTTCCTGTGTAAGATCGGGAGTACCCGAGCTTGGATCGGGCGTGTTCAGCCCGACCCCCCGGGGCTGAACGCAGACGACCCCCGCCTCCTCCCCCCTTGGCGGGGGTCGTCCCCATTCATCCCCGGGTATGCGGTCATCCACAGATCGTGTCTCGGCGTCTTTCGGCGATGCGCTCACCCCAGCACCATCGTTCCCGTGAGCCTCCATTCCCCTTCCGGGATCCCCTCGTCTTTTGGGAGCATCGTCGTGACGGTGTCCGACGCTGCGCTATCCGACCGCATTCGGCGCGTCGCCGCCGCATCGGGTCGCGCCTCGACTCACCTGTCTGCCCTCCCCGATCGCTCGACGTGGAACAGCGCGGAGATACTGGTGATGTCACCGTCGTTCGCGCACGACGCCGCTGCCCACCGATATGCGGCGCATCCCGCAGTCGTGGTGGTCACCGACGGCGCCGCGGACGTCGATGCGTGGCGTGCTGCGGCTCTGCTGGGTACGGCGCATGTGCTGGAGTTGCCTGCTGCCGAAGGTCGACTGATGTCGATCTTCGGCTCCACTACCCGCGAGTCGTCAGGCGACGGGGTGGTGGTCGCGGTGATGGGCGGATGCGGCGGTGGTGGTGCGTCCGTCTTCGCGACCGCTCTCGCGATGGTGGCGTCGAGAACCGGCCGTTCCATCCTGGTCGATGGTGACATCAGCGGCGGCGGAATCGATCTGGTGGCAGGTCTCGACGAGGTACCGGGTCTGCGCTGGCCGGAACTGGTCATCGACGGAGGCAACGTCGACGCCGCAGCTTTGCATCACGCGTTGCCCGGATCAGGCGATCTCGCCGTGCTCTCGACGCGTCGTCACGCGGTGAACGTGATCGGACAGCACGCCCTGTCCGCCGTGTTCGTCGCCGGACGGTCGGCAGGCGAGGTGGTGGTCTGCGATACCCCGCGGGTGTCGGGCGACGTCCACCGCAGCGTCGTGGAAACGGCGGACCTGGTGGTGGTGCTGACACCTGCGACGGTGCGATCGGCTGCCGCTGCACGCATCGTCGCCGAGTCGGTGGGCACGGTGTGCGCGAACGTGGGGGTCGTGGTTCGGGGTCCGTCGCCTGGCGGACTGACCGCAGCGGATGTCGCGGACATCGTCGGCGTGCCGTTGCTGGCATCGGTGCGGTCGGAGCGTCGTCTGGCGGCAGCGCTGGACGGCCACGGTCTGGTGCTGGGGCGTCGGTCACCCCTGGCCGAGGCGGCGACCAGCGTGCTTTCTCTGCTGTCGGAATCCGGCGGTGTGTCGTGACGGGTTGGGTCTCGTCGGACTTACTCGACCGGGTTCGCGAGAGGTTGGCCGGCTCCGACGCCGATCTCACCCCGGCCGTCATTGCCGACGCACTGCGCACCGAAGCCGGCGGAGTGTTGGGAGATGGCGATCTGCTCGGCGCACTTCATCTGTTGGACACCGAGTTTCGCGGCGCCGGAGTGCTGGACGCGCTGCTGCGCGAGCCCGGAGTGACCGACGTCCTGGTGACCGGACCGAAGCAGGTGTGGGTGGATCGCGGGTCGGGTCTGCGGCGCGCAGGGGTGAGCTTCGCAGACGAGGCCTCGGTACGGCGGCTCGCTCAACGGCTCGCGCTGTCGGCCGGTCGCCGACTCGACGACGCGCAACCGTGGGTGGACGGACGGCTCCCCGGGATAGATCGAGACTCGTTCGGGGTCCGCCTGCACGCCGTGCTGTCACCCGTCGCGCAAGGCGGCACGTGCTTGTCTCTGCGTGTTCTGCGGCCCGCATCTCAGGGTCTGTCGGCACTCGCGGCAACCGGAGCATTCGCGCCGGGGTCGGACAAGCTGTTGCGGCGCATAGTATCTGCACGTCTCGCATTTCTGGTGGTGGGCGGTACTGGTACCGGGAAGACGACGCTCTTGGCCGCGCTGCTGGGTGAGGTCGATGCCACCGAGCGGATCATCTGCGTCGAGGATGCAGCCGAATTGGCCCCGGCGCACCCGCACGTGGTGCAGCTGGTTGCTCGCCCACCCAACGTGGAGGGCGTCGGGCACGTGGGGGTGCGCGACCTGGTTCGACAGGCGCTGCGGATGCGGCCCGATCGCATCGTCGTCGGCGAAGTGCGGGGCGCAGAAGTGGTCGACTTGCTGACCGCGCTGAACACCGGTCACGACGGCGGTGCCGGTACGGTGCATGCCAATTCACCCGAGGAGGTCCCGGCCAGACTCGAAGCGCTCGCCGCACTGGGTGGGATGGACCGCGAGGCCCTGCACAGTCAGCTCGCCGCGGCGGTTCAGGTGGTGCTGCACACGGCACGGACGTCCGCCGGCAACCGTGTGCTGGCGTCCATCGGAGTGCTGAGGCGCGACGAGCGCGGCGTGTGCACGGTGGTCGACGCGTGGTCGCGAGCAGATCCAGTAGGACCGGGATCGGCTGCGCTCGAAACGCTTCTGCGCCGTAGGGAGGGTTCCGCATGATTGTCGGCGCACTTCTGCTGGCCGGCGCGGTGCTGGTTCTCCCGGCCCGCGATGCGCGGGCACGTCTCGGTATCCGGCGGCCTCGCCGGTGGTCCGGTGGTCCCGTGTCGGCCCGACTCTGGATCCCGCTGGCGTCGGCGTCGGTGTTCCCGATGCTCGGTGCAGCCGTGGGGTGTGCGTGCGCAATCGTTCTCGCCACCCTGGCACTGCGCCACTCCCGAACGTCCCGGCGTCTGGGCGCACGCAACGAGGCGGCGTCGCTGGTCTCGGCGATCGAGACGGTGGTGGCCGAGCTGCGGGTGGGCGCACACCCGGCGGCGGCGTGTCGCGTTGCTGCGCAGGATCATTCCGGATCGGTGGGCACCGTCTTCGCCTCGGTGGCTGCCAGCGCGGAATTGGGCGGGTCGATGTGCGATGCGGTCGACGCAGGCGGGCAGGGTGCGGAGTGGTCACGGGTGGCCGCGGTGTGGCGAGTGGCGGAGGTGCACGGTCTACGGTTGGCCTCGCTGTTGGACGCGGTGCGGAACGACATGCGTGCACGTGCTCGTTCGGCGCGGCGACTCGACGCATCCATGGCGGGGCCGCGGGCCACCGCGACCGTGCTCGCCTCGCTCC
>JBASAM010000058.1:0-27817 GCA_049650605.1 Rhodococcus sp. (in: high G+C Gram-positive bacteria) | reverse complement strand
CTGCGAGCCGTCGGAGACGCATTGGCCACTCTCGACAGCGCCAAGGTCACCACCGCCATCCAGGCCGCCTACGCGAAGGCATCGACCCTGTTCGCCGCCGTCGTGAAGGCAGCAACGACGCAGGTCGCCGCCACTGTGGCAGAGCAGCGCGCCCAACAGCTCGAGGCCGCGGGAGACCCGGAAGCCGACGCCGCCGCTGAGGCAGCTGCGGATGCGAAGGCCGAAGCCGACGCCGCCGCTCAGGCCGCAGAAGATGCGAAGGCAGCGGACGAAGCGCTGGCCGAGAACGGCACCGAGGAAACCGTCACGGTGGAGGTCGGCGACGCCGTGGAGGAGAACGTGGACGTCTCCACCATCGACGCCACGACCGTCGAGGTCAGCGCGACGGGAACCCGGCTGATCGGCTTCTTCGTCGACGGTCCCACCCGCACCTTCAAGGTGGTGGACTACTTCACCGACGATCCCGAGGGCAATGTCATCGTCGCCGGCGAGCTCCCGGCCATCGAGTTGGTGGCGTCCGAGTCGCCGGTGTCGAATTCGGCTGCCCCGAGTACCGACGACGGCGGAGTGCCGGTTCTCGCGATCGGTGCAGGAGTCGCACTGGTCGGCGCGGCGGGTGTCGGCGGGGCACTGCTGCTCTCGCGCCGCCGCAACTCCGGTTCCTAGACCGGGCCTGCGGGCTCGATGCTCCAGCCCGGCCCGCGCCACTGTCATGATGGGGGTTCGCCCAACTTCTGGAGGAGCCCCCATCGTGACGACACTCGCCTACGTGATCGCCGGATCCGAAGCCACGGGCGGCGCCGGCCTCCAAGCCGACCTCAAGACCTTCGAACGGCTCGGCGTCTACGGCGTGGGGACCATCACGTGCATCGTCTCGTTCGACCCGAAGGCCGACTGGGGCCATCGCTTCGTTCCCATCGACGCCGACGTGATCGCCGATCAGATCGAGGCGGCTACCGCAGCCCATTCCCTGGATGTCGTGAAGATCGGCATGCTCGGCACTCCCCAGACCGTTTCCACGGTCGCCGATTCATTGGCCGAGCAACAATGGCGGCACGTAGTGGTGGATCCGGTTCTGATCTGTAAGGGCCAGGAACCCGGCGCGGCGTTGGACACCGACAACGCGTTGCGCTCGGCCATCCTGCCCCTCGCGACGGTGATCACGCCCAATCTCTTCGAGGCGCAGACGCTGTCCGGAATGGACAGCATCTCCACGGTCGACGATCTGGCCGAGGCGGCTCGGCGGATCGCCGAGATGGGGCCCCGCTACGTCGTAGTGAAGGGCGGCGCCGGGTTGCCCGGCGACGACGCCGTGGACGTGCTCTTCGACGGCAACGAGATCAGCGTGTTCCGCGCTCCCAAGGTCGGCGACGAGCGCGTGTCCGGAGCGGGGTGCATCTTCGCCGCCGCCATCACCGCGGAACTGGCCAAGGGAGCATCGGTGCACGACGCGGTCGCCACGGCCAAGGACTTCGCGCACGCCGGCATCGTGGGCCGCGTCGTCTCGAACGCACCCTTCGCTGCGGTCGGTTGGCAGGGCTGACGCCGAACTACCCCGGACTCGACTCGCTACAGGTCGAGGTCACTCAGTCCCAGCAGGTAGCGGTACTCGAGACCCTCGGCGGCGATGACGGCGTCGGCACCCGTTGCCCGATCGACGACGGTAGCCACGCCCACCACGGTCGCGCCGGCGTCGCGGAGAGCGGCGACGGCGGTCAGCGGTGAATTACCCGTCGTCGTGGTGTCTTCCACCACCAGCACTCGCTTGCCCACGATGTCGGGTCCCTCGATCTGGCGCTGCATTCCGTGCGCCTTCGCCGCCTTGCGCACGACGAACGCGTCGATGTCTCGTCCCGGCGCGTGCATGACGGCCATCGCCACCGGGTCCGCGCCCATCGTGAGCCCGCCGACAGCGTCGAATTCCCAGTCGGACACCAGCTCTCGCATGAGGGAGCCGATCAGCGTACTCGCCCGATGGTGCAGAGTCGCCCGGCGCAGGTCGACGTAATAGTGGGCTTCCTTGCCCGACGACAACGTGACCTTGCCGTGCACCACGGCCAGGGTGCGGACGAGTTCGGCCAGTTCGGATTTCTCGGTGCCTGCCACGGGCACTGAATCTAGCGGTTGCCGGTCAGGCGGCGAGTTCGGGCGCCCGGAACGCGGCGGTGTGCGCCTCGGGCGCTGCGGCGGCGTGAGCCTCGGGCACTGCGGCGTAGTGCGCCTCCGGCGCTGCTGCGAACAGTTCGGGTGCGCGTACTCCCACCAGTCGGACGATGGGCCCGGACAGCGGAGATTCGGCCAGAGCGATCAGCGCGGCCGCCTGCGTGTTGTAGACACGCACGGCTCCGGCGATGCGGTGCCCGATGCGGTCCAGCTCGGTGGCCGGCGCGGTGAAGTTCCAGCCCAGCGGACCACCGGTAGGTGTACGCGAGTTGCGCCCGTCGAAGGTGACGTCGTGCAACGCCACCGACAGAACGTTCTCGGCGGCGGCACGCGCGCCCAGATCCTCGCGGCGATCACGCATCAGGGCCGACCACGAGCGGGCCCCGACGAGCTGGTTGACGGCGCCGCGATCGAGGTCGGCGTCCACGGCGGCTCGGACGAGTTCCGGGATCGCTGCACGTCGACGGTCCAGCTCGAGCTCGAGCAGGTGCAGCCCGGCCGCAACGGTGTCCACGGAGCGTCGAGTGCGGCGCACCACGGCCGCGGTCCACACCATGCACATGATCATCACAATCGCCACGAAGGCCACAACAGTCACACCAGAAACAGTAGCGACGACACAGCCTCAAGGTCGAGTCTAGGTCGAGACTTCGGACGGTCCACGGCAGGCAATTGAAAATTCGGTGATCCGTACAGACGGTCTCTACGTTCGCCCGCGCGCACTACCGACCATCGACGTCGCCTTCCGCGCGAGCGTGCGCGGGATCAGCCGTGACACCGACGTCAACGCCTTGTACTGAACGCCCGGAATGCTGAGCACCCGCCCCTTCTCCAGATCCGTCAGCGAGGCGTCGACCACCTGATCGACCGACAAGTACATCAGCGACGGAATGGACGACATCTCGATGCCGGCACGCTCGTGGAACTCGGTTCGCACGAACCCCGGGCACAGTGCCTGCATGCGAACTCCGGTTCCGGCGAGACCGCCGGCGAGCCCCTCGCTGAAAGAGACCACGTACGCCTTGGAAGCCGAGTACGTGGAGCCGCGGCCCGACATCAGCCCCGCGACACTCGCGACGTTGACGACGTTTCCTCGCGCGGCGGCGATCATCGACGGCAAGGCGGCGCGGGTGAGCTGCATGACCGCGGTGACGTTGACGTCGAGCTGCGACTGCAGCATGGACACATCGGCCGTCCAGAACTCTCCGGACGTTCCGAATCCCGCATTGTTGACCAGGAAGTCGACTCCATCTTCCAGACGGCTCACCGCCTGTGCGCGGCCCTCCTCCGTCGACAGGTCGGCCTCGATGATCTCGGAGTGCGTCCCGTACGACGATTCGACCTCGTCGGCCAGCGCCTGCAGACGATCGCCGTCCCGAGCGACCAGAACGAGGTCGTGTCCGCGCGCGGCGAGACGCCGGGCGTAGCCGCCGCCGATGCCGGACGTGGGACCTGTGACGAGCGCGGTGGGCCGAAGTGGACGCTGTGAGGGTGTCGACATTGCATCGACACTAGTGCGCGACGACGGTGAAGTTGCTCACCCTCCTCGGGCCCGCGTCAGGCGTCGGCGGCCGGTGCGGACCGACGCCTGGCCGGCGGCAACACGTGCAGCAGACCGGACAACCGCGTGACGGCGTCGATCGCATCGTCCCAGTCGCGACCGGTGCTGTTCGGAGAGACGGTGCCCAACGTCCACGAACCCTCGCTCCACAGCAGCTGCACGGAGTCCGGAACGGAGTGGGTGAACGCCATCATCCGCTGGTCACAGACCCGACGAGCGACGTCGAGGTCGGTCGCGAAAATGATCCGAGGGCCCAGCGATCCCAGCAACTGCATGTCCGAATCCTTGGGCGGCGGTGTCGTGCGGGACCGCAGATCGATGTCCACATCCGAGCCGACGTCGCGCCGAACGGCGATCACGGTCGCATCGTCCTCGAGATCGAACAGCACGAACTCCTCGCCTCGGCGAACCCCTTCGACGACGTCGACCGCGCCGTGGAACTCCGGGTTCGCCAGCGCGGCGCGCGAGAACATTCTCGGTAGATCGCGATCGACGGCAATGTAGTTGTAGCCCTGCGCCTTCGCCCAGACCTGACGGACCCGGCCCTGCTGGCCGCGTCGGGCACGATCGACGTACAGCAGGGCGACCGCACCGAGCAGGGCGATCAGAGCAAGGCCGAACCACATGGCTGTCATCGGGTCCCACTGTACTTTTTCTTCGCCGCGCCCGCGTCGTCGCCCCGGTCGCCTGTTACTCGCCGGTATACCCACCGGTAATGCATCGTACGAGGTCAGTGACCGATCACGGACCTTCGGCGTCTTCGATGGATGTACTCGCCAGTACGTCGGAAGGCGGTCACACTTGGCCGGAAGACACTTTCCATTCGAGACGGCGGAGCGCATGTTCACACGCATAGCAGTAGTCAACCGAGGCGAAGCGGCAGTCCGGCTCATCCGGGCGGTACGCGAACTGAACAGTGACCATTCTCGCCCCGGCGAGCCGCTGCGTGTCATCGCTCTGCACACCGAGGCCGAGCGTCGGGCGATGTTCGTCCGCCAGGCCGACGAGGCCGTCACCCTGCACAAGACCGGCGTGCAGAACCCCTATCTCGACTACGTCGAACTCGAGCGAGCGCTGATCGAGGCACGTGCCGACGCGGTGTGGGTCGGCTGGGGTTTCGTCGCCGAGGACCCGGCGTTCGCCGATATCTGCTCGCGTCTGGGCATCACCTTCATCGGCCCGTCCGCCGATGCGATGCGCCTGCTGGGAGACAAGGTCGAGGCCAAGTTGCTCGCCGAGAAAGTCGGCGTCCCCGTCGCCCCGTGGAGCGGTGGTCCCGTCGAGACCCGCGCGGACGCGCGTCGCCACGCGCAGGCGATCGGCTACCCCCTCATCATCAAGGCGCGAAGCGGTGGCGGTGGCCGCGGTATCCGCAAGGTGTACGCCGAGGACGAGCTCGAACTTGCCCTCGAGCGCACCCAGGGTGAAGCCGAGCGTTCCTTCGGCGATCCCGTGGTCTTCCTCGAGCGCCTCGTCACCGAAGCGCGGCACGTCGAGGTTCAGGTCATCGCCGACACGCACGGCAACGTCTGGGCACCGGGTGTGCGCGACTGCTCGATCCAGCGCCGCAACCAGAAGGTGATCGAGGAGTCCAGCTCCGCGGTGCTGACCAAGGAGCAGGCCGACGAGCTTCGCACCGCGTCGGCCGAACTGGTGCGCGCCGCGGGCTACCACGGCGCCGGAACGGTGGAATACCTCTACCAGCCGGAACAGAAGATCTTCACCTTCCTCGAGGTCAATACCCGCCTGCAGGTCGAACACCCCATCACAGAGGTGACGACGGGGATCGACCTGGTCAAGCTGCAGATCATGGTCGCCGGCGGACACGCTCTCGAGGGCGACTGCCCGCCCGAGTTCGGTCATGCCGTCGAGGCACGCCTGAACGCCGAGGACGCCGACAACGGATTCGCTCCTGCTCCCGGCACCGTTCGACTGCTGAAGTTCCCGCTGGGCTCCGGCCTGCGCGTGGACACCGGTATCGCACAGGGCGACGTCATTCCCCCCGACTACGACTCGATGGTCGCGAAGGTCATCGCGTGGGGTCGGGATCGTTCGGAAGCGTTGGCGCGCTTGCGCACCGCACTTCGCGAGACCACCGTCGTCATCGACGGCGGCACCACCACAAAGTCGTTCCTGCTCGATCTGCTCGACCGCGAGGAGCTGATCGACGCGACCGCAGACACCGGCTGGCTCGATCGCACCGGCGCCGGCACCGCCGAAGGCCCGACGCGCGTCTCCGACGTCGCTCTCGTCGCCGCGGCGGTGGACGCGTACGACGCGGACGAGGCACGCGAGCGCGTGAAGTTCCTTCTTTCCGCTCGCGGCGGCCGCCCCCGCACCAGCCACGACATCGGTCGCACGGTCGAGTTGAACTACCAGGGTCAGGGCTACCGCATCACCGTCGGTCAGGTTGGCCCGCATCGCTACCTGGTGTCCGTGGACGACACCGAAATCACCGTCGACGTCGAACGATTGGGTGAGTTCGAGCGCCGCGCCGAGATCGACGGCACCCGCTACTCGGTGGTCACCGTTCCCGGCCCCGCCGGCTACCTGGTCGAGGTGGACGGGATCAGCCATCAGATCAGCCAGGACGAGGCCGGTCTGGTGCGTGCACCCGCCCCCGCCGTCGTGGTCGCGGTTCCCGTCGCTGTCGGCGACGTCGTCGAAGCCGGTGCCACTCTGGTGGTCCTCGAAGCGATGAAGATGGAGACCGCCGTCCGCGCGACCACCGCCGGCAAGGTCAGCGAGGTACTCGCGGTGGTCAACGCTCAGGTCGACAACGGCGCCGCGCTGCTGCGGGTCGATCCTGTCGGCGAGCAAGCCGCGGCCTCCACGACGGCGCGCGTCGAGTTCCGCTCCCCCTGCGCCGACGCACACCGCGACGACAGGGTGGACGCCCTGGCTCGACTGGACGAATTGCGGGCGCTGCTCAGCGGATTCGACGTCAGCGCAACACGCGCACTGTCCACCATCGCCGAATACGACGCGCTTCGGGGCGCGCTTCCGCGCGGTGACCAGCAGTTGGTTCGCGCCGAGTTGGACCTGCTCACCACGTTCGCCGACATTTGCGAGCTGACGCGCAACCGGCCGACCATGGACGAGGAGGACACGGACGAGCGCGTACACAGCCCGCGTGAGCATTTCCACGCGTTCCTGCAGTCGCTCGACGCGGACGTCCAGGGGTTGCCGGAAGACTTCCGCGACAAGCTCGCTCGCGCGCTCCGTCACTACGACAAGAACGACCTCGAGCGCGGCACCGATCTCGAGGAAGCGGTGCACCGACTCTTCCTGGCGCAGCAGCGTATCGAGAACCAGGTGCCCGCCATCGCCGCGCTTCTCGATCGCTGGATCGTCGACCCGTCGGTGGCACCCGATCCGGACGGCGCAGTCGGCGAGGTGCTCGATCGGCTCGTCGTCGCAACCCAGGTGCGGTACCCGGTCATCGGCGACGTCGCTCGCAACCTCCGCTTCCAGCTGTTCGACGCACCGCAGATTCGCAAGGCGCGCGAACACGTCTACGACGGAGTGCGCGGCAGCCTGCAGTACTTGGCCGAGCGGCCCGATTCCGACGATCATCAGGAGCGGATCGACGCGCTCGTCGCTACCGAAGAGCCGTTGGTGGAGTTGCTCTCGCAACGCATGTCCGATCCCGGTGCACTGCTCGAGGTCATCACCCGTCAGTACTACGAGATCCGCGACTTCGAAGACGTCAAGGCCTTTGATCGTGAAGGACAGCACTACGTTTCGGGCACGTTCACGCTGGTGGGCGGCAAGGTGAACCTGCTCTCCACGATGACCGATCGCGACAACTTGTCCGCGACTCTCGACGCGCTCGCCAACACCGCGGGACCTGCTCCCGAGAACCTCGCGGTAGATCTGTACCTCTCGTGGCCGACCGCACCGGACGACGCCGACAGCGTCGTGGAGGAACTGCGCGCCGCGATCGCCGCACACGAGGCCACCACGACGTGGCGACGCGTCACGGTCACGGTCTTCGGTCGCGGATCCGGCATCTCCCGCCAGGTCACGTTCCGGCCCGTCGACGGCACTCTCGCCGAGGACATCTCGCTGCGCGATCTCCATCCCCTCACCGGTCAGCGACTGGATCTGTGGCGACTCAAGAACTTCGACGGTGTGCGCATTCCGTCGACGCCGGGGACCTATCTGTTCGACCTCGTGGCGAAGGACAATCCCAAGGACGAACGCCTGGTGGCTTTCGCCGAAATCCGTGATTCCTCGGTGCAGTTCGACGGCCAGGGCAAGGTGGCTTCGGTTCCCGCCATCGAGCGGACCCTGTCCGCATGCCTCGACGGGATCAGGCGCGCCCAGTCGCGTCGCGGAAATCGACGTCTCGACCACAACCGTGTCGTGCTCTACGTGTGGCCGGTACTCGATCTCGAGCTCGACCGCTTGCGCGCCGTCGCACGGCATCTCGCTCCTCTCACCGTCGCGGCCGGCCTCGAGGAGGTCACGATGATGGCGCGCGTGCCGGTCCGTCCGGGTGCCGAACCGACGATGCAGGCTCTCCGCTTCTCGTACCGCCCCGGCACCGGGGTCGTCACCAATATCACCGATCCGCCCACCGAGCCCATGCGTCCGCTGGACACCTACACGCAAAACGTGCAGCGCTCGCAGGCCCGCGGCACGGTCTACCCGTACGAGTTGATCCCGGCGCTGACCAAGCGCGACGGATCGTTCGTCGAGTACGACCTCGACGAAAGCGGTGTGCTACAGCCGATTTCGCGACCCTACGGTCAGAACACCGCGGGCATCATCGTCGGCCTCGTCTCCACCCCGACGGCGCTGTACCCCGAGGGAGTCACCCGAGTCGCGTTGTTCGGTGATCCCACCAAGGCACTGGGTACCGTCGCCGAAGCCGAATGCGCGCGCGTCGTCGCCGCGATCGATCTGGCCGAGGAGATGAGCGTCCCGGTCGAATGGTTCGCGCTGTCGTCCGGTGCCACCATCTCGATGGGCAGCGGCACGGAGAACATGGACTGGGTGTCGCGAGCACTGCGTCGCATCATCACGTTCACGCAGTCGGGCGGCGAGATCAACGTCATCGTCGCGGGCATCAACGTCGGAGCGCAGCCGTACTGGAACGCCGAGGCGACGATGCTGATGCACACCAAGGGAATTCTGGTGATGACACCGGAAAGCGCGATGGTGCTGACCGGTAAGCAGTCGCTGGACTATTCCGGCGGTGTATCAGCGGAGGACAACTTCGGCATCGGCGGTTACGACCGCGTCATGGGCCCCAACGGCCAGGCGCAGTACTGGGCGCCCAACCTGGGCGCGGCGTGCGAGGTGTTGTTCGCGCACTACGACCACGCCTATCGCGCACCGGGAGAACGCTTCCCACGTCGCACCACCACAGCCGACCCGGTCGACCGTGACGTTCGGATTTACCCGCACGTGCATCCGTCCAGCGATTTCAAGACCGTCGGCGACATCTTCTCCTCGGCAACCAACCCGGAGCGCAAGAAGCCGTTCGACATCCGCACCGTCATGCGCGCCGTGGTCGATCAGGACCACGCCGTGCTCGAGCGGTGGGCCGACATGGCCGATGCAGACACCTCCGTGGTGTTCGACGCGCACCTTGCCGGATACCCGGTCTCGGTCATCGGCATCGAGTCGCGGGCCATCCCCCGCAAGGGCTGGTTCCCGACCGACGGTCCGGATCAGTGGACGTCGGGAACGCTGTTCCCGCGCTCGTCGAAGAAGACGGCCAGGGCCATCAACGCGGCCAGCGGCAACCGCCCGTTGGTGGTGCTGGCGAACCTGTCCGGATTCGACGGGTCACCGGAGTCGCTGCGCAACCTACAGCTCGAGTACGGCGCCGAAATCGGGCGTGCCATCGTCAATTTCGACGGTCCCATCGTGTTCTGCGTCGTCTCCCGATACCACGGCGGAGCGTTCGTGGTGTTCTCCGGTGCACTCAACGAGAACATGGAGGTGCTCGCGGTCGAGGGCTCGTTCGCCTCGGTTCTGGGCGGCGCACCCGCAGCAGCTGTCGTGTTCACGCGAGATGTGAACAAGCGCACCGCATCCGACCCGTCCGTCCGCGATCTGGAGGTACGGATGAACGCCGCCGAGGACGACGCCGAGCGGGCGCGTCTGCAGCTCGAGCTGGGGGCCGCTCGGACCGCCGTACGTTCGGAGAAGCTGGGTGAGGTGGCCGCGGAGTTCGAGGCGGTGCACAACATCGAGCGCGCCAAGACGGTCGGCTCGGTGCATCACATCGTCGCCGCAGCCGAACTGCGCCCGCAGATCGTCGCCGCGATCGAACGGGGGATGGCCCGCCAGGCCTGACCTCCGCACCCCACCCCGCCGCACCCTTCCTCGGTTCGCGCACCCGACCACGCCGCATGACACGCGTGCGGGTGCTGAGGAAGGGTGCGGCTGGGTGTCGGCGGGCCGGTGCTAGTTGAAGCCGATACCGGCGCTGACGATGACGTCGGCAGTGATTGCACCGTCCGTCAGCGGTGTTCCCTGCACGACGATGGAGGTGCCCGGTGCCAGATCTGCGACCGTCGACGCTCCCAGCGCAATGAGTTGAGTCTGCTCATTGGTCACCACGGTCACGGTCGATCCACCGATACCGTCCATGACGATGGTGGTTCCGTCGTTGGAGATGATCGTGCCGATGGAGGCGCCCTGCGAACCCAGCGCCTCACCCAGTCCGCCAGGTACGCCGTCCAGGCCCGGTAGCGCTCCGAGGGGAGGGAGTTCCGTGGTGCTTGGGGGCGCAGTAGTGGTGGGCGGCGCCGACCGGGGGGTGATGGCCGGCGCTGCGGTCTGCGACGACGACTGCGAATCGAAGACGAGATAGGCGCCGAACCCGACGACAGCAAGAACGACGATGGCCGCCAGAGCGATCAGGCCCGCTTTCGGAGAACGGCGCTGCTCCTCGTCGACGAAAGGTTGCTCTCCGTACTGCGGTGGGCCGTACCCCTGCGGTGGGCCGTACCCCTGCTGTGGATAACCCTGCTGCTGGGCGTAGTACTCACCCGCCGGCAACGCCTCTGTGGGCTGGTAACCCTGCTGTGGGTAGCCCTGTTGTGGGTAACCCTGCGGGTAATAGTTCTGCTGCTCGTACCCCTGCTGTCCGTACGCCTGTGTGGGGTCGGAGGTGTATCCCGGGTGGTCGTTGGGCAGAAATTCCGTCGGGTGCTCGCCCGAGTCCTGGTACGCGCCGCCAGCCGACCTCGACTGCTCGCCGCCGCTGGAGGCGTCGTCGTGTCCGCGCGGTCCAGTCGGGGTGCTCATGACTACACGATAGTCGCCGTCCACTCCGGGTAGATGGGACCGCGATTCGGGCGAATCGAACCGACATCGCCTGACGGCCGGCAACGCCGAATGTCTCCGACAGGACGGTAGTTTCGAACGGGACGCCTCGTAACCAGTAGTAAACCGGCATAACGGATAATTAGGACCCAATTGCTTAATCCTGATGGCCGTTTGATCTGCAATCATCGGCCACGTGACAATCTCCAAAGAACCAATCCAGCAAGAATTTCGGAGTAACCCATCCGACCATGGCCGGGTTCCGAATTTCACTTACAGTGCTAACCGACATTCTTTCGATTTGCTGGATTACGGGCGCAGGTTTCGGACCTCGACAGGTCTGCGCGACGTTATGCTGACAGTCGGATGAATCCCCGGTACGAGCAGGGAGCCCACGTCAGTACTCACCGCCGAAGCGAGCCGAGCGTGACAACACAGCGGATCAGCCCAGATCCTTCGCTGTCGTTTCTCGCGATGACACCGCGCCCGGTGTACCGAACTCGGGTAATCATCGCTGGTATCACGCTGCTCGTAGGCATGGCCGGGTTGACGTTGCTGCCCTCGGAAAACCTCCGGGCCGGCGGAACGATCGTCATTCTCGTCGCGTCACTGAGCACTGTTCCTATGGCTCTGATGTGGCTGAGGAAAGAACCACCGCCGTCCGCCGAGATCGCCTACATCGTCTACGCCGACATCAGCATGGTCGCCGTCATCGCGATGTTCGATTCGACTTTCCTGGCGATGCCGGCAGTCTCGGTGTTCGTGCTGGTGTCGTTGTTCGCAACGGCCTTTGCCGAAGTCCGAATACTCGCCATACACGTAACTCTTTCTCTCGTTGTACTGATCGTCCTCGGCGCATTCGCACTGGGAGAAGGATTCGAAGTCTGGCTGGTGGTCTCTCGCGCACTCGCGCTGGCCAGTATGTTCGCCTCGCCCTTCGTGATCCGGATGTACGTTTCCTACATGCGTCAGCAGGTGGACGCCGCGCAACGTGATCCGGACACAGGCCTGCTCACCCGACGCGGGCTCTACAACCGTGTGACGTCGTTGTCGCAGTCGCACCCCAACACCACCCGAACACTCGCCGCCACTGTTGTCGAGATCTCGAACTTCGCCGATGTGGACGTCCGGTTCGGACGCGGCACCGGGGACGACGTCACCGTCGAGGTGGTCGAACGCCTGACGTCGTCACTGTCCGACGATGCACTGATCGCGAGGCTGAGCACGTCGGAGTTTCTGTGCCTGATACTCGTCGGCGACGTGGAATCCGCGAACACCTCGATCAGAGCTCTCGACTCGACATTGGAGTCGACTAGACTGCGGAGCGCTCCGGTGACGCTGATGACCGGCTCGGCGATCGAACCCCTCGACCCCCGGGCCGACGCGGGAGCCGTACTGCACCAGCTGATGACGCGGGCGGAAGCATCGTTGCACCGTCGGCACGCGCTGAGGCAGGTCGGCACGTCCGGCAGGCAGGAAGCCCACGACCGAATCAGCGCGTTGATCGACGCCGGCGGACCCGACATCGTTTTCCAGCCCGTCTGCTCGACGGCCACCGGCGCCGTCGTCGGGTACGAAGCGCTGTCTCGATTCCCCGCAGGCCATGGATCACCGCAGACGTGGTTCGCCGACGCGTCGACGGTGGGGCTCCGGGTGGAACTCGAGGTCATCGCCATCGAAGCGGCCATCGAGGCGTCGGCCGCGTTGCCCGCCGATGCGTTCGGTGCGGTGAACGCCTCCGCCGACACCATCCTGTCCTCCGACCTGGCCCGAACCCTCGTGGGGCGGAGCGGCGGCCGACGATGGATCGTCGAGGTCACCGAGCACGAGCGGATCGAGGACTACGACGGCATGAGCGTGGCCGTGGAGATGCTTCGGTCCGCCGGCGTGCTGATTTCTGTCGACGACGTCGGATCCGGGTACTCCGGATTGCGCCAACTGGTCGAGCTCCGACCCGGCGTCGTCAAGCTCGACGCGTCGATCGTTCGAGGCATCGACAAGGATCCGATGCGCCGTGCCGCCGCGATGTCCATCACGACGTTCTGTCGCGAGATCGGCGCGGTGTCGATCTTCGAGGGCATCGAGACCGAAGCCGAGCTGGCGTGCGCGCGACAGGTCGGCGCCGACATGGTGCAGGGCTTCCTGCTGGGTCGGCCGGGGCCGGCGCAGAATCAGCTCAGTTCCAGCGCCTCCCCGTCGTCGGCGGCACCGACGTAGACGGTGTCTCCGTCCACGACCTTGCCGGCCAGCAGCAGTTTGGCCAGCTGGTCCCCGATGGCCTGCTGAATCAGCCTGCGCAGCGGTCGGGCCCCGTACAGCGGGTCGTACCCACGCGTGGCCAGCCACAGCCGTGCACCCGGGGTCACGTCGAGCGAGAGCCGCCTGGACGCCAGCCGGCGCTGGAGCTGGAGCAATTGAATATCGACGATCGACTCGAGCTGCTCCCGGCTGAGCGGGTCGAACACCACCACGTCGTCCAAACGATTGACGAACTCCGGCTTGAACGCGGCGCGCACGGCCGCCATGACCTGATCGTGGTCGCCGCCTGCTCCGAGATTGGACGTGAGGATCAGAACGGTGTTGCGGAAGTCCACCGTCCGGCCCTGCCCATCGGTCAGCCGACCCTCGTCGAGCACCGCCAACAAGATGTCGAACACGTCCGGGTGGGCTTTCTCGACCTCGTCGAACAGCACCACCGTGTACGGCCGACGACGGACCGCCTCGGTGAGCTGTCCGCCGGCCTCGTAGCCGACATATCCGGGGGGCGCACCGACCAGCCGGGCCACCGAGTGCTTCTCGCTGTACTCGCTCATGTCGATGCGGATCATCGCGCGCTCGTCGTCGAACATGAAGTCCGCCAGCGATTTCGCGAGCTCGGTCTTGCCCACTCCGGTGGGTCCGAGGAACAGGAACGACCCGGTGGGCCGGTTGGGGTCGGACACTCCCGCGCGGGCACGGCGGACTGCGTCGGAGACGGCCAGAACCGCGTCGTCCTGGCCGACGACGCGTCGACCCAACTCGTCCTCCATGCGCAGCAGCTTGGCTGTCTCGCCCTCGAGCATGCGCCCGGCGGGAATTCCGGTCCACGCCGCCACCACGTCGGCGACATCGTCGGGGCCGACTTCTTCCTTGAGCATCAGCTCACCCTGGGGCTCGGACGCTGCAGTCTTCTCCGCGAGTTCCTTCTCCAGCGACGGGATACGGCCGTAGCGAAGTTCGGCAGCCTTACCCAGGTCACCGTCGCGCTCGGCCCGCTCCGACTCACCGCGCAGTGACTCCAGCTGTTCCTTGAGATCGCGCACCGAGTCGATGGCGTGCTTCTCGTTCTGCCACCGCGTGCTCAGCTCGGCGAGCTTCTCCTTGCTGTCGGCGAGTTCGCCGCGCAACTTGTCCAAACGTGTCTTCGACGCGTCGTCGGTCTCCTTGGCCAGCGCCATCTCCTCGATCTCGAGCCGGCGCACGACGCGCTCGATCTCGTCGATCTCGACCGGGCGGGAGTCGATCTCCATCCGCAGGCGCGACGCGGCCTCGTCGACCAGGTCGATCGCCTTGTCGGGCAGGAACCTCGAGGTGATGTAGCGGTC
The DNA here is from genome assembly GCA_049650605.1 of Rhodococcus sp. (in: high G+C Gram-positive bacteria). Classification (GTDB taxonomy): domain Bacteria; phylum Actinomycetota; class Actinomycetes; order Mycobacteriales; family Mycobacteriaceae; genus Rhodococcoides. The sequence continues at coordinate 13,222 of JBASAM010000058.1, read as the reverse complement.
CGACAGGGTTGCCGCCGCGACCAGTGCAGAATCGGTGATGCGCACGCCGTGGTGCACCTCGTACCGCTCCTTGAGTCCGCGGAGGATGCCCACTGCGTCGTCGACCGAAGGCTCGCCCACCAGAACCTGCTGGAACCGACGTTCGAGAGCGGCGTCCTTCTCGATGTACTTGCGGTACTCGTCCAGCGTCGTCGCTCCGACAAGGCGCAACTCCCCGCGCGCGAGCATCGGCTTGATCATGTTGCCCGCGTCCATCGCGGACTCGCCGGTGGCGCCCGCGCCGACGATGGTGTGCAGCTCGTCGATGAAGGTGATCACCTGCCCGGCGGAGCCCCGAATGTCGTCGAGGACGGCCTTGAGCCGCTCTTCGAACTCGCCGCGGTACTTGGCGCCGGCCACCATGGAACCCAGGTCCAGCGACACCACGGACTTGCCTCGCAGACTCTCGGGGACGTCGCCGGCGACGATGCGCTGAGCGAGGCCCTCGACGATGGCCGTCTTGCCCACGCCGGGCTCGCCGATGAGCACCGGGTTGTTCTTGGTGCGACGCGAGAGCACCTGCACCACTCGGCGGATCTCGGTGTCACGCCCGATCACGGGGTCGAGCTTGCCGCTGCGTGCAGCGTCGGTGAGGTTGGTCGAGTACTTCTCGAGCGCCTGGTAGGTGGCCTCGGGATCGGGGCTGGTGACGCGCGCGCTGCCGCGGACCGTCGTGAAGGCGTCGCGAAGCGCCTCGGCACTCGCTCCGCGCCCACGCAGGTTCTCGGCGACATCGGAGCTTCCGGTCGCGAGCCCCACCAAGAGATGTTCGGTGGAGACGTACTCGTCGTCCAACTCCGTCGCCAGGTTCTGTGCAGCGGTGATCGCGGCGAGGGCTTCGCGTCCCAACTGCGGCGAAGTGGTGGAGCCGGTGGCCGAGGGCATGCGGTCTACCAGGTTCTGGGCGTCCCCGCGCACTGCGGAGGGATCGACGCCGACGGCTTTCAACAGCGGCGCCGCGATACCGTCGGTCTGGTCCAGTAGCGCGACCAGCAGATGCGCCGGCCTGATGTCCGGGTTGCCCGCCGCCGATGCGGCATGCAGGGCAGCGGTCAGCGCAGCCTGAGTCTTCGTCGTGGGTGTGAACGAGTCCACCGGTCACCGTCCTTCTTCGATCGTGCGTTGGTGTCGCAAGAAGCAACTGTAGCTGAGTTGAGTCTATTCCGCTCAAGTTTATTGATGCGTGATCGCGCAGGCCGGGATACCGACCACGAGGGTGGCCGGTGCTTACCTCGAGCACTAGAGTGGGTATTTCTGGCTCGGCGTCGAACATCTATCGATGACGTCGGACGATCATGATGAAGGTGCCCATGCTCGACACCGGGGCCCTGGCGCACGTGCGGACCGGGGTCGGCGCAGTACTGTCCACCGAGGACGGTCCCGACGCCGTGGCCGGCGCGTTCTATGCTCGGCTGTTCGCCGAATATCCAGACTTTCGCGCGTATTTCCCCCCGGCGATGGATCAGCAGCGTCATCGACTGGTCCGCGCGATCGACTACGTCGTCGCGCACCTCGACGATCAACAGTTCATGCCGTTCCTCCACCAGCTGGGCCGGGACCACCGCAAGCACGGACTGAGCGGCGCACACTTTCTGGCGGCGCAGAATGCGTTGATCGGCGCTTTCCGCGCGGCGGCATCACCGGCCGATTGGACACCCGATACCGACGACGCCTGGACCCGCGTCGTATCGATGATCTGTAACACGATGGCCGTGGGGGCCGACACCGAAGATCTGCCGCCGTACTGGGGTGCCACCGTCGTCGAACACGAGCGTGTTCTCGCAGACGTGGCCGTCGTCCGACTCGAGAGCGACCACGACATCCCCTTCGCCGCGGGCCAATACCTCAGCGTGCAGATCCCGCAGCGACCCAGAATGTGGCGATACCTGTCTCCTGCCATCGCTCCGAACGACTACCGCGGCATCGAGTTTCACGTCAGACGGGTCTCTGCAGGATGGGTCAGCCCGGCGATGGTCTCGGAAACCGTCGTCGGCGATCGCTGGCTTCTGGGGCCGCCGCTGGGTGGCCTGAGCCTGGACACCTCGCCCGGATGCGAGGACGTTCTGATGATTGCGGGTGGCACCGGTATCGCACCGTTGCGCGCCCAACTGATGGACATGGCGATGCGCAGCAGCAATCCGCGCGTGCACCTGTTCGTCGGCGGCGAGTACCCCAGCGACCTCTACGACATCGACACCCTCTGGAACATTTCCCGCACCAATCCGTGGCTGACCGTCGTCCCGGTGGTAGAGCACCCGGAGGAGCCGTGGTGGCGACCCGGCCCGGCCCGAGAGTTTCCGCCCGGGATGAACCACACGATGGTGGGCAAGCTGGGGCAGGTGGTCACCCGGTTCGGCTCGTGGGCGGACCGTCAAATTCAGGTCTGCGGGTCGCCGTCGATGGTGCGCACCACGCTGTATGCGCTACGCCGCGTCGGTACGCCGATGCAGAACGTCCAGCACGATCCCCTCGCCTGAACAGAGCGGCATGAATCGGGCGGCGTGATCCGCCATCAGTGTGGGTGAGTGTGAGCCAATCTGCGCAGCGGCGGGACCGTCTGCGGCGGCTGCTTTCGAGCGGGCAACACGGCCAGCAGTCGCGTCGTGGAGTCGGTGACCTCGGCGACCGCGGCATCGAACGCTGCGCGGTTGGCATCGGACACCGAGCGCAGCCCGCTCACCTTGCGCACGAACTGGCGGGCGGCTGCTTCGATCTCCTCGGCGGAGGCGGCTGGCTCTAGACCGCGCAATTCGGTGATGTTTCTACACATGCCTCGACGGTAGTCCGCCGACCCGACAAGCGATACGAATGCTCGGCTTTACCGTGTACGGGTATTTGGACTGATTAAATCAATACAATCAAGTTCTGTGCACTTTTCGGTGCCAGTCAATTCATTCGATCAACTGATTGCGCGCACGGTCGGCAGGGCATTCACGAGAGAACGCTCGGGGGCCGACAGCCCGCCCCAGACGCCGTACGGTTCGCCCGCGGAGACGGCGTATTCACGACACTGCGTCAGCACGGGGCACTGCTGGCAGACACGCTTCGCCTGCTCTTCACGTGCTGTTCTCTTATGTCCCCGTTCACCTTCCGGGTGAAAGAACACCGCAGAATCCATTCCACGGCACAGTCCGTGCAACTGCCACTCCCAGGTGGTTGCAATAGGTTCGGGTAACTGGACCGGTTTCGACATGACGCTCCTAGTTGTTCGCCTCGTATGCGACGTCACGCTCCCAGTATTACATTAAGAACAATCGTCTAAAAAGTTAATCGGAGTCTTCGGCAAACAAGCATCGGCGACTTATTCGGAGTAACAAGTAACTGTGCGTCGCAAGGAACTGGGCGCACGCATCTCATGACCTGCCCCAACCCTGCCTCGCACCGCCGATCTGCCGGGCTGCGCACCGCCGATCTGCCGGGCTGCGCCCGATGCGGCGGGGGGAGACCTTCTGGCCTAGGTTTGACCGAGTGAGAAGCCCCGGTTGTCAGCAGGTGAGTCGTCCGCAGACGGATAGTCCGAGTGATGCGCGATGAGCGCCGTCGACCTCCCTCTGGATCTACGACGCGCCCTGGTCGGACTTGCGCGCGTGCCCAGACTCCTCGTCGCCTCCGATTACGACGGGACCATGGCACCCATCGTCTCCGACCCCCAGAAGGCGTTTCCGCACCCCGAGTCGGTACGCGCACTGCGCGCCCTTGCCGGGCTGGACGGCACCCAGGCCGCAGTGATCTCCGGCCGTGCATTGCGTGACCTGGCAATTCTGTCGCGTCTGCCCGTCGAGGTGCAGCTGGTCGGCAGCCACGGCTCCGAATTCGACGCCGGATTCGTCACCGAACTGGGTGACGACGCGACATCGCTGCTCGAGTCGTTGGTGACCGAGCTCAAGTCCATCGCCTCGCACGGCGAGCTCATCACCGTCGAGACCAAACCCGCCAGCGTCGCTCTGCACGTACGCAACGCCGAGGAGTCGGCCGGTCGACGCGCGCTCGACGCGGTGCGGTCCGGGCCCGCCACGTGGGACGGGGTCCAGGTCACCGAGGGCAAGTCCGTCATCGAACTGGCCGTGATCGCGACCGACAAGGGACAAGCGCTCGACATCTTGCGACATCAGGGCGGCGCATCTGCCGCGATCTTCTTCGGCGACGACGTCACCGACGAGAAGGCGTTTCGGCGCCTGCACGGCCCGGACATCGGCGTGAAGGTCGGCGGCGGCGACTCACTGGCCAAGTTCAACGTCGACAGCACCGAGGACGTGGCCGCGGCGCTGGCGTTCCTGCTCGAGGAACGTCGGACCTGGCTGTCGGGTGCCGACGCACCGCGTATCGAACGGTTGACGATGCTGGCCAGCCCACGCTCGGTTGCGCTCCTCACCCCGGAAGCCGGGCTGACGTGGATGTGCCACCCGGAACCCGACTCGGCTGCAGTCTTCGCCCACCTTCTCGGCGGCAACGAAGCCGGACACTTCACCGTAGGCCCCGCACGCCCGTCGCTCCCACTGAGCCAGCAGTACCTCGACAGCACCATGACGGTGCAGACGCGGTGGGCGAGCCTGCAGGTGGACGACTACCTCGCGCACGATGTTCCCAGCGACCGCACCGACTTCACCCGCGTCATCACCGGCAAGGCGGCCGCGGTGATCGCATTCGCCCCACGTCCGGAGTTCGGTCAGGCTCGGATGCGCCTGCAGGTCGAGCAAGACGGACTGCGGGTCATGGGCACCAACGACCCGATGGTTCTGCGAGCGCCGGGAGTCGAGTGGACCATCACCGGTGAACACGGCCTCGAGACCGCGCGCGCCGAGGTCGACCCCTCGAACGGGCCCATCGTGCTGGAATTGCGCTGCGGTACCTCCGACCTCGGTCCGTCGGACGTGCCCGAGACCGAGCGTCGCGCGCAGGCGGAGTCGTACTGGCACGACTGGGCCGCCTCGCTCACCATTCCCCAGCTCAAGCCGGATCTGATGAAGCGTTCCGCGTTGACCCTGCGCGGTTTGGTCCATGCCGATTCCGGGTCCATCATGGCCGCGGCCACCACCTCGCTTCCCGAGGAGATCGGCGGTGTCCGAAACTGGGACTATCGCTACTGCTGGCTTCGCGACGCCGCTCTCACCGCCTCGGCGCTGGTGTCCTTGGGCTCGCTGTCGGAGGCCGAGAACTATCTGAACTGGGTTCACGACGTCCTGGAGACCGTCACCGGGCCGGAGCGTCTGCACCCGCTCTACACGCTGTGGGGACAGTCGCTACCCCCGGAAGCGGTGATCGACGCGCTTCCCGGTTACGCCGGATCCCGCCCGGTGCGCGTGGGCAACGCCGCCAACCAGCAAGTGCAGCTCGACGTGTTCGGCCCGATCGTGGACCTGATCTCGACCCTGGCCCACGCCCGCATCTCGTCCGGCGTCACGGCCGACGACCAGGTGCTCACCGACCAGGACTGGAACCTGGTGTGCGCCATGGTCGAGGCAGTGGAGCGGCGCTGGTCCGAGCCGGACAACGGCATCTGGGAGATCCGCGGCAATCCGCGCCATCACGTCTATTCCAAGGTGATGTGTTGGCTCACCGTCGATCGCGCGATCACCCTGGCCGAGTCGTTCGGGCGCGAGGCGCAGCTGGGCTGGAGCACCTTGCGCGACGTGATCCGCACGCAGGTGCTCGAGAAGGGCTGGAGCGAGGAGGCGCAGTCCTTCACCGCGGCGTACGGCGGCACCGACCTCGACGCCGCGACCCTGCACATCGGCCTCTCCCGGCTGATCGATCCCAGTGATCCGCGATTCGCCGCGACAGTGGTGGCAACGGAGGCGGAACTGCGCAGCGGGTCGACCGTCTACCGCTACCACCACGACGACGGCCTACCCGGCGGCGAGGGCGGCTTCCACCTGTGCGCCGCGTGGCTGGTCGAGGCGTATCTGCTGATCGGGCAACGCCTTCCGGCCGAGGCCTTGTTCACGCAGCTCGTCGCGGCCGCCGGACCCACCGGACTGCTCAGCGAAGAATACGACCCCGTGGCCGAGCGGTCGCTGGGCAACCATCCGCAGGCGTACAGCCATCTCGGGCTACTGCGCTGCGCTCAGCTGCTGGCTCGCTGAGCCGGGCCGAGCGTCGTGCCGACCAGATAGTGCGTCGGCAGATGCTCGGTTCGGTCGATCCCGGAGTGGCTGACACCCAGGACCAGTTCACCGACCAGACGACCCTTCTCGGCCACCGGCTGGCGCACCGAGGTCAGCCCCACCCGCACCGCTTCGGCAACGCCGTCGAAGCCGGTGACCGACAGCTGCCCCGGAACGTCGATGCCCTGTGCGGAGCAATGATCGAGCGCACCAAGGGCGAGCACGTCCGAGGTACAGATCAACGCCGTGGCATCGGGCGACGCGCGCAGCGCCTCGGCAGCAGCGGTACGGCCGGCTGCGCGGGTGTGATCGAAGCGCTCGACCACCACCACGTCCGGGTCTGCGCCCGCAGCGACCATGGCGTCCCGGATGCCGGCAATACGTTCACGCTGAACGTGAAAGGTTATGGCAGCCAACCTGTCTTGGCCTACCGGGCCGTCGTGTCGGTCGCGGCGCAGCCGCATGCACAGCACGGCAAGACGGGTATGCCCCTGCCCCAGAACGTGTTCGGCAAGCTCGCGCATCGCCGTGCGGTCGTCGATACCCACCAGTGAGGCATCCGCCGCATCTCGAGGTTGGTCGCAGACCACCGTCGGCAGATGGCGATCCCGCACTGCCGTCAGATGCGGGTCGTCGTCGGACACCGAGTACACGACGAAGGCGTCGACGCCCGCCTGCTGGACCACCGCAGCAGCTTCCTCGGGCGTCGACGCGGGCCCGGCCGGAACCAGGAGCAGGCCCCGGCCCGCCTGCTCGCACGATTCGGCGAGCCCGGTGAGGAATTGCACGGCGGCAGGGTCCGAGAAGGAGTAACTCAGCGCCTCGGTGAGAACCAGGCCCACTGCGCCCGCTCGCCGGGTGCGCAACGAGCGCGCCACCGGGTCGGGGCCGGGGTAGCCGCGCGCCCTCGCGACGTCGAGGATGCGCTCACGCATCTCAGGTGAGAGCTGATCAGGCCGGTTGTACGCGTTGGAGACAGTGGTGCGAGAGATGTTCAGCTCGGCAGCCAGGGAGGCAAGGGTGGTCATCCGTCGCGGTTCGGTGGACCTCGCCATGAAAAGACGGTATCCGGTCTGCGGCGGCGATGCGGTGTTCGGGCACGGTTTCGCTTTGTCGAGACCGGCCGCTACTGTAGGTGACAACGGTTTCCATTAGCATTAACTTCCAGGAGAATCTCCCGTGTACGCATCCGTCCGTATCCCTCGTCGCACCGTGACCGCACTCGGCCTCGCCGCGGCGGCAGCAACCGCACTGGTCGGATGCTCCTCGTCCGACACCGCCGGCGACGGGACGGGCCGGCCCACCGTCGTCGCGTCCACCAACGTGTGGGGCTCGGTGGCCGACGCGGTCGCAGGCGACCGTGCAGACGTCACCTCGATCATCGCCGACCCCTCGGCAGACCCGCACTCCTACGAGGCCAGTCCCGCCGACGCCGCCGCGCTGTCGGAGGCGTCTCTGGTGGTCTACAACGGCGGCGGATACGACCAGTTCGTCGACGACGTTCTGAGCTCTGCCGGTGACGTCCCCAGCATCGACGCGTATTCCCAGCTCGCCGGGCATTCCGACGCAGACGGGGCCGATGGCGACCACGCCGCTCACGATCACTCCGGCGAGACCAACGAACACGTCTGGTACGACCCCGAGCTCGCCGCGACCACCGCCGAGGCGATCGCCGCCGAACTCGCTAAGATCGACCCGGACAACGCGTCGTACTACACCGACAATGCGGACGCGTTCCACGAGAACATGCACCAGATCACCGACGTCACCGCGTCCATCGCCGCGCAGAAGCCGGGTGCACCAGTTGCACAGACCGAGCCGATTGCGCACTACCTGCTGGAAGGAGCCGGGGTGGAGGACAAGACACCCGCCGACTTCGAGGACGCCATCGAGCAAGGCAGTGACCCCTCACCGGCCGCCGTCGCCGCCACTCGCGACCTCTTCACCTCCAAGGCCGTCGACGTGCTGGTGTACAACGTGCAGACCGAGGACGCCGTGACGCAGGACATGCGGCGGATCGCCGAGGACAACGGCATCACCGTCGTCGAAGTCACCGAGACCTTGCCCGAAGGCACCGATTACCTGTCCTGGCAGCTCACGGCCGCGCAGGACCTCGCGGATGCCTTGGGCGTCACCTCGTGACCGTGGACACCCGTTGAGCTCTGTCCGATTGACGGGGGCGACGCTTGCCTACGGTGAGCGCGTCCTGTGGTCCGATCTGGATCTCACCGTCGCGTCCGGTGAATTCGTGGCCGTGCTCGGACCCAATGGATCCGGAAAGACCTCACTGCTCAAGGTTCTCCTCGGCCAGAGTGCCCTCACGTCGGGCACCGCGGAGATCGCGGGCGGGCGAGCGTCCATCGGGTACATCCCGCAGCAGAAGGCCATCGACGAGGGTGTTCCGCTGCGCGGGCGAGACTTCGTCGGACTCGGCTGGGACGGTCATCGTTGGGGCATCGGGTTCCGCGGCAGGCACGCTCGACGTGCCGCCGTCGACCTCGCCGTCGCCTCCGTGGGTGCCGACGCTTTCGCCGACGCGCCGCTGGGACAGATGAGCGGAGGCGAACAGCAGCGTCTTCGCGTCGCCCAAGCGCTGGTGGGAGACCCCGACGTGCTGTTGTGCGACGAGCCGCTGCTCAGTCTCGACCTGGCGAACCAACAGGTGGTCGCTCATCTGATCGACGAGCGTCGACGCTCGCACGGGACGTCGGTGATCTTCGTGACGCACGAGATAAATCCGATTCTGCCGATCGTCGACCGCATCGTGTACCTCGTGGACGGAAAGTTCCGCATCGGCACCACCGAAGAGGTCATGACGTCGTCGGTGCTGTCGGAGTTGTACGGCACCGACGTGGAGGTGCTGCGTGTGCGCGGCCGGTTGGTGGTGGTCGGCACGGGCGACGCCATGGACGCACTCGGCAGCGCGGGCGGCGACTGCGCCCACCATCTGGGACACGAGGGCTGAGGCGACGTGGACAAAGTTCTGGACGCACTGAGCAAGGCTCTGGACTTCGGCACCACCGCCGATCTCCTGACCTACGACTTCGTGCAACAAGCATTGATCGCGGCGGCGATTCTCGGCGTCCTCGCGGGCGCTCTGGGACCGCTGATCGTCAGCCGGCAGTGGTCGTTCGCGGTGCACGGCTCCTCCGAGCTGTCACTCACCGGCGCTTCCGCGGCACTGCTGGTCGGGCTGGCCGTGGGCGTCGGTGCCATCCTGGGCTCGGTCATCGCGGCGGTGTTGTTCGCGCTGCTGGGACGCCGTGCCCGCGAGCGTGATTCGGTGATCGGCGTCATCATGAGCTTCGGCCTCGGCCTGTCCGTGCTGTTCCTGTGGGCGTACCCCGGCCGCACCGGCACCAGCTTCTCGCTGCTGGTGGGGCAGATCGTCGGCGTCGGAAGCACCGGATTGAACCTGCTGCTCGTGGTGTCGGCCGTGGTGATCGTCGTACTGCTGGTGGTCTACCGGCCGCTGCTGTTCGCCAGCACCGACCCCGAGGGCGCCGAAGCGCGCGGGGTGCCGATGCGTCTGCTGTCCATCGTCTTCGCGATGTTGGTCGGCGTGGCCTGCGCCCTGGGTGTACAGATCGTCGGTGCGCTATTGGTGCTGGCCCTGCTGATCACCCCCGCTGCCGCCGCCTCCCGCGTCACCGCCAATCCCGTCACCGCGACGTGGCTGTCGATCCTGTTCGCGGAGACCGCCGCCGTGGGCGGCATCCTGCTGTCGCTGGCGCCCGGAGTGCCGGTGTCCACGTTCGTCACCACCATCTCGTTCGTGATCTACCTGGTGTGCCGGGCGATCGGGCGGCGGACCCCGGCGCGGAAAACTACGCTCGTGTGAATGGTGGACCTCAACGCTGATCTGGGCGAAGGCTTCGGCGCGTGGACTCTGGGGGACGACGCCGCGATGCTGCGCGTCGTCACCAGTGCCAACATCGCGTGCGGCTTCCATGCGGGTGACCCCGCCACTCTGCTGCAGACCTGCACCGATGCCGTCGCCTCGGACGTACGGATCGGTGCTCAGGTGGGCTACCGCGATCTCGCCGGATTCGGGCGACGTTTCATCGACGTGTCGCCGGAGGATCTACGCGCCGACGTGATCTATCAGATCGGGGCGCTGGACGGTCTGGCCCGCAGCGTCGGCGGTGCGGTGCGGTACGTCAAACCACATGGTGCGCTGTACAACACGATCGTTCGGAACGAGGTACAGGCCCGGGCCGTCGTCGACGCGGTGCTGGCGTACGACGCGACGCTTCCGGTGCTGGGGCTGCCCGAGTCGGTGTTTCTCGAGATCGCCCGGGACGCCGGACTGCGGACGGTGCGCGAAGCGTTCGCCGATCGCGGATACACCCCCGACGGAACGTTGGTGCCGCGCAGCGAACCCGGCGCCGTGCTCTCCGACGTCGAGGAGGTTGCCCGACGCGTCCTGCGCATGGTCACCGAGGGCACCGTCGACGCCGTCGACGGATCGCCGGTGTCGGTGGCCGCCGAGTCCGTCTGCCTGCACGGCGATACTCCTGCTGCGGTGGACATGGCGGTGGCCGTGCGCGACCTCCTCGTACACAGCGGTATCGAGCTACGGCCGTTCCTACCGTGAAGATCTCGGCAGCGGGCGACCGTGCCCTTGTGGTCGACCTGGACGACGTGCAGTCGGTCGCAGCCCATCACGCCGGGTGGACAGCGGGATATGCGGGTGTGCGCGAATTGATACCCGCTGCGCGCACGGTGTTGGTTCTACTCGACGACGACGCCGATCCCGGCGCAGTGGCCGACTGGTTGCGTCGTACGCCGGCTGTGCCCGTCACCGACGCATCGGGCGACCTGGTCACCGTCGACGTGCGCTACGACGGACCCGATCTCGACGATGTCTGCGTAGCAACGGGACTCGACATCGTCGCGGTGCACACCGGGCAGGTGTGGACCTCGGCGTTCTGCGGCTTCTCCCCCGGCTTCGCGTATCTGGTGGGCGAACGGCCGTTGTCCGTCGCGCGGCGCAGTGACCCCCGCACCTCGGTTCCGGCGGGTTCGGTGGCGCTGGCGGGTGAGTTCACCGGTATCTACCCCACCGCATCGCCGGGCGGTTGGCAGATCATCGGCAGCACCGATGCGCCGCTGTTCGATCTGACTCGCGAGTCGCCGGCGCTGCTGTCGCCGGGCACTCGGGTGCAGTTCCGCCAGGTGCCGTCGTGACGCACGGGTTCGGTGAACCGGACACCCCTTCCAGCGCGCAGGAAGGGGTGTTCACTCGCCGGAAGCCGTGCAGCTATCTCGACGTTGTCGCCAGCGGCCCGCTCACCACAGTGCAGGATCGAGGGCGCCCCGGGTGGGCGTCGATCGGCGTGGGGCATTCCGGCGCCGCCGATGTGCGGTCACACGACGCCGCGAACCGGTTGGTGGGCAACATGATGAACGCCGCCACCCTGGAAGTGACACTGGGCGGACTGGTCGTTCGCGCCGGGGGCGACGTCGACATCGCCGTCGCCGGAGCACGTGCACCGTGGTTCGTCGACGATGTTCCGCAGGGGCACGGCACTGCCACGACCGTGCGCTCCGGATCGGAAATTCGTCTCGACTACGCCGCCGCCGGTCTACGCACGTACGTCGCGGTGCGCGGCGGCATCGATGTCGCTCCGGTGCTGGGAAGCCGGTCGACCGATTCGCTGTCGGGGATCGGACCGCCGCTGGTGCGAGCAGGCGATCGCCTTCCCGTCGGTACCGAGGCGTCTGCCTGGCCGTCGACCGACGTCGATCCGTATCCGATGCCCACATGCACTGCATTACAGCTGATCCCTGGCCCACGAGCCGACTGGTTCACCGACGATGCACTGGCACTGCTCGTCGAGCAGACCTGGACCGTGGGGACGGATTCCGATCGTGTCGGGATGAAGCTGCACGGTGCGCAACCTCTGCAACGCGCACGAGACGACGAGCTGAAGAGCGAGGGCATGGTGACCGGCGCACTGCAGGTGCCGCCGTCGGGAATGCCGGTGCTGTTCCTTGCCGATCATCCGGTGACGGGCGGCTACCCGGTGATCGCGGTGGTGGCAACAGTGGACATTCCGAACGCTGCGCAGTGCCCACCGGGCCGCGCACTACGCTTCCGTTGGTGAGCCACTCGGGTTCCCCAGCCGCCGAACTCCCAGCCGCCGAACTCCCGGCCGCACCCTTCATCGTAAGACGCACGCGTGTCATGCGGCGTGGTCGGGTGCGGCAACCAAGGAAGGGTGCGGCAACGGTGGAAAGCTCAGCCCCGTCGCTGCCGCGCGATCGACGCCAGCACCACACCCGCCGCGACGGAGGCGTTGAGCGACTCCACCGGCCCGGACATCGGGACCGACAGGATGCTGTCGCAGTTGTCCCGCACCAGGCGCGAGAGGCCCTTGCCCTCGGACCCGACCACCACGACGGTGGGTCCACTGCCGTCGAAATCGTCGAGCGAGGTGTCACCGTCGGCGTCGAGCCCTACCACCATGACCCCCTTGTCCGCCCAATCCTTCAGCGTGCGAGTCAGATTGGTGGCGCGCGCCACGGGGAGTCGAGCAGCTGCACCGGCGCTGGTGCGCCACGCAACGGCAGTCACACTCGCGCTACGACGCTGCGGGATCACCACTCCGTGACCACCGAATGCCGCTACCGATCGCACCACGGCGCCCAGGTTGCGCGGATCGGTGATGTTGTCCAACGCCACCAGCAGTGCCGGCTCCTGACGCGCTCGCGCCTGGTTCAGCAGGTCGTCCGGGTGGGCGTAACGGTACGGGGGCACCTGCAGAGCGATGCCCTGATGCATGCCGTTGGCGCTCATCCGGTCGAGGTCGGTGCGCGAGACCTCGAGGATGGAGATCCCCTTGTCCGCGGCGATCTGGACGCTTTCCTTCAACCGATCGTCGGCCTCGGTTCCGGAGGCGACGTACAGCGCGGTCGCGGGCACACCCGCGCGTAGACATTCCAGAACGGGGTTGCGGCCCAACACGTTCTCGGGACCGTCCTCCTGCTTACGTACCGGGGGGCGGCCCGGCCTGCCACCGTGACCACCGCCACCGTCGCGCGTCGTGGTGCGCGCTCGGCGTGCAGCCTTGGTG
>JBASAM010000057.1:0-14810 GCA_049650605.1 Rhodococcus sp. (in: high G+C Gram-positive bacteria) | reverse complement strand
GCGGATCCGTCCGCGCCGCCGTCGTGGCCGCCCGGGTTGGAGCCGCCGTCGGCGGGACCTTCCCCGCCTGCTGCGCCGGAGGTGGTGATGTCGTCGTCGTTGATAGCCATCGTCTGCCTTCCACTGGTCGCGATCGTGCGCTCCCGATCCATCGGGAGACGAAGTGATTGTTTCCTGATTCGGGACTTCTCAAACGTTGATGATCACCCTCACGACGAAACCCCGGTCCTGTCCAAGAACCGGGGTTTCGCGTGGATAGTTGTGTTCGCCGTCAGAGACGTCTGCACGGCGAGGAGAAAAGAACACGAATTGCATCATTTCGGGTGTTGATACGCACCACCTGCCCTTACGTCGGTAATCCGATCCGTGCGGCTTGCATCTCCGACGATAACCCCGCGTTCACGCGATGTCCATAGGTTCTCTCGTCGGGGAAGAATGGCCCGTGTGAGGACGAGCGCCGGGATCGTGTTGTACCGCTATGACGCCGACGAACTGATGGTGCTGTTGGTTCATCCCGGTGGTCCGTTCTGGGCGCGCAAGGATGCCGGAGCCTGGTCGATTCCGAAGGGTGAGTACGACCCGACTGTCGAAGACGCGCGGATGGCTGCAGCGCGGGAATTCGACGAGGAGTTGGGCTCCGCCGTACCCGCAGGTGAGTGGACGGACCTGGGCGAAGTTGCGCAGTCACGGGCGAAGCGGGTGCATGCTTTCGCCGTGGCGGGGACCTTCGACGTCGACGGCGTGGTCAGCAACGCGGTGGAGATGGAGTGGCCACCGAAATCCGGGGATACGGTGCGGTTTCCCGAGGTCGACCGGGCACGGTGGTGTGACCGAGGGACCGCACGCCGTCTGATCCTGGCGGGACAACGTCCATTCCTCGACACCCTCGACGAGTGCCTTCGCACATCATGAGGCGTCGATCATGCATCAGGTCACATGTCGATTACTACCCCCCGGATCACGGGTAGCCGTTGATTATCCAGCGCACAGTGCGAGCTTCGCACGACGCGTATCAGCACCCTGGACGAACCTACGTACCGACGAAGGAGTCTCGAACATGGCTGAAGCAATTACTGTTTCCGTTGACCGCGCAACCCTGGTTGCACAATTGCGTGCGTTGTTGGAGTTGACCAACACCGAGATACAGGTCGCCGAAACCCGCGTCGCCCAAGCACGGACCGAAGCGGTGCGAACCGAACTGCGCGAGAACGCCGCGAACGGTCGCGCCCGCGCACTCCGCATCGCGGGTGCCATCAAGGAGCTGGGGAGTTTCCCCGACGTACTCGCACCGATGCTCGGTCGCTTGACCGCCCTGCTGAAGGCGATCGGCGAACAGGCGCAGCCGTTCGACGAAGCGCTGCTCGGCGATCTCGCACTCGAGCACCAGCTGCTCGACCGCGCCCGGTACGTCAAGGTGCTGGCCACGTCCGCATCCGCGACCGAGATCGTCTCGCTGGCCACCGATCTTGTCGATGCACACACCGCGACGGTCGACTGGCTCACGACGGTCCTCGCCGAAGATGCCCTCGGTGGTCCCGCCGCCCTGCGCCGTACGCCGTTCCAGGCTGCGACCGGAGTCGCCGTGAAGATCATCAACACGCCCGTCACGTGGTCCACCCGCGGCGTCGACCGCGTGGTCGACACCGCGAAGGACGTGCCCTCGAAGGTGTCGTCGCTGATCGGACGCGGACAGCGCGCAGGAGACTTGGCCGTGGAGACACTCTCCGCGAGCCGCGACGCTGCGCTCGAGACCGCGGAAGACGTCACCCGCGCCGGCGGCGCCACCGCCATCTCCGACGCCATCCACCGCACCCGCGCGGCAGGTGGAACGCTGACCGAGGACGAACTTCCCATCGCCGGCTACGACGAGTTCACCGTTCCGAATGCGGTAGCCGCAGTGAAGGAACTGGCCGAACCGGCGGACATCCGCGTGGTGATTGCGTACGAGGAGCAGAACAAGAACCGGCACAGTGTCGTTTCTGCGGCGCAGACACGTCTCGCCGCCATCGCGAAGGACGTCGTCGGGATCGAGTGACGTCCCGCCCAACGAAAAGCGCCCCCGAGACCGCGTGGTCTCGGGGGCGTTGCGCTGTTACCGAGTGCTGTCAGCGCCACCAGTTCTCGAACGGCGTGACCGGCGTCGTCCGCTTGTGCCGGGTCTTGACGAACCAGCCCTCGATGGTGGCCGCGGCATCGCCCGACACGGTCTCGCCTTCGAGATACGCGTCGATCTGCGCGTACGTCACCCCCAGTGCCTCTTCGTCCGGGAGCGCTGGACGGTCGTCCTCGAGGTCGGCGGTGGGGACTTTGCTCCACGTGCTGTCGGGCGCTCCCAGTTCGCGGAGCAGCGCCGCCCCCTGCCGCTTCGTCAGACCGGTGAGCGGCGTGAGGTCCACACCCCCGTCTCCGTATTTGGTGAAGAATCCCGTAACCGCCTCGGCGGCGTGGTCGGTGCCTACTACCAACAGGTTCCGCTCACCGGCCAGCGCGTACTGGGCGACCATGCGCTCGCGCGCTTTCATGTTGCCGCGCACGAAGTCTCGCAGGCGGTCCACGCCGAGTGCGTCGGCGGCTGCCGAGCCCGCGGCGTCCGCCGACGCCTTGATGTTCACGGTCACCGTGCTGTCCGGTTGGATGAATTTCAGGGATACGACGGCGTCTGCCTCGTCGGCTTGCTCCCCGTACGGCAAACGCACAGCCATGAACGTGGCGTCGCCGCCGTCTGCGCGGACCTTCTCCGCAGCGAGTTGGCACAGCCGACCTGTCAACGTACTGTCCTGCCCGCCGCTGATACCGAGCACGTAACCCGAGGCTCCGGTCGCAACCAGGTAGTCCGCGAGGAACGCGACTCGGTCCTGTATCTCGGACGCAGGGTCGATGGACGGGCGGACGGCGAGTTCGCCGATGATGGTGTCCTGAAGGGCCATGACACCACGCTAGCGCCGTTTCAGCCTTCGTGCCGGGCACCCAACGCGAGCAGTGCGATGTCGTCGATCGGCGACAGGTGGGAAATGAGGTCGACAAGATCGTCGACCAGGTCGTCGACCGGTAGGCCCACGCGACGCCGGGTGAAGTCGATCAGCCCGTCCTCGCCGAACATGGTGTGGCCGTCGGGCCGGGCCTCGGTGATCCCGTCGGTGTAGAGCAGGACGCTCTGGCCGGGCGCCAACCGAAAACTGCACGAGGAGAACGATGCGTTGGGCAAGGCGCCGACGAACATGCCGGTGCTGGAACGAATTTCGTGAACGTCTCCACCGTCGGGATCGAGCAGCAGTGCCGGTGGATGACCGCCGGTCGCAACGGTCACCCGAAATCCACCGCGGGGGTCGGGGGTGACCACGCCGAACAACACGGTGCAGAACCGCGTGTGGGAGGTGTCCATCAGCAGTAGGCGGTTGAGTTCGGCCAGCCCCTCGGCGGGGTCGTCGTGGTGGAGCGCTGCGGCTCGCAACGTGTAGCGGACCAGAGACGCCACCGCCGCCGCACCGGCTCCGTGACCCTGCACGTCGCCCATGAAGAATGCCCATCGGTCCTCGGTGAGTGCGAAAACGTCGTAAAAATCGCCTCCCACCTGCAGGGACGACGCAGCGTGGTAGTGCGACGCCAGCGTCAATCCGGCAATCGACGGCAGTACCGGAGGAAGCAGAGACCGTTGCAGGACCACCGCGTAGTCGTTGATGACGGCGGCGTCGGCCTCGGCACGATTACGAAGTTCCCGTTCGGTACGCAAGGTGGCGGTCGCGGAGAGTCGGCGTTCGAGCTCGTCCATGGCGATGTCCGCGAATTCGGTCAACATCTCGGCCAGGTCGTCGGGCACGGTGCGAGGCTCGGTGTCGAACACACCTACGGCTCCCAGTCGGAAACCGTCGGCGGTGACGATCGGGGCGCCGGCGTAGAAACGGATGCCGTTGTCCCGCTGCACCATCGGGCTTTTCGAGGCCGACGGGTGCAGTCGAGCGTCCGTTACCACGAAGGGACCGTCGTGTTCGATGACGCAGGAGCACAAGCCGTCCTGACGAGCGACGCGATCGGGAATTCCCTCACCGTGTACTGCAGCGAAGTGAATGTGATTCGCATCCACGATGGACACCACCGCGTACGGAGTCCCGAACAGATGGGCTGCGAGCCGAGCGATGCGCCGAAATGGACCGTCCAACGCCGCGTGCGGCAGGTCATAGCGAGCAAGTGCCGCGAGCCTGGCGGACTCGAACGGCAGCGTGGAAGTAGTCGACAGGGCGGTATCGGTCGACATGTTGCCCGGGGAGCCGCTGGACCTACCGGCGGCACCGATGCGGGCGAGAGTCATGACACCTCCGGGTAGCGAGAGCAAAAAGGGCTCTCCCCGGGGCTTGAGGAGCAGGTTCGGACACCGAACCTGTGCGGAACAACTCTACGAGACGATCGAGCGGCTGTCGATGTCCCACGCCATCGTGACTGTGGTGCCGGATTCTGCCGACGCCACGGTCACGTCGTCGGAGAGGGTCTCGATCAGCGGCAGTCCTCGTCCGCGCAGGGGCCCGGGTACCGCATCCGACCATGTTCCGTGGTCCACGACGGCTACTTCGAGTCGGCTGTCCTCGAGCGTTGCGTTCAGGTCGAAAACGTTGGGTGTTGCGGTGGCACCCTGCGATCGGTACGCGTGTTCCACGACGTTGGCCATCGCTTCGTACACGGCGAGAATGATGTCGTAGGTTTTGGTGGAGTCCAATTCCAGCTGCTCGAGCCAGCGTCCGAAGTGGACGCGCGTGTCGGTGATGAACCTCGGTTGCGCCGACAGTTCACTCCACGACAGTCGCGCAGTGTCACGTGAACGAGGGGGTCCTGCGCCGCGGACATCGGGATATTCTTCGCTCACATATGGGGGAGTACCCCACCGAGACCCCGTCCTCACAGGCATGGTCAGGCAGAACCGTGTGCGCGTGAATCGTCCGACACTGCGGCCAGCGCGGCTTCTCTTGTGTCGAGCACCGGGAAGGCCTCGTCCAAGCCGACGAGTTGAAGAGGGCGGGCGGTGGCAGCGCCTCGAGCCACAACTGCAAAATGGACACCTTCGCCCATCGATTGGTGCGAGGTGACCAGCACGGTCATTCCGGCCGACGCGAGAAAATCGACTCCGGCCAAGTCGATCACCAGGCCGGTCTGCGTGTGTCGACGAGCAGAGTCCACGGCGTCGCGCAGGATCGATGCGGTTGCCAGATCGAGTTCACCGACAACCGTCAGAACAGTCGTGCCGTCGACCGATTCGGTGTCGACACGGAATGCTTCCGCGGAATTCTCGCTGATCGACAACGGTGGTCCTCCCTTTCGGTCTCTCGTCCGGGACTGGGCACTCCCGTGCAGGCCATTCTGGCAGTCTGCCGGACTCGGTGTCACATCGGCTCGGACCACCGGCGGGAGACTTCTCCGTGCAATCATCGGCCCATGAGCGTGTTGGTGTGTTTCCATGCCCACCCCGACGACGAAGTGTTCGGGACGGGCGGAGTGATGCGGGTGGCGGCCGATGCCGGCCATCGCGTGGTGTTGGTGACGGCGACGGACGGCGCTCTCGGTGAGTACCCGGAAGGTTTGCTGGCCGACGGCGAGTCGCTGCTCGATCGTCGTCGGGTGGAGCTGCAGCGGTCTGCCGAGGTGCTCGGCGCGCATCGGCTGGTGACCTTGGGCTACGCGGATTCGGGTATGGCGGGTACCGAGGGAAACTCCAACGCTGCCGCTTTCACCAATGTCGACGTCGACGAGGCGGCGCGCCGGTTGGCGGACGTGCTCGAAGCCGAGCAGGCCACAGTGCTGACCATCTACGACCCGGCCGGCGGTTATGGGCACCCGGACCATGTGCAGGTACACCATGTCGGACTGCGCGCAGGCCGGCTCGCGGGCGTGCCGTACGTCTACGAGGCCACGATGAATCGGGACCGGATGCGGGCCATGATGGACGCCAATCCCAACTGGAATCCTGATGAGAACGATGAGTCCGCTCTCGACGTGGACTCGTTCGGGCTACCGGAATCGGAGTTGACCACCGTGGTGGACGTCAGCGGCGTTCTCGCAGCGAAGCGGGCGGCGATGAAGGCACACGAATCGCAGATCGGCGACTTCGGTCCGTTCATCCCCATGTCCGACGACGATCTCGCCGCGGCATTCGGTACCGAATGGTTCCGCCGCGTGATCCCGTCGGCCGAGGACTTCTCGAACAAGGAGACCGGTCTACCTCTGTAGTGTCACCCGGGTGCGCATCGCCTTGCTCTCCTACCGCAGCAAACCGCACGTGGGCGGGCAAGGGGTGTACGTGTCCCGATTGTCCAAAGCGCTGGTCGAGCAGGGGCATCGCGTCGAGGTGTTCTCCGGTCAGCCGTACCCGGACCTGGATCCGAGGGTGGGTCTGACGTGCGTGCCCAGCCTCGACCTGTACCGCGACGAGGATCCGTTCCGCACTCCGCGACCGTCCGAGATCAGGGACCTCACCGACGTCGGAGAGGTGCTGACCATGTGGACGGCCGGCTTTCCCGAGCCGCGAACGTTCGGAACCAGAGTCGCGCGCATCCTGCGCGATCGCACTGCCGATTTCGACGTGGTGCACGACAACCAGTCGTTGAGCTACGGCCTGCTGAGGATCGAGCTACCGCTGGTTGCCACCGTTCACCACCCGATCACGCGGGACCGTGCGCTCGATCTTGCGGCGGCGCCGTGGCGTCGCCGCATCACGGTGCGACGCTGGTACGGATTCCTCACCATGCAAAGGCGAGTGGCGCGGCGAATTCCGCAGTTGCTGACGGTGTCGCAGTCGTCCGCCGTCGACATCGTCGATGCGTTCGGGGTGGATCCCGCGGCGGTGTCGGTGGTGCCGCTGGGCGTGGACACCACGGTTTTCAGTCCCCGCTCCGAGCCCAGGGTGGCAGGTCGCATCGTCGCGGTGGCCAGTGCCGATGTGGCCCTCAAAGGGGTTCGCCATCTACTCGAAGCCGTGGCGAAGATCCGGACCGAGCGCGCAGTCGAGCTCCAGCTGGTGTCCAAGATCGACCCGGCCGGACCGACCCGCGCTCTCATCGACGATCTCGCCATCGGCGACATCGTGCACATCCGCAGCGGGTTGGACGACGGCGAACTCGCCGAGGTGCTGGCATCGGCGGACGTGGCCTGCGTTCCGTCGCTCTACGAAGGCTTTTCCCTGCCCACCATCGAGGCGATGGCCTGCGCGACTCCGCTGGTCGTCAGTCGGACGGGGGCGATTCCCGAAGTCGTCGGCGGAGACGGCCTGTGCGCAGACCTGGTGCCGCCCGGCGACAGCGACAAGTTGGCTCGTGCGCTGATCGGCCTGCTGGACGACGAACCGCGACGCCGGCGGATGGGTGACCGTGGTCGAGAGCGCGCAATGGCGACCTACAGCTGGCCCGCTGTCGCCGCAGCTACGGTGGCGCGATACGAGGCGGCGATAGCCGACCGCCTGTCCAACCGAGGGGACCGATAGAGAACATGCTCACGATGGACTTCGACCGGCTGGGATTCGGCGCCGGTGACCGCGTCATCGACATCGGGTGCGGGCAGGGTCGGCACTCGTACGAGTTGTACCGCCGCGGGGCGCACGTGACCGCGTTCGATCAGAACGCGGACGAACTCGACGAGGTCAAGGTCATGTTCGGGGCCATGGCGGACGAAGGTCAGGTGCCGTCGTCGGCGACGGCCGAGACCGTGGTGGGAGATGCTCTGTCGCTTCCGTTTCCGGACGGCTGGTTCGACGGAGTGGTGGTCTCCGAGATGCTCGAGCACGTCCCGGAGGATGCGCGTGCGATCGCCGAGATCGCCCGTGTGGTTCGGCCCGGCGGCACGGTGGCGGTCAGTGTTCCGCGCTGGCTCCCGGAACGGCTGTGCTGGGCGCTGTCCGACGAGTACCACGCGAACGAGGGCGGACACGTGCGCATCTACCGCGCCGACGAGCTCGCCGCGTCGCTGGTCGCGGCCGGACTGCGCATGACGCACACCCATCACGCCCATGCGTTGCACTCGCCGTACTGGTGGCTCAAATGCGCGGTGGGGGTGCGCAACGACTCCCACCCGCTGGTCCGCGCGTATCACTCGATGTTGGTGTGGGACATGATGAAAACTCCCCGCATCACCCGCATTGCGGAGCGTCTGCTGGACCCGGTGATCGGCAAGTCGGTCGTGATCTACCTGCGCAAGCCGGAGGCCGGACGTGGCGATCACCGATAACCCACCACCGTCGATACCCGGGATTCTGTCCGCCGACGAGTGCGTGGACAGCGCACGCAGTATTGCGGCCGTACAGCTGCGGTCTGGCGCCGTCCCCTGGTTCGAGGGCGGGCATGTGGACCCGTGGGACCACGTGGAGTCGGCGATGGCGATGAGTGCGGCCGGTTTGGTGGACGAGGCCGACGCGGCATACGAATGGTCGCGCCGCACGCAGCGCGACGACGGCACGTGGCCGATCAAGATGCGGGGGACCGAGGTCGAGGACGACGGCTCGGACACCAATTTCTGCGCCTACATCGCAGTCGGGGTATGGCACCATTTCCTGGTTACCGGTGACGACAATTTTGCGCTGGCGTTGTGGCCGACAGTGCGACGCGCCATCGATTTCGTGCTGGGGTTGCAGACCGAGCGCGGCGAAATCGCCTGGGCCGCAGGACCTGACGGATCGCGGGCCGAAGCCCTTCTCACCGGCAACGCCAGTATCCACCACAGCGTTCGCTGCGCGTTGGCGCTCGCGGCGTATATCGGGGATCCGCAGCCGGACTGGGAAGTGTCGGTGGGCCGGCTGGGACACGTTCTGCGTCATCACCTCTCGGCATTCACCCCGAAGTCCTCGTACTCCATGGACTGGTACTACCCGGTGCTCGGCGGCGCGGTGCGGGGAGCCTTGGCGGACAGCCGTATCGACGCACGGTGGTCCGACTTCGTGGTCGACGGTCTCGGGATCCGGTGTGTGGACGACAGGCCGTGGGTCACGGGAGCCGAAACGTGCGAACTGGTGCTGACTCTGGACGCCATGGGACGTCGGGACGCTGGTCTGGAGTTGCTGTCGAACATGCAGCACCTGAGGGAGAGCGACGGGTCCTATTGGACCGGACTGGTGTACGCCGACGGCAAGCGGTGGCCGGTCGAGCGGACCACTTGGACCACCGGCGCGGTGATCCTCGCCGCGGATGCACTGTCCGACACCAGCGCCGGATCGGGGATCTTCCGCGCCGACGATCTTCCTGTGGGTCTGTCGGGTGCGCACCGCAGATGCGGATGCGCGGGGCAGCCTTACCCGGCAAGCGTTCCCGGCTGACCCGAGGTACGCATCAACACGCGGAGCGACCCGATGGACCGCACGTCACCGAATTCGCCGCTGCCGATCGCCCGTTGGTAGATCCGATACGGAGCCTGGCCGCCGTCCGCTGGGTCTGCGAACACGTCGTGGATGAGAAGTGCGCCGCCGACGGCGACCCAGGGAGCCCAGCCTTCGTAATCGGTCACCGCGGCGTCGTCGGTGTGACCGCCGTCGATGAACAGTACGTTCAGCGGCTGCTTCCAGAGAGACGAGACCTCGCCGGAGCGTCCGACGACGGCGATGACGACGTCGTCGAGTCCGGCACCGGTGATGGTGGATCGAAAGCGCTGCAGCGTGTCCAGCGAACCGGTGGTGGAGTCCACGAGCGAGGTGTCGTGGTACTCCCATCCCTCCTGGTGCTCCTCGGAGCCGCGGTGGTGATCGACCGTCACGACGCGTCCGCCCGTCTCCCGTGCTGCGGCGCCGAGGTAGATGGTGGATTTTCCGCAGTAGCTGCCGATCTCCACGGCTACACCGTCGCCGAGAAACTCCGCGGCGGCGTCGAACAGAGCGACACCCTCGTCCTTCGGCATGAAACCCGTTGCCGCTTCTGCGGACTCGAGGAGCTCGGAGGGCATGGCGGGTGTGTCGGGCATGGAGGTGTCGCTCACGTTGCGAGCCTATCCGCTACATGGAATTCGGTGCAGTAGACCGCGTTGTACGCGGTCTACTGCACCGAAGTTTGGTGAGCAGTCGGACTAGCGGGTGCCGGCCTTGGCGTACTCGGCGATCGAGTCGATGTTCGACGAATCGATGAACGCGGGTCCGGTGAGCACCGGAGTGCCACCGCCGATGGTGTTGCCGTTGTTGAGGTACAGCCACAGCGAGTCGATTGCGAGGTAGCCCTGCAGGTAGGGCTGCTGATCGACGGCCCAGGCCACGTCGCCGCTCTCGATCGCGTCCACCAGAGCGGAGTTGGTGTCGAAGGTGACGATGGTGGCGTCCGAGTTCGCATTTCCCTTGGACTGCACGGCGGTGAGTGCGATGGGCGCGCCGAGGGCGACGACGCGGTCGATGCTCGGATCCTGCTGCAGCTTCGCGGTGATGGTGGCTTCGACGGACGGCATGTCCTTGCCGTTGACGTTGAGGACCTCGGTGGATCCGCCGGTGAAGCCCTCTGCGACGCCGGCGCAACGGGATTCGAGGGCGACCTGACCCTGTTCCTGGATGATGCAGAGGGTCTTCGTAGCGCCTTCGGTGGTGAGACGATCACCGACCGCGCGGCCCGCGATGGTTTCGTCCTGGCCGAAGTACTGCTGGACGCCCATGTCCTTCCAATTGTTGTAGCCGGCGTTCAGTGCGCTGACGGGTATGCCGGCCGCAACGGCCTTCTCGACGGACGGGGCCATGGCATCGGGCTTGGCCAGTGTTACGGCGATGGCGTCCACGCCCGAGTCGATGGCGCTCTGAACCAGGTTGGCCTGGTTGGGGGCTTCGGGATCGGAGGAGTATCGCAGTTCGATGTTGTCCTTGGCTGCGGCTGCCTCGGCGCCCTTACGGATGAGGTCCCAGAACGTGTCGCCGGGAACCTCGTGCGTGATCATTGCGATAGTCGCGCGTGGGGTGTCGGCCGTACCCGCGTTGCCACCGCCGCCGCCCGAGGATTCTGGAGCGCCGCCGGAGCTCGAGCAGCCCGCTGCCAGGCTGACGCTCAGCGCTACGCCGAGAGCTACGGCAGTGCCCCGGCGGGTGAAGTGACGTGTCATGGGGGTCTCTTTCTCGAACGCCGGCCAGTGCAGGTGACACTGCGGCTGCGTGCTTGCTACGTGGGTACTGGGTGCTTGCGAGATCGCGGGCGTCGAGCCCCGACCCGTTGATATGTGTAATCCACATCACATGCAATGTCAAGAGTTTGTCCAGACAATACGTCCGCAGCACATACGCGCTTCTACTGCGGCCGATCGCCGCGCACGATGTCGAGAACCGCACCGCGATCCAGCTTTCCCCGTGGAGTACGAGGGAGCGCCGCCACCGCTACCACCCGAGTCGGTAGCGCAGGAGACTGCAGGTGCACGCGCAAGTAGCGTCGTAGAACGCTGTGATCGACGGGGCCGTCGGCGACGATCGCGACCACCGGGACATGGCCCATCCGTGGGTGCGGCTCACCCACGCACGCAGCATCCAGGACGCCGGGAAAACCCCTACATGCCTCCTCGACATCGAGAGGTTCGACCTTGAGCCCGCCGCGCACGATGGTGTCGCTGCTACGGCCGGTCAGGAACAACCATCCGTCGCGCATTTCGCCGCGGTCGCCGACACCCATCCATCCGTCCACTGGTCCGCCGGACAATGCGCCGCCGGCAGTGGTCAGATATCCGTCGAAGACCATGTCGCTGTGGACGCGAATCGACCCGTCCACGACCGCTGTGTTCACCCCTGACACCAACCGTCCCGCTGAACCTTCGGGAACCGATTCCGCCGAGGAGTCGACGGCCACGAGGCTCAACTCCGATGCACCGTAGAAGTGCACCAGGGTGGCGTCGGGCAGTCGATCTGCCAGCGCGCGGCGACCGTTCGCCGGCCAGAATGCGCCGGACGACAGGACTTCCCGCACGCTGCCCAACCTGATGTCGTCGGCCGCGGCGATGTCGTGAGCGATGGTGGGGACCGTGTAGACGTGGGTGGGGTCGGTGCCGGCCGCGCGCCACGCGGTTATCGGCCGAAGATCCACCGCGGCGCCGCGCGTCAGTGCGTGGACCAGTCCGTACAGGAAGTGCGTGTGATCCAGCACGCCGGGTGCTGCGACGATCGAGTGCCGGTCCACCGTGAACTCCTCGTCGGACCGATCGAGCGTGCGCGACCACGACCGCCGCGACCGGACGAAGAGTTTCGGTGGTCCCGATGTCCCGGAAGTCAGCCCGGCCAGCAACTCGCGGGACTCGTCGGGTGCGGCGGTGGGAGTCGCCGGCGCCGACGACAGGTCCTGCGGCGTCACCGACCGTCCGCGGTACCCAAGGCGGCGAAGGCGCTCCGATCCGCGAGTCGACGCGATCACCTCGGTCGGTCGACCGATGTCGAGAACGGCTGCCAGATGGTCCGGCAGCAGGTGGCGATGCAACAGCACCATCGAACACCCCGCGCGGACAGCGCCGAGCACAGAGACGGCAGAACCGATGTCCGACACCGGAAGCAGTGCAACGCGATCCGCCCCGGACAGCCGTGCGGCGACCCGGCCGGACAGCTCCCACAACTCGCGATAGGTGAGCGACCCGTCCGCGGCGACCACTGCCGCGCTGTCCGGAGCGTCGACCGCCCACCGACCGATCCGGCCATCGATCGGGTCGGAACTCACGGCTCGCTCCAATCGCTGTCGTCCACCCCGCGCGCGATGAGGCTGTCTCCCAGTGCATCCGCTGTGCGCAGAGCACGTACGACGACGGGTGTCGCGAGCGCCGTCATCGACCACTGCACGCCTCGCGCCTTTCGCGCGTCGGACACCTCGTGCACAATTCCCGTGAGCACGGGAACCAACCGAATGGTCAGGGCCAGGAGCAGTCCGATGCGATCGGGATCGACACCGAACCTCCGCAGCGGCTCCAGAACTCGCCCGCACACGTCCAACATTTCCGTGACGCGGGTGGTCAGCGTGACCAGGCCGGCCGCCGACACCGTGACCACCAGGATGCCGCACACCACGGCCGCTCGCGACGGGCTGGTGAAGATGATCTGAAACACCGCGATGAGGGCGATCATCCAGAACAGTGGCCGGATCTGCGCGAGTGCGACGCGCGGTCCGATGCGGGCCACGCCGAACAGGGCGGCAACGACGACTGCCGCGACGAGGACGTCGATCGGGCGACGAACCAACGCGAGGATGGCGATGACTCCCACCATCAGAAGGGCGAGTTTGGGGCCGGCCGGAAGCCGATGCAGAACCGAAGTGCCGGGGCGATACAGACCGATCATTCGAGCAGCGCTTCGTAGGCCGGCAGGGCCTCGGCGGGAGGTCCGTCGAATGCGACTCGCGCGTCGTGGATCACGATCACCCGATCGAAGGATGTCAGCAGGTCCAAATGGTGCGTCACCACCACCACTTGCTGATCGAGGGTGTCGAACACCTGCCCTACCTTGCGGGAGTTACGGAGGTCCAGCAGCGTCGTCGGCTCGTCGGCCACCACCACCTCCGGTCGACGGATCAGCACCGCGCCGATCGCCAGCATCTGTTTCTGACCACCCGAGAGCAGATGCGACGGATGATCGGCATGACCGTCGAGGCCGAACCGTTCCAGCATCTCCGCCACCCGGTCGGCGACGTCGTCCTTGGAGGCGCCGGTGCGGCGGAGCGAGAACGCCAGATCTTCGGCCACGGTGGGCATGACGATCTGATTGTCGGGGTCGGTGAAGACGAATCCCACTTTGCGACGCACCTGCCCGCCCTTTCGGGCGACGTTCAGTCCGTCGACCGTGACGGTGCCCGAACTCGGCGTGACCAAGCCGTTGATCATGCGTGCGAGCGTCGATTTCCCGGAACCGTTCGATCCCACGACGCCGATTCGGCGCTCGGTCAGCTCGAGATCGATGTCGCGCAGCACGGGTCGATCTCCGTATCCGTGGGAGACGTGCTCGAAGCGAATGGTGCTCATGCGTCGACGCGCTCGACGAGCATGGCGATGCCCTGACCGCCGCCGATGGCGCAGACGGCCAGTCCCAGTGCCGGTGAATCGGGTGCGCACATCTGTTCAGCCAACCGGACCAGCAGAATTGCACCCGAGGCGCCCCACGGATGACCCAGGGCGATCGCGCCGCCTTGTGGACAGACGATTGCGGGGTCCAGATCGAGGGAGTCGATCACCGCGAGCGCGACGGTCGCGAACGCTTCCGTGATTTCGACGATGCCGACATCCGAGAGCGAGACTCCGCACCGCCCCAGGACCGCTGTGATCGCCGGAACGGGAGCCAGACCGGGCAGCGCCGGATCCGAGCCGGCAACGGCCCATCCGAGGACTCGAAGCGCGGGACCGTCGGCACGGTCGAATGTGGTGACGGCCAGGGCCGCCGCGCCGTCGGAGATGCCGCACGAGTTTCCTGCCGTGGCGGTGCCACCGGGTGAGAACGCCGGCCGTAACCTGCCCAGTCGGGCGACCGTGAGGCCGGAGCGGACGCGCTCGTCGCGCCGTACCCCACCGACCTCCACGATCTCGGCGGAGAAATCCGTCTCGGACGCGAGCCGATGCGAACGTTCGGCATAGGCATCTTGCCGGGAGCGGTCGATGCCCAGTGCACGCGCCAGATCATCTGCCGCGACTCCCATGTCGGGGTCCGGCGTTCCGGCGGGTGTGAAGGGGGCGCGGGTGTAGCGAACCGGGTCCGCATTGTCGACGGGTGCGACGTAGCGCCAGGGCGCGGTGCTGGCGGATTCGACACCGCCGGCAAGGATCAGGGCGTCGTCGCCCGCTCGGATGCGCGACGACGCCAGCGCTACGGCGTCGAGCCCGGAGCCGCACTGGCGGTCCACCGTGACGCCGGGGACCTCGTGACCCAACCC
>JBASAM010000056.1:0-33156 GCA_049650605.1 Rhodococcus sp. (in: high G+C Gram-positive bacteria) | reverse complement strand
GGACGCGGCGGGCCGGTGCGCAGTTCAGCAACCCGTCGTCGTCGCAGGCGTCCAGCACGGCCGCGAGCAGTCGCCGCACCCTGGGGCCCTTGACATCGGGGCGTGAGGCCTCGGCTCGGCACGGGATCGGGTCGAGACCGGCGGCGACGTAGGCGCTGTCGCAGATCAGCCGGTCGCCCGTGGAGGCGATCATCCAGGCCAGGGCCGTCGAATGCGCGATGTACCGAACCGAGTTGACTCCGGTGGCCGACGTCAAACCGTTCTCGGCCAATTCCTCACGGGCGAAGCGCATCACGCGATTCGAGGCGCCTCGGTGGATCTCGAGCAGGTGCCGCAGGTGTGGCTGGAACTCGCCGTCGCCGTCGCCGACGAACGAGCGCAGGAAGCCGCCGTCGAACAGCAGCAGCGAGAACGCGATCGACTTGCGCGGCGCCAACAGCGCGAGCTTGGCGGGCATCGGTGACCGACGTCGATGCACCACCGTCTCCGCGCCGATGAGGGCGAGAATCCTGCTGTACATCGACACGTTGCGAGACAGGTCGTTCACCGCTCGCAGCAGATACCGAGCGCGGTCGTCGGAGAGGTCACGGTCGCGCGCGATGGTCTTGAACGCCGTCATCGCAGCGATCGAGTCGAGGCGCACCGCGTGTACCAGGATCTCGGCGCACTCGGCGGTCACCAAGGCTCGACGTTGCGCGGTGGGCATCGCGTTCCACAGATCGGTGCCGTACAGGGAGCAGAGGTGGTCCGGCATCCAGGCGAGGCCCTCGGCAGCCGGGTGGTCCCAGTCGATGTCCAGATCTGCGTCGAAGACGTCGTCCACGGCCTCGAACAGCAGTCGCCTCGACGCATTCTGGCGGTCCTTGATGCTGCGCCGACGGCGAACGGGGCCGCCGCCGACCGCGGTGGCCCGGGGGAACGGCGCGTGGGAGTCGTCTCCGCTCGGGTGGGTCACGACCGCGCCGCTTCGTCGGTCGTCTCACCGGTCGGGTGGGGGGGCGAGTCCACCAGAGCCGACGGTACGGCGAACGGCGGTGTGCTCTTGCCCGTCACCCGGAGACGACCCCACGGATCGGGGTCGCCGATCCAAGCCTCGCGCGAGCTGTGATCGGTGGTGATCCGCGCCCGAACCCGCATCTGATCGCCCAGTGCGGACATCAACGAGGGAGTCGAGGAGATGCGGCCCATCCAGCGGTACACCCCGTCGATCGGTTCGCGGTACCCCTTGAGTTCGATCTCGGCGGTGACGTCCTCGCCCCGGACGGTGATCACCGCGGGGCCGAGATAGTGAGAGCCCGCGTGCGGGCTCGAGGGAAATCGTTCGGTCATCGGGGTCTCCTGGCGTGCACGATATGGGTGGACCGAGTACTGCGAACTCATGGTATGCGATACCGTCGGTCCGTCAAGACGTGATGGCGAGGAAAACGGGGTGACGGCATGACCGCTGCAACCAGGCCTGCGTCGGTGAGATCGGACGCGTTCGAGCTGACCGTCGTGGAGGTCGTTCAGGAGACCGCCGACGCGGTGAGCATCGAGTTCGAGGTTCCTGCGGAACTGGTCGAGCGCTGCCGATACCGGCCCGGCCAGTTCCTGACTCTGCGGGTTCCGGTCGGCGAGTCGTCGCTCGCGCGGTGTTACTCGTTGTCCAGTTCGCCGCACCTCGACGACGTCCTGGCTGTGACGGTCAAACGTGTGTCGGACGGCCGGGCGTCGAACTGGTTGTGCGACAACGTTCGTCCGGGTGATCGCCTCACCGCGCTCGCGCCGTCCGGCCGCTTCCACCCAACCTCGTTGGACGTCGACCTGCTGTTGGTGGCCGCCGGGAGTGGGATCACGCCGGTGATGTCGATTCTGACGTCGGCTCTGATCGGGGGGACCGCATCCGTGCATCTGCTCTACGCCAACAGCGGTGTCGACGCGGTGATCTTCGGCGCGGACCTCACGGACATGGCCGAGGAGTATCCCGACCGCCTCACGGTCGAGCACTGGCTCGAATCCGAACGCGGCCGACCTACCGTCGACGCCTTCTCCCAACAATTCGGCGGGCTCGGCGCGCGCGACGCCTACGTCTGCGGCCCCGGTCCGTTCATGGAACTCGCCGAGGCGGCGCTGTCGCAGGTCGGCTTCCGCCCGGAGCGTGTGCACGTCGAACGATTCCGTTCCCTGGGTGGTGATCCGTTCCTCGATCACCGCGGCCCCGATCAGAACGGCCCGAGTGACTCGGGGGACGATGTCGAACCCGTCGAACTCGAGGTGGTGGTCGGCGGTATGCGCCGTACGCTGGCCTGGAAGCGGCATCGCACGATGCTCGACACCGTGCTCGACGCGGGACTGGACGTGCCGTACTCCTGTCGAGAGGGCGCGTGCAGCTCGTGCGTCTGCACAGTTCGCGGCGGCGAGGTCAGAATGCTGGTCGACGACACTCTCACCGATGCCGATCGACTCGCCGGCGTCACGCTGGCGTGTCAGGCGATCCCGGTGTCGGATTCGGTTCACGCGGTCTTCGAGTAACGGCGCGGTTGGTAATCTCGAGTGCCCTCGCGGGGGGAAATTCGGGGAAACGTCGGGGGAGACGAAGGAGTTCGACTTTCATGGCCGATGGCCGATCGGAACGATGGGCGCATCACCGTGCCTCGGAGCGTTATCGCATCGTCGACGTCGCGAAGGAGGCGATCGAGGAGGTAGGGCCGGCGCTGACCATGAACGACATCGCTACCCGCGCGGACGTACCGAAGCCCACGTTGTACCGCTTTTTCTCCGACAAGTCGGATCTGATGAGCGCGGTCGCGGATCGAGCGCGGGACGACGTGATCGCAGAATTGCAACGCACCAGCCAGGCTCCGCCCGCAACCTACGGTGAGATGCTCTTGGCGGCGCTGAGGGGGTACGCCTCCCTGGTCGCCGCGCACCCCAATCTGAGCCGGTATCTGTTCTTCGGTAACGACTCCCGTGGCCCGTACACGATGCAGAACTCACGCGCCGTGGCTTTGCAGGTGGAACCGCTGCTGTCGATGGCGTTCAGCGCGGCCGGATGCGAGGACCCGGACGTGTCGTTGGACGCGTCTCTGATCGTGGGCACGGTGACCGGCGCTGCCTCGTGGTGGCTGGACCACTCGCCGGCGATGAGCGTCGACGATTTCGTCGCCAGGGTGGCCCCGGTCGTGTCCGCAGTCGTGGTGGCCGCTGCCGATCGGCTCGGCGCCGGCATCGGCCTGCAGTCCCCGGTGTCGGTCGACTGGGCAGCAATGTCGGAGGACGAGTCGTCCGCTCTGTGACCCGACACGGATGCGGGACAAGCAACCAAGCGCTTGCTAGGGTTTGGTCGCAGTACGTGTGACGGCAAGTTCAGGGAGATGCATCGATGACTGTGCGGCGACGGAAAGTCCTGCTCACGGGGGCCACCGGAAATTGGGGACGCGCCACGCTGCGCGAACTACGTGACCGAGACGCCGTGGATGTCGTTGCGTTCGCGATGCCGACCGACACCGATCGCGCGATTCTGGACGGTTTCCGCGACATGTCGAACCTGTCGGTGGTGTGGGGCGATCTCACGAACCACGCCGACGTGGAGCGCGCCATGGACGGGGTGGACCTCGTGATTCACGTCGGCGCCGTGGTGTCTCCGCTGGCCGACGAGCACCCCAAGCTGGCCCGCAAGGTCAACATCGGATCGATGCAGAACATCGTTCGGGCCGCTCGAAGCCGGCCCGATCCCTCGTCGGTCGAGATCGTCGGAATCGGATCGGTGGCCGAGACGGGTCATCGGGACGAGCCGCACCACTGGGGCAGGGTGGGCGATCCGATACGGGTCTCGCAGTTCGACGAGTACGGCCAGACCAAGGTGGTGGCCGAAAAGCTGCTCGTCGAGTCCGGCCTGCCCAAGTGGGCGTGGCTGAGGCAGACCGGGATCTTCCACCAAGGAATGCTTGAGATTCGCGACCCGATCATGACGCACACACCCTTCGCCGGGGTTCTCGAGTGGGCGTCGGACTGTGATTCCGCACGACTGCTGGCCGGTATCGCCGAAGGTGCGCCGGAAGGGTTCTGGGGCGAGATCTACAACATCGGCGGCGGCGACGGCTGGCGGCTGACCAACTGGGAACTTCAGGTCGCCATCGGAGAGGCCATCGGAGTCCGAGACATCCGTACGTGGTACGACCGCAACTGGTTCGCCACCAAAAACTTCCACGGGCAGTGGTACACCGACAGCGACAAGCTGGAGCAGCTCGTGCCGTTCCGGCAGGACACGTTCGAGGAGGCGGTCTCCCGCGCGGTCCTGGCGTCGCCCCGAATGATGAGGCAGGCCGGCAAGGTTCCTCCGTGGTTGATCAAGAACCTGGTCATGAAGCGTCTGTCGCGTCGTCCACGCGGCACGATGTCCGCGGTCCGGCGCGGCGCTCACGACGAGATCGGCGCCCACTTCGGCTCGTTGGAGGACTGGAAAGCCATCGGGAACTGGTCCACCTTCACCCCTCCGATGCCCTCGCGTGACCCGGTCTATCTCGATCACGGCTACGACGAGTCGGTACCTCCGTCGGCGTGGTCGCGATCCCTGCTCGCCGACGCGGCCACTTTCCGCGGGGGTCAACTGCTGACCACAGACCCGGAGCCCGGCAACGTCGAGGCGCCGGTGACCTGGCGATGCGCGTTGGGTCACGTCTTTGCCGGCAGTCCCAAACTGATTCTGCGCGGGGGGCACTGGTGCCCGGACTGCGTCCAGGACCCCGCCGGCTACCGAACGCAGGCCGAGCAGAACTCCTTCCTGGCTCAGCTCGAGGGTGTTCGAAAGGTGTCGGATACATCACCCGGATCGCGTCGAAAAAACATCGATGAATGCGTAATGAATTCGCGAGCGGCCGCGATGTACCGACCATGAGCGCATCAACCGACTTCGCCACCGCAGTTTCCCTCCGTATCGTCGACGCAGATGTCCCGTCCGCAGAGCACGATCTCGACGCGTTGAACACCGAAATCGAGCGTCTCGACGCCGACATTCTGGCCGCCGTCGAGCGTCGGACCCAGTTGGCTCAGACCGTCGGTTCGATGCAGATGGCCGGGGGCCGCACCGGCTCCTCGGACGGCCGCGAAATGTCGGCCCTGCAGCGGTTCAGCACCCTCGGCCGCGAAGGCCACACCCTCGGAATGCTTCTGCTGCGCATGGGTCGCGGCCGCTCTGCCGCATAGATCATCAGGGTCCGGACCTGGACAACCAGGGCGAACCTGACGCTCAGGCCGGACCGAGACGCGCCGAGTCGTCCAAGCGCAGTTTGCCGTCGACCGCCACGGTGGTCAGCGAGCGCCTCTCGGTATCCACCCTTCCGTTTCGGGTGACATATCTGATCGTCGCCACCACCGTCGACGGGCCACTCGGAACGACCGCCAGGACCGACACCGAGTCGATGGTCGACCAGAACTGCAGGAAGTCGGCCTTGCCGGTCTTCGCGACGTATCGCTGCCCGAACAACGCGAACGCCTGTTCCGTGTTGCCGGGCAGCAACCCGTACAGGTTGCGCGCGAACGTCTCTTGCTGCGCGAACGTGGGCTGTGGCGGTGTGGTCGGAGCCTGCGGTGTGGTGGGAGTTTGCGGCGTGGTTACCGCAGCCGCCGCGCTCGTCGACGGTGCTGTGGTCGACCCTGCTGTGGTTGTCGACGACTGTGCGATGGTCGGCGACGTGCCGTCGGTCACGACGAAGATCAGCGCTCCGGCAGCCATGGCGAGCACACCGAGCGCGGCCAGAAATACCACCAGAGGCCACTTCGCGCGGCGACGCGGCCGCTGATCGAAGGGTGGTGGTGAGATGTCGCTCATATCGCTCGAACCTCCACCGTTCCAGTATGAGGGGTCGATAACGGGTCCGTGGCCCGATTTCGGAGGTATATCGCAATCGGGGGGCTGAAACGGCAGCCCTGGACAGCGGCCTGTTCACCCTGCCCGGTTTTCCTACCGAAAGCGACGTTTCAGACAAAGTAACCGGGTTCGATGTAGGGTCTTGCACGGTGTCTCCTGTCGCCCTCCCTGCCCTCCCTGCCGCCGCGTCGACATCGGATCTGATCTACCTGATCGCGCCCAGTGGGCACCCCAACTACGGTGACGAGTTCATCCTTCGCGCGTGGCTGCGTTTTCTGGCGCGGGTTCGTCCCGGATCCGACGTGGTCGTCGACTGCCACAGTCCGGGGCAGGCCGCCGTGCTGCACACCGGCGCGCACCCCCGAGCGATGTTCGTCGACACCGTGTGGCGAATCTGTCACGAGTCGTCCGAGCTTCCGCCGAACGAGGCGCTCGACTTCGCTTCTCGCGTGATGCACGATCCGGGCATCCTGTGCCGTCTGGTGTCGGGTATCGAACTTCTTGCACGAGCGAACGTGGTGCACCTGCTCGGCGGGGGATACGTCAATTCGGTGTGGCCTCATCACCTTGCGCTTCTCGCAGTGGCCGCGGCGGCGGTGGACAGATCGGGCGGGCTTCTGGTGGCGACGGGGCAGGGTCTCGCTCCCGTCGGTGACGCAGACCGTTCTCGGATGTTGCGGTCTCTACTCGACCGGTTCGACATCGTCGACGTACGAGACGACATTTCCGCCGAGGCCGTCGGTTCCGCGGCAGCCGGATCGGTCGAGCGGGTGTCCCATACCGGCGACGACGCGTGGCTCGGTCTCGGCGACGACGGGGTCTACGACACCGAAAGCGAAGCGTCCGACCGCGACGTCGTCCTATGCCTGCAGATCGATCTCATGGAGGATTTCGGCAGCGGACGAGGCGTCGACGGCCTCTCTGCGGTGATGGCCGATCTGATCGACTCGCACGGCATCGCGGGTCGCGATGTCGCCGTCGTCGAGGGAATACCTGGCGCCGACAGAGTGGTCTACGACCGGATCGCACACCTGGTGCCGGGCGCCATCTTCGTGCCTTTCACCGAGGTCTGGAACCGTGGGCTGCCGGCCCGCGCGGGTCAGACGTGGATCAGCACTCGGTTCCATCCCCACCTGATCGCGTCGGCTGCGGGCGCGGGCGGTCTGGTCGTGGAGGGCAAGCAGGGCTATTACACGGTGAAGCACCGATCACTCATGGACGCGGGCTCGCGGTGGCGGCCCCTCGATCCGGTGGCGGAATCGACCGAGTGGCCGCCTTGCCACGGATTCTCGCCGGACGTCGTGCAGCGGTTGCGAGAGGTCAAAACTGAACTGGCTCAGCGCATTTACCCACCGGAACACAAACCCGAGATCAGCGTGTCGACGCGCGTCCGCACGGTGGCGCGGGCAGTGCGCCGACGGGTGCCGGGGGTCTGAGTGCGTCCGTCAGCGGAAAGGCCCGATCTTGCCGGCTCGACTTTCGTACTCGCCGGCGTAAAGGCGGTTGAGGGCCGGCCGCTCGGGTGTCGGAATCTCGATCAGGAAATCGTGATCGCGCAGCCGCGAGGGACGATAGGACCCACGGAACGTGACGGTCACGCAACCGCCACGGCCCGACGCGCTTCCTCGTCCCGATGCCGCAGCGCCCGCAACGGCCGGATCCGAGTTGTCTCGTCCGGTGTTGAAGGTCTCGGCGATGTCGCGGCCGTCGCTGCCGACGGTGACGGAACCGTCGTGCAAAAATTGAACGAAGGTGCCGTTGGTCGCTGCGACGGTTGCGGCAACCCTCGACGGCTGGTCGGGAAGCAGGGAGACGGTGTAGTCCGCAGCGGCCGGCGTCGCCGGATTCTCGCCGGCGGAGGATTCGACGGCTTTGCCGACTCCCAGCGTGACGTACTGGCCCAGGGCGCTGTGCCGGCCCACCCCGACCACTTCCCACAGATGATGGTGGGATGCCACCTTCACTCGCCCGTCGTGGAACACGGTGACCCAATCGTCTCCGTTGCTCAATACCGATCGTTTCGAGTTCGATGCCATTCGAGCAGTATCCCATCGCGAGGTGGATCACCTCGCCAATCGGCCAGCACACGCGCCTGGAGTTTGAAACAATAGCCCTTACCGGTTTACCGTGGTTGTTCGAGTCCAGACTCAATCATTGCTATTTTTACGCGAGGACTTACGCCTGTGAATTCTGTCAAAACTGCGTGGCAAGGCCTGCGCAAACCTGTTTTCATACCCGCTTCGGTGATCATCTTCGCGATGATCATCTTCTCGGTGGTGTTCGCCGGAACAGCATCGGACGCGTTCGCATCGCTGAACTCTGCCATCACCGACGGGGTCGGATGGTGGTACATCCTGTCCGCGACCGGCTTCGTGGTGTTCGCCCTGTACTGCGGCATCAGCCGGGTCGGCAACATTCGACTCGGTCGCGACGACGAGAAGCCCGAGTTCGGCGTCTTCTCCTGGTTCGCGATGCTGTTCAGTGCCGGAATGGGCATCGGCCTGGTGTTCTACGGCGTTGCCGAGCCGCTCTCGCACTACGTGAACCCGCCCGAGGCGGGCCGCATCGAGGGATCGACCGACGCTGCGGCCAACCAGGCCATGGAGCTCACGCTCTACCACTGGGGATTGCACGCCTGGGCGATCTACGTCGTCGTCGGCCTCGGTTTGGCCTACATGACATACCGCAAGGGTCGCCCGCTGTCGGTGCGTTGGCTCCTCGAGCCCCTGCTGGGTCGTAAGCGAATCGAAGGCCCCATCGGCCACGCCATCGACACCATCGCGATCGTCGGCACGCTCTTCGGTGTCGCGACCTCGCTCGGATTCGGCGTCCAGCAGATCTCGGCCGGTTTGGAGTACCTCGGCTGGATCGAGTCGAACAACTGGTGGACGATCGTCCTGATCGCATTCGTGACCGGTCTGGCCACGTTCTCGGTGGTCTCCGGTGTCAGCAAGGGCCTCAAGTGGCTCTCCAACATCAACATGGTGATGGCAGCGTCGCTGGCGGTGTTCGTCCTGGTTCTCGGGTCGACTCTGTTCATCATGCAGTCGTGGGTGCAGAACCTCGGCGGGTACGTGGGCGCACTGCCGGAACTGATGCTGCGCACCGCGCCGTTCGCCGACGACGGTTGGGCCGGCGCATGGACCATCTTCTACTGGGGTTGGTGGATGAGCTGGGCACCCTTCGTGGGCATGTTCATCGCCCGCATCTCCCGTGGACGCACCATTCGTCAGTTCGTCTTCGGCGTGTTGTTGGCCCCGACGGTCATCGGGTCGCTGTGGTTCACCATCTTCGGTGACTCCGGCATCCTGCGTCAGCGCGACAACGCCGACATGCTGACCGCCGCCGGCGAGGTGGACACCAACACCAGCCTGTTCGTCCTTCTCGACGGCTTGCCCTTGGCCACGATCACGAGTGTGCTCGCGATCCTGGTGGTCGTGTTCTTCTTCGTCACGTCCTCGGACTCCGGCTCGCTGGTGATCGACATCCTCTCCACCGGCGGAAACCTGGAGACACCCAAGATCACCCGTGTGTACTGGGCATTCCTGGAAGGAATTGCGGCTGCGGTGTTGCTGCTGATCGGTGGGTCGGGATCGTTGACGGCGTTGCAGACGGCGTCGATCGCCACGGCGGTGCCGTTCTCGATCATCATGGTCCTGGCCTGCGTGGCGATGCTCAAGGCGTTCCGCTACGACGTTGCGACAACGCCGAGCTACGTCCGTATCACCACCGGTGGTGAGCCCGAGACCAACGGCAATGGCAACGGAGCAGCGGCTACGCAGAAGAAGCGTGGAGCGGGCATCTCGTCCACCTTCTCCGGTCTGACGCCGTCCAAGGAAGGCCTGGTCGGAGCGTCGGGCGAGCACATGGTGGTCGCCATGCATCAGGTCTCGTCCAACCAGATCGGCATCGATCCCGACACCGGCGCTGTCGAGTATTCTCACGACGATCTGCCCCGAGACCCGTTGGGCGGCGAGGTGTTCGACACCCCGGAGTTCGCGGAGTCGGCCGAGGGTCAGGCGCACGCACGCGTCGACTGATCACACGCGATCGGTAGAACACGAAACGAGGTGACCGAGCGGTCGGGTCACCTCGTTTCGTTGTCCGCGCACTCTCGCGCGGCGGCGACGAAGGCGTCGATGTCTCGCTCGCGATGGAGAAACGACGTGACCAGCCGGACGGTGCCCGGCTCCCACATGGCGTCGTAGAACGCGAACCCGCGCGCGTGCAGGGCGTCCGAGAGAGACGTGGGAAACCGGCAGAACGTCATGTTGGCGGCCGGGTCGCCCAGGATGTGCACATCGGCGACCTCGGCCAAACCCGCCCGTAGTCGCGTACCCATCGTGTTGGCCTGCAGTGCATTGCGTAGCCACAGGCCGTCGGCGAGATACGCCGACAGTTGCGCGGTGTTGAATCGCATCTTCGATGTCAATTGGCCGCCCCGCTTGTGCCGAAACGCCAACTGGGTTGCCAGTGCCGGATCGAAGGAGACGATGGCGTCGGTGGTCATCGCGCCGTTCTTGGTTGCACCGAACGACAGAATGTCGACGCCCAGCTTCCATGTCATCTCCGCCGGGGTGACCCCGAGCGAGACCAGAGCGTTGGCGAATCGCGCGCCGTCCATGTGCACACGAAGGCCGGCGTCGTGGGCGATGCTCGACAACTCTCGAAGCTCGTCGAGCGTGTAAACACTGCCCGTCTCGGTCACCTGGGTCAAGCTGATCACCGATGGTTGCACGCTGTGTACTTCGCCGCGTCGCTTGCGGACTGCCGCCCGCAGCAGGGTGGGGTCGAGCTTCGAGTGCGGCCCGTCCACCAGCACTATCTTGGCGCCGTCGGTGAAGAACTCCGGGGCCCCCGCCTCGTCGTTGGTGATGTGCCCGTCCGGGTGGGTCAGGATGCTTCCCCAGGGCGGAGTGAGGGCTGCGAGCGCAAGCCCGTTTGCCGCACTTCCTGTTCCGACGGGATAGATGTCGACGGGGCACTCGAAGACCTCGGCGAACCGAGCGGCCGTCTCGGTCGACAGGGGATCGTTACCGTACGGCGCGGACTGGCCGGCGGCGGCGTCGACCATCGCGGCCAGGATCTCGGGTGAGACGCCGGCGGCGTTGTCGCTCTGATACCCGGTGAGCATGGGAGTGTCGTGAGAGGCCATCGACCCTCAGCGTAGTGCCGCCGCGAGCCTCGGGAGCAGCGACAGCGGGGTGGCCCGCTCGATCAGGGCACGGCCGTCAGCGTCGAACACCTCCGACAGGCCCGGCGCCGGATCGTCGGTGTCCGACGCGGAGTAGGTGAGTCCGCTGAACGGCCAGTCGGTGCCGAAGACGACGTGATCGGCACCGGTCACCTCGAGGACCGACCGCATCGACGACGCGGCCGCCGACAGCGCCGTGTCGTAGTAGAAGCGCCGCAACGCCTCCTCGACGCCGAGTAGCGAGACGGACGGAATCAGATCCGGCGCAACGGCGCGAGGAGCGCCGATTCTGGTGCGGAGAAACGGCAGGCATCCCCCGGCGTGGGCGAGGACGAAGCGGATGTTCCGGTAGCGATCGAGCGTCCCCGACAGGATCATCTCCACCGCGGTGCGCGTGGTCTCGAACGGAAACTCGAGCAGGAACGGTGGCAGGGGCAACGGGGGAGTCGACGCTGCGGGAAGTTCGCCGGGATGGACGAAGACGAGCGCCGACTTCGAGTCGAGCATAGCCATGATCGGCTCGAACCGAGGATCGCCGAGGTAGATGCCGTCGTACGAGGACAACAGCATGACGCCGTCCATCTGAAGCACGTCGAGCCCGTGCTCGATTTCCGCGAGCGATGTAGGCACGTCGGGAAGTGGGAGCGTGGTGAGCGAGCCGAATCGAGTGGGGTTGTCCCGCACCAGACCAGCGGCGTACTCGTTGCAGTAGCGGGCGAGCCGAACGGCCTCCGCGCCCTTGGCGAATCGCACACCGGGGTCCGACACCGACAGCACCTGCGCCGCGATCCCGAACTCGTCCATGAAGGAAAGCGCGCTCTCGGGGCTCCAATTCGGCAGCGGAAGACCACCGGGCACCAGCAGCCCCGACTGCAGCACGGCCTCGCGATAGGCCGGCGGGATCATGTGAGCGTGGAGATCGATGCGGTCGCGGCCGACCGGCGACGCCGACGCCGTCGTACGGTTCGCGGTACCGGCCAAGGTCAGTA
The DNA here is from genome assembly GCA_049650605.1 of Rhodococcus sp. (in: high G+C Gram-positive bacteria). Lineage (GTDB taxonomy): Bacteria > Actinomycetota > Actinomycetes > Mycobacteriales > Mycobacteriaceae > Rhodococcoides. Next base: position 21,125 of record JBASAM010000056.1, on the reverse strand, counting down.
GGCCCCCGCCTACCAGTGCTCGCAGCGCATCACGTCTGGACACCATGACGGATCCCCCCCCACACCTCCGACGACCCCCCGCCGACGACCCCCCGGTCGATGCCCCCCGACTGGCGGCGCACCGAACATAGCACCGACGAGTCCGTTTCAGCCTGCATCGGGCGCGGGTACTTCTCCGCGCAGCGGCGGCTGCGGTCGACGCTTCCGCGAGGTTGAGACCACAGCCCGCGGATAGAGGCGGCCTTCCTTCGCGGGAAGGTCGCTTCACCCGATCTGTGGGGCCTTCAGTCCTGAACGACTCAGTCCTGAACGATCAGGCCCCGAGCATGCACGTAGGCGAGCGCCTGGATCGAGTCGATACGGGCGCCGTCGAGAATTGCGGACGTCCAGAAGGTGGCGTCCGCGACGCTTCCGCGTAGATCGGCGTCGGACACGCGCAGGCCGGCAGTGCGCGCGCCGGCGAAGTCGGTGTGTCGCAGAGTGGCCGAACGCAGATCGGCGCCCACCAGGTTGGCCTCGCGGAAGCGGGCACCGCTGAGGTCTTGCTCGCGCAGATCGAGTCCTCCCAGCGAGGCCAGCATGAAGTCGACCTCGTCGAAAACCGAAGGCCTGATCCGCGAGTCGGAGATCGACGAACCGAGGAACGACGTGCTTCGAAATGTGCTGTGCCACAGTCTGCTTCGTCGGAACTCGCAATTGCGAAACGCGGTACCGGAATGCGTCGAATCGGTCAGGTCCACACCCGAGAAGTCGCACTCCGTGAACACCACACCCCTGGTGGTCAGCCCTGCGAGGTCGGCGTCGATGAAGGTGCAGGAGGTGTAGGTGCGATCTCGCCAGACCTCACCGTGGCCGTCGAGTTCGTTGAAGTTCTCGTTCTCCCACGCCCTACCGTCGTTCGAAGTGTCGTCGACCGAAGTGCTGTGACCGTCCACGGCGACGACCCTAGCGATGTCAGTCCGTGGGCGGTGCCAGCGGTCCGATGCGAGGAACGCCCGAGGGGAGGACGGCGTCGACCAGAGCCACGGCGCGGGGGTCGACGTCTGCGTCGGTTTTCGCGATGAACGTGGTGAAGCTGGTGCAGACGTCCTCGCCGTGGGACGTGATGTGATTCTGGACCACCAGAATGTCGCTGCCGGCAATCTGGCGGATCGACACCAATTGCAATTCGGACACCAACTGATCGTTCTGAAGTACCGGTCGGTGCATCCTGAAGCTTTGGTCCGTCTGCAGAACCGCGGTGATTTCGTATTCGACCAGAATGTACGAGAACAGGTAGTCGATCGCGATCGATCCCACCACGCTGACGAAGGTCACCGGCGCGATGAGGCCGGGGTAGCCGAGCTCCGCGGCGGCCGACTCCTTGTGGTGAGCGGGGTGAGAGTTCTGGATGGCCCGCGAGAGTTCCCGGATTTTCTCCCGGCCCACCTCGTAGTAGTCCGGCATGACGTATTTGCGACCGACCAGGGTGGTTGTGCGTTCGAACCGCTGATCGGCCACATGCGGAACGAGGGGTCGGCTCTCGAATCCCAGCTCGGCAGGAGGTGTACTGATTTCACTGGTCACGGGAGGACCCTTTCCTGTCGACATAGGGCCGATACGGCCTCTGTGTTGTGGACACACCCTACTTCGGGTGTGAATATCCACAAAAGTCGACGTTGAACCTTCTGTGGATTTCAGACTCCGTCGTGCGCTTTTCGTAGATCGTCGATCACTATCCTCGACATCGACAACATGGCGTTCATCACCCGGTGTGATGCCGCGGGGTCGGGGGTGGACATCAGGTGCATCAGCTGGACGGGGACAACCTGCCAGGAGACCCCGAACTTGTCCTTGCACCAGGCGCACTGCGATTCCGAGCCGCCGTCGGAGGTGAGCGCGTTCCAGTAGCGATCGACTTCCTCTTGGCCGTCGCAGCTCACCGACATCGAGATTGCCTCGGTGAACTGGAACTGCGGTCCACCGTTCAGAGCGTTGAACCGCTGGCCGAAGAGTTCGAAGTCGACCATCATGGCGCTTCCCTCGGGTCCCGGGCCCGCGTCGCCATATCTGCTGACGTTCAGGATGGCGCCGTCGCCGAACGTGGCGACGTAGAACTCTGCGGCTTCCTCGGCCTTGTCGTCGAACCAGAGGGTGGGCGTGATCTTCTGCATGGCGGTGCTCCTGCTGTTCGGTGTCGGCGCGGCTGCTGTCGTCTTTTGACCGCTGTGGTCTATTGACCGCGCACGAGTCTCGAACTCATCGGGCAACGCCTTCGGTGAGCAGAGTGGCCAGTTCCCGGTACGCCGCGGCATCGTCCAACCCGGTACGGCGGCCCAGTGCGCGGCTCTGAATGGACACCATCACCGACGCGGCCACGTCGGCGACGAACGCGGCGTGCACGTTGCGAACATCGCCGGCTCGGACCCCGTCGTCGACTATGTCTCGGATGCGGTCGGCGGCAATGGAGGTGTTGCGTTCGTAGACGTCCCTGGCGGGCTCGAACGCCGCGAGATCGTTCATGAACGTCTCCGACGCGGGTGCCAGCGCGTCACCCACTGCGCCGAGGTATGCGGCCAATCGCGCACGCGTTCCGGTGGCTGCGTCGGCCGCCGCATCCACGGCGGCCGCAGCCGAGGTGAAGAAATGGACCGTGGCGGACCGGACGAGGTCGTCCTTGCTCGCTGCCAGCGTGTACAGCGTGGACTTCGAGCATCTGAGACGCGCCGCGATGTCGTCGAGGGTGAGGTGTGCGAAGCCTTCCGACAGGAACAGCTCGACCATCGCGTCGAACAGCTGGGCCCGGCGCGCGGTCGCATGAACGGCCGGTTCGGAAGTCGACATCATGAACGCACAGTACTGGAGATCGCGGTGCAGTACTGTCGGCAGTACTCGCGCAGCCGTCTCAGTACTGTCGATGGCTGCGGTATCCGACACCGACAAAGGGGATTGCTTCCATGGCCGTCGACCGCCTGCTGCCCACCGACGACGCCCGCGACCTGATCAAGCTGACGAGGGACATCGCGGACAAAGTGCTCGATCCGATCGTCGACGAGTACGAGAAGGCCGAAAAGTATCCCGACGGCGTGTTCGCCACCCTCGGCGAGGCAGGGTTGCTGTCCTTGCCCTACCCGGAGGAGTGGGGAGGCGGGGGACAGCCGTACGAGGTCTATCTCCAGGTGCTCGAGGAATTGGCGTCGCGGTGGGCGGCCGTGGCTGTCGCCGTCAGCGTGCACGGACTCTCCTGCCACCCGCTGATGTCCTTCGGCACGCAAGAGCAGAAAGAGCGGTGGCTTCCGGACATGCTCGGCGGCGCAGCCATCGGGGCGTACAGCCTGTCGGAGCCGCAGGCCGGAAGCGATGCGGCGGCCCTGACCTGCGCGGCAACGCCGGGGCCGGACGGATACACCGTGACCGGGTCGAAGGCGTGGATCACCCACGGCGGCGTGGCCGATTTCTACACGCTGTTCGCGCGGACCGGGGAGGGTTCCAAGGGCATCTCCTGCTTCCTCGTTCCCGGTGATCAGGACGGTCTCTCCTTCGGCGCCCCCGAGCAGAAAATGGGGCTGCACTCGGTCCCGACCGCCGCGGCGTACTACGACGGCGCAGTGGTCGAGAACGCGCGTCGCATCGGGGACGAAGGGGCGGGTCTCGGCATCGCATTCAGTGCGCTCGACGCAGGCCGTCTGGGCATCGCCGCTGTGGCGGTCGGTATCGCGCAAGCGGCCCTCGACGACGCCGTCGCCTACGCGCAAGAGCGAAGTACGTTCGGACGCAGGATCATCGATCACCAGGGGCTCGGATTCGTCCTGGCCGACATGGCTGCGGCCGTGGATTCGGCGAGGGCGACGTACCTCGACGCCGCGCGACGCCGGGACGCCGGGTTGCCGTTCTCCCGGCAGGCGTCCGTCGCCAAACTGATCGCGACCGACGCGGCGATGAAGGTGACCACCGACGGGGTGCAGGTCTTCGGCGGCTACGGATACACCCGCGACTTCCGCGTCGAGCGGTACATGCGCGATGCGAAGATCACCCAGATCTTCGAGGGAACCAATCAGATTCAGCGGCTGGTGATCAGCCGCTCGCTCGCCGACACCCGGGGATAATCTGGGGCGTATGACGTTCACCGGGATCCCCGAGACCGCCCTCGACTTCTACGAGGATCTCGAGGCGGACAACAGCAAGACCTGGTGGGCCGAACACAAGCATGTCTACGAGGAATCGGTGCGTGCACCGATGGCGGCGCTGACGGACGTGCTGGCCGACGAGTTCGGCACCGCGAAGTTGTTCCGGCCGCATCGCGACGTGCGATTCTCGAAAGACAAAGTGCCGTACAAGACCCACCAGGGCGCCTACATTCAGGTGGCCCCGTCCACGGGCTACTACGTCCAGGTGGACGCAGCCGGTCTCATGGCCGGTGCCGGGTTCTACGCGGCGACGCCGGAAGCCATCGCACAGTTCCGTGCCACCGTCGACGACGACGTCCGGGGCGCCGAACTCGAGAAGATCGTCGCCGATCTCGAATCCCGCGGGTACGACCGCGGTGGTGACCGGCTCAAGACCTCGCCGCGGGGATACGACGTGGACCACCCTCGAATCGACTTGCTACGGCACAAGTCGCTGACCGTCGGACGGTCCTTCGGGTGCCCACCATGGCTGGATTCGGCGCAGTGCGCCGATCACGTGCGCACCGCATGGCGCGATTTCGGGCCGCTGCTCGAGTGGTGCCGTCAGGTGCTCGCCTGAACGGTCAGACACCAGCTTGGGTGGTGCGCCGCGCCGACACGGCCAGCTGAATTTCCATGAGCAGTCGTGCGGCCGGGTCCGAAAGATCCGTCTCGGTGATCTCCTCGACGCGTTTGATGCGGTACCGCAACGTGTTCGGATGGACGTGCAGCTCTGCTGCCGCATCGCGCACGTCCCCGAAATGTCGGAGGTAGCACTCGACGCTCGCCTGCATCGACGACTCGGTGCGCGCGTCGTAGTCGAGGAGCGCCGCGAAACGCGGATCGCTCAGGGTGGGATGGGCAGCCACCAGGTCGACGATCTCACCGAGCAAGACCGAGGTGCGCGAGTCGGCCAGCGTCGTCACGCGGTCGCCGCTCGCACCGGAGGTGCCGTCCAGCACGCGGTCGACCTCGATACGGGCCGCTGCCACATCGGTCAACGCTGGGATCGGCGCGGCCACGGCTGCTCGGAGTCGGATGGTGGTCCGCGCGTCGATCCGCTCGAGCAGCTGACGCGTCCACGACGGCACCGAGGTCTCCGCCCGGGTGCGGGGGACCAGGACGTAGATGCGGTCACCGATGGTGGTTACCAATGACAGACGGTGAAACGAGCTGGCGTGCAATCGGATTGCCGTCGACAGCTCGGCGATCGCGTTGATCGAGTGCCCGTCGTCGACAGTCGTTGCCGACGGTCCGTCCGCCGCTGCCATGCCGATCACCGCCGCGGGACCGTCCGTCGGAATGGACAGCGCGGCAGCCAGCGACGGCACGTCGACACCACCGCCGCGCGCGCCGAGAAGCCGCTGAATCTGCACTGCCTCGTTGGTGGGCGCTTCGAGAATGCGGGTGATCAGCCTCGACGCGACCGCCGCCGCGCCCCGCAACACGCTGCCGGAGTCGTCGGCGAGGGGACGTCGGCCCTCCTGGATCCACAAGGTGCCCAGCAGTCGTGGCTCGGACGATGCCGTGCGGATACCCGCCACCAGGCGTCGCCGAATGCCGAGATCGGGGTGAGCCGGGACCTCGACGACGTCGTCCGATCTGCGGACACTGTCGTACACGCCCCACTGCTCTAGCCGGCGAAGATACTCGGACGGTCCTTCGCGTCCCAGGATCGACAGCGTGCGCAGCTCGTCCGCCTGATCGTCCGAGGCGGAGTAGGCGAGCACGTGGGCGTGCTGATCCTCGATGCTCACCATGCCTTTGGTCAACGATGCCACCGTGTGTGCCAGACCGAACAAATCGGTGTCGGCACCCACCAGACCCCCGCCGACCACGCCGCCGAGTTCGGATGGCCCGGCGGCGGCCGCCGTGGCGGCGACCGAATGATCGAGAACACCTCGCACGATCGTCAACAGCCGGTCCCACCGCGTCTGCACGTGCACCGCGACCAGCGCGACTCCGGCGCTGCGGGCAGCGTGCTGCATCAGTGTCGACGTCGCTGCCACCTTGGACATCACGGCGACGGGCCGCAGGTCTGCGCTTCGGCCGGCCAGGTCCCCGAGCCACGTCACCGCGTCGGCCTCGCGAACGCCGGCAAGCAGGTACAGGTCTGCGGCTGCGGCGGTGGTGAACACCTCGGCGGCGAGATCGTCCGTGTCCACCAGGGTGACCGACGCGATCGGCACATCCATCCCTGCGGGCGCCACCAGCACCTCGACGAAGGCGGCGTGCAGGGCGCGCACCATCGTGTCCAGGGTCGGAGCATCTCGTCGTGAGGCGGAGGCCATGCCCGCAATCGTAGTGAGGGTTCATCCGATCGGACACACGAAGCGGAAAATGTTCGTCCGATCGTCCGAATATCCACGCGGCCCAGTCGGCTGAGATGAACACAACGCACGAACGCATCAGCGTTCGAACACCAGCCGACTACACCGGAGGACCACATGGACGCCGTCACCGCCGTACCGACACCAGTGAACGAACCGGTGCATTCCTATGCGCCGGGGAGCCCCGAGCGCGACAAGCTGGTCGTCCAGCTCGATCGGCTGGCGTCGAACCCGACCGAGATCAAGCAGGTCATCGGTGGTGTCCACCGGGACGCGTCGGGACCGCGCGAGAACGTCGTGCAGCCGCACCGCCATGCCTCGGTGATCGGCTCGTTCGCCGGTGCGACCCATCAGGACGTTCGCGATGCCATCGACGCGGCAACCGCCGCCGCTCCCGCCTGGCGCGCCATGCCGTTCGACGAGCGTGCCGGCGTCTTCCTGCGCGCTGCCGACCTGCTGTCCGGACCGTGGCGCGAGACCATGGCCGCGGCCACGATGCTGGGCCAGTCCAAGAGTGCCTACCAGGCAGAGATCGACACCCCGTGCGAGCTCATCGACTTCTGGCGCTTCAACGTGGCATTCGCCCGTCAGATCCTCAGCGATCAGCCGGTGTCGTCGCCGGGCGTGTGGAACCGCGTCGAGTACCGCTCGCTCGAGGGCTTCGTCTACGCCATCACGCCGTTCAACTTCACCGCGATCGCCGGCAACCTGCCCACCGCGCCCGCACTGATGGGCAACACCGTGCTGTGGAAGCCGTCGCCCACCCAGGCCGTGGCCGCGTACCTGACGCTGCAGCTTCTCGAAGCAGCCGGCCTGCCGCCGGGCGTCATCAACCTGGTCGTCGGCGACGGACCGCTGGTCTCCGAGGTTGCGCTGGCCGATCACCGGTTGGCCGGTATCCACTTCACCGGATCCACCCCCACCTTCCAGCGTCTGTGGCGCGAGGTCGGCGAGAACATCTCGAACTACGACAGCTACCCGCGCCTCGTCGGCGAGACCGGCGGCAAGGACTTCGTCGTCGCCCACAGCTCTGCCGACCCGGACGTGCTCACCACCGCATTGATCCGCGGTGCCTTCGACTACCAGGGTCAGAAGTGCTCCGCCGCGTCGCGGGCGTTCATCCCGAAGTCGGTGTGGGCCAAGATGGGCGACACCCTCGTCGACACCGCGTCGTCGCTGCGCTACGGCGACGTCACCGATCTGTCGAACTTCGGTGGAGCCGTCATCGACCAGAAGGCGTTCGACCGCAACGCCGCCGCGCTGGACCGCGCCAAGTCCGCATCCGGGATGACCGTCGCGGCCGGTGGAACCTGCGACGACTCGGTGGGCTACTTCGTCGATCCGACGGTTCTGCTGGGCGACGATCCCAGCGACGACGCGTTCCACACCGAGTACTTCGGACCCATCCTCGCCGTGCATGTCTACGACGACTCGAAGCCCGACGCATACGCGAACACGCTGTCCATGGTGGACAAGGCCTCGAAGTACGCCCTCACCGGCTCGATCATCGCGACCGATCGCGCCGCCGTCGAGCAGGCCAACAGCGCACTGCGTTTCTCCGCCGGCAACTTCTACATCAACGACAAGCCGTCCGGCGCCGTCGTCGGCCAGCAGCCCTTCGGTGGAGCCCGCGCATCCGGCACCAACGACAAGGCCGGATCGCCGCAGAACCTGCTGCGGTGGGCATCCGCCCGCACCATCAAGGAAACCTTCGTTCCGGCAACGGATCACACCTACCCACATCAGGGAGCCTGAGCCATGGCTGTCAACGTCCTTCGCCCGGCACTCCTTGCTGCCGGCCGCTCGCATCGCCTCGAATCCCTGGTCGCGAAGTCGAAGCTGACACGCTCGCTGGTCGATCGGTTCATCGCCGGCAGCAGCGAACGCGAGGTTGTCTCCTCGGTGGCTGCCCTGCTCGAATCGGGCCGCTTCGTCAGCGTCGACTTTCTCGGCGAGGACACCACCGACGAGGCTCAGGCCACGGCAACAGTGGACGCCTACCTCTCGCTGTTGCACGCCTACTCGGGTCTGAAAGTCCCCCATTCGAGGACCGTCCGGCCGCTCGACTCCGGCCGGCCTCCGGCCTTCCCGCTCGAAATCTCGCTCAAGTTGTCGGCCATGGGGCAGTCCTTGCCGGGCGACGGAGACGCCGTCGCACTGGCCAACGCCCACAAGGTGTGCGCCGCTGCCGACGCAGCCGGCGTCTGGGTCACGGTCGACGCCGAAGATCACACCACCACCGACTCGACCCTGGCCATCGTCCGCGAACTCCGCAAGGACTTCCCGTCCCTGGGCACGGTGCTGCAGGCGTATCTGCACCGCACCGAGCAGGACTGCCGCGAGCTGTCCGGTCCGGGTTCACGGATCCGCCTGTGCAAGGGTGCGTACGCCGAGCCGTCGTCCGTGGCGTTCCAGGGCAAAGAGGCCGTCGACGCCTCCTACGAGCGGTGCCTGCGTGTGCTCATGGAAGGTCAGGGTTACCCCATGGTGGCCTCCCACGATCCGCGCATGATCGAGGCCGCGCGCCGCGACACCGCGGAACTGGGCCGCGGCGCAGACAGCATGGAATACCAGATGCTCTACGGAATTCGTGACGGTGAGCAGAACCGGCTGGTGTCCGAGGGGCACCACGTGCGCGTCTACGTGCCCTTCGGGACGCAGTGGTACGGCTACTTCATGCGCCGGTTGGCGGAACGTCCGGCAAACCTGACGTTCTTCCTTCGCTCACTTCTCTCGCGTTCCTGAGCGGATCGGCCCGGCTCGCGCGCCCATCGAAGGTGCCGTCTCGGCAATCCTCACCGAGGGCGGGAGTGAAGATGGTGTCACCGCACGTCCGGCAGTAGTGGGTGCGGTGGTGGCCGATCCCGCACGAGCATGACCTGGCGCCGACCAGCACCGAACGAGCCTGCAACACATGGCCGTTGGAACAGCTGGTCGGCGCTTCCTCGTGCCACAGGCCGTTCATCAGGTGCAGCTGCCGCCGGTTGATCATGGACTTCTCCTCGGAAAGAACACGTCACGAGGGAAGGTCTGACGTCGGTGTGTGCTGTGGTCCTCACCCTACACATGATCGAACGTGTGTTCGATTTCCGCAGCGGTTCCGGCAACCCACAGCGGTTCGAACCGCCGCGAGTGGCTCGACGTGTTGCGGGAAGCGCGCTCGAGAGCGGCCGTCAGGTCAGGTCGACGCGCGCGACGGCACCGGAGGTGGGGAAGGGCGACCCGCCGGCCGGTTCGACCGTCACGGACAGCGCAGTGGCGCTGCCGACGGGTACGGATGCCGGTTCCCCCAAGTTCGTGTCGTCCATGGTGCCCACCGATATCTGCTCGCCGTCGAACAGCCATACCTGGTACACCGATCCCGCGGGCGGAACCGAGACATTCTGCATGCGGAGCACGGCGCGGTCCTGGCCGGGGGTGTAGTCGACGGTCATGGTGCCGCCGCCGCTCACCGGCGACTCGAGTGGCGCAGCAACGACCGTCTGCGGAGCCTGAGTGTCGGCCGATTGCTGTACCACCACCCCGCCTCCGACGGCGACCGCAACGACGGCGGCTGCAGCGAGGGCCGCTACGCGCCAGCGTCGTCGGCGTGACGGGCGAAGCGGAAGGACGGTACCGCCCGCAGACGTGACCTGGTCCGTCTCCTCGACGGCTCCCAGGATGCGATCGCGAAGTTCGGCGGGCACAGGTGTCCGTGTCGTCTCGGAGGACAACGCCATGGTCTCGCGCACATCGCGCACAATGGCTTCGAAGCGTCGACGAGTGGACGTGTCGGAGGCGTCGACCCGCGTCATGGTCTCGTACTGCTCGGACGCTGCCATTGCGTCGAGTGCGCACATGTAAGCCAGCTCCAGCAAGTCGCGATCGGGCATCGTCAGGGGCTGCTCGGCCCGCTCGCCCGAATCGGTCATCTCGAATTGCCTCCACGTCTCATGAATCAAGGGGTCGGCCCGGAGATGGCGATCAAGACCCCCGTCACATTCACGGCCACGTCTCCTGGCAGATACATGTTGTATTCGGCGCGCCCGCTGTCACGGATGGGCAGGGCTGGACCGCGCGAGGTCTTGACGGAGCAGGCGGTCAGGATGCGTCGGGTAGCCGTGGCCGCAGGTGCTCGAAGATCAGGATGGTCTCGGTCGCCGCGACCGACGGGTGTGCGCTCAGGTTCTGGACGACGAAGTCACGCAGATGCGTGGAGTCGTTCATGGCGACGTGGATGAGGTAATCGTCGGCACCGGCGATGAAGTAGACGTCGAGCACCTCGGCGTGCACGCTGATGGACTGCGCGAACTCGCCCAGGTGTCGGCGGGCCCCTGCCAGAAGGCGCACCGCGATCATGGCTTGAAGGCCCTGCCCCAGCGCGGCGGGGTCGATGTCTGCGTGGAAACCGCGGATGACCCCGCGCTCGACCAACGAGCGGACTCGGCCCAGGCAGGTCGACGGCGCGATGCCGGCTCTGCTCGCGAGAGTGTTGTTGGGGATGCGGGCGTCGCGTGCGAGCTCGCGCAGGATGACTCGATCGATGCGGTCCAGGGAGGCCGCCCGAACATTGTTCGGCGAGACGGGCTCCGTGAGGCTCATCTTCGATGAATTGATGTCCATCCACCGACTGTAGAGAATTATGTTCATATCTGTTGCGCATAATCCGAACAAACTTCACGCTTGGTGGACGTTCGATTCCCGATACCCGAGAGGCCACCACGATGAAGATCGGCATCCCCCGCGAGCTTAAGAACCACGAGTACCGCGTCGCGGCCAGCCCCGCCGGCGTGCACGAGATGGTGGGCCGCGGACACCGCGTCATCATCGAGACCGGTGCCGGTGACGGATCATCGTTCTCCGATTCCGACTTCAAGGCTGCCGGTGCGGAGATCTCGGTCGACGTGGACGAGGTCTGGGAGGAAGCCGACCTGCTGCTCAAGGTCAAGGAGCCGATCGCCGCCGAGTACTCGCGCCTGCGGGCAGGGCAGACGCTGTTCACCTACCTCCACCTCGCCGCCTCGGCGGAATGCACGGATGCGCTTGTCGAATCCGGGACCACGGCCATCGCGTACGAGACCGTCACGGGCCCCGGCGGCGGGTTGCCGCTGCTCGCGCCGATGAGCGAGGTCGCGGGCCGATTGGCGACGCAGGCCGGCGCTTATCACCTGATGAAGCAGGCCGGCGGGCGCGGCGTACTGATGGGTGGAGTTCCCGGAACCTACCCGGCGAAGGTGGTCGTGATCGGCGCCGGTGTGTCCGGCGCCAATGCCATCGCCATGGCACACGGTCTCGGTGCCGACGTCACAGTTCTCGATCTCGATATCGCGAAGTTGCGGGCGATCGACGTGCAGTACCGCGGTCAGGTCAAGACCGTCGTATCGAACATGTGGGAGCTCGAGGCCGCCGTCGTCGCAGCCGACCTGGTCATCGGAGCAGTGTTGGTTCCCGGAGCGAAGGCGCCCACACTGATCTCCAACAGCCTGGTGGCGCGGATGAAGCCCGGTTCGGTGCTGGTCGACATCGCCATCGACCAGGGCGGATGCTTCGAGGATTCGCGTCCCACCACACACGACGATCCGACCTTCGCGGTGCATGATTCGCTGTTCTACTGTGTCGCCAACATGCCCGGCTCGGTGCCGCGCACCTCGACCCAGGCGCTGACGAACGCGACTCTGCGGTACGTCCTCGCGCTCGCCGACCAGGGTTGGGAGCAGGCCTGCGCCACGGTTCCCGGGTTGGCCGACGGCCTCAGTGTGCACGCCGGTGAACTGACGTCCGAGACGGTCCGCCTCGCCCTGGGTCGCTGAGATCTCTACAGTCGCCCTATGACGGTCATCACGGTCGACACCGGTTCAGATCAGATCGAGGCCACCCTGGAGGTACCTGCAGGCGCGGGTCCCTGGCCGTCGGTGGTGATCGTGCACGACGTGTTCGGGATGAGCGATGACATTCGGGCGATCGCTCGCCGGTTCGCGGACCGGGGTTATCTCGCGGTCGTCCCAGATCTCTACGCACGCGGTGGGCGTACCAAATGCGTCCAAGCGGTGTTCAAGTCGTTGCTCGCGCGGAAAGGTCGCGCGGTGGACGATCTCCTCGCGTGCCGCGACGCCGTGGTGGCACGCGAGGACACCACCGATGCCGTGGGTATCGTCGGATTCTGCATGGGAGGCGGTTTCGCGCTTGCGCTGGCGCCCAAGGGTTTCAATGCCAGTGCCCCGTTCTACGGCATCTTGCCGAAGCAAATCGACGCGGCACTCGAGGGGACTTGCCCCGTGGTCGCAAGCTTCGGCAAGCGTGATCCCTCGTTGATCGGCGCAGGCAAGAAGCTGGAAAAAGTGTTGCAGGACAAGGACGTCGAGCACGACGTCAAGACCTACCCCGGAGCAGGGCACGGTTTCGCGAACCAGTTCACCCCCGGGTTGGGCGCGGTGTTCATGCGCGTGGCCGGGTTGGGCTACAAGCGCGATCAAGCAGAAGATGCGTTCGGCCGCGTCTTCGACTTCTTCGATCGCAACGTCCCTGGCGCTTCCCGCTAGTGCAGCCGTTCCAGCTAGCGCAGCCGATCAGCGTCCGATGGTGGGACCCTTCAGCGCGCCTCGCACGTCGCCGGTTTTCGCGTCGACCGCGCCCCGGCTCTTGACCCAGCGGCTGGGGAGCTTGCCCACCAGTTCGCCCAGCGGATTGACGGCCGCGGCAAGTACGTCGGCAGAATCCTGCAAGATTTCCACGCTGGTGCTCATGCGCTCGAGATTGGGGGCGAGCGAGCTCAGCGATTCGGCGACGGTGACCAGCTGGTCCAGCGGGCCGCCCTTGGCCGTCAGGCGGTGGATCGTGCCCTCGTCCCCGAGCAACACCTCGAGTAGACCACCCTCGGCGATCGCGTTGTCGATGACACCGTTCTCGCGAGTCAGTGCTTCGATCACACCGCCCTTCTTCGTCAGGAGTTCGACCGGACCATCTTTGGCGGTGAGCCGCTCGATCGGTCCGTCCGGCGACGTCAGCCGGTCGAGCAGTCCGCCCGTGGCGAGCAGTCGGTCCAGCGGCCCGTCCTCGGCGACCACGCGAACCAGCGGACCGTCTTCCGCCAGGATGCGCTCGAGTGGGCCACCCGGTTCCAGCAGTCGGTCGAGCGCGCCGCCCTTGCTGGTCAAGATGTCCACAGCGCCGCCGGGTTCGAGAAGCCGGTCCAGTGGTCCGCCCGGGCGCAGGGCGTGACCCAGGGCGCGATCGTCCGAGGTGAGCTCGGCGAGTTGTCCCAGCAGCTGCAGTGGACCGCCTCGCGGGCTGGCGATGGAGATCGCGTCGAGCGACCCGGACGCGCCCGCGGCCAGCGCGAGCCGGGTGGTGGCCACCGCCGACTCGGCGACTCCCACCGCAGATTCGGCGATGGCCAACCCGACGCGCACCGGAAGTGTGACCGCTGACACCCAATTCATGGGAGTCACTTTAACCCTCGCCGGAAGGCGCGTGGCCGATCCGTGAGCTATGACCGCTCACAGCAACCTCACAGCGTCGACCCGGGTGAAAAGCAGCACTTGCGAACACTATGGACCTCGTGAGCGAGAATTCTCTGATGTCGACCCCGCACCCGAGCACCACCGGTGAGGCGAAGGTGCTCGTCGTCGACGACGAGCCGACCATCGTCGAATTGCTGTCCGTCAGTCTGAAGTTCCAGGGCTTCGACGTATTAACCGCATCGGGCGGACCGGCCGCTCTGGACGTCGCCCGCACGTTCAAACCCGACGCGCTGATCCTCGACGTGATGATGCCCGACATGGACGGGTTCGGATTGCTGCGACGTCTGCGCGCCGACGGTATCGATGCACCCGCGCTGTTCCTCACGGCCCGAGATTCGGTCGAGGACAAAGTGACCGGGTTGACGATGGGTGCGGACGATTACGTCACCAAACCGTTCAGCCTCGAGGAAGTCGTCGCCCGCCTACGGGTCATTCTCCGTCGGTCCACGCGTGGACCGCAGAAGACGCCCAGCCGGTTGTCCTTCGCCGATATCGAGCTCGACGACGACACACACGAGGTGTGGAAGGCCGGCGAACCGGTGTCGCTGTCGCCGACGGAATTCACGTTGCTGCGGTATCTGATGGTCAACGCCGGAACCGTGCTGTCCAAGCCACGCATTCTCGACCATGTGTGGCATTACGATTTCGGCGGCGAGGTGGGAGTCGTCGAGTCCTACGTGTCGTATCTACGTCGCAAGGTCGACACGACCGAGCCTCGCCTGATCCACACCCTTCGCGGCGTCGGCTACGTCCTCCGGGAACCCCGAAAGTGAGGAGGCGGCTGCGCGCGATCCCGCTACGAGTCACCCTCGTCGCGGTCCTTCTGATGTTGGTGACTCTGGGGCTGGTCGGGTCGGGGGTGGCCGTGACATCGGCACTGCAGAACACCTTGATGCAGCGCGTGGACGAACAACTCATGGACGCGGCGGCAGGATGGGCGAAGCCGCGCGGCGATCGATTCTTGGGACCGCCCCCGTCCGCGGCCAATCCGTTGCGGCCCCCTACGCAGTTCTACGTGTCCTCGGTAGCGGCGGACGGCACCATACGCACACCGGTGAACGACGCGGACGACATCCAACCCGATCTGGGCGACGCACGGTCGTCGACGCCGACCACGGTGGGGTCGGTCGGCAATCCCAGTACCGAGTGGCGCACGGTGACCGTGACCAACCAGGACGGCGCGACCACTGTCGCAGTTCCTCTGACCGGGAACCGCGCGATCGTCTCCCGCTTGGTCACTCTCCAGGTGTCCATCGGACTCGGGGTCCTGGTGATGCTCGCCGCCGTCGCTTACGTCGTGGTGCGGCGCAGTCTGCGTCCCTTGCGGCAGGTGGAGGCCACCGCCGCGGCCATCGCCTCCGGTGATCTGCACCGCCGGGTTCCGGAGTGGAACGAACGCACCGAGGTCGGCCGGCTGTCCGCCGCGGTCAACGGGATGCTTGCCCAAATCCAACGGGCATTCGCGACGACCGAGGCCTCCGAGAACGCAGCCCGCGACTCGGAGGAGCGGATGCGACGCTTCGTCGCCGACGCCTCCCACGAGCTTCGTACACCGTTGACGACGATCCGCGGGTTCGCCGAGCTCTACCGACAGGGCGCCATGACCGACACCGAGATGTTGATGACTCGTATCGGCGGTGAGGCTGCGCGCATGGGCCTGCTCGTGGAAGACCTGGTGATGCTGGCGCGGCTCGACGCCCAGAGACCCCTCGAGCGTGCGCCGGTCGACCTGTTGAGAATCGCGGCCGACGCCGTGCACGACGCCGCCGCGACGGATCCGGACCGGGATGTCTCGCTCGAGGTGATCGACGGCAGCGGGGTGCCCGAGGTACTCGGCGACGACGCCCGCCTGCGCCAAGTGCTGAGCAACCTGGTGGGCAACGCGCTCCGGCACACCCCGGTCACGGCCACCGTCACCGTGGCGGTCGGAACCAGCGGAGACGCAGCAATTTTGGAGGTACGTGACACCGGTCCCGGGTTGACCGAGGACGACGCTCGGCGAGTATTCGAGCGCTTCTACCGGGCAGATCGCTCGCGCACCAGGGAGAGCGGGGGCAGTGGACTCGGCCTGTCCATCGTGGCCGCACTGGTTTCCGCACATTCCGGGAGCGTGTCGGTGGTGTCCGCGCCGGGTGAGGGCGCGACGTTTCGCGTCGAGCTGCCCCGCGTTCTCGGATCAGACCGTGAGCCCGTCGACGAGGACGACGGCGATCACCAGCATGACGACGCCGATACCGATGTCCAGAACGCGCCACGCGGCGGGCTTGGCGAACACCGGGGTGGCGAGCCGGGCGCCGAATCCCAGCACGGCGAACCACACGAGGCTGGCGAGGACCGCTCCGGCAGCGAACCACCAGCGCGCTGAACCGGTTTCGCGGTTGGCCACCGAACCCAGGAAGACCACGGTGTCGAGGTAGACGTGCGGGTTGAGCCAGGTCAGCGCCAGGACGGTCAGCACCGCGGTACGCAGCGTGACGGTCGAACCAGCGTCGTCGACGGTGAGGGCGGCAGGTCGCCATGCCCGTCGAAATGCGGTAACAGCGTAGACGGCCAGGAAGAGTGCGCCGCCTATCGTCACCACGGTGATCGCGGTAGGGAAAGCCTGCACCACCGTCCCGATGCCGGCGACACCCGCGATGATGAGAATCGCGTCCGACAGCGAGCACACGGCGACGACGGCCAGGACGTGTTGCCGAGCGATGCCCTGACGTAGAACGAAGGCGTTCTGCGCGCCGATCGCGACGATCAGGGACAGCCCGACACCGAACCCCACAAGCATGGATGACATGGGGGAACCGTAGGGCCGCCCTCGTGATGCAGTCCAGCTAATGTTTTTCAGTATTGATGAGCACAGCTTCATATGACTCTAAGGTCGTCCGTATGCAATCGGACCAGCTGGAGGCTCTACGCGCGGTTGTCGACGACGGCACCTTCGAGGCGGCCGCGCGTTCTCTGCACATCACACCGTCTGCTGTCAGTCAGCGCATCAAGGCTCTGGAGCTGCGCGTCGGAGCGGTTCTGGTGTCACGCACCAAACCTGTCGCCCCCACCGCGTCGGGCGAGGTGCTCGTTCGCCTGGCGCGACAGATCCAGACGTTGACGGACGGCGCGGAGCGAGAGCTGGCGTTCGCGGATGGCCTCGACAGCGTGTCGCTCGCCGTCAACTCGGACTCGTTGGCCACCTGGGTGCTTCCCGCGCTCGCGCCGCTCGCGGGCTCGGTGATTCTCGACATCCACCGCGACGATCAGGATTACACCGCAGAGCTCTTGCGGGGCGGAACCGTGACTGCCGCCGTGACGTCGATCGACATCCCCGTGCGGGGATGCGTGTCCACCAGGCTGGGCGCCATGCACTACCGACCCTGCGCCGCACCGTCGTTCGTCGATCGCTTCTTCGGCGGCGGGGTCACCTCGGCGGCATTGGAACAAGCCCACGTCGTCGTGTTCGACCACAAGGACTCGCTCCAGGACCGATATCTGGCCCGCCACGGCGTCGCCGCGCACACTCCGCCGCGTCACTTGGTGCCCTCGTCCACCCAGTACGCGCAGGCGGTGCGGCTGGGTTTCGGATGGGGCATGTTGCCCGATCAACAGCGCGGCGGTCTGGACGTGATCGAACTGGATGACACCGTGATCGACGTGGCGCTGTTCTGGCAGCAATGGACGTTGTCTTCGCCGGCGCTGAACGCCGTCGCCGAGGCGGTGATCGGTGCAGCCAGGGCGGTCCTGACCTGATCGCTATCGCGACGGGACGTGCTGGCCGTACCCGTACGAGGTCAGCGCGGCCTTGATCTTCTCCTGCGCTTCGTCGAGCGACTCGGCGGTGGGCGAGGTGTCCGCACCGGAGATGTCGAAATCGCTCATGTCGTACGCGGGAAACACGTGCAGATGCAGGTGTGGCACTTCGAGACCCGCGATCAGCAGGCCCGACCGGGGCGCGTCGAACGCCGTGCGCACTGCCTTGCCGACGGTCTGCGCCACCGAGGTCAGGAGACCGAACGTGGTGGGGTCGACGTCCTGCCACTGGTCGATCTCGGCGCGCGGGACGATCAGGGTGTGCCCCTGCGTGACCGGGGCGATGGTGAGGAAGCCGACCACGTCGTCGTCTTCCCAGACGAAGCGACCGGGGATGTCGCCGGCGATGATTGCGCTGAACACGGATGCCATGAACGAGAACTGTAAGCGGTGCGGGTGCATCGCTCCCGGGTAACTCCCGGGCGGGACACGGGTTTTCTCCCGGGGGCGACCGACAGAGTTCGTGTCATGACAACGAATTCGACATTTCTTCGCGCGGGGGCCGGTCACGAGTCGCCGGGATCCGTGCGCACGGCCACCGTGGAGATCGTGGTTCCCGTGTACAACGAGGAAGACGATCTCGAGAGGTGCGTGCGCCGGTTACGCAGTTTCCTGGATGCGAACGTGCCCTACCGGACGTCGATCACCATCGCCGACAACGCCTCGACGGATCGGACACGGTTCATCGCCGAGCGGCTGGCCGCCGAGCTGGACGGGGTGAGCGTTCGGCATCTCGACGAGAAGGGGCGCGGTCGCGCGCTGAAGACGGTATGGCTGGAGTCGGACGCCGACATCGTCGCCTACATGGACGTGGATCTGTCCACCGATCTGGGCGCAGTGATGCCGCTACTTGCGCCGCTTGCGTCCGGCCACTCGGACCTCGCCGTCGGATCTCGGTTGGCAACGTCTGCGCGCGTGGTGCGAGGTGCCAAGCGCGAGTTCATCTCTCGGAGCTACAACGTTCTGCTCAGAACATCGCTCCGGGCGAAATTCTCCGACGCCCAGTGCGGCTTCAAGGCGATACGCACCGACGTGGCGCGTGAACTGCTGCCCATCGTCGAGGACACCGGCTGGTTCTTCGACACCGAACTGCTGGTGGTGGCCGAGCGTGTCGGTTTACGCATCCACGAGGTACCCGTCGACTGGGTCGACGACCCCGACTCGAGCGTCGACATCGTCTCCACCGCGGTCGCGGATCTGAAAGGCTGCTGGCGCGTCGGACGCGCGCTGGCCACGGGCACCCTCCCCGTCGCCGACCTGCGCCGCAGCCTCGGACGTGAGCCATTGGCGAGTGTCGAGCCACCTCGGAGAGAATCCGCGTTGAGCGGAGTTCCCGTGGGGATGGTCGGACAACTTGTGCGCTTCGCGCTGGTGGGCGTCGCGAGCACCGTCGCCTACGCAATGCTGTACCTGCTGCTACACGCCGTGCTCGGCGCACAGGGTGCCAACTTCACCGCGCTTCTGGTGACCGCGGTGCTCAACACCGCAGCCAACCGGGCCTTCACGTTCGGTGTCCGCGGTTCCGACGGTGCTGCCGCACATCACCTTCAGGGTCTTGCCGTGTTCGTCTTCGGATGGTTCATCACCGCGGGATCGCTGTTCGCACTGCACGAGTGGATGCCGGGTGCGTCCAAACACCTCGAACTCGCCGTGCTCGTGCTCGCCAACCTCATTGCCACCGTCACCCGCTTCGTTGCACTCCGCTGGGTGTTCCGCTCGGCGCACACCGCTGCTCCTACGTCAGAACTGGATTCTCTCCGATGACCACACTCGTCACCGAACCTGCGAACCCCGCCGAACCAGCCGACCCGGCCGCCCACCGGTCGACTAGGCCTCGGCGGTGGGAACCGATGGCCGCCGCCGCGCTGATTCTCGGCACTGCCGTCGCCTATCTGGTGAACCTGTCCGCCAACGGGTGGGCGAACTCCTTCTATTCCGCTGCTGTGCAGGCAGGTTCGGTGTCCTGGGAGGCGTTCTTCTTCGGATCCTCGGATGCCG
The DNA here is from genome assembly GCA_049650605.1 of Rhodococcus sp. (in: high G+C Gram-positive bacteria). Lineage (GTDB taxonomy): Bacteria > Actinomycetota > Actinomycetes > Mycobacteriales > Mycobacteriaceae > Rhodococcoides. The sequence goes on along the minus strand of JBASAM010000056.1, from coordinate 1,358 downwards.
CCAACTCCATCACCGTGGACAAGCCGCCCATGTCGCTGTGGCTCATGGAGTTGTCGGTTCGCGTCTTCGGCCTGAACTCGTGGGCGATCCTCGTCCCGCAAGTGCTGTTGGGGGTCGCCTCCGTCGCGTTGTTGTGGCGGACGGTGCGCCGCCAGTTCGGCCCGGCAGCGGGACTGCTCGCCGGTCTGGTTCTGGCCGTGACACCCGTTGCGGCGCTGATGTTCCGGTTCAACAATCCGGATGCACTGCTGGTGCTGTTGATGATCGCAGCAGTCTGGGCGACGTTGCGTGCGATCGAGGACGGTCGCACCCGCTGGATGGTGCTGGTCGGTGTGTTGGTGGGATTCGGTTTCCTGACCAAGCAGCTGCAGGTGATGCTGGTGGTCCCGCCGATCGCCCTGACCTACCTGATAGCCGGGCCGGTCTCCATGGTCAAGCGCATCGGGCAACTGTTCGCCTCGCTCGCAGCCATGATCGTCGCAGCGGGATGGTGGATCGCGATCGTCGAGCTCTGGCCCGCATCGTCGCGCCCGTGGATCGGTGGATCGCAGAACAACTCCATTCTCGAACTGACGCTGGGGTACAACGGACTCGGTCGACTGAACGGTGACGAGACCGGGTCGGTCACCCCCGGTGGCGGCACCGGTGGCGGCGGCAGTATGTGGGGCGAAACGGGGATCACCCGAATGTTCGACGCTTCGCAGGGCGGCCAGATCGCCTGGCTGATTCCGGCCGCGCTGATTCTCGGCATCGCCGCGATCGCGCTGCGTGGACGAGCGCCACGAGTCGACACACGCCGCGCCGCGCTGATGGTGTGGGGACTCTGGCTGCTGGTCACGGGCCTGACCTTCAGCTTCATGGCCGGGATCTTCCACTCGTATTACACGGTCGCGCTGGCGCCCGCCGTGGCGGCGCTGGTGGGCATGGGCGGTGTCTCGCTCTGGCACATGCGAGAGCGCCTCGTGGCCCGCGTGGTACTCGCCGTAGCGCTGGTCGCGACCGTCGTGACGTCGTGGATTCTGTTGTCGCGCAGTGCCGACTTCGTTCCGTGGTTGAAGTTCGTCATCGCGGTGGCTGGGATCGGTGCAGTCGTCCTGGTGCTGATGTCGCATATGACTCGTGGCCGCATCGCGGTCGTGGCTGTGCTCGCGGCGCTGTTCGCCGGCCTCGCCGGTCCCACCGCGTACGCGGTGGACACCATCGCCACGCCGCACTCCGGGTCCATCGTCAGCGCAGGACCGAGCACCGGTGGCATGGGCTTCGGCCCCGGTGGTGGAGGCACGGACGACGGTCGGGCGATGCGCGGAGCCGGCGGGGCAGGTCAGGCGCCGGCAGGTCAGGCGCCGGCAGGTCAGGCC
>JBASAM010000055.1:0-3302 GCA_049650605.1 Rhodococcus sp. (in: high G+C Gram-positive bacteria) | reverse complement strand
GACCCGGAGCAGGACGAGGCGCCGGACGTTCGACCGGGGCCGACGAGTACGGGTTGTTGCCGACGCGCGGCGCCTTCGGACCCGGCTTCGGGCCCGGAGCTGCCGGACGACTCGGTGCGGCGGGTGCCTCGGCCGCAGGTGCTGCGTCAGCAGGGGTTGCAGAGGCCGGGGGGGTTGCGGACGCCGCGGGAGCAGACGGAGCTGCGGGGGTTGCCGGAGCCGCGGGAGCTGCCGATGCGGCCGGGGACGCAGACTCTGCCGGTGCAGCAGGACTCGGTGCCGGAGCGGACGGAGCCTCCGCCGCAGCGGGTGCCGATGGTGCGGGAGTCGGCTTGGGACCCGGGCGGGGACCGCCCGGCTTCGGGCCGTTACCCGACGAGCCGTTACCCGACGCAGGGGTACCGGCTGCGGAGGACTTGCCGTTGTCGCCGGATGCCGCAGACGGGAACGACTCCCGGAGGCGTCGTGCGACCGGCGCTTCCACGGTCGACGACGCGGACTTCACGAACTCGCCCTGCTCCTTGAGCCGTGCGAGTAGATCTTTGCTGGTGACGCCGAGTTCTTTTGCCAACTCGTGCACGCGGGCCTTGCCTGCCACTGCTCTCCTCACTGAGAGGTCGAGCGCGGCTCCGTTTGGCGGGCGCCCGCACGACCTCGGGTTATCTCGAAACGATGTTCATCGTCGGTGCTTCACGGTGTGCTCATGAATTCGTGTACCTGTTCTCCTCGTGGCGCGGCGAGGTGCCGCGACCGTTCGGCCGGTCGATCGGATCAGTCGTCCGCCTGGTGCAGCGCGAACTCTCGGACAAGCTCGGACAGGTCCACAGGACCGGTCACGCGCAGTGCACGTCCGACGGCTCGACGTCGCTCCGCCTGTTGCAGACAATCCTGACGGGGATGCAACCAAGCGCCCCGACCGGGCATTCTACGACGTTGATCGACCACGATGCGAACATCACCTGCGTCCGAGACGACGGCAACGGTTCGCACCAAAGCGGACGGCGACTCGCGCTGTCTGCATCCTACGCACGTCCGTACCGGCCCAGCCGGTACCGACGAGGTGTCGTGAGACAACCCGTGTCGAGCCGCCTCACAGTCTAACGCGGATTTCGAGCGCTCAGACACATCCGCTCCGTCGACCGTCGCCGATCGCCCGTTCAGTGATCTTCCTCGACCGGTGCCGCATCCGACCGGATGTCTATTCGCCACCCGGTCAACCGTGCGGCGAGCCGCGCGTTCTGACCTTCCTTGCCGATGGCGAGGGACAGTTGATAGTCGGGCACCACCACGCGTGCGGCGCGTGCGGCCTCGTCCACGACCGTCACCGACACCACCTTCGACGGCGACAGCGCGTTTCCGACGAAGGTGGCGGGATCGTCGTCGTAGTCGATGATGTCGATCTTCTCGCCGCCCAGTTCGCTCATCACGTTGCGCACGCGTTGGCCGACCGGGCCGATGCACGCACCCTTCGCGTTCAACCCCGAGACCGACGACCGCACGGCGATCTTCGAACGGTGACCGGACTCGCGCGCGACCGAGACGATCTCCACCGACCCGTCGGCGATCTCGGGCACCTCGAGTGCGAACACCTTGCGTACGAGGTTGGGATGGGTTCGCGAGAGTGTGACCTGTGGGCCACGTCCTCCACGAGTGACGCCCACGACGTAGCACTTGATGCGATCACCGTGCTCGTACGTTTCGCCGGGAACCTGCTCCGCGGGCGGAATGGTCGCGTCGAGTCCACCCGATTCGCTCCCGACGCGCACCACGACGGTGCCACGCGCGTTGAGCCGTGAATCCGCCTGAATGACTCCACCGACGATCTCGCCCTCGTGCGTGGAGAACTCACCGAACGACTTTTCGTTCTCGGCGTCCCGCAACCGCTGCAGGATCACCTGTCGGGCGGTGGTCGCGGCGATACGGCCGAAACCCTCCGGTGTGTCGTCCCATTCCGAGATCAGGTTGCCCGCGTCGTCGTTCTCGCGAGCCATCACCTTGACCTCGCCGGATTTGCGATCGACGCTGATGTAGGCGTCCGACTGATGTCCGGCTGTGTGTTTGTAGGCCGTCAGCAGCGCGGACTGCAGGGTATCGATCACCGCGTCGATGGTGATGCCCTTTTCCGCTTCGATCGCGCGCAGGGCGGTCATGTCGATATTCACGTGTTATCGGCTTTCGTTGTCATCAAAATTCGGTGTCATCAGAATTCGTTGTCATCTGAATCGGAATCGTCTTCGTCGCCGGCGGGAGACTCGGGGGGCGGATTCAGCGGATCGAACCGTCCGGGCGCAACCCCGCCCGCCATCTCGAGCTCCACCGGGTTCGGCTTCTTGAACTCCACTTGGACGGTCGCGGAGGTGATCTCGTCGAGGGAGACGACGCGAGCCGTCGGTCCGCTACGAGAAGGCAGGATCAGCTCGAGTTTCGTGTGGCCGCCCGTGACCGTCAGCGCTCCCACGCGGGCATCGAACGCGTCGTCGGTTGTGGTGACAGCCACCTTCCTGCCCCGGGCGCGTCGCCAATGGCGGGGCTCGGTCAGCGGACGGTCGACACCCGGGGTGGTGACTTCGAGGTTGTACGCGGTGTCGCCGAACTCGGTGGCCGCGTCCAGAACGTCGGACACCTCGTGACTGATCCGTGCAAGCGCATCCAACTCGAACCCGCTGTCACGGTCGACGACGACTTTGACGACGCTGTGCACACCGGCTTTCGACACGGTCACGTCCTCGACGTCGAACGCACCCTCACCGAAACCTGGAGCCTGCGCGTGCGCGGAGAGCAGTTCGACGACCCTCTCCCTGGATGGAACCGGCATCGCTGGACTCCTCGTTCAGTTGTACGGGCACGCAAGGCCCGGTCGGACGGTTACCTAAGCGCCGCGTGAGGGCATCACGATACCGCGTTGCGGACGGTCTCTCGACACGCTGCTTCCCGGCCGTCTGGCACGATGTTCGAGTGTCGACGTCCGCCCCGGAACTGCTCTCGCGCACCGCGACCGTGAACCGCCGCGCCGTTCTACGCGGAGTGGGTGCACTCGCTGTGGGAACCGCGACGCTCGCTTCGCTGTCGGCGTGCGCGGACCCGTCGAACGAGGACACTTCCGAAGCGGACCCACTGACGGCGGAATCCGAGCGCGCTCGGCGCGACGCCGCGTCCGCCACGGCCGCGATGGCGCTGTTCCCCGGTTCGACCGATACCTTGACCGTCGTCTCGGATCAGCGCCGCGCCCACGCCGACGCGTTGGACGTCGAGATCGCGCGCCTGACACCGCCGCCGACGACGACGGCCGCGTCGGACACCGC
>JBASAM010000054.1:0-17137 GCA_049650605.1 Rhodococcus sp. (in: high G+C Gram-positive bacteria) | reverse complement strand
GGGTTGTCGGGACACGGCTCGCTGCGTCCGAACGCGGCTGACGTCGTCGCGGCAGTCGGCGCTCCCATCGTGGCCGCGGACCTCCCGTCGGGTGTCGACCCCGACACCGGGGCCGTCGAGGGTCCGGCCGTGCGCGCTGACGTCACCGTCGCGTTCGGAGCGTTCAAGCCGGTCCACGTTCTGGCCGGTGCCCGGTGTGGCGAACTCCATCTCGTCGACATCGGATTGACCATCGGTGAGTCTTCTCTGAAATTGCCGTCTCTGGAGACACTGTCCGACGCGGAGATCGGCGCTCTGTGGCCGGTGCCGGGTCCGGACGACGACAAGTACAGCCAGGGTGTCACCGGGGTGCTGGCCGGAAGCGAGAAGTATCCGGGCGCGGGTGTGTTGTGCACTGGTGCTGCCGTCGCCGCCACATCCGGCATGGTTCGGTACGTCGGAACGGGCGGCACCGAGGTGCTGCATCACTACCCCGAGGTGGTCACGGCGCGCTCGCTGGACGAGGCCGGTCGCGTCCAGGCTTGGGTGGTGGGACCCGGATTCGGAACCGATGACGACGCGGAGGATCGACTGCGAACCGTGCTCGGTTCCGACGTTCCCGTCCTCGTCGACGCGGACGGATTGACGGTGCTCGCGCGTCGGCCGGACCTGCTCGACGGTCGGACGGCGACAACGGTGTTGACGCCGCATGCCGGTGAGTTCGAGCGATTGACCGGGTCCGCGCCCGGCCCGGACGGGGTGGCCGCCGTGCGCGCGCTCGCCGCCGAATGGGACGTGACGGTTCTGCTCAAGGGGAGGGCGACGGTGATCGCCGACCCGGACGGTTCGGTCAGCGTCGACGACGCCGGTTCGTCGTGGCCGTCGACGGCGGGGTCCGGCGACGTCCTCTCGGGCATGATCGGCGCGTTGCTGGCCGCGGGGCTTCCCGGACGCACGGCGGCTGCCGCGGGAGCACGAGCGCACTCGAAGGCGGCGGTGATCGCGGCCACGGATGACGGCCGTCGCGTCGGAGCACCGGTCTCTGCATCGCCACTGTTGTCGGCCGTACGAGACGCCGTGAGTGGCCTGCGCGCGTGCACATGACAGGCGGCACCGCACGGCCGTGGGGTCGCCGGATGGCACAATGACGCCCGTGAGCAGCGCCCAGGATATCTCGGAGACGCCCCGTGCGCGTCCGGGCATCGGGCGCCCCCAGGCCGAAGCGCTGGTCGACCTCGGCGCTATCGCGCACAACACTCGGATCCTCGTCGAGCATGCCGGCGACGCTGGGGTAATGGCCGTGGTCAAGGCCGACGGCTACAACCACGGTGCGCTTCCTGTGGCGCGGGCGGCCCTGGAGGCAGGCGCGACGGAACTGGGCGTGGCGACGGTCACGGAAGCGCTCGCTTTGCGGGCGGGCGGCGTTTCCGCGCCAGTGCTGTGCTGGCTGCACGCGCCGGGAACCGATTTCGCGCGGGCGATCGACGCCGGGATCGGTATCGGCGTGTCGTCTCCGCGTCAAGTGGTCGAGGTTGCCGACGCCGCGCGCAGCGCCGGGAAACCCGCACTGGTCTCGCTGAAGGTCGACACCGGAATGAACCGCAACGGAGTGGGCGCCGACGAGTTGGACGCCTGCCTGGACGCGTTGGTCGCCGCCCGGCGCGCCGGTGACCTCACCGTGCACGGGTTGTTCTCGCACCTGGTGTCCGCGGACGTTCCGGCCGACCCTGTCAACGACATGCAGAAGCGGCGGTTCGACGCGGCGGCGGAGTCGATGAGCCGCGCCGGGATCGCGCCGCGCGTGCGACACCTCGCCAACTCCGCGGCCGCGCTGACCCGCCCGGACATGGCGTACGACCTGGTCCGCCCGGGCATCGCGCTGTACGGTCTCTCGCCCGCGCCGGACGTCGGCGATTTCGGGTTACGGCCGGCAATGACAGTGCGCGCCACGGTGGTTCTGCTCAAACGAGTGGCCGCTGGAGAAGGTGTCAGCTACGGACACGAATGGATTGCTCCGACCGACACGACCGTCGCCCTGCTGCCTGTCGGGTACGCCGACGGGATCACCCGGCACTTGAAGAATCGGTACGAGGTGTCCATCAACGGTCGCCGGTACCCGGCGGTGGGGCGGGTGTGTATGGACCAGGTGGTCGTCGATGTCGGCCCCGGACGTCCCGACGTCGACGAGGGGGACACCGGGTATTTCTTCGGACCGGGCGATCACGGCGAGCCCAGTGCCCAGGATTGGGCGGACACACTCGGCACGATCAATTACGAGGTCGTGACCGGAATCAAGGGTCGCGTGGAGCGAACGTTCCAGGACGACATTTCGTGATCAGCGCGAGACTCGCCGGAATGTTCGGCGGCGCAGCGAGTGTCGCGGCGGTGGCGGCGGTTGCCGGCATCACCTCGGTGCGTCGACGCGTCGCACTGTCCGCGCCGGCGCAGAGCCGACCCGAGAACTTCGACACCATGGACGTCGATCGCGGATGTGTCGTGGCGAGCAGCGACGGTGTCCCGCTCGCCGTTCGCGAGGTGGGGCCGTTGTCGGCCCCGATGACGGTGATCTTCGTCCACGGGTACTGCCTGCGTATGGAGTGCTGGCACTATCAGCGCCGTGACCTGAGCCGCCGCTGGGGAGACCAGGTGCGGTTGGTCTTCTACGACCAGCGCGGGCACGGCCGGTCCGGCGACGTCTCGCCCGACGAATGCGACATCGGCCGACTCGGCGTCGATCTCGCCGACGTCATTCGGGCCGTCGTCCCCACCGGACCGTTCGTGCTGGTTGGTCACTCGATGGGCGGCATGTCGGTGTTGGCCGCGTGCCGACAGTTCCCGGAGCCGCTGTCCGAGCGTCTGGCCGGAGTTGCGTTGATGTCCACGACTGCCGCGGGGCTCGCGCGCAGCGGACTCGGCCGCAATCTCCAAAACCCTGCGGTCGATGCGTTCCGGACGATGGTGCGCACCGCTCCGCGCACCGTGCAGCTGGGCCGCGCCGTTGTCCGCTCACTGATCGCCCCGGTGCTGCGCGCCGCGTCCTTCGGTACCGAGGTCGGCCCGGAACTCGAGGCCTTCGCCGAGCAGATGACGCACGACACGTCCGTGGTGACGATGGTCAACTTCCTCGAAGCTCTCGAACTGCACGACGAGCTCGACGCGCTGCCTGCCATCGCCGACATCGCGGCGCTGGTGCTGTGCGGTGACGACGACTGGGTCATCCCTTTCGACAAGTCGCTCGAACTCGCGGAATCTCTACCCCACGCCGAGATGGTGCGCGTGCGACGCGCCGGCCACCTGGTGCAGTTGGAGTTTCCGAACGAGGTGAACGACGCCCTGGACCGTCTCGTTCACCGAGCGGTGGAAGGTGATGTTCACGCGGAGCCGACGAGGCGAACCGTTGGCTGACCTCGAACCGGGCAGCGCCGTCATGGACACGGCCGACGACACCGAACAGTTGGGCGAGCGGTTGGGCCGCGCTCTGTCGGCAGGCGACGTCGTGGTGCTCGACGGTCCGCTGGGGGCAGGAAAGACCACGCTGACCAAGGGTCTCGCTCGCGGCCTGGGTGTGGTCGGACGGGTCAGCTCACCGACATTCATGATCGCCCGCACCCACCGGCCCGGCAGCGACACGGGGCCGGGGCTGATTCACGTCGACGCCTACCGGTTGGGACTCGGCACCGGTGCGTCCGCCATGGACGAACTCGACGCGCTCGACCTCGACACCGAACTGACCGACAGCGTCGTGGTCGTGGAATGGGGCGAAGGGTTGGCGGAATCCCTCGCCGACCGCTGTCTGCTGGTGCACCTGAGCCGAGAACCGGAATCCGACGTCCGCACAGCGACCTGGCAGTGGTTGTGACAAGCAGTGGTTGTGAGAAGGCAGTGGTTGTGAGAAGGCAGTGGCAGTGACACGGCAGCTCTCGGGTTGCGGAGTACCCTCGACATCCGTGCTGATTCTTGCCGTCGATACCTCGACTCCGGCGGTGACGGCAGGTGTCGTCCGTCTAGACGACGCCGGACCACATCCGCTGGCCACTCGCGTCACCGTCAACGCCCGAGCGCACGCCGAAGTTCTGACCCCCCAGATCGTCGAGTGCCTCGCAGAAGCGGGCGTCGATGCCGACGATCTCGATGCCGTCGTCGTCGGCACCGGCCCCGGCCCGTTCACCGGACTGCGAGTGGGCATGGCCACGGCCGCCGCGTTCGCCGATGCGCTGGACATTCCGGTGCACGGGGTGGGGAGCCTCGACGCCATCGCCGCAGCCGTTCCGGGTGAACGCCACGTATTGGTGGTCACGGACGCGCGGCGCAGGGAGGTCTACTGGGCCCGCTATCGCGGGACCGAACTGCTGGCCGGACCGTTCGTGACGGCGGCGGTGGACATCGCGGTCGGCAACGCAGAGGTGGTCGCCGGATCGGCACTGCATGTGGACATGGTGGATCTGCCGGTGGAACCGGTCGAGTCGCCCAGCCCGGAATGCCTGGTGGCTGTGGCCGCCGACGCGCTGCTGCGCGGCGAGCGACCCGCCGAACTCGCACCGCAGTACCTGCGCCGGCCCGACGCCGTCGCCACAGCCGATCGAGCGACGTGATCGCCGTCGTCGAGACCATGCTGCCCAGCGACGCGGACCGTTGCGCTGAGCTGGAGATCGCTCTTTTCCCCGCCGACGGGCCGTGGCCGGCGTCGGCGTTCCTCGACGAACTTCGCAGCGAGCACGTTCGGTACTTCGTCGTCCGGGACGGGACCGACAAGGTGCTGGGCTACGCCGGAATAGCTCTTTTGGGCAGGGGTTCCGCTACGGAATCCGAGGTTCACACCATCGGGGTGGACCCAGCGGCGCAGCGCCGCGGCATCGGCCGAGCACTACTCACGGCGATGCTCGACGAGGCCGACGCTCACGGCGGCCCGGTGTTCCTTGAGGTACGCACCGACAACGAGCCGGCCATGGAGATGTATCGCCGTGCCGGGTTCGTCGTGGTGGGCACGCGGCGAAAGTACTACCAACCCAGCGGAGCCGATGCGTTCACCATGTCCCGACAACCCGTGCGTGAGTCGGAACCACAATCACCGTCGAGAGGTGTGCACCAGTGATCGTCATGGGTATCGAAAGTTCCTGCGACGAAACCGGTGTGGGAATCGTGCGCTACCGCGGGGACAGCGCGGGCAACGGGACCTGCGAGATGCTTGCGGACGAGGTCGCGTCGAGCGTCGAGCAGCACGCTCGCTTCGGCGGTGTCGTGCCGGAGATCGCCTCGCGTGCACACCTCGAAGCCATGGTCCCGACGATGCGACGAGCGTTGGCGCAGGCCGGTATTCGCAAACCCGACGTCGTCGCCGTCACCATCGGTCCCGGTCTGGCCGGTGCGCTTCTGGTCGGGGTGGCGGCAGCCAAAGCCTATGCGGCAGCGTGGAATGTGCCGTTCTATGCCGTCAACCACCTCGGTGGCCACGTCGCCGTGGACACCCTCGAGCACGGCCCGATGCCGGAATGCATTGCGTTGCTGGTATCGGGGGGCCACACCCACCTGCTCGAGGTGTCGTCGTTGGCGCAGCCGATCGTCGAGCTGGGGAGCACCGTGGACGACGCCGCCGGCGAGGCCTTCGACAAGGTGGCTCGGCTTCTCGGTCTCGGCTATCCGGGCGGCCCGGTTCTGGACACTCTCGCGGGCGAGGGAAACCCCACAGCCGTGGCGTTTCCGCGCGGGATGACCGGCCCTCGCGATTCACGCTACGACTTCTCGTTCTCCGGACTCAAGACCGCCGTGGCGCGGTACGTCGAATCGGCCGAACGCGCACGCCGACCCGTCGTGGTCGCGGACGTCGCCGCGTCGTTCCAGGAAGCTGTCGCCGACGTGCTGACCATGAAAGCCCTACGTGCCGTAACCGATCGGGGGATCGGAACGTTGGTCCTCGGGGGCGGCGCCACAGCCAACTCGCGCATTCGTTCTCTCGCTGAGGAGAGATGCGCGGCAGCCGGAGTCACGCTGCGGGTGCCGACTCCCAGGCGGTGCACCGACAACGGCGTCATGATCGCGACGCTGGGGGCTCATATAGCGGCGGGGGGCGCGGAGCCGTCCCCACTGACTGTCGCGACCGATCCCGGCTTGCCGGTATCGATCAGTCAGGTGCTCTGACTTGGCTCAGCGGGTGGGTTGCGGTGCAGCCGAGGTCGACGCAGTGACTCCAGGCGATGATATGACGCCAGGCGAGGTGGGGGCCACCGACCTGGAGGCGGGTCCGTAGTCCTGGCCGGATGCAGCCGGGCCGGGAGTGGGGCTGCCGGGTGCCGAGCCTGCGGGTGTCTGCGTACCGGGTGCCTGAGTGCTGGGTGCCTGCGTACCGGGTGCCTGTGTGCTGGGTGTCTGTGTTGCCGGTCCTGGCGGCACACCGGGCAGGTTCGTCAACCACGGCGGCAGGTCCGGCAGATCCGGAAGCACGATGATCGGAAGGTCGGGTGCCGGTCGGAGGCTGGGCGTCGTGGGCACCTGCGTGGGCACCTGCGGGACAACCGATTCCGGTGCGGGCGGCAGGCTGGGCGCAGACGATACCGGCGCCTCGGTCCGGGACGGCGGGGTGTAGGTATAGCTGTTCGTGGGCCATGAGTAGGACGAGGGCGGCGTCTGTTCGGGCGCTGGATCGGCCCAACCGCCGGTCAACTCCGGTGGCGGTGCTGCCGGACTGGGCACGGCGATCGGGGCGTCGCTGGGAAGAACCGAGGTTGCCACCGTGGTCACCGTGGTCTCGCTGGACGAGGTGAGAGCATGTACTCCGTAGGCCAGAACGACGGCCACCGCCGCGCACGCAGCTGCGAGGAGACCGGCGGTGCGCAGGCTTGCCGCCCGCGGCGACACGGTGTTGCCCGACTCGGAGTCATACGACCTGAAGTTGTACCGGGGAACGGTGACCTGGTGATCGAGCGATCGCGCACGCAGCGCAGCACCTTTTGCCGTGGCGGCGTCGGGCTCGACAGTCGCGATCAACGGTATGTCGGCGGCCTCCGCGACCGCGCCGTTGACCGCCGGTATGTAGGCACCGCCACCGATGACCGCGACGGCCTCGGGTCGAGCAGCATCGCCGGCGCGGGCGACGACGCGCCCCACCAGGTCGCGCAACACAGCCAACGACGACTCGACGGCAGTCGACAACTCGTCACGGGTGACCGTCAGAATGTGATCACCCGGCAGGTCGACCGAGACCGAGTCGTGAAACGACAATTGTTCTTTGGCCGTTCGAAGACGCGCGGCCACCACCATGCGGTCGGCGTGTGCGACGGTGGGAAGACGGTGGGAAACAGCGCGCTGCAGGCGCCTGTCGAAGACCGTTCCGCCTACGTGATCATTGCGTTCGGTGGCTCTGACGGTGCCGTCGACCTGATCGACGACACTGACGGTGGTCCCGGATGCACCGACGTCGACGATCACTATGTGACCGAAGCGGACCACCTCGCCGGTATGGCGCAACCAGCACAGCGCCGCATCGAGGTCCGGCACCAACGAATCGTTCGTGATCGCGATGTCGTGTCGGCGGGCCGAGGCCAGGATCGACCGGGAATCTGAATCCGAGCGGAAAGCCACGGCGATGCGGCCTCGTCCGCCCGCCCGCCGGGTCGAGGTCCCACGCATCAAGTGTTCGGACGCGAGATCCAGCGACGTGGTGACCAACTCGCTGACGTCGGTCCGTTTCCCGTCGGCGGTGAGGGTTCGGTAGTCGAAGGTTTCAGCACCGTCGACCGCGGTGGACAGCACCACACAACAGACCACGTCGGTGCCCGCAGACACCCCGACCGTCACCTCCGGCCGAGGAGTGGCGGGGGAGATGCCGTCCTTGGTGTCTGGCACGTTCCGAACCTCCTCCGCTGCAAGTGGGTAGTGACCGTCGTTATCCGAATGTTACCGAAGATCGGTGGAAATAGTGAACCCCTTGCCACGGTTCAACCGTGTCGAATGCGCTTCCACGGGTCTCACCAGTGCAGTCACCTCTCGGCAGAGCATCGGACGAAAGGGCGTGGCACGTGTCGGACGGCTTCGGAATAGGAATAACGTCACCACACGAAAGCGTGCTGCGCTCTATCGAACTGCTCGGACGCGAGGTTGCGCCGCTGGTGCGAGAGGCGATGGCCGCGGACTCGCACGGGGAAATTGTGCACTCGTGAAGGTTGAGTGCTGGCACTCGCGTGTATAGAGTGCTAGTCGACGCCCGGGTTCGACATGCCACGGCACCCGCGACGACGCGGCATCCGACCACGAGCGTCATGAACCATCAGCAGTAACCGAAAAAAGTATGAGAACGCTCCGGGGACCAGCCTCGGACCGACAATCGTGAAAGTGGAGGGCTCATCGTGGCAGGCGTGAACATCAAGCCGCTCGAGGACAAGATCCTCGTCCAGGCCGTGGAGGCCGAGACGACGACCGCCTCCGGCCTGGTCATCCCCGATACAGCCAAGGAGAAGCCCCAAGAGGGCACCGTGGTTGCCGTGGGTGAAGGCCGCGTGACCGACAAGGGGAATCGCATCCCCGTCGACGTCAAAGAGGGTGACACCGTCATCTACAGCAAGTACGGCGGCACCGAGATCAAGTACGCCGGCGAGGAGTACTTGATCCTGTCCGCACGCGACGTGCTGGCGGTCATCTCCAAGTAAGCCCCACGTGCTCCGCCCCGGTGTCCGGTTCTGGACCCGGGGCGGAATGCGTTACGTCGTACTCCTAGGAGTTGTGAAGCCCCATGTCCAAGCAAATCGAATTCAACGAAACCGCGCGCCGCAGCCTCGAGCGCGGCGTCGACCAGCTGGCCGACGCGGTGAAGGTGACCCTGGGACCGCGCGGTCGCCACGTGGTCCTCGCCAAGGCCTTCGGTGGTCCGACCGTCACCAACGACGGTGTGTCCATCGCTCGCGAGATCGACCTCGAAGACCCCTTCGAGAACCTCGGCGCGCAGTTGGTCAAGAGCGTCGCTACCAAGACCAACGACGTGGCCGGTGACGGCACCACGACGGCTACCGTGCTTGCCCAGGCATTGGTCAAGCAGGGTCTGAAGAACGTCGCGGCCGGCGCCAACCCCATCGCGCTCGGCGTCGGCATCAGCAAGGCAGTCGATCACGTGTGCGATGCACTGCTCGCTGCTGCAGTTCCGGTCGAGGGTGAGAAGTCGATCGCCCAGGTCGCAACGGTGTCCTCGCGCGACGAGATCATCGGTCAGATGGTCGGCGAAGCGCTGACACGCGTCGGAACCGACGGCGTCGTCACGGTGGAAGAGTCCAGCTCGCTTATCTCCGAGCTGGTCATCACCGAGGGCGTCCAGTTCGACAAGGGCTACCTCTCGCCCTACTTCGTCACCGATCCCGACAGCCAGGAAGCCGTCTTCGAAGACGCGCAGATCTTGCTATTCCGCGACAAGATCAGCTCGCTTCCCGACTTCCTCCCCCTCCTCGAAAAGATCGCGGAATCGGGCAAGCCCGTTCTGATCATCGCCGAGGATATCGAGGGTGAAGCACTTTCGACGTTGGTCGTGAACTCGATCCGCAAGACCGTCAAGGCCGTTGCGGTCAAGGCTCCGTTCTTCGGCGACCGCCGCAAGGCGTTCCTGCAGGACCTTGCCGTCGTTACCGGCGCCACGGTGATCAACGCCGACATCGGGCTCAGCCTGAAGGACGCCGGCCTCGACCTGCTGGGCTCGGCGCGACGCGTCGCGGTCACCAAGGACGAGACCACCATCGTCGAAGGCGGCGGTACTGCGGACGAGGTGTCCGACCGTGTCGGACAGCTCCGCCGCGAGATCGAGGCATCCGATTCCGACTGGGACCGGGAGAAGCTCGAAGAGCGACTCGCGAAGCTCGCAGGCGGAGTTGCCGTGATCAAGGTGGGTGCCGCTACGGAAACCGATCTCAAGGAACGCAAGTTCCGCGTCGAAGATGCCGTCAATGCAGCCAAGGCTGCCGTCGAAGAGGGCATCGTGTCCGGCGGCGGAGCGGCGCTGGTCCATGCGAGCCGCGGCTTGAAGGACCATCTGGGTCTGACCGGCGACGAAGCGATCGGTGTCGAGGCGGTCCGTCTGGCGCTGCGCGCACCGATGTTCTGGATCGCGAGCAATGCCGGTGTCGACGGATCCGTCGTCGTGGGCAAGCTGACCGATGCGGACGACGCCACCGGGTTCAACGCCGCGACGTTGACCTACGGCGATCTGGTTGCCGACGGTGTAATCGATCCGGTCAAGGTCACTCGCTCCGCCGTGGTCAACGCCGCGTCGGTCGCGAAGATGATCCTGACTACCGAGTCGACCATCGTGGACAAGCCCGAGGAAGCCGAGAACGAGGGCCACGGACACGGCCACTCGCACTGATCGGTCGTTCGAGAACGAAGTCCCCGCCGGATGTCATCCGGCGGGGACTTCGTCGTTCGAGCCGATCAGGACTCGAGGTGAGTCAGGACTCGGGGTAAGTCAGGATGCGAGGCGGCGTCGGTTCCGGCGGGCATAGACGTCTCGTTCGGTCTCCGACATGCCACCCCAAATTCCGTAGGGCTCACTGACCGCCAAAGCGTGTGTGCGGCACTGGGCGAGCACCGGACACTGGCGACACATCTCTTTGGCCTTCATTTCGCGTTGCGCTCGCGCCCGTCCTCGTTCACCATCAGGATGGAAGAACATCGACGAGTCGACTCCGCGGCACAGTCCGTGCATCTGCCAATCCCAGATATCGGCATTGGGTCCGGGAAGGTGATTGGGCTGGGGCATTGTGTACTCCTAGGCGTCACGCACGGTCGCGAATTCTTCTTGTGCTTTTCACGATCTGTCGCAACCGTAGAGCGGGCCTGGAATTGCCGTCAACAGCCCTTTGTAGTGGCGATATCCATAGCTGGAGCAGGGATTATTTAACTCGCCCGACACTTTCTTCTGTTTCGGCCCCCTTCCGGCCACGATGTAACGCGGGCGTTATCCAGTGGTCAACAACCCGACACATTCGGTCCGCAAATGTCGGGACATTCGGTTGTGTAAATTCGCGGAAAACTGACGGAGACTATTCTGTTTCGTGTGACACCACCGACGTCCTTCGAGCCGACGTCCTTCGAGCCGACGTCCTTCGAGCCGACGTTCTTCGATCCGACGTCGTTCGCGCAGGAGTCGGCTGCCATGTCGCGGTGGCGCGAGGCCGTGGACCACGGCGCGCGGGGGTGGTACAGCGCGGCCCGTGCGGCAGCGCGCGAACTCCATCATGCCGCGGACCCGGTGGTGAGGTCGCTGTCGTGGAGTCTCGAAGGTTCCCTCGAACGTCAACTCGGTGGCCACGCTGCGGCTTCGGTATGCGACGGAGTCGCTCTGGCCGACAGTGGCTTCGGGAGAGTTCGCCTCGACCCTCGCCGCACCGATGCTGCCGTCGACGCTCTGGTCGGCCTCGCGGCGGACTCCATAGGCTCGAGAAGGTTGTCCCGTTCCGGTGTGCTGCTGAGACGCGCAGAAGCCGTTCTGGCCGGACGCGAGGGGCACGCACGCGTGGCGCTACGGGTGCTGTGGGTGCGAGCAGAGGTGAACATGGCCCGCGGCGACGCGGAGACTGCGCTGGCCGCCGCCGAGGCCGCGGTGGACACCTCGTACGCCGTTGCGTCCGAGCGCCACCGAATCAAGTCGAGGGTGATCCTGTCGGCGGCACGCCTGGTAGCCGGCGAGCGCATCGCCGCGGCGGCCGAAGCGCAGTCGGCTCGGTCGGACGCGGAAGCACTCGATCTGTTGCCGTTGGCCTGGGCAGCGGCGTCGATCTCGGAAGCGCTGGGAGAAACCGGGGCGAAACTTGCTCGTGAGTCACACGAAGTTGCGATTCGGACACGTGGTGGACGATTCTCGTGATCGGACCGCACGGTTCGCTCGATCCTCGAGGTGGGATGACTATCCTGGACTTGTTCCACACCGGGCCGTCGGGGACCGGGAGGAAGCGCGCTCGTCACGGGGCGGGCCCGACGTTGAGGTGGGAACACACTGACGATGATTGTCACGGGTGAGGGGCTGGACTCGGCCGTCGCGGCAGCTGCGCGCGGTGACCGGGGCGCACTCTCCGTCGTTCTCGAAAGTATCCGGCCGGTGGTGGTTCGATACTGCCGCGCACGAGTCGGGGCCGGTGAGAGGGGTCAACACTCTGCCGATGACGTCGCCCAGGAAGTGTGCATAGCGGTCATGACAGCGCTGCCGCGCTACGAAGACCAGGGTCGCCCGTTCATGGCATTCGTGTACGGAATCGCCTCGCACAAGGTTGCCGACGCACATCGCAGTTCATCGCGTAACAAATCCGAACCGATGGCCGATGTACCGGATGTCATGTCCACGGACGAGGGCCCAGAGCAACGGGCGCTCGACTCGGAGGCAGGACGTCGCATGAACGAACTGTTGTCGACGTTGTCGGAGAAGCACCGCGAAATTCTGGTGCTTCGCCTCGTCGTCGGATTGTCGGCAGAGGAAACGGCAGCCGCGGTAGGTAGTACCGCAGGCGCCGTTCGTGTGGCGCAACACCGGGCCATAGCGAAGCTGAAGACAGAAGTAGTGGGAGCAGGTGACAAGTATGGCTAGGGACTCGTGGCGCGGCAGCGCAGGAGATTCTCGGCATGGGAACCACGAATTCGTGGGCTCCGGCCGCCCCGACGCCTCCGGCGCGCAAGGCGCCGATCCCTTCGCCGCTGACGACTCGGTCGAGTCGTCCGGCCCTATCGACATCATGGCGGTGCGCCGCGACGACGCGTTGATCGACGCGATCCTGAGCGACGGACCTGTCAGCACGTCCGATTCCGGCGAGTACCAGCTTGCGAGTCTCCTCGCGGAGTGGCGCTCGGACATCCTGGCCGAACCGTTGCCGGAGCGCCCCGACCTCGACGAGATCGCAGCCGCTGTGGATCTCGCCCTCGCCGAGGATTCGCTGCATCGGCAGCGAACCCGAAGCAGGATGCGACTGCTGCGCCCGCTGGTCGGTGCCGCCGCCGCCGTCGCGTTCCTTGCCGGCGGGATCACCGCTGTCTCCTATGGCGCAGAGCCCGGCGATCCGCTGTGGAAGGTGAAGGAAGTCGTCTTCACCGAGCAGGCCGACTCCACCGTCGCTCAGGTAGACACCACGACTGCACTGGAAGACGCTACGGACGCGATCGCCCGTGGTGACGCGAAGGTGGCCAAGACCCGCCTCGATCAGGCTGCCGCGCGCACCGAAGGTATCCGCGACCAGGACGAGCGTCAGCAGCTACGCGACTGGTGGAACCGTCTTTCCGACGACCTCGCGCGTCTGACGGCCCCGCCGGTGGTTCCGCCGCCTACCGCGCCCGTCCCATCGCCCGTCGACACAACCGTGCCGAGCGTTCCTCTGGACGTTCTTCCCGAGCTTCCAGCGCAGCCGCAGTTCCCGATTCCATCGGAGATTCAGTTGCCGACGGAGATTCCGTTGCCGTCCGACATTCCGCTGCCGTTCCCGCTGCCCACCGATTTGCCGTTCATCCCGCAACCCCCGACCACGGTCCCCATCCCATCGGAAATTCTTCGAGCGCCATCTCCATCGCCCGCTCCGGTGACCACGAGTACCGCGGCCGCTCCTGCGGCGACGAAGAGCACCGTGAACGGATCGACCACCGACAACTGACCGATCCGAAAACGGCTCCGTTCGAAAACGAATGCCCGCAGACAGTGTCTGCGGGCATTCGTTGTCGTCCGAGAAGAACGGGCTTCGGTGTCAGCCTTCGTATCCGTCGCCGTGAAGGGCGTCGTTCATCGAGGCATCGGCGTATCCGCGGCAGTAGTCCCACGTGACGTAGGCGTCGGGAATGGGATCGTATGCGGGCTCGTGAGGGCGAACCGTGCCGTCGACCAGCAGCTGGAGCAGGTTCGCCCGCAGCATGTCCCAGTCGTGGTAATGATCCTGCTGACAGTCCTCACAGCACACGACGAGCCCGCGCACCCCACGGTGCGCGAGGAGCGCCTCGTACACAGCGAGATCGGCAAGATCTTCCTCGACGGCCAGGCGTTCCTGGGCGTCGAGGGGCTGGCCGGGCTCGATCGCGTCGAGGGCGGCCGAAGGGTCGGCGGGATCGCCGGCGAAGGGATCCGGCGGCAGACCTGGAGGCAGTTGATCGCGCACACGACCACGGTACGCAGCAAAGGCGGGTCTGCGCCAGCGCTGGGGCCGCCGTCGCGGCAGTGTGTTGCTCCCGATCCGCATCGGTAGCTTGCTCGCGTGCCGACGTCGCACGCGAGACCGATACGATGTAGCGCGAGCGCGCAAGGGACTTCCGCCACCCGGAGCCGTCGCGTGTACCGACAGATCCAGCGCAGGAGGGCCAGACCCGTATGAGTACCCCAGACAGGCCCGTGAGCAGCATCGACGATGGGTCGGGACGCGTCCGTACCGGCGGCGACGATCCCAACAAGGTTGCCATGCTGGGCCTCACCTTCGACGACGTTCTGCTCATTCCCGCGGCGTCCGATCTGATTCCCAGCAAGGTCGACACCTCCAGCCAGCTCACCCGAGATATTCGGCTGCGTGTACCGCTGGTCTCCAGTGCGATGGACACCGTCACCGAGGCGCGCATGGCCATCGCCATGGCCCGGTCCGGTGGGATGGGCGTGCTGCACCGCAATCTGTCCGCCGCCGACCAGGCCGCGCAGGTCGAGGTGGTCAAGCGGTCGGAAGCAGGCATGGTGACCGATCCGGTGACGTGCAAGCCCACCGACACACTCGCCGAGGTGGACGCGATGTGCGCCAAGTTCCGCATCTCGGGTCTGCCCGTCACCGACGAGCGCGGAGAGTTGGTCGGCATCATCACCAATCGCGACATGCGCTTCGAAGTCGATCAGAATCGCAGCGTCGCCGAAGTCATGACCAAGGCTCCGCTGGTGACAGCGCAAGAAGGCGTCACCGCCGACGCCGCACTGGGCCTGCTTCGCCGCCACAAGATCGAGAAGTTGCCCATCGTCGACGGTCACGGCCGACTCACCGGGCTCATCACGGTGAAGGATTTCGTCAAGACCGAGCAGCATCCGCTGGCCACCAAGGACCGCGACGGCCGGTTGCTGGTGGGTGCCGCTGTCGGCGTCGGCGATGACTCGTGGGCGCGGGCGATGGCTCTGACGGACGCCGGAGTGGACGTTCTGATCGTCGACACCGCGCACGGTCACAACTCGCAAGTGCTCGAGATGGTCAGCAAGATCAAGGCCGAGGTCGGGGACCGCGTGCAGGTGGTCGGCGGAAACATCGCGACGCGCTCCGGCGCTCGTGCGCTGGTGGAAGCCGGTGCAGATGCGGTGAAGGTGGGCGTAGGCCCCGGCTCGATCTGCACGACGCGTGTCGTCGCCGGTGTCGGCGCTCCGCAGATCACGGCCATCCTCGAGGCAGTCGCAGTCTGCAAGCCGGCGGGTGTACCCGTCATCGCCGACGGCGGTCTGCAGTTCTCCGGCGACATCGCCAAGGCGCTGGCCGCCGGTGCATCGACGGCGATGCTCGGATCGCTGCTGGCCGGCACCGGCGAGTCGCCCGGTGAGCTGATCCTCGTGGGCGGCAAGCAGTTCAAGAGCTACCGGGGAATGGGTTCTCTGGGGGCGATGCAGGGACGCGGCGCCGTCAAGTCGTTCTCCAAGGACCGATACTTTCAGGACGACGTGCTCGCCGAGGACAAGCTGGTGCCGGAAGGCATCGAGGGCCGTGTGCCGTTCCGTGGTCCGCTCTCGCAGGTTATCCACCAGTTGACCGGCGGTCTGCGCGCCGCCATGGGCTACACCGGTTCCAACACTGTGGAACAGCTCCAGGAAGCGCAGTTCGTCCAGATCACCTCCGCGGGTCTGAAGGAGAGCCACCCGCACGACATCACGATGACCGTCGAGGCACCCAACTACACTGCTCGCTGACCTAAGCGAGAAATATCCGACTGCGTGTCGAACCGTCGCGGGCCCAACGGGGCCACGGCATAGGAGAAAGGACGCGCGTGCGCGACCTGGTGGAAATTGGCATGGGCCGGACGGCCCGTCGAACGTACGAGCTCGAAGACGTGGACATCGTTCCGTCCCGCCGCACCCGTTCGTCGAAAGAGGTGTCGACCGCGTGGCAGCTGGACGCGTATCGATTCGACATCCCGATCGTTGCGCACCCGACCGATGCCCTGGTGTCTCCGTCGTTCGCCGTCGAGCTCGGCAAGCGCGGCGGTCTCGGCGTCATCAACGGTGAGGGTCTGTGGAGCCGCCACTCCGACGTGGACGCGGTCATCGACCGCTTGATCGACGTCGCGCAGTCGGACGTCGACGCGGACGCACCGGTGGAGATGTTGCAAAAACTGCATGCCGCGCCGCTGCAACCGGATCTGCTGGCGGCCGCGGTCGCGCAGGTGCGAGCGGCCGGAGTGACCGTCGCCGTCCGAGTCAGCCCGCAGAACGCTCGGTCGCTGACCCCGGCGTTGGTGGCCGCGGGAGTCGACCTGCTGGTCGTTCAAGGCACGATCATCTCCGCCGAGCACGTCGGTCACCCCAGCGAAGAACCGCTCAACATGAAGACGTTCATCGCCGAACTGGACGTACCGGTTGTGGCCGGTGGCGTCAGCGATCACCGCACGGCACTGCATCTGATGCGAACAGGCGCGGCCGGCGTGATCGTCGGATACGGCTCGACCGACGGCGCAACCACCACCGGCGAGGTCCTCGGTATCGGCGTTCCGATGGCCACCGCCATCGCGGATGCAGCGGCCGCGCGCCGCGACTATCTCGACGAGACCGGTGGGCGCTACGTCCACGTGATTGCCGACGGCGGTATCACGACGTCGGGCAACCTGGCCAAGGCAATCGCCTGCGGAGCCGACGCCGTGATGCTCGGTGCGCCGTTGGCGCTGGCAGCCGAGTCGCCCGGCCGAGGGTGGTACTGGCCGTCTGCGGCGGCGCACCCCTCCATGCCGCGCGGGGCGTTCTTGCCGGTGTCATTCGGGGAGCGCCCGACCCTCGATCGCGTCCTGTCGGGCCCGTCGAACGATCCTTTCGGTTCGCTGGACCTGGTCGGTGGACTGCGCCGTTCGATGGCCAAGTCCGGCTACTCCGACCTCAAGGAGTTTCAGAAGGTCGGCCTCAACATCCGCGGCTGATTCCGCCCGCTGCGCCTACTGGCCTCACGTACCTACTGGCTCCCTGTTACCTCCTGAAGGGCACCTTCAGTCGATCTAACCG
>JBASAM010000053.1:0-18268 GCA_049650605.1 Rhodococcus sp. (in: high G+C Gram-positive bacteria) | reverse complement strand
GGGCGGCGGTCACCGCCGCCGCGAGGTGCGAGGGCGATGCGTCGTCGCGGCGGTCCCGACCCAGAACGGTCCACCCGGTGGAAGTGGGCAGTGCGCGGTCACCGGTGAGCCAGACGCCCCACACGGCGGCCGTCTGCGCGACGGGGGCGGGCGTGCGGTGCACGATGTCCCCGCCGACGGGCGTTCCGTCGAGGACGACGACGGTGTCGTCGGAGACCATCGCCAGCAGCAGCGCCACCACGCTCGATCCGGATCCGCCGTGGGCCCCGGCGACGACGATGATCGGGGCCGGCGCGGTCGGACCGTCCTCGACGACGACCCCTTGTGCCGGATCGGCCGCCGCGACGGGCTCCGCGTCGGCAGTGTCGGCGGCCGCGGCGGTGGGCAGCCAGTCCAGGTAGGACGGGCTTGTCCCGTATGCGCCGGTCACGACGCAGGGCCGATGGCGGCGATGACGGCAGTGTTCCCGGTGGCGGCCGGTGCGGTGGTCATGGAGCTGACGAACCGCTTCTGCCCGCCACCGGGGCGACGTTCGATCACCGTCACCCGGAACTGCGACGCCGCTGTCTCGTCGGCGAGGACGCAGTGCTCGGTGCCGACGGGGATGGCGGCGACGGCGTTCGCGAACGCAGCGGGGTCGAGGTCGATACCGTCGGCGAGCTGCGCGCTCGCCGCTCCGACGTCGCGGCTGCGGTAGTAGGCATCCTCGATGCGGGCGATGACCGCGAGGTCCGGATCGGCGGAGTCCGCGGAGGCGACCTCGCCGCCGGGCTGCTGGGCGCACCACTGCTCGAAGGGCAGAACAGCCGGCGTGGTCGGGGTCGGTGCCGTGGAGGTTGTGGTCACGGCGTCGGTGGTCGCGACGAGTTCCTGCGCCAGCGAGGGGGCCGCCGCGTCGTCGGTCACGGAGGGTAGGACGGCCCAGGCAGCGCCGCCTGCGACGGCCACGAGAGCGGCGACGGACACCAGGGCCGCCAGGGACGACCGATGGCGGCGTACCCACCCGGCCTCGGCCGCGGAAATGGGATGCGCCGCGGGGGCGTTCACCGGTGCTGTCGCGGTGGGGAGTTCGGCGAGAACTGCCTGCCACGGAGCGAGGTGGTCGTCGGCTCGCTGGTCCGGTGGGGTCATCACCGCGACGTGTCCGGTGTGGTCGTCGGAGTGGTCGACCACCGTCATCGTTTCTGCAAGATCGGATTCGGCGGTGGGGTGGGCGGACAACGGGGCGAACCACTCGTCGTCTGCTCGGTTCGAGGTGGGCATCGCGTCTCCTTCCTCGATGTCGGTCTCGATGAGTGGTCGTGGTGTGTCTCTGGGCGAGGTGGTCGGCCGAACCTTCGGATACGGCCGGACCCCGCATGGGGTCCGGCCGCAACCCGGCGATCAGGCCGGACGGAACGACGCGACAGCGCTGTTCAGGGCTGCCGCGCCCTGCTCGAGCGCCGGGGCGTTGTCGGCGATCACGGTGTCGACCGCGCCCAGGACGTCGGCGCCGACGGGCACGTCGGTGACGGCCCGGCGGGCCTGCTCGACGTAGGCCGGGGCCGTGTCGATCACCTGCTGGACGTCCTGCGGCGGCGTCCACACCGGAGCGGCCGCGGCGGGAGCGGGTGCGCCGGGTGCAGGTGCGGGGACGGGGGCGGGTTCGGTGATGATCTGCTGCTCTCCACCGGTGACCGTGGCGCCGAGGAGGCCGCCGAGTGCGGCGCCGGTGACGGTCAGACCGAGGACGATCGGCGCGGACAGTGCAGCTCCCGCAGCCCCACCGGCCAGTGCGGCTGCACCGGGGATGAACACCCACCCGACGGGTCCGCCCCACACGATCGCCCCGCTGCCGGTGGTTGCGGCGACGCCGAGCGCTCCGCCGAGTCCTGCTCCGGTGGCGGTGATGACGGTCGCGGGGACGAGCGAGGTCAGGAACCCTGTGGTGCCGCCGGCGACGATGCCGGTGGCGACTCCCGCGGAGATGCGGTCGGCTCGGGGTGCGTCGGCGAATCCGGCGTCGACGAGGAAGTTTCCGCCGTCTGCCTGCAAGGCCTGACTGGTGTTGTTGAACTGCTCCACCAGGTTCGGATCCACGACATTCCGGTCGTACGGCACGATCTGGCCGCCGACGCCGATGTAGCCCTCGGGAATGTCGATGGGTGCGATGACCTTGCGTTCGACAGTGGGCACAGGAGGCGGCGCGAGCGGTGCGGGCGGCCCGACCTGTGGGGCCGGCTGCGCGGGAGGCGCCGAGTAGTAGACGGCCGGGACGGTGGAGGACTGCTGGCGGCCGGACTGGTAGTCGTCGTAACTGCGCCACTGTGACTGCTGTACCTGCGGGGACGGGGTGTATCCGGGCAGGAACTCGCGCTGCTGAGTGGGTGCGGGTGCGGTGGTGGACAGACCCGGCTGCTGCGGGGTCGTGGTCGTCAGCCCGGGTTGGACCTCGTCGGCGGCGGCGGGACCGGCGAAAGCGACCGCCACCGCGACCGCAGATGCAGCGACCACGGTGGACCGGGTCGCGGTCTGGCGTCGATGACGTCCAGACTTGTTGTCCCTGTTCAACATTCTGCCCTTTCATGGGAGCTGTACGAGTTGATCGGTTTCGCCGTGGGGAACCGGCAGGTGCGGCTGCCGGTTCCCGCACAGGTCGTGTCAGGTAATGAGTCCTTGTCGGGATGAGTGGCGCGAGGTCACTTACCGGCGAAGAAGCTGAGCCATAGCCACGGCTGCTGGAAGATCCAGAGCATGTGAGGACGTCCTTCCTGTGAGTGCGACCGGGAGATGTCGAGATGCTGGTGGGTGCGGTAATTGAGGCGCCCTGATTAGGGGAAGCGCCTCGGTTCTTCGCGCTACACCGGCATCGTTTACGTGCTGCCCGACGGCGTGACACCAATCGAAATTGCTGCTGCCGAACGGCTTTCGGATACGCGCGTGATCGCGTGCAACCGAAGTCATGAGGCACATGACCGTGCCGCGGAAATCACGACCGGCTGAGACTTTGACGTCCACGTGGCCAGGACGGATCCGTCATCGCCGGTTGACTGGTGGTCCGTGTGCGCGGTGTGCATCGGCCGCGTACAGAAGAGGAGGTTGTTGAGCCCGACTTGCTGGTGAAGCGAGTTGCACACCGGAGCGTCGACAGAGCGCCGGTGCCCATCGGCGCGGAATGTTGCCATCCCGCGCCGATGGGCTGAAATGCGCGTTAACATCTCATATACCTCTCATAAACTGCTGTCGATGAGCTTCCGGGCCAGCTTCTCACCCGTATCCGCTCGTACGAAGTACATTAACACGTCATGAGCGGTTGACTCGGCTCAAGTGGAGGCCTCACCCACGATAAATTGAGACTGTGCGTTGCAAACGAACTTATTGTGAGCGTTAGATGATTGATTCAGCGGCCTGGCGGGGTGTAAAGGCGTTAAACGTGCTCACGGGCGATACGCTCTACCGTGTGCTTGATCAGATCCCGCCGCCTTTGGCGTTCCTCGCCGATGCAGTAACGCTGCGGCGACGCGCTTTGGGGCTCACGCGCGACGGTCTGCACGAAACGGGTGGGCCGGCACCATCCACCCTTGCTCGTATCGAGAGCCCTACCCCGTCCACGGCCTTTCCTCGGCCGACGACTTTAGATCGACTCGACAAGGCACTGAAGTGGCAAAGCGGTTCAGCGGCCCGATGTCTCGACATGCGCGATCCGGTCTCGCTCGAGGACACCGTCGCCTCTACTGGTGCCTCTGGCGGCACATCGGCGCCGAACATTCCTGTGCCGGGTGATCCACTGGACTTCAGCTACGTCGCAGTGCCGGTGGAAGTGTTGCGAGAAGGTCTGACACTCATCCAGCAGAACCTCGCACCCACGGACCTCCCGGGTGGATCGACCGCGCTCCGCGGTTTGATCCAGTTCGCTCAGAAGCTGAGCGCGGCTCATGCCACAGAGGTACTCGAACGCTTCGGTGGGCCAAGCCGCACGGTGCCAGGTTTCCTGCAAACGACGTTCGCCCCGTATCTCGGGGACGCCGCGCCGTTCGAGGAGTCTTCTCCTTCGCTGGATGATGACCAGCAGTATCGACGCTGGTTAGCGGGTCTTTCAGCTGACGAAGGTGGCCGCTATCACGAGCGATGGCACCGCAAGCAGCGTGCGCTACAGACCGCCGCCATCTAAAATCTCCCAGATGACCGACGTGTATGCCCCGCCCAGCACGTCCCTGACGGCCGAGGACGAGTCCCTGTCGTACCGATTGAGCCTGATGGTCAAACTCGCAGCGGCCCCAGGTGACCATGACAGCGTCGTCGACCAGCTCGTCTTGAAGCTCGACGGTGCTGATCTCCCCTATTCGAGTCGTGAGGTGCGCGAGCACCTGGCGGGCACCTCTATACCCGGACCGATCGCTCGGCGCGCCTATGCGCAGGCGTGTCAGTGGCATGATGACACCTCGCTTCTCGACGACGATCCTGCGGTGTACCTCAGGCCGTTGATGCAGAGCGAGATCATGCTTTGCACTCGTGTCATCGGCGTTCCCCACTTTCGGGGTGCCGATGGTCCGATGGGCTTGCCCACCAATGCGTCGGTGGACGAGCTGCGCGCTCAGTGGGCACAGCTCCGCGCGTCTGGGCGGCTCTGGCGCGTCGAGGCTTAACTGTGGCCAGACGCCGGCCGCCCTGTTCGCCCGAGGCGGCCACACCTCGCGAGGTCGCAGAAGCACTCGTCAAGGAACTCGATCCCGGACCTACGTGGTCGATCGAGTCGTTCGTAGCCACCGAGTCACTGCGCCGCGATCGACCGATCCAAGTGGTGGAGAAGCCGTCGGGCATACACGTGAGCGGCGACATCACGGGAGAGCTCTGGCCCTACGCAGATCGCGACGAGATAGTCGTTGCGCCGCACCTGTCCTTGGAGGAAGAGCAGTTCGTAGTCGTGCACGAAATGGGTCACGTGCTTCTCCATCATGACCGCCGGGTCTCCCTGGACGAAGTCGCCTCGCTTTTCGATGCACTCCCTCGCGACCTTGTCGAGTTTCGACTGCGGTCGTTCGCTTGCAAAGTCGGAATTCCGTATTCTGCCACTCCGGAGAGTATGAGTACGTTGAGTCGGGCAGAGCAAGAAGCCGAATGGTTCGCAACTATCTTGCTGGCGCGCATCGACGAGCAACGACGGCGGATAACGTCACGCCATGGGCAACTTAGAGGATCAACAATGATCGATCGGCTTGCTCGTACGTTCGGTTACTACTGAACCGTTTGGTTTCTATTGAACAGTGTTCATGACGGGTACCATGCCTGCGGTGTGGCTACTCGACGCGGTGACAACGATAGGCGCGTTCGGCCTCCTCGCCATCGGCCTGTATCTTCTGGCGCGATCAGGCTCCTTTCGCGCTCCGAAGAGTGGCGCGCACTGGACGGCCATCGCAATCCTGCTGTTCGTAGCGGCGCGCTCACTGCACCTGCCGGCTGTCGAGGACTACATCGACAACTTCCCGATCAGCGCGGACGGTGAGCACCTTTACAATCTCCCCTACATCTTGACCATATTGTCGACGACTCTCGCTCTCGGTTTCTGTGTGCCTGCCACTGCTTGGATCGCGGGCGCCCCGTTCCGGGTCTGGGCTCCGCACGTTCTGGCTTTTTTCACATCGGTTGTCATAATTGGATCATTCGCAATAAGCGACTTGTGGCGTAAGCCTATTCAGTATTTTCCGGATGAGTTTGCCTGGACCTGGCCGCAGATTGTTTTGTGGTCTTATGTCGCGCTCACGATATCCCTTGTTGCCACGATCGCTCTGCGTCTAATAGCTCGGGCTGCGACTGAGTTTGATGGCGCGATCCGCACAATGCTGCTCATCATCGCCTCCGCTTCCGTGACGGCGATATTATTCGCTATCCACATTGTCGTTCGGGTGTTCCTGGTCAACGCCTTTCCTGACTTGTTCTCGAGTGCGTACGTACAAAACGCATCGCAGATCGCGGTTGCCCTGACCACGCTCGTGACTGTGCAGCTCGTCGCAGCGCTGCTCGTACCCCAGATTGTGAAACTGCGCGGGCGAGTCAGCAGGTTTCGTCTGCTGTACGAGCGCAAGAACGCATGGAGACGGTCGCGGGAGACTCCACATCGCAACGCGTTCGACGAGGTGGAGGTCCCACGCACTGCGGCCGAGTGCTGGTCAGCGGCGGCCAGTCCAGTCACCGCTTACCGGATGCGATTCGAACTCACCGAGGTCGATACTCGGCATCGACCATCCACGTGAGCTCAGCACCGAGCGCCACCTCGTCATATGGCAGCTTTCGTCCGAGGGCGGGCGCGTACTGCGCAATCGAAAGGGCCGTATCAACGCCCCAACGAGACCCCAACCACTGCTGAGGGCTCGTCTCGATCGCAGACTCGAAGCCGTAGCCGTTCGAGGCCACCGCCGCCGACATCGCCTGTGTTTCTGCATCAATGAGGGCGCCACGACCGAAGTGGACCGCTAGCAGATGCGAACCCGGCGCACTCAGTTGCTCGACGTCTCGCAACAAGCTCTGATTGTCGACCTCGCTCAGGTACATGAACAGGCCCTCCGCCAACCACAGCGTTGCGACAGTTGCATCGAAGCCGCTCCCGATCAGGGCATTCACCCAACCCCGGTCGGTCAGGTCGGCCGTGACCCCGTGCCAATGCTCGGTGTGCTCCCGCCGCAACTCTCGGCTCTTCAGGTCGACCACGTCGCCGCGATCGACCTCGTACACCTCGACGCCGCGACCGAGCCATCCCAGACGTAGAGCACGTGTGTCGAGGCCGGCGCCCAGGAGCACGATCTGCTGCACGAGGGGGTTGTCGATGCCAACGTGTTGCTCGAACCGCTCATCCAACCAGCGCGTCCGTACGGCCAGCGATTCGTAGACACGTTGCCCCGTGACCTGCTCAAGAGTGATCTGGTTGATACCCGTGTTGGTCGCGCGGACGAGCTGGCCGGCCAAGTCGTCCTGAAACAGTCGATCGGGCCGAGACGACTCCAATGCTCGCATTTGTGCTGTCAGTACGGCAGTCGTTCCTACGCTCGAGACATCCATGCGCAGGACGTTACCTAGAGGGCACCCGGGATCGGACTACCGGCAGACGAGCAAGAGCGCTGCCCACCCTCGGCGTGTCGCACCTGTATCAGATTCGTTCCTGTGGCACGATCCTCGAGACCGGCGACAGGAGGGATGCTCATGGCTCAGCCACATTTGGGCGAACGCACGGGGTACTTGCTTCGTCTTCCCGATGAGTTGTGCGTGGAGCAGTTAGCCCATGAGAAGGGCTACAGCGCAGTCTCGCGCTTCGGCGCAGACGTGTTCTGCGATTTGGCGGGTCGTCCGGATCTGAAGCTAGGACCGGAGATTTCGCTGCCCCTAAACGCGTTCCCGCTTCCTGTCACCGGCCGCTTCCGAGTATCGAACAAGCCCCGCGCTCACTCCGTTCGAGTGCCCGCCCAGATCGACGCCAAGCAGCTCGCTCGTCGCCATGGATATTCGTCCGTGGCGCGTTTCGGACGTGATGTGTTCTGCGACCTGGCCGGACGAATGGACTTGAGGCTCGGCCCCGACGTTCGTGGTGAGGGAGGTGTGGAGCTACCGCTCACCGCATAAAAGAAACGGTCCCCCTGGGGGCAACCAGAGGGACCGTTGAAGTCTGAGCCAGTGAGCGCCAACTCGCTGGACTCGATGCCCCAAGAAAGGGACTGTCTTGACGGACAGGTCTCAGGGTACATGCTGCCCTGACTCAGTTTCAAGCATCAATCATCGTGTCGCGTCGTCGGCGTCGACACCCGACGCCTTGTGGCGCCGTCTTGCGCCCATGCTCGCGGCGCGCCGATCTATGCGTCTGTACGACGCGTCGGCGCGTGGCTTCGCCTCGTCGCGCTCGTTGACGACGAAACGCCCACTCGTACCTGCCGCCGTGCCGCTGTTCGCTCACGGCCGGGCACGCGTCATCGCGTTGGACTTCGACGCTAAGACCTACGGCGGTGCCGCTGTCCAGGCGGATGTGGACCGGGCCCTGGGTTGGCTGGCGGAAGCCGGCGGTCGCGCGATCGTCGACGTTTCCACCAGCGGCGGCCGCCATGTCCTGGTCCCCCTGGCCCCGGGCGTCACTGCCGGCGTCGCCGAGCTGCGACCACTGCTGGATCTGTTGGCCGCTCGTCTGCCGACGTTGGACATTGTGCCGATGACCAACGCTGCGACCGGGTGCATCACCGTCC
Source organism: Rhodococcus sp. (in: high G+C Gram-positive bacteria) (assembly GCA_049650605.1). Taxonomy (GTDB): domain Bacteria; phylum Actinomycetota; class Actinomycetes; order Mycobacteriales; family Mycobacteriaceae; genus Rhodococcoides. Next base: position 10,067 of record JBASAM010000053.1, on the reverse strand, counting down.
CCGGATCCGCGTGCCGCGAGGGTGGCCACCGGGTACTGGCCGGCGATCTCACGGCCGCGATGGACACCCTGACCATCGGGTCCGAACCCGCACTGCTCACGCGCCTTACTGCGCTGCTCGGCGGACTCCCCCACACCCGCGCCTGCGTGGCCGGGGCAGTGCGCACCGTCGATACCGAGATCCGCACCGCCACGGTCGCTGAGCGGATCATCGGAACCGGCCGTACTGCCCGACTGCACGGTCGCTTCTGCCGTGCCACTCCCCCACCGGCATCGGTCACGACCTTCGCGGCCACCGGCCGACTCGATCGCACACGGTGGGCATCGCGCTCGGAAGCTCGCCAGTCGGTCATCGCCCACGCGGTCCTGGCCGGCGCCACCGCCGACGACATCACCGATCGGCTCAGTGCGGACGACTGGGCAGGTGTCCGCGACGCGTACGCCCACTACGGCAACGCCCTCGGCGCGGTCCGGAGAGATGCAGCGCGAGCCCTCGAATGGGCCGCATCAACACTTCCTGAGCCAGTCCGGGACACCGGGCACAAGTTAAAGCACACAGGGGGCACAGCAGACCCGGCTTTCTCGGCGTGGCTCACGACGGCTCAATCTTGGGCCACCCGTGAATACGCTTCCCGACGCGATCGCTGGTCCACCCACGCAGTCCTGCACGCTCTCGCGTGGGGTGCGGCATCAGGAGGGGAACTGGTCGAGGGTGTTCCGGTGGTGGCGTTGGGCGGACGTTCGCTTTCCACTGCCGCGGGACTGCTCCCTGAGACAACGGTGTGGTCGGTACTGGAAAGACTCAGGGACACCCCTGGATCCCCGGTCTTGCTCATCTCTCGTGGAGTCGGTCAGAACGCTGATCGGTATGCGCTGGTACCGCCGAGTGGAGATAAGCCGCCAGAGGGCAACTCAGGGCGGCAAATTCGGGCGGCTGTCATCGATACGATCCACCCGGCGTGGAGTGTCATCGGCCAGCGCCACCGTGTTCTCTACGAGGCAGTCGCGGCGGCCGATGGCCCCATGACCGTCGAGACGTTGGTACAGGCAGTGCGGATCGGGCGATCGAGTGGCTATGAGACGATCCTCGACCTGCGCACCGCCGGCCTTCTCACTGTTGTGGGCGGCCACGTTCAGCTCGGAGACGTGAAGCTCGACGAGATCGCTCACCGGCACGGCCTGGCCGCTGCGGTTCGCGCCCGCACCGTCCGCCACCGGGCCGAACGGATTATCTGGCGCGAATGGCTGGCCGAACGCGAGGCCCAACGCATTCCCGCTCCCCCGTCGTCGCACGCAACGGTCCTCATCGTTGACGACGGCATGGCACCACCCGACGAGGGACTTTGGGACTCGGTCATGGCGGATGAGCCGCGGTACAGGCCCGAAGACGACCCGTATGCATCACTGACCGGCTTCCTGGATGAGGTCGAGTCCGCGAGCATGAGGCGGCAACAAAACCCCTCGACATGGAGCACGACAGCCACAGTGTGGGGCGCATGATCAACCGTTCAGTCGAATGCACTTCACATGTTAAGGGTGGACGCAGGTAGCTGAGTCGCCGCATACGAACCATCACCAACAGCGGCGCGTTGTTCGGACGTCGGGTCAGATCAGTCGGTAGCTGGTACCTGCAGATAGAGGCGCAGTGCCTGCTCGACCAATGCGCTTCTACTTCCAGCACCCCAGTCACTTGCCAGTTGGTCGAGGACAACCGCGTCAGCGTTGATCACGCCGGCAAGCGGTACACGTGCACGTGGCTCACTGTGTCGACGACGAGTCGGCCGCCCAGGTTCCGATCTTCGGAACAAACCGGTGGTCGGACTACTTGCCCCGCCGACCCAATGAGCCTTCAGCTCGGTGGCATGACGTTCAACAGCATCCAGAACTACCTGGCCATACGAGCGTGCAGTCGACGGATCGGAACTGCGTTCGTTGAGCGTCAGGGACCGCAGCGAGATGTACACATCCTGCGGTAACGCCACCTCCGGAGGAGCAACCCGGCTCGAGCTCGGCGACGCATCGCGCCGACTGCCCTTGCGCCGCGCGTCAACACGACGGCGTGAACTCGCCCCGTCGTCAAGGGTTCTGACCTCCTCGTCAGCAGCCGTCGAGGGTGGCGATGCACTGTTGCCTGGCAACGACTGCGCCGGCGCACCCGAGGCTGTTGAAGAGTCGTCCAATTTTGGTCGATCCGAGTACACGTTGTTCTGGCGGTCACGGTCTGCAATGTCGGTTCTCACCGATACACGTGCCGAGAGATGTTCGCTCGCATCGTTGCTAGAGCCGGTGGATTCAGATTGCGCTATCGACCTGGGTACGTCGATCGGTGGCAAAACGTCACCTAGATCGCCAAGAAGGTTTGGATCGAACGCTGCACGGCGCTTCCGGCCGCTCATGCCGCACCGCCAGGAACGTAGTCACGCTCAGCCCTCGCGACACGACTCAAGATCTCCTTGGTGAGCGACTGGTAGTCACTTGCCAGTCCTGACGGATCGCGAGACCATAACCGCTCCCCTGGTTTGCTCTTCTGACGCAGACGTTGCAAACGGTTCTTCTGATCCATGTCCGCCGCGTGAACGAGTTCGAGAGGTGTGAGGTGCCGCGTACGAAGATCCACCGCGGCAGCACGGTCCGAACGGATGAAGGCTTCGAACGGGTCGGCGCCACTGCCCTCTAGAAGGTCACCAACCTGTTCGAATACCTCGCGATTACGGGCTGTGGCTCGCGGGTTCGTGTCGAACAAGACAACGCCCAGCAGTTGGATTGCCGATCCGGCCTGACGAGCTCGCATGTACCGCAGCGCAAGAAGCTCCACGCCAGACAAGCTCGCGTCGTCGTCCTTGGTCGGGACCAGAAGGTACCGTGCCGTGCCGAGCAGAGCATCGAGAAGAGGAGCGTCACCGGGCCCCGAGTCAATGAGCACCAACTCGTACTGCTCGACCTCACACAACGCGTTCAATGTCGAGTCAAGATTCGCCCGCAGGTCGATACCCGTTTGACCAGCGGTTGCAGCCACGGATGCGACTACCGCAAGAGCCGGTCCACCGGGAACGACGTCAAGGTTCGGTCGGACCTCGCGAACTGGCTCTAACGCGTGCGCGAACTGCAACGCCATGCTCAGGCCTCGTCCCCCGTCGCCTTCGACCCCGAGATCGGACGAACTGACGTTGGCCTGCTGATCAGCATCGATAACCAGTACTCGTCGGCCCGCGGCTGCAACCATGCCGGCAACTGCAGAGACGATCGAACTTTTGCCAACTCCGCCCTTCTGATTCGCTACCAGCAGCGTCCGCGAGTTTCCAGATGTCGTCACGAGCCGAAGGTACTGCACTGACGCCCGAAATCAGGCGTGCGACACGGCCCTTGGGCGGACATAGCGACCAGCTATGTGTGCGGTTGTGCGGCTGGCGTGGCATAGAGCCTGACAAGACGGCTTGTACACAGCGGTACGGAAGCCTGTGTCGGCGGTTGCCTACATAGCTTTATTACAAGCGTGTGGTCAGGCTGGCAAAAAGGTTACAAATACAGCAATGTCAACGTCCGACATCAGGGCTCGATGACTGGGATGTATTCAAGCCTGTTGCTTTGCCGATGATGCTGCTGTTGACGCTGCCTTGAGCATGTGCACAGACATGAGCGCTACGTAAGCTTTGCATACGTGCGAGCGGAAAGCAATTGTACCGATCGCATATAAAACAATTAATAAAGCGCTAAATGTGGCCTGATGTATGGCTGTACGTATGGTCTTAGGTACGGCCGCTGGTGTTTGCGCAGTTCAGACCCAAATTGTGACTCAAATATTACATCGCGTGTGGCGGGTTGGCGCGATCGGCGGGACAGGGCGCGCCTGCGATGTAGAGTCGGGCTGTCGAATTTCCAGGTGCCCCGTTGTCGCAACCGAGAACACTTTCCATAGCCGATCGCGGTAGTGCACGATCGCAAGTCTGCCAATGCCTACCGACTCAACTTTCGTAGTTCAGCCAATCGGCGGACCCGGCGGGCGACTGGTGTTCCCCCCGGAGCTCAACTGGGGGAGTTCGCAGCAAGCCTGCGTTCGATGCATGAGCTCTGACCACCGTCCACAAGAGGCAAGTGTCAGAACCTTAGTAGGGGCTCGAGCAAACTGCTTCGTTGCACGCTGGAGCAGAGTCGGCATCGCGAACCGTTGGTAGCGCTGGACGCGCTCCCTGATTACTGCAACCTCTTGAGCCGCATGTCGTGCCCCTCGTATGGCTGTACGTATGGCCTTATCGGGATCCAAACTTGGCTTGGGTGGCCAACGCCTGACCACGTCGCCCAGGCCGACCAGATTGCCCAGCTCGATCGAGCAGGTGTTACCCATGTGTCACTGTGACGAAACGGGACAGTGAGGTGCCCCTGGTTTGCTCGGTGTATTGAGCGGCGGCGGAGGTGCGCGCTGATGACGACCGTGCCTGTAGGCCAATCGCGTACTGACGCGGCTGACTTCGTGCGCCCGCGAGCGGTGTCTGCGCCGCACCCACCTGCGCAACATGAGAGGGACTTTGTACCTTCGAAGAGGCGAGACGAAACAATTTGGGTGGTACGTAATCACCGCCCCCGACGCCCCAACCACCACAGTCTCCGATCCCCTCGGCGCGACAACGCTCAACGCTTCTCGGTTCCTGCGAGATGGTGAACCGTCGAGCGGATATCCGCGGTACTGGTTGCGAGCACTCCGCGTTCGACCGGCCACGCCGAGTCGGTATCAGCGTTGTGGACGAGCTCGATCTGGCCGCAGCGCTGCGGTGGTGGTCGTTGCTGCGCGGGCGCATTCTTGGGGCAACGACCCCGATGGGTAACTACCCGCGAGAGCGCTGTGTGGGCGCGGATAGGGGAGAGGTCCCCGCAGCATGATTGGTTTCGTCGCCGTCGCAGCTGCTCGGCGCTGCGGGCGCCGCGAAATCGGCGCTGTCTGCGAAGACCAGCCGCCCCGAGTCCAGCGCAATCGCCCACCGGTGAGCCGGCGCTCAGGCACGCCCGGACGACTCGGCCGAAAGCACGCCGTCGCCGTAGTCATCGATTATTCGACCGCGCTCGGTGATCCCGGAAGTGTGGTCGGTCATTGTGATCTCAGCACCCAAGGACGGGTGACCGTGGTGTCATCTCCCAAATCGCGGCTCACAACTGCATTGAAGCAGAAGCAGACGCCGCGGCAAGCCGTGCTGCCCGCCCGCGTCCGTCGGACGCATGTATCTGCGTACGGTCACGACTCGTCGGGGCCGCCCGCTCAAGGACGCGGGAATCGCCACAGACACCGCTTGAGCTGGAGGTATCTTGCAGCGCACGCGGTAGTTGGTCACCGCAGAGTTATTGCGTGCAGCTCGATCGGTCGGCGCTCAGCTTCAACCGTTGAACTTGCTGTAGTCGCCCACGTTTTCGTTGATTTGAACAATGTTAATTTCACTTAGCGCAAGGTGCTGTGTGAACTGCCTGTTCAGCAGTGCGTGGGACGGTATGTAGGGCGCCATCGACCTCGCGCGAGGCGACAACACCGCAGCCGCCTCGTTGTTCGCGTTCCTGCGCATTGGGGTGTCACACCCCGGACGACACGGTTCGACTGAAGAAGGTGTTCGCTGACCTGGACATTCGTCTCCCGCCGTGACCGATGAGGGTGTGGCGGAACGATAGCGATAGAGCCCAGTCGTGGGTGTGAGCAGATTCCGAAGCGCCGCTCGGCATCGGTTGCGCGTAGTCACTCACTGTATTGGGGCGGTGACCAACGAGAATTTCCTTTCCCGCAGCGTCAATGACGAAGAGCCAGCTCAGCGCACTTTGGGGTGCGGAAACGTGTCGGAGGTGCCACCTACAGTGCCGGACATGGCACACCAGCAGCCCGGCGACACCTCGAGGCCCGTTCCGGTCGCCCCTGCGGGTGCTGCGGCGATGTTCCCGGACCTGACGACTGACGTCGCCGCGCGGATCGAACGGTCGATGGCCTCGGCACGGTCTGCGGGTACGCGTCGCGCGTACTCCTCGGCGTGGCGACGCTTCGAGAGCTGGTGCGTGCGCGGCGGGCACCGTCCGCTGCCGGCACACCCCGCGACCGTCGCGGCGTATCTCGTCGACGCCGCCGACACGATCACCGCCGACGGGACACGCGCGTACGCGCCCGCGACACTGGGGAAGTGGGTCGCCGCGATCGCCGACCGCCACCGCGGCACAGATTGCGAGAGTCCGTGCGGCCACGAGATGGTGCGTGCCACCCTCGCCGGGATCCGGCGCGACTACGCCGCGGCGGGGGATCGGCCCAAGAATCGGCGCGCACCGTTGGTGACCGCGGACATCACGGTCATCGTCGATCACGCCCGCCGCAGCGCGGCCGGGTGGTCGTCGGAGGTGTCGGAGCGGCGCGACTCGGCGCTGCTGTTGATGGGTTACACCGGAGCGTTCCGGCGCAGCGAACTCGTCGACCTCGAATGCCGGGACGTTCGCCGTGACCGCCTCGACGGTGCCCATGTGCGGATCCGCCGCTCCAAGACCGACCAGGAAGGATCGGGTGCGGTGAAGGCGTTGCCGTTCACCGACCACCACCGCACGTGCCCGGTGTGCGCATGGGTCCGGTGGCTGCAGGTCGTGGCCGCCTTCGATGCGGGTGGACGGGTGACGGTCATCCGGTTGCTCACCCGCGCCGCCCCGTTCGAGGGGCACTTGTGCCGAGGACCGTTGCCCACCGCCTACGGCCGGGCGCCGCTGTTCCGGTCCATCCGCAAGAACGGCAACCTCTCGGCCACGGCGCTGTCCGGCGCCGCGGTCCACGCCGCGATCCGGCGCCGCGCCGCCGACGCCGGGTACGACGAGCACACGGTCGCCCAGCTGGGTGGGCACTCACTGCGCGCAGGTTTCGTCACCCAGGCGTTCCGCAACGGTGCCGATGCCCACGCGATCATGCGACAGACCGGCCACAGAACCCCCGGCATGGTCGAGATCTATGCCCGTGAGAACGCACCCCTGATCGGCAACGCTGTGACCAGGCTCGGCCTGTGAGCAGCGACCGTCGCGCCGCGAGTGGCTCCGTCACCACGGCGAACCTCGACTCGTCGGGAACATCGACGTGGTCACTGTTCCGCGACTGGTGCACCGCCACCGAACAATCGGCCCTGCCGGCCGACCCCTCCACGCTCGCACAGTTTCTCGACGCTCACCCGGCGGCGGTGGCCACGCAGCGTCGCCGCGTCGCCGACATCGACACCGCCCACCGTCGCGCGAGGCTGGCCGAACCCGGCCGTACGGTGACGATCCGGCTGGCGGTGAGCGAGCGCCGCCGCGAACTCACCGCTCACTTCCGCGCGGCGGCGACGTCGATGATCGAGACGATCCCGACGTACGGATGGCCTCACGCGTTGTTCGGCCGCCGAGACGCGATGATCCTGACGCTGATCGCATCCGGCATGACCTCCACCGAGATCACTGCCTTGCGGCGCGGTGACATCACCGTCGACGGCGTGGACCTCGTCGTCTGCGGGAACCACCGCGTTGCGGGAGACCTGTTCGGCGAGCGGCGCGGCCATGATTCGGTCGCGATTCACCGGCGGTGGGCGCAGATCCAGTCGATCCTCGACGGAGCCGCGACCACGCGCATGGTGGCCGCCGCTCTCGACCCGGCCCGCGCAGGGCCCCCGAGTACCGGCGAAGCGATAGGACCGATTCCGGCGGCGCGCGCGAACGACCCGCTCCTGGTGCGCATCGACCGCTGGGGCCACACCCCGTGGGCGCCGGATCCGCTGACCGGAAGGTCAGCGTCGATGCTTGCGCGAGCGCACCTGACAGGGCAGTCGCCGACTCATCGCGGACGTATCACGGGGCCGGGCGAAGTCCCCGACGCTGCCGACCCGTGGTTCGAGGGCGACCTCGTTCTCGATGAGAGCTACTACGTGCACGGGACCGAGGCGCGTCGGCGCGCTCACCAGCGACTGTCGGATGTGGGTGCACGACTCGACGAGGTCGACGACCGCATCGAGGAGCTTCTGCGCAGGATCGACAGCATCGACGTGGCGCCGCCGGGTAGGGGACCGCGGAATCCGAACCGTGCCGGGGCGCGGTGATCCCGCGAGCCGAGGCCGAGCAGTTCATGGGACTGCGCCCGAGCCGACGGGCGTGCGGATGCGGGTCAGGACGCGGCGGCGACAAGTCGGCCGAGTACTCCGGATTCGAGGAGGATGAAGATGCCCAGGCCGATGAACACCGCGGGTACGAGCCAGTGTTCGACCCGTTCGAGAGTGTCGACGACCTTTCTGCGTGTCCCCAGGACGCTGCCGGCGTAGCACCAAATTCCGACGCAGATCAGGAACACGGCGATGGTGAGCGCGGTCTGTGGCGGCCCGAGTGTCCGGAAGACGGGGGTGTAGACGGCGATGTTGTCGGCGCCGTTGGCGATGGTGATGGCGGCGACACCGGCCATTCCGGTCGCCGCGACCGGGGGTTCGTCGTCGTCGTCGCTGCGCAGGCCGCGGATCAGTGTCCACAGGCCGAGCGACAGGGGCAGCACACCGAGCAGCCCGACCCAGTCCTGAGGCACGATGACCAGTCCGAGTGCGGCAACGACGCTGATCGCGACGAGGGTGATCAGGCCGAGATACTGGCCGGCGACGATCTGCCAGGCCCGTGGTCGACCCTGGCTGGCGGAGGCGACGAACAGCACGGTCAGCACGACGATGTCGTCGATGTTGGTGCCGGCGAACATCGCGACGGCCGCGGCGATGGTGGCGATCACTGCCGCACCGCGTGACGACAGGATGACCGGACGCCCCGGGCGGCGTGTTCGAGCCTGGCTGCGGAGGCCCGTCGTCGACGTCGCGACGCGCTCACGCGGATGGTTCCTGCGGGGGATCGGAGTGCGTCCTGCCCTCTCGCAGGGTCGCGATGATGACCAGTACGACTCCGCAGGTGAGGTAGGTGTCGGCGAGGTTGAAGGTGGGCCACCAGCCGGTGTGGAAGTAGTCCGTGACGCGGCCGTCGGCGGCGCGGTCGATCACGTTGGCGGCGGCACCGGCGACGATCGCCGCCAGTCCCACGGTCCCCGTCGGTGACCCGGCGGGAACGGTGCGCCACGCGTAGACGCCGATGGCGGCGGTGATGGTGGCGGTGACGGCGATGAGTACCCACGGCGGCAACCCGTTGCCGACGCTGAAGGCGACACCGCTGTTGTAGGCCAGCTTGAGTTGCAGTAATCCCAGTTCGACGACGCGGCCGTCGGAGAGCGCGCGGCGGGCGACGGGGTCGGCCGCGAGTGCAGCCGCGACGAGGACAGCGACGACGATCGCCAGGGTCCACCGGGATCGAGTCGCCGAGCGGCCCCCGGTCGAGACCTCCGGCATCGGGCCCGTCGGGCCCGATCTGGCGTCCGGGCTCATGTGCGGGCCTCGGCTGCTGCCGGGGCAGGTGCGGGCACCGCTGCGGCGGGCAGGGGGTGGGTGCGGCCGGCGCGGACGCCGTTGGCGATGACAACGATCTCGGCGAGTTCGTGCACCAGCACCACCGCGGCCAGACCCAGGACCCCGAACAGGGCGAGCGGCATCAGCACGATGATGATCGCCAGCGACAGCCCGACGTTCTGCAACATGATGCGCCGGGATCGGCGCGCGTGAGCCAAGGCCTGCGGCAGGTGCCGCAGATCCTCACCCATCAGGGCGACGTCCGCGGTCTCGATGGCCACGTCTGTGCCCATGGCGCCCATGGCGATTCCGAGGTCGGCGGTGGCCAGTGCGGGGGCGTCGTTGACGCCGTCGCCGACCATCGCGGTCGACCGGCGGCCCTTCAGGTCGCCGATGATGCGTGCTTTGTCCTCCGGTCGCAGATCTGCGTGGACCTCCTCGATACCGACGTCGGCGGCCAGCGCGCGGGCGGTGCGTTCGTTGTCCCCGGTGAGCATCGCGACGTGGTAGCCGTCGCGGCGGAGACCGGCGACGACTTCTGCGGCTTCGGGTCGCAGTTCGTCGCGGACCGCGATCGCGCCGAGGGTGCGGCCGTCCTGTTCGATGAGCACGGCGGTGGCTCCGGCGTGCTGCATCCGTTCCACGTCCGCGGCGAGCGCACCGGGGTCGATCCACC